>JBKJPX010000078.1:0-48017 GCA_046594215.1 Panacagrimonas sp.
CGATCCGGCGCGGCAGTCGGCGATGTTCGAGCGCTTCGTGCGCGGCGGCACCGGCGACATCGCCGGCACGGGACTCGGGCTGGCCATCGTGCAGGGCGTGGTGCACCGGCATGGCGGTAGCATCGAGCTGAAGAATCGCGAGGACCGCGTCGGTCTGCGCGCAACCGTACGGCTGCCTGCATCACCGTAGTCCACGTCGCCGCAGCCCGGCGAAGTGTCCGGAAGCCCCGCGCGTGTGGAAAGAACCAAGGGCATGTTCGCGTCCAGGCCTCGGCCTGTTTCCCTTCTTCTCAATTTGCAGGCACACCGTTTTTTCGACGTGCATCACGCGCAGCCACCTCGATGGCGATATCCAAAAACTCCCGTGTTTCCAAGCGGGCACGAAACCTGACCTCATCACGGCGTCCGGCGCTGTTGCCGGCCCACTGAAATGTAAGGAACCATTCAATGAACACTGACAAGGCAACCAACTCCGCTGCTGCTGACAAGGCCAAGGGCCACGCCAACGAGCTGATCGGCACGGTGAAGGCCAAGGTCGGCAATCTCACCGGCGACCACGAACTCGAGGCGAAGGGCCACGCACAGAATGCGGAAGGCAAGGTCGATCGCATGAAGGGCGAAATCAAGGAGAAGATCGACGACGCGAAGAACGCGGTGAAGGCCGGCGTCGGCGTCGTGAAGGACAAGATCGACGAAGCGCGTCGCTCGTAAGGGTCCCGCGGGACGGGTCGGCCGACGGACAGACCGTCGACGCCACCCGGCCGTAACGACCACGCTGCCCAGCCCCGGTCGCGCTCGCGCGTCCGGGGTTTTTCGTGGGCGGCGATCTGCGTCAACGAAATCGGTTTAACGAAATCGGTTTCTTAAAACCGGTTTCTTAATGGAACCCTAAATCTTCCCCGACACCATGCACGCATGCCCGGCCTTCGCCCGGCACCGATGCCCGGCCCGCAGGCCGCCAGACAAAAGGATGCTTTCATGACTACGCCCCACTCCCTCCGGACCTTCATCCGCACTCCGTTCGTCGCCGCACTCCTCGGCGCCGCGCTCGCGGCGCCGTTCGGCGCGGTCGTGGCGCTCGGCGGCAACCAGCCCGGCAACGTCACCGCCGTGGATCCGCGCACGTCCGCGCCGGTCCCCGCGATCGCCCTGCCGGACTTCGCGGCCCTGGCGCGCCAGTACGGGCCGGCCGTGGTCAACATCACGGTGACGGAGAACATGAAGACCTCGATGCGCGGCGCGCCGCAGGGCTTCCCCGGTTCCGGCGGCGACGACGACAGCGACGACAACGGCAGCCAGGGCAACGTCCCGCCGTGGTTCCGCGGGATGCCGCAGCAGCCTCCGCAGGGTCCGATGCGCGGCCAGGGCTCGGGCTTCATCGTCAACGCCAACGGCACCATCCTGACAAACGCGCACGTCGTGGCCGATGCCAAGTCGGTCATCGTCAAGCTCACCGACCACCGCGAGTTCTCCGCCAAGGTCATCGGCGTGGATACCACCAGCGACGTGGCCGTGATCAAGATCGACGCCAAGGACCTGCCCACCGTGAAGATCGGCGACAGCAGCCGCACTGCGGTAGGTGAATGGGTCGTGGCCATCGGCGCGCCGTTCGGATTCGAGAACAGCGTCACGCAGGGGATCGTCAGCGCCAAGGGCCGCACCCTGCCCGACGGCTCGTACGTGCCCTTCCTGCAGACCGACGTGGCGATCAACCCGGGCAACTCCGGCGGCCCGCTGTTCAACCTCGCGGGCGAAGTGGTGGGCATCAACTCCCAGATCTACTCGCGCAGCGGCGGCTACATGGGCGTGTCCTTCTCCATTCCCATCGACGTGGCGATGAACGTCGCCGACCAGCTGCAGACGACGGGCCATGTGGCGCGCGGACGCCTGGGCGTGACGGTGCAGCCCGTGAACGGCGCGTTCGCCAAGTCCTTCGGCCTGGAGCGCCCCGCCGGCGCGCTGGTCTCCGACGTGGACGACGACAGCCCGGCGGCGAAAGCCGGCGTGCAGAGCGGCGATGTGATCCTCAGCTTCAACGGCGACCCGATCCAGGACTCGTCCGAGCTTCCGGCGCGCGTGGCTGCGCTCAAGCCCGGCCAGAAGGCCTCGCTCGGGATCTGGCGCGACCGCAAGAACAAGGAACTGACGGTCCAGGTCGGCGAGATGCAGGACCGCAAGGTGGCCAGCGCGAAGGACAAGTCCGCGCCGGCCGGCAAGCTGGGCCTGGCGGTTCGCCCGCTGAACAAGGATGAGCAGCGCGAAAGCGACGCCAAGGGCCTGCTGGTCGAGCAGGTCGCCGGCGCGGCCGCCGATGCGGGCATACAGCCCGGCGACATCGTGATCTCGGCCAACGGGGTCACGGTTTCGACCGTCGACCAGCTGCGCGAGCGCGTCGAGAAGGCAGAAGGCTCGGTCGCCCTGTTGATCCAGCGCGACGGTCATCGCCTGTTCGTTCCCGTAGACGCGGGATAATCGGACCCACCAAGGCCGCATAAGCGCCTGCGGCGCCCCTCCCGAACGGGAGCGGGCGCCGCAGGCGCGTGGGTCGCGAGAACCGCTGCTGGGAGACGAAGGGATGGGAGAGTCACTGGCGAGCCTCGAAGAGGTCGCGCCCGAGGGCAGCTCGCGGCTGCAGCGATGGACGCCCTGGCTGCTCGGGCTGGCATTCGTCGCGATGGGCCTGATGTGCTTCGAGACCTTGAAGAACCTTGCCGGGCAGCTGCGCTACGACGCGGTCGTCGCCGCGATGCACGGTACCGACTCGATGCGACTGCTGCTGGCCATCGTGGCTACCGGCGTCAGCTACTTTGCGTTGACCGGCTACGATTTCTTCGCCTTGCGCTACGTCGGGGCCACCGTGCCCTACCGCGTCGCCGGGCAGGCGGCTTTCATCGCCTATGCGCTGAGCAACTCGATTGGCCTGGGCGTACTCACGGGCGGCGCGGTGCGCATGCGCCTGTACGGTGCGGCCGGCGTGGATCCGGAGCGCGTGGGCCGTGCAATCGCATTCAACGCCCTGTGCTTCGGCCTTGGCGTGGGTTTCATCGGCGCGATCGCGCTGCTGTGGGCGGCGGATGCCATCGCGCCGACGCTGCGCCTGCCGCCCTGGCCCGTGCGGATGCTGGCGGTGCTGTTCCTGGGGGCAATCGCGTCGATCGTCTGGCTCGCGCGCAAGGGCGGAGAGCACCGAATCCTCGGGCGTTTCACGGTGAAGGCGCCGCCGCTGGCGGTGACCCTGCCGACGCTTTTGATCTCGGCCTTCGACATTGCGGTGTCCGCGGCGGTGCTGTGGGTTCTGCTGCCGGAAGGCTCGGTGGCGTACGCGCCCTTCCTGGGCTTCTACGCGGTGGCCGTCGTGCTGGGCATCCTGAGCCACCTGCCGGGCGGCATCGGCGTGTTCGAGGCGGTGATGCTGTTGTCGCTGGGCGGCGCGGCGCCAACCGTGGAAGTGGCGGGCGCGCTGGTGATGTACCGCGTCATCTACTACCTGCTGCCGCTGATGCTGGCGCTGGCCTGGCTGGTGATCCACGAGCTGCGGCGCGCGCGCGAAACCGCGGTGATCCGCGCGATGGTGGGCCTGACGCCGATGCTGATGGCGGCGCTGACCCTGATCGTCGGCACCATGCTGCTGCTGTCGGGTGTGACGCCCGCCACCGACGAGGCCACGACGCTGCTTGCGCTGCACGTGCCGCTGCCGGTGGTCGAGGCCGCGCACTTCCTGGGCAGCATCGCGGGCCTGGCGCTGCTGTTCGTGGCACGCGGCATGGTGCAGCGACTCGATGCCGCATGGTGGACGGGCGTGGCGCTGGGGGTGTTGAGCCTGGTGCTGGCGCTGCCCAAGGGCATCGCGGTGAACGAGGCGCTCGTGCTGCTCGGCTTCGTGACCCTGCTGACGGCCTCGCGCAAGCAGTTCACGCGGCATGCCTCGCTGCTGGCGCAGCCCTTCAGCCCGGGCTGGACCGGCGCGGTAGCGGCGATCCTGGGGACGGTCACCCTGCTGCTGTTCCTGGTCTACCGCGACGTCGAGTACACGCACGAGCTCTGGTGGCAGTTCGAGTTCGACGCGCATGCGCCGCGCTCGCTGCGCGCACTGCTCGCCGTGACCCTGCTCGCCTTCGCCTTCGCGATGCGCCAGCTGTTCCGCCCGGCCTCGCCGGTGCTGCACACGGTGGATCGCGCCACGCTGGATCGCGCCGCCAAGATCGTCAGCGCGCAGGACAAGGCCGATGCAGGCCTCGCGCTGATGGGCGACAAGCAGCTGTTGTTCTCGGAGTCGGGCAACGCCTTCGTGATGTATGGGCGGCGCTCACGCTCCTGGGTCGGACTGTTCGACCCCGTCGGGCCCGAGTCCGAGGTGCCGGAACTGATCTGGCGCTTCCTGGAGCAGGCGCGCGAGGCGGGCGGGCGCGCCTCGTTCTACCAGGTGCGCCCGGAATACCTGCCGCACTACCTCGACGCGGGACTCCGCCCGCTCAAGCTGGGCGAGCACGCCTCGGTGGATCTGCCGTCGTTCTCGCTGAAGGGTGCGCGCCGGTCGAACCTGCGACAGGGCGTCAGCCGTGGCGAGCGCGAGGGCCTGACGTTCGAAGTCGTGCCCGTCGACGCGATGCCAGGCGTGATCGCGGACCTGCGCGCGGTGTCCGACGCCTGGCTGCACGAACACGACACGGCCGAGAAGTCGTTCTCGCTGGGCGCGTTCGCAGAGAACTACGTGCTGCGCCAGCCGGTCGCGCTGGCCCGCCACAACGGGCGCATCGTGGCGTTCGCGACGATGTTGGTCACCGACCGCAGGATCGAGGCGAGCGTGGACCTGATGCGCCACCTGCCCGACGCGCCCAAGGGCACCATGGACTACCTGTTCGTGCAGGTCATGCTGCACTTCCAGGCCGAAGGCTTCCTGCGTTTCGGCCTGGGGATGGCGCCGCTGTCCGGGATGATGGAGCACCGCCTCGCCACCAACTGGCATCGCCTGGGAAACCTGCTGTTCTCGCACGGCGAGCACTTCTACAACTTCCAGGGCCTGCGCGCGTTCAAGGAAAAATTCGATCCGACCTGGCAGCCGCGCTACCTCGCGGCGCCGGGTGGTGTTGCGCCGCTGCTGGTGCTTGCGGACACCGCGGCGCTGATCAGCGGGGGCCTGCGTTCGATGGTGGGTCGCGCGGAGGCGGCGAAACGATGAACTCTCTTGGCGGCACCACCGGGATGGACACGATGGCGTGGACGAGGCGGATCGCGACACTCCTGGCCTGCCTGGCGTTTGCCGGCGCCGCCGACGCGCAGGAGAAGCTCACGCACGGCATGTTCGAAGACGTGGCGATCTACCGGCCACAGGGCGCGGTCAACGGGGCGGTGCTGCTGCTGTCGGGCGACGACACCGACACGAAGACCGGCGACAAGGTGCTGGACCCGTCCCAGGCCATGGCCAGGGCGCTGACGCAGGAAGGTGCGCTGGTCGCCCTGATCGACATGCGCGCGCTGCGTGCCGCTCTGGAAAAAGACGAGGGCGACTGCGTGTTCCCCGACGGCGATCTCGAGAACCTGTCGCACTACATCCAGGGCTACGAGAAGCTTCCGACCTACCACACGCCGGTGCTCGCGGGCGTGGGCAACGGCGCGGCGCTGGCCTACGCCATGGTCGCGCAGTCGCAGGCCGGGACTTTCTCAGGCGCGCTGACGCTCGGCTTTCATCCGGAACTGCGGCTGAAGAAGGCGCTGTGCAAGGGCGACGGCAAGCACTTCGACCGGAGCAAGGACGGATCGGGCGTGACCCTGCTGCCCTCGCCCGCGCTGGCCTTGCCGTGGATCGCGCTGCAGGACAAGCCCTCGCTCGCCGTGACGAAGGACTTCGCAAGGCCGATGGCGACCGTCGAGGTGGTGTCGGTGGCGCAGGGCAAGCATGACGTGGTGCCGCCGCCGGACGAGATGACGCTCGTGCGCGCTGCCTACCGCCGCATCGGCGCGCACAAGCAGAGCGCGCTGCCGCCTCCGCCGGTTCGTCTCGGCGACCTGCCCGTGATCGAGGTGCCGCCCGCGGCGGCCGCCGGCATCGGCGACGGTGGCGATCGCTTCGCGGTGCTGCTCTCGGGCGATGGCGGCTGGGCGGGCCTGGACAAGGAGGTCGCGGCCTCGCTGTCACGCCGCGGCGTCCCGGTGGTGGGCTTCGACACGCTGCGTTACTTCTGGGATCCGCGTACACCTGCCGGCCTGTCGGCGGATCTGGATCGCCTGGTGCGTTACTACGCCTCGCACTGGAAGAAACCGAACGTGATCCTGATCGGTTACTCGCAGGGCGCGGACGTGCTGCCCTTCGCGATCAACCGCCTGCCGTCCGCGACACGCGCAACGGTTGCGCGCACCGTGCTCATGGCCCTGGGCGAGAAGGCTTCGTTCGAGTTCCACCTGGGCAACTGGATCGACAGCGACGACGACGACGGCCTTCCGATCGAACCCGAGACGCGCACGCTGGATGGCAAGCAGACCCTGTGCCTGTACGGCGAGGACGAGACGGAGTCGCTGTGCCCGAAGCTGCCCGCGGGACGCCTGAGCGTCGAGGCGCTGCCGGGCGGACATCATTTCGATGGGGCTTACGACGCGCTGGCGGAACGCATCCTGGGACCGCAGCCGAAGCCGTAGATCGGCTCTGCTCTGCCCATGCAGCTTCACCGCACGGGGATGGGGTGAGGGGCAGGCTTCTGGGCGTAGTGCAGCCTCGACCGCAGATGCTCACGTCTCGCCCCTCACCCTGCCCCTTTCTCCGCTGCCGCGGGGAAAGGGAGAACAGCTGCTTCTAAGCGCGCATCAGGCCGCGTCGGGCTGACGCGCCGCCGTTCTCAAACGCGACCGCGCGAAGGACAGCTGCTCCAGCGTGATCGCCTTGGCCGCCTGCTGGCTTCGCTTGATGTGCTGCGTGAGCGCCTGCTGCGCGGAGATGATGTCGCGCCGGATCAGGTGCTGGCAGATCGTGTGATGTTCGCTGTACGTCAGGTCGACGCGACGATCCTGCGTGAAGTCCAGTCGCCGGATGATATGGATGCTCTGGTTGACTCGCAGCAGGTGATCGGCGAGCACCTGGTTGCCGCTGCCCTCGGCCAGCGCGATGTGAAAGCTCTCGTCGCGCGCCGCCATCGCCTCGATGTCCGGCTCCTCGCCCGGCTGGTACTGCGGATCCCATTCGCGCGCCAGATCCTTCAGTGCGCGCTCCGGCATGTGCGTGGCCGCGAGTTCCAGGGCGCAGAGTTCGAGCGCGATGCGGACCTGGTAGTGCTGGTCGATCTCGGCGATGTCGAGATCGCGGATGAAGCAGCCCTGCTTGGGTCGCACCGTGAGGTAGCCCTCCCACTCGAGCCGCTGCAGCGCCTCGCGCACCGGGGTGCGGCTCACTCCGAAGCGCTCGGCGAGTTCGGTCTCGGTCACTCGCGAACCGGGATACAACTCGAAGCCGAGGATCAGGTCCTTGATCTGCCCGTAGACGCCCTGGGCGGAACCGTTGCGGATCGAACTGCCGGAAGGCATGCGGAGGAAGAGCGCCGTTCGGGCCGGGGCCCGTCGTCCTCATTCTAGCGAGGGATCCTTTGGCGTTGTTGTTGCATGCAACGTTGTCAGCCGACCCCGGAGCGCCATGGCCCCCTCGCACCCGCTCGATCTCAGCCTCGCCAGTCTGCGCGCCGCCTACCAGGGCGGCTCGCTGACCCCGCGTGCCGTCATGCGCCAGGTGCAGGAACGCGCCCGCGGTCTCAACGCCGAGTTCAACGCCTACATCACGCTGCTCGACGATGCTGCGCTGGAGCCTTACCTGAAGCGCCTGGGGGCCTGCGCGCCGGGCTCCCTGCCGCTGTACGGCATCCCGTTCGCGATCAAGGACAACCTCGATCTCGCCGGCGTGCCGACAACGGCCGCCTGTCCCGCCTACGAGCGCATCCCGGAGACCTCGGCCTTCGTCGTCGAGCGGCTCATCGAATGGGGCGCGATCCCCACGGGCAAGACCAACCTCGACCAGTTCGCGACCGGCCTGAGCGGCATGCGTTCGCCCTACGGGGAGTGCCGCAACGCACACCTCGCCGAATACTCCTCGGGCGGCTCGAGTTCCGGCTCCGCGCTGGCGGTCGCGCTGGGCCTGGCGAGCTTCGCACTCGGAACCGATACCGCCGGCTCGGGACGCGTGCCGGCCGCGCTCAACGGACTGGTCGGCGTGAAACCGACGCGCGGGCTGCTGTCGACGCGCGGCCTGGTGCCCTGCTGCCCGTCGCTGGACTGCGTGAGCCTGTTCGCGACGACCGTGGGCGAGGCCGCCGAACTGTTCCGGCGGCTTGCGCTCGTCGATGCCGCGGACAGTGGCGCGCGGCGCAACCCGGCATGGAACGCGGCGCTTCCGAATTCGCGCCTCACGTCCTTCCGCTTCGGTGTTCCGCGCGTACAGGACCGCGTGTGGCTGGGCTGCACCGACGGGCCGGCGCTGTTCGAGCAGACCTGCGCGAAGTTCGAATCCCTGGGCGGAATCCAGGTGGAAATCGATTTCCAGCCCTTCCTTGCGGCGGCACGCCTGCTCTACGAGGCACCGGGCGTGGCGGAGCGTTACGCCTCGTTCGGCCAGTACCTGGAACCCGAGGCGGCCATGCTGCCCATGATCCGCGAGATCGTCGGCGCCGGTGCGCATGCAGACGCGGTGTCGCGCATCCACGCGGCGCACCGCCTGCAGGTGTGCAAGCGGGAATGCGATCGCCAGCTCGACGCGGTGGACCTCGTGCTCTGCCCCACGATTCCGCGCGCGTTCACGCGCGCCGAGCTGCGCGAGGAGCCGATCCGCCGCAACAGCGAGCTCGGCACCTATACCAACTTCATGAACCTGCTCGACTACGCCGCCATCGCAGTGCCGTCCGGAACGCAGGCCAACGGCCTGCCCTGGGGCGTGACCCTGTTCGGGCGTGCGTTCACCGACCAGACCCTGTTCGCGATCGCGTCCGATCTGCGTGGGGAGACCCGCGGCAACGCGGCGAGCTCGCCGCGGCGACTGATGGCGGCCGATCGCATGCGCGTCGTCGTCTGCGGCGCGCACCTCCAGGGCCTGCCATTGAACGGGCAGCTGATCGATCGCGGCGCGCGCCTGGTGTGCGCCACGCAGACCGCGACGGGGCACCGTCTGTACGCGCTCCCGGGTGGTCCACCGAAGCGACCCGCTCTGGTGCGCGATGCCAGCGGCCGGTGCATCGACGTGGAGGTCTGGGAGCTGCCGAGCGCCGAGCTCGGATCCTTCCTCGACGGCATCGGTGCGCCGCTGGGCCTGGGCAAGGTGGAACTCGTCGACGGCAGCGTCGAAAACGGTTTCATCTGCGAATCCGGGGGCATGCAGGGGGCCGAGGACATCACCTCCTACGGCGGCTGGCGCGCTTGGCTCGCGGCGCGCTGATCGTTCTTGCATACAACGTTACATCCTGGCACGGATACTGCGATTCACCCCTCGAAGTCCGCAGGAATCCATCGGGGGCGTGATCGTTGAACAGGGTGATCCAGGCCGAGCCTTACGAGCTGAACTTCGATCCCGCGCGCACCGCGCTGTTGATCATCGACATGCAGCGCGACTTCATCGAACCGGGCGGATTCGGTGCGATGCTCGGCAACGACGTGTCACTGCTACGCCGCGCGATCGATCCGATCCACGCCCTGCTCGCGGCGTTCCGGAAGGCCGGCCTTCTGGTCCTGCACACCCGCGAGGGTCATCGTCCGGACCTGTCGGACGCACCGCCCAGCAAGCTGGCGCGCGGACGCGCTGAAAAACGGATCGGCGATGCAGGTCCGATGGGCCGAATCCTGATTCGCGGCGAGGCCGGTCACGACATCATCCCCGAGCTGTATCCGCGCGCAGGCGAACCGGTGATCGACAAACCCGGCAAGGGTTCGTTTTGCCAGACCGACCTCGAGCTGATCCTGAAGAACCGGGGGATCCAGACGCTGATCGTCTGCGGCGTCACCACCGAGGTCTGCGTGCACACGACGGTGCGGGAGGCCAACGACCGCGGCTTCGAATGCCTGGTGCCGGCCGACTGCGCCGCGTCGTACTTCCCCGAATTCCACGAGACCGCGCTGCGGATGATCAAGGCGCAGGGCGGAATCTTCGGCTGGGTTTCGGATTCGGCGCGCGTGATCGCGGCGCTCGGTTAGCGATTGAACAAACCGCCTCGCGCCCCGGGCGGGCGTGGGGCATTCGCATCGTTCGTTGGGGAACAGGGAGACGTAGGGTCATGAGCACCACAGGCAGCAGCGTCGCGAACTTCAAGCCGTCGGTCTGGGTTCCCGGGGACTGGAACGCTTTCTTCGGCTTCGGCACCAACATCCTGGTGAACCTGCTGACGCTCACGGCGCTCATGCGCTACCTGCTGAAGCTGCCGGATGACCTCGTCTTCGGACGCATCCTGCCAGCCACCGGCCTGATGCTGTTCCTGTCGACGGTGTACTACGCCTGGCTCGCCTACGGCCTGGCGAAAAAGACCGGCCGCACCGATGTCTGCGCGCTGCCCTCGGGCATCAGCGTGCCGCACATGTTCGTCGTCGTGTTCGTGATCATGATGCCGATCGCGGCCGCCACCGGCGACCCCATCAAGGGCTGGGAAGCGGGCCTGACCTGGGTGTTCGTTCAGAGCTTCGTGCTGATGGCGGGCGGATTCGTTGCGCCCTGGATCAAGAAGATCACGCCGCGCGCCGCGCTGCTCGGTGCGCTCGCCGGCGTCTCCATCGCCTTCATCTCGATGCGCCCCGCGCTCGAGATGTACATGGACCCGGTGATCGGCATCATCTGCTTCGCGATCCTGCTGTCGAGCTGGTTCGGCGGTGTGCGCTATTTCAAAGGCATTCCGGCGGGCCTGATCGCCATCGCGGTCGGCTCCGTGATCGCCTGGGGCGGGCTGGCGCTGGGCTTCAACTTCGGCGGCATGAGCGTCGAAAAGCTCGGCGCCTCGTTCGCGAGCTTCGGGTTCGCGATCCCGCTGCCCGCCTTCGGCCACGTGTTCGGCGGCTTCCAGTTCCTGGGCGTGATCCTGGTCACCGCGATTCCGTTCGGCATCTACGACCTCGTCGAGGCGATGGACAACGTCGAGAGCGCGGAAGCCGGCGGCGATCACTTCCCGACCACGCGCGTCCTCACCGCCGATGGTGTCGTGAGCCTCATCGGATGCTGCCTGGGCAACCCCTTCATCAACGCGGTCTACATCGGACACCCGGGCTGGAAGGCCATCGGTGGCCGCATCGGTTACTCGGCGGCCACCGGCGTGATGGTGCTGATCCTGTCCTGGTTCGGAATCCTGGCGGTGATGATGGCGCTGATTCCCGTGGTCGCCATCTCGCCGATCCTCCTCTATATCGGCATGCTGATCGGCGCGCAGGCCTTCCAGGAAACCCCGAGGAACCACGCACCTGCCGTGATCCTGTCACTGATTCCGCAGGTCGCCGGCTGGGGCAAGCTGATGATCGACAACGCGCTGGGTGCCGCGGGCACCAACGCGGCCACGGTCGGCATCGACAAGCTCGCCGGCATGGGCGTGCTGTACCACGGGCTCGAGATCATGGGCAGCGGTGCGATCCTGATCAGCCTGATCCTGGCCGCCGTCACCGCCTGCATCATCGACCGCGCCTTCGCCAAGGCCGCGGGCTTCGCCGCCGCGGGCGCGGTGATGACGTTCTTCGGTTTCATGCACAGCGAGGCGATCGGCATCGCGAAGACGCCGATGGTGGCGCTGAGCTATCTCGGCGTTGCGGGCCTGCTGATGGCCTGCGCGAAATTCCATCTCGCCCCGCTGTCCAAGCCGGCACCGCGACCGCAGGAGGCCGTGCCCGGCGGTGAAGCGGCGATCTGAGTCGTCTCCTCCCATCCAAAGCGACGGAACCTCCCGGCATGATCGAGCGGCACATCCAGTCCGAGCCGTATCCCTGGCCGTACAACGGTGACCTGCGCCCCCAGAACACGGCGCTGATCATCATCGACATGCAGACAGACTTCTGCGGTGTCGGCGGCTACGTCGACAAGATGGGCTACGACATCTCGCTGACGCGGGCGCCGATCGGGCCCATCCAGTCGGTGCTCGGTGTTTTCCGCAAGCAGGGCTTCCACGTCATCCACACACGCGAAGGGCACCGGCCCGACCTCGCCGACCTGCCGGCCAACAAGCGCTGGCGATCGCGGCGCATCGGCGCCGGCATCGGCGACGCCGGTCCCTGCGGCCGCATCCTGGTGCGCGGCGAACCGGGCTGGGAACTCATCGACGAACTCCGGCCTCTGCCGGGCGAGGTGATCATCGACAAGCCGGGCAAGGGCTCGTTCTGCGCCACCGACCTGGAGATGATCCTGCGCCTGCGTGGGATCGAGAACCTGATCCTCACGGGCATCACCACCGATGTCTGCGTGCACACCACGATGCGCGAGGCCAATGATCGCGGCTTCGAATGCGTGCTGCTCGAAGACTGCTGTGGCGCCACGGATCCCGGCAATCACCTCGCCGCCCTGCACATGATCAAAATGCAGGGCGGCGTCTTCGGCGCCGTGTCGAACTCCAGGGCCCTGCTCGAAACCCTGAGCTGAACCGCGCGGGGCAGCCGGTCCGGCGTGACCGCACCGCGGACGAACGGTTACGCTCGCGGACCGTCCACACCTGGCTAGCGGTCGAATGAATGCATTTGCGATGCGGGGCCTCTTCGACACCGCGACCGCGATAGCGTCGGCCACCTGGAAGCCGTTTCACCCCGGCATCCAGAGCGCGACGATCTACGAAACTCCCGATGGCGGTCCTGCGGCGCTGCTGCTGCGCTACGAGCCCGGCGCCGAAGCGCCGCCGCACGTCCACCAGGGTGTCGAGCACATCCTGATTCTCTCCGGCAGCCAGACCGACGAGCTCGGACGCCACGAGGCCGGCACCCTGCTCATCCACGGACCTGGCAGCGAGCACCACGTGCGCAGCGAGGACGGTTGCCTCGTACTGGCGATCTGGGAGCGGCGCGTCAAGATGCTGTGAGGTGGCGCGGCCGAAGTCCGCGGCCTTTCTCGCTCACCACCCCGTGCAACTCCGGACTTCCGGGCTACGGTCGCTACACGGTGAGGTGGTGCCGCACCATCTCGTCGGTGAGATCCGCGATCGCGCCGCTGGCGACATGGCGACCCTTGTCGAGAATGCAGAAGTCGCTGGCGACGCGGCGCACGAACGGCAGCTTCTGCTCCACGATCAGCACCGTGAGTCCCTGCTCCTTGTTCAGCCGCAGGATGAGATCCCCGATCTCGTGGACGATGTTGGGCTGGATGCCTTCGCAGGGCTCGTCGAGGATCAGCATCTTCGGCTGCAGGAGCAGCGCGCGGCCGATCGCGAGCTGCTGCTGCTGCCCGCCCGACAGGTCACCCCCGCGGCGCCGCAGCATCTGCTTGAGCACGGGGAACGTGGTGTACACGCGCTCGAGCGCATCGGCCGGCCGTTCGCGCTTCGCGAACAGGCCCATGCGCAGGTTCTCCTCGACCGTGAGCTGCGAGAAGATCTCGCGGCCCTGCGGCACGTAGCCGATGCCCAGGCCCGCGCGCGCCTCGGCTGCGGACTTGCGCAGGTCGCGGTTCTCGTAGGTGATCTCGCCGGAGGCCGCGGGGATCAGGCCCATCACGCACTTGAGCAGCGTGGTCTTGCCCATGCCATTGCGGCCCATCAGGCAGGTGCGCGAGCCAGGGCGTATCGCCATGTCGACGTCCCACAGCGTGTGGCTGCCGCCGTAGAACTGGTTGAGGTTCTTGATCCCGATCATTGAAAGAGTCCCATCAGTGGCCTCCGTCGCCGAGGTACACCTCGATCACCTTCGGATCGTTCTGCACCTGCTCCATCGAGCCCTCCGCGAGCACCGATCCCTGGTGAAGCACCGTGACGGTGCGCGCGATCGACCGCACGAAATTCATGTCGTGTTCGACCACGACCACGGAATGCTTGCCCGCGAGCGAGACCAGCAGCTCGGCCGTTCGCTCGGTCTCCTGCGGCGTCATGCCCGCGACGGGCTCGTCGACCAGCAGCAGCGCCGGGTCCTGCATCAGCAGCATGCCGATCTCCAGCCACTGCTTCTGCCCGTGCGAAAGGCTGCCGGCGCGTGCCTGGCCGTGATTCTGCAGACCGATGGTCTCGAGCACTTCATCGATGCGCAGGCGCTGTTCCGCGGTCATCTTCGCGAACAACATCCGCCACACGGACTTGTTGCCCGCCATCGCGAGCTCGAGGTTCTCGAACACGCTGTGCTCGGCGAACACCGTGGGCTTCTGGAACTTGCGGCCGATGCCGACTTCCGCGATTTCCGGCTCGGTGAGCGTGAGCAGGTCCACGGTCTGGCCGAACCACGCGGAGCCCTGGTCGGGCCGCGTCTTGCCGGTGATGACATCCATCATCGTGGTCTTGCCGGCGCCGTTGGGACCGATGATGCAACGCAGCTCGCCGGCCTCGACGTACAGGGAGAGATTGTTCAGCGCGCGGAAGCCGTCGAAGCTGACCGTGATCGCCTCGAGGTACAGGATGATGTTGTGCGACAGGTCGAGCCGCGGCGCGGAGGCGCTGCCCCCGCGCTGGAGCACGCGACCCACGGTGCTGCCGAAACGCTCGAAGCTGCCGCGAACGCCCGGCGCGCTCATCGGGCCGCCCTCCGGGCGCGACGGTCCCGCAGGGCTTCCAGCTTGAGTCGCAGGTCCGGCAGGACGCCGACGATGCCCTTGGGCAGGAACAGGGTGACCAACACGAACAGCGCGCCCAAGGCGTACAGCCAGACGTCGGGCAGCGCGTCGGTGAGAACGGTCTTGGCGTAGTTCACCAGCACGGCGCCGACCACCGCGCCGTACAGCGTCCCTCGCCCGCCGACCGCCACCCAGATCACGACCTCGATCGAATTGATGGGCGCGAACTCGCCCGGGTTGATGATGCCGACCTGCGGCACGTACAGCGCGCCCGCCACGCCCGCGAGCATCGCCGAGAACGTGAACAGCCAGAGCTTGTAGTTCTCCACGCGATAGCCGATGAAGCGCGCGCGGCTCTCGGCGTCGCGGATCGCCTGCACGATGCGGCCGAAGCGCGAGCGCACCACGTAGCGACATGCGAAATAGCCGATGCCCAGGCAGATGGCCGTTGCCGTAAACAGCGCGATGCGCACCGTCGGATGTTTGAGATCGAAGCCGACGAGGTCCTTGAAGTCCGTGAGGCCGTTGTTGCCGCCGAAGCCCATCTCGTTGCGGAAGAAGGCGAGCAGCAACGCATAAGTCAGGGCCTGCGTGATGATCGACAGATACACGCCGGTGACGCGCGACCGGAAAGCCAGCCAGCCGAACACGTAGGCCAGCAGTCCGGGCACGAAGACGACCATGACCATCGCGATCCAGAAGTGATCCATGCCGTGCCAGAACCACGGCAGTTCCTTCCAGTTCAGGAACACCATGAAGTCCGGAAGCAGCGGGTCGCCGTAGACGCCGCGCGTGCCGATCTGGCGCATCAGGTACATGCCCATCGCGTAGCCGCCGAGCGCAAAGAACGCCGTGTGGCCCAGGCTCAGGATTCCGCAGTAGCCCCAGATCAGGTCCATGGCCACCGCAAGCAGCGCGTAGCACATGTACTTGCCGATCAGGGTCACGCTGTACGAGGACAGGTGGAAGAAGCTGGATTCGGGCACGGCCAGATGCATGACGGGCACCAGCACCGCGACCGCGAACAGCACCGTCAGGAACAGGCCGCTCGGAAAGTCCTCGCGCATCAGCACCTGGTAGGGCGTGGGCGGTGCGTACTTGGCGAGCGGGCGTGGCGTTTCCACGGGCGGCGCCTGCAGGGTGTCTTCCACGATCAATGCCCCTCCGCTGCGCGGCCTTTCTGCGGGAACAACCCGCGCGGTTTGCGCTGGATGAAGAGGATCAGCGCCACCAGCACGAGGATCTTCGCGAGCACCGCGCCCGCGTAAGGCTCGAGCAGCTTGTTGACCACGCCCAGCGTCATGCCGCCGATCAACGTGCCCCAGAGGTTCCCGACGCCGCCGAAGACCACGACCATGAACGAGTCGATGATGTAGGCCTGACCGAGATTGGGCCCCACGTTGGTGAGCTGCGACAGCGCCACGCCCGCGATGCCGGCGATGCCCGCTCCCAGACCGAAGGTTGCCGCGTCGACGAAGGCGCTACGCACGCCCATCGCGCGCGCCATCGGCCGGTTCAGCGACACCGCACGCACCTGCAGCCCCAGCGGCGTTCGCTTGAGCACCGCGAGCAGCGCTGCGAACACCATCAGCGCGAACACCAGGATGTAGAGGCGGTTGTAGGTCAGCGCCAGCGCATCGTTGACCTGCCACACACCGCTCATGAACTCCGGGATCGACACCGGGCGGTTGTTCGGCGAGAACACCGAACGGACGAGCTGCTGCAGGACCAGCGACAGGCCGAACGTCGCGAGCAGCGTCTCCAGCGGCCGCCCGTACAGGAAGCGCACGATGCAGCGCTCGATCGCCACGCCGAACAGCCCCGACACAACGAACGCGGCCGGCACCGAGATCAGCAGTGCCAGGCCATGGTTGTGCGGGATCAGGAGCTGCATCACGTAGGCGGTGTAGGCGCCGAGCATGATCAGTTCGCCGTGCGCCATGTTGATCACGCCCATGACGCCGAAAGTGATGGCAAGACCGATGGCCGCCAGCACCAGCACCGAACCCAGCGACAGTCCGAAGAACAGGGTCTCGACGCCGCCGTATATCGAGCGCCAGAACGAGATGTTCTTGATGGCGGCGGCGGCAGCGGCGCGCACGCGTTCGTCGGGCTCGGCGAGTTTCCCGCCTTCGCCCGCCGCGAGCATCGTGGTGAGATGGTTGAAGGCGTCGGGGGTCAGCTCGCCGTCGAGCGAGTTCACCGCCGCAAGGCGCACCTCCGCATCCGGACTCTTCAGGTCGGCCAGCGCGAGGCCCACTTCGAGCGCACGCTTCACGGTGACATCGCCCTCCTGAGCCAGTCGCGCGCGGAAGGCCGCGACAGTGGCGTCGTCGAGCGAGCGCATGGACTCCTTGATCGCGGCGAGCCGCAGCTTCGGATCGGGATCCGTGAGCGCCGTCTGTGCGAGCAGTCCCTTCAGCGACTTGCGCAGCGAATTGTTGGTGCCGATCTTGGCGAGGCCCTCGGCGGGCTCGGCGCCGATCGACTTGCCCGTGACCGGGTCGATCAAGGCGAGCGACTCGTCCGAGCCCTCGACGGGATCGGCGACGACGATGACGCCGTCACTGGCGCGGGCGTACAGCTTTCCATCGAGGAAGGCTGCGAGCACAAGCCGCGCATTCGGATTTCCCGATGCGGCGACTTGCTGGGCCACTGCCTCCTTGCCTGCGAAGTCTGCGTTGGCCAGCGGGGCGAGCATCGCCGCGAAGTCGTGGGTCGGTGCAGCGGCCGGTGTTTCAGGTGCAGCAGGTGCTTCAGCCACGGACGCACCCGCGGCGGGCGCCTCGTCGTCGGCACGCGCCGGTGCACTGGCCAGCATCGCCACGCCCAGCACGGTGCACAGGATCGCGGCGGACTGCCGCCATCCGGTGCCTGTTGAATGATTGGAGTGAAATCGCTTCATGAGGTTTCGACTAGCGAGGACCGGGCCAAAACCGGACTTCAGGCGTGGGGCCTGAAGCCGGTTCCCAGGGGCCCTCAGGATCGTTCAGGGCTTGAAACTCGAACCATGCGGACCGGATCGATGACAAGGCCGTGGCTTTTCTCCCTCTCCCCGCGACAGCGGGGAGAGGGCCGGGGTGAGGGGCGCTTTTTCGATAGCTCACAGAAGCGAGCCCCACGACAACGTCAAAAGCCTGCCCCTCACCCCAACCCTCTCCCCATGCATAAAGCGCATGGGGAGAGGGAGCCATTTTGATAACGCGTTCCGCGTTCCGAATTCCGCAAGCGGTCAGCTCAGTAGTTCTGACCCGAGCACTTCTTCGTCTTCTTGTTGTAGTTGCCGCACTTCAGCTTCACCCAGTCGGCCTCGATGTCCTTCGAGCCTTCGAGGTAGTCGCTCCAGGCGTCGCCGGGGACTTCCTTGGTGGTCTTCCAGACGATGTCGAACTGGCCGTCCTCGCGCACTTCGCCGATGTAGACCGGCTTGGTGAGGTGGTGGTTGGGCAGCATGGTGGCGGTGCCGCCCGTGAGGTTGGGCGTCGACAGGCCGATGATCGCGCTGCTGACCTTGTCCACGTCGACCGACTTGGCCTTCTCGGCTGCCTCGACCCAGAGCTTGAAGCCGATCACGGTGGCTTCCATCGGATCGTTGAAGGTGCGCTTCGGGTTCTTGGTGAACGCGCGCCAGGTCTTGATCATCGCGGAGTTCTCGGGCGAGCTGTAGGTCTGGAAGTAATTCCAGGCCGCGAGGTGACCGACCAGGGGCTTGGCATCCAGGCCCGCCAGCTCCTCCTCACCCACCGAGAACGCCACGACCGGGATGTCTTCCGCCGAGATCTTCTGGTTGCCCAGTTCCTTGTAGAACGGAACGTTGGCGTCGCCGTTGATGGTCGAGACCACCGCCGTCTTCTTGCCCTCGCTGCCGAACTTCTTGATGTCGGACACGATCGACTGCCAGTCGGAATGACCGAACGGCGTGTAGTTGATCATGATGTCTTCCTGCGCCACGCCCTTGGCCTTGAGATAGGCCTCGAGGATCTTGTTCGTGGTGCGCGGATAGACGTAGTCCGTGCCGGCGAGCACCCAGCGCTTCACGCCGATGTCCTTCATCAGGTAGTCCACCGCCGGGATCGCCTGCTGGTTGGGCGCGGCGCCGGTGTAGAACACGTTCTTCGAGGACTCTTCGCCCTCGTACTGCACGGGGTAGAACAGCAGGCCGTTGTTCTTCTCGAACACGGGCAGGACGGACTTGCGCGACACCGAGGTCCAGCAGCCGAAGGTGACGGCGACCTTGTCCTTCACGAGCAGCTGCTCGGCCTTCTCGGCGAACAGCGGCCAGTTCGAGGCCGGATCGACGACGACGGCTTCGAGTTTCTTGCCAAGCACGCCGCCCTTCTTGTTCTGCTCGTCGATCATCATCAGGACGGTGTCCTTCAGCGTGGTCTCCGAGATGGCCATCGTGCCGGACAGCGAGTGCAGCACGCCGACCTTGATGGTGTCCTCGGCCTTGGCGAGCGTGCCGAAGGCCATCAAACCCAGCGCGAGCGCGCTGGAGATCAACTTGAGTTTCATGATTTCACCTGGATGTGGTTGGGAGAACAAATCAGATCTGGACCTGGATGCCGATGCCGCCGTACGTCGCATCCGGCGACGCGGAGTCGTCGAATTCCTGGTCGATGAAGAACAGGTAGCCGCGCGCGTTGAACTCCTTGACGAGGTAGCCGAGGTTGATCTCGGTCGTCTTCTTCGTCGGGTCCGGCCCCGGGACGTCGCCGTTGGCTTCCGCGTACTTGCCGAGGATCTGCACTTTTCCGGGGCCGATGGGCTGCGGGAACACGTAGCTCAGCAGGCCGGTGGCGCCATTGCTCTTGATCGCATCGCCGGTGATGGGATCCAGACCGCCGCCCGTGAGGCCCTTGTACTTCGCGTACTCGCTTTCGAAGGTGATGACACCCCCACTACCCAGGTTCTTCTCGACGAGGAAGTCGATCGAGAACGAGGTATCGCTGTCGGCCGTCTGGCCCGCCACGCCGATCGCGAGCAGATTCTTGCCGCCGTAGTAGGTGCTGTTGAGCCAGTAGCCGGTTTCCTTGTCCCAGAAGTCGTACTGGATGCGCCCAGCGGCAAGGATCTTGTTCGAGTCCGGGCTCGGCGCCGTGGTGTTGGGCACGTCGAACAGGCCCGCCGAAATCTTCAGGCCGCCGAAGTCGCCCCAGTAGGCGATACCGTTGTCGCGGCCGACCGCCGTGTTGGCATAGCCATCCTCCACGCCGTCGATGTAGACGCCCCAGTGGTTGGAGTAGTACGGGCCGTACAGGTTCGCGCGATCCGACGGCGGCAGGAAGCGGCCCGCCCAGATGTTGAACTCGGGCGAGAACTCGAAGCGCGCGATCGCATCCATGACGATGACCTTGTCGTCGCCGCCGGAACCCGGATCACCGCTGTACTCGGTGTTGAACGTGAACTTGATGACGTCGGTCGCTGATCCGCCCAGGTAGAGACGAACGCTGTCGAGCCGGAAGTCGTTCGGATCGGTCGACGCGCCATCGACGTCGGCGTGCGTGAAGCTGGAACGCAGACCGGCTCCGAGCGACACCGGCGGCAGGGTCACGGACGCGGCCTGCGCCGCGGCACCGAAGAGGACGGGCGCCAGGCCCACGGAGGTGAGGCCGAGACGCTTGAGATTGCTGCGCGTGCGGCTGTGCTTGGTGACGCTCATGAGGTAGAACTCCCTGTTGATGTGATGGTGAAGCGGAACCGAAAGGCTCCTGAGGTCCGAGTACCGAGCCGTCGGAAACGGTTGCGCGCGGCTTTTGAGATCTGCGCGCGCATCAGGCATCGGCCGGCGAGATGCCGGCGCGCCCCTTGTTTTGAATGGGTGATCGCCACCGTCGTCGCGGCGGTCCGTGTCCGGCGTTCGCTTTCGCGATCGGCGCCGTCGGCGCATGCGCCGGAAGCACGCGCGGATATCGTCCGGGTCGAATTGACGAGGTGGGTGTTCATCACGCATCCGCGGGCGATGTACCCGCTCGTCCCTTATTGATCGCCACCGTCGTCGCGGCGGTGCGCGTCTCGACGTTGAGCTTCTGAAAGATGTGCTCCAGGTGCTTGTTGACCGTGCGCGGGCTCATCTCGAGCACCGAGCCGACCTCGACATTGGTCTTGCCCAGCGCCACCCAGTGCAGGACCTCGGCCTCGCGCTGCGTGAGCTTCAGTGCACGTACCAGAGCGTCGGGCTCGGGCACGTGCGCCTGGCTCTGGATCAGCAGCCGCTGGTCGCCGGCGCGCGACGCGCCGAGGCGGCTGAACACGAGGCGGCGCTCGCGCGTGGGCCAGGTGCAGCTCGTCTCCTGGTCCTTGCCCACCCACTGCCGCAGCGCGATGGGCAGGCGCCCGTCGCTTTCGAGCATCTCCTTGAGCCAGCGCCGCGCCAGCGGCGTGGCCCAGCGCACGCGACGCTCGGCGTCGATCGCCACGATCGCGTCGCCGGCCGCGTCGGCCGCCTGCTGGCTCTCCGCCATCAGGCGCGCATTGGCCAGGTGCGCCGCGATGCGCGCGAGCACTTCCTGCGGGCGGATCGGCTTGGTCACGTAGTCGACGCCGCCGCACTGGAAGCCGCGCACCACGTGGTCGGACTCGGTGAGCCCGGTCATGAACACCACCGGAATGTGGCGCGTGCCCAGTTCGCGCTTCAGGCGAAGGCAGGTCTCGAAGCCGTCGAGCCCCGGCATCAGCGCGTCGAGCAGGATCAGGTCGGGCGGTTCGAGCTGTGCGCTTTCGAGCGCGCGCTCGCCGCTGGTGGCCACGCGCACGGCGTAGCCGCCCTGCTCGAGCGCGTCGTGCAGCATCGCGAGGTTCGCCGGCACGTCGTCGACGATCATCACCACCGAGGACGAGGACTCAGGGCTGGGCCGTGTCATGCGACACCTCCCCGAGCAGTTGCATGTATTCGGGCAGGCGGAAGGCCTGCACGTGCTCGCGAAGCTGCGCGGTCAGGCTTCCGTGCCGCGAATCGAGGCGATCGATCTCGTCGAGCTTCTTGAGGATGCCGCGCACGTGGCCGAGGTCGCCGAGCACGCGCAGGGCCTGCAGGTCTTCTCCGGGCAGCGTCGATCCACCGGTGGCGGACGCGTCGGGCGCGCCGGCCTCCTTGCCTTCCGTGTCCGGGCTGCGCGTGATCCAGGCGATCTCGAGGCGTTCGCGGATACGGTCGAGCAGACGGGAGATGCTGACGGGCTTGACCAGGAAGTCCTCGACCGCGATCCCCGCGCTGCCGCCCTGGTCCTTCTCGAACGAGTCCGCCGAGATCACGACGATCGGCAGCGGCGCCGCACGGTTGGCGCGCAGCAGCCGCGCGGTCTCCCAGCCGCTCATGCCCGGCATGCCGATGTCGAGCAGCACGAGGTCCGGCTGCACGTGCGCCACCAGGCGCAGCGCATCGATCCCCGAGCTCGCCTCGCTGACCTCGAATCCGATCGGCTGCAGCACGCTGGCCAGAAAGCGACGATCCACCGCGGTGTCGTCCACCACCATCACGCGGCGGCGCGGACCGGCGTAGCCCGCGATGTCGAGGCGCGTCGGTTCCGTCGCCCGGCGCGGCGCGCGCACCGACGGAAGGAACAGCCGCACGACGAAGGTGCTGCCCTCGCCCGGCCGGCTGGTGGCCGAGAGTTCGCCTCCCATCAGGTGCGTCAGCAGGCGCGCGATCGTCAATCCCAGCCCGGTTCCGGCCTCCGAGATGGCGGCAGCACTGGCGCCACGCTCGAAGGGAAGGAAGATGCGCTCCAGGTCCGCTGGATCGATTCCGCCGCCGGAATCGCGCACCTCGAAACTCACCATGTCCCGCCGGGCCTGCACACCGAGCCGCACGCTGCCACGCGCCGTGAACTTCACCGCGTTGCCCAGGATGTTGATCAGGATCTGGCCGAGACGCTTCTTGTCGGCGCGTACCACGGCCGGCAGCCTGCCCTGCACCTCGTAGTCGAACTGCAGGTTCTTGTTCTGTGCCTGCAGGCGGAACATGCCGACGATCTGCGAGAGGAACTCCGGCAGCCGCAGTTCCTCGGTGTCCAGGTTCAGCTTGCCGCTCTCGATCTTCGCGATGTCGAGCAGGCCGTCGACGAGGGAGGCCAGGTGCTCGCCGCTGCGGCGGATCACCGCCAGCGCATCGCGTCGCTGCGGAGGGATGCTCGGGTCGTACTCGAGGATCTGCGCGTAGCCCAGGATGCTGTTCAGCGGGGTGCGCAGCTCGTGGCTGATGCCGGTGACGTAGCGGCTCTTGGCCTGGTTGGCCTTGTCCGCCACCTGCCGGGCCAGCTGCAGCTCGGCGTCCGTCTGCTTGTGCGCCTCGATCTCGCGCATCAGCAGCTGGGTCTGTCGATCGGTCTCCTGCTGCGCGACGCGCCGGCTCTCCGCGCTGAGCACGACGAACCAGCAGCCCACGCCCGTCCCCAGCAGCAGCACGCAGTACAAGGTCAGGACGCTGGCCTCGAGGCTGGCGGCCAATTCAGGCGAATTGGAAACCTGGAACAGGTAGATCGACCCGAGCACGCCGGCGAGCACCGTGGAGGCGCCGACGAACAGCAGCGCGAAACGTCCGAGCTGGGAGTCGAGCTGTGTCGCGAAGCCCGGCATCAGCCGACGCAAGGTGGCCGCGACCTGGTCGGGCAGGTTCGCGCCCGGCTTGCAGGCGTCGTTGCATCGCACGTCGAGCGAACAGCACAGCGAGCAGATGGGCCCGCGGTAGGCCGGGCACATCGCCATGTCCTCGGACTCGTAGTTCTTCTCGCAGATGCAGCATCGCTGCCCGGATTTCTTCTTGAGGAACGTGGCGTCCGGCTGGCGCGCGATGTAATAGCGTCCCTTCGTACGCCAGGCGATCAGCGGCGCGCAGACGAAGGCGGTCACCAGCGCGATGAAGGCCGAGAATGCCTGCGCGTAGGCGCCGAAGGATCCGGCGTATGCGGCCACCGAGAGCAGCGAGGCGATCAGCATGCTGCCGACACCCACCGGGTTGATGTCGTACAGGTACGCGCGCTTGAATTCGATGCCCTTGGGCGACAGGCCCAGCGGCTTGTTGACGACCAGGTCCGCAACCAGCGCACCGACCCAGGCGATAGCGATGTTCGAGTACAGGCCCAGCACCTTCTGCAGCGCCGCGAAGACGCCCAGCTGCATCAGCAGCAGCGCGATGCCCACGTTGAACACCACCCAGACCACGCGGCCCGGGTGGCTATGCGTCACGCGTGCGAAGAAGTTCGACCAGGCCAGCGAACCGGCGTAGGCATTGGTCGTGTTGATCTTGAGCTGCGAGAGCACCACGAGCAGGGTCATCGCGATCAGCGCCATCTGCGGCGACGAGAACACGTAGCCGTAGGCATGCAGGTACATCGTCGCGGGTTCCAGCGCGTGCGCGGCGGGAACCAGATGCTTCATGGCGACGAATGCGAGCAACGCGCCGCCGAGCATGCGCAGCGCTCCGAAGCCGATCCAGCCCGGCCCGGCGATCAGCAGACTCGCCGTCCAGGCTTTGCGGTTCTGCTTCGTGCGCTCGGGCAGGAAGCGCAGAAAGTCGATCTGCTCGCCCACCTGCAGCACCATCGACAGCACCAGGCTCGCGGCGGCGCCGAACATCAGCAGGTCGAAGCTGCCGCTGCCCTTGCCGACGAACGAGGGCAGCTCGCGCACGAGGTCCGGCGACTTCGCGAACACGAACACGTACGGCGCCGCCAGCAGCAGCAGCCACAGCGGCTGCGTCCAGGCCTGGAAACGGTTGATCAGCGTGATGCCATGCGTCACCAGCGGGATCACGACCAGGGCGCTGACGAGGTAGGCCACCGTCATCGGCATCTCGAAGCAGAGCTTCAAGGCCAGCGCCATGATCGTGGCTTCGAGCGCGAAGAAGATGAAGGTGAAGGACGCGTAGATCAGCGAGGTGATCGTCGAGCCGATGTAGCCGAAGCCCGCGCCGCGCGTGAGCAGGTCCATGTCCAGGCTGTACTTCGCGCCATACCAGCTGATCGGCAGGCTGACCAGGAAGATCACGACGCTGCCGAACACGATCGCCCAGAACGCGTTGGTGAAGCCGTAGCTGAGCAGCAGCGCAGCGCCGACCGCTTCCAGCAGCAGGAAGGCGATGGAACCGAAGGCCGTGTTGGCCACGCGCAGCGGCGACCACTTGCGGAAGGACCGCGCCGTGTAGCGCAGCGCGTAGTCCTCGATGGTCTCGTTGGCGACCCAAGTGTTGTAGTCGCGACGCACTTTCACGATCCGCTGGATCGCGGGTGCCGGCTCACTGGTGGGCGATGCGCTCGAGGCCATTCCGTGCTTCTTGGGCCGGCACCCCATGCGCCGGATTGAGGGTCAGAGCGCAATAAGCGGGCCGTTCGGAGTCGCGCCGCATACGTCAATCGACGTATCACGCGACGCGGCGCGGGCACTCCATGGTCGGCACCGCCGCTTGGCGCAGTCCTTGCGCTACGGCACCGATGCCGGCACACCAGGGTGCCGGCGCCAGCGACGCGAACCCGCCATGAAAAGCATTCGACTGCCTGTGCCGATCCTCGCCCCCGTCTTCACCGGCCCGGCGCAGGCCCGCTCGGATCACGGCGAACCCAATTTCCTCACCGGCCTGCTGCATGCGTCGGGCCTTGCCTCGGCGATGGCGCGTTATTCCACGCGCCGGCGAATCGCGGTCGCCGCCCACGGCGGCGCGCCTGCGGCCGCGAGCGTGCAGCGGTCGGCCTGATCCCGGGATCCGCCGACCGATCGCATGGCTCGCACCATGTTCGACGGCGTGCCGCTGTCCGCGGCGGGATCGGCCGGGCCGGCCGCTGCGCCTGCGCGCTCGTGGGCGGCCGAACTGAGCCTGCGGATCGAGCGCCGCGGAGCCCGCACTGTTCTTGCGCACACGCACCATCGTGGACCCTTGCGGGTGCAGAAGGCGCTCTACCCGGAGTCCGAGTCCCGCATCGACGTGCTGATCTTGCACCCGCCGGCGGGCATTGCCGGTGGCGATCACCTGAGCGTCCGGATCGAACTCGGAGCCGGAGCGCAGGCTCGCATCACCACCCCGGGCGCGAGCAAGTGGTACCGCGCGAGCGGCCAGCGCGCGCACCAGGACACGCAACTGAAGATCGCCGACGGCGCGGTGCTCGAATGGCTGCCGCAGGAGGCCATCGCCTTCGATGGCGCCCAGCCCTGCACCCGAACGGACATCGACTGCACCAAGGACGCGCGCGGCTGCGGCTGGGATCTTTGGATGCTCGGTCGCCACGCGGCCGGCGAAACCTTCTCGTCCGGCGAGCTGCGCCAGCACACGCGGCTGCGTCGCGACGGACAGCTTCTGTGGAGCGAGCGGATCCGGCTTGCGGCCGACGATCCGCTGCGCCGCTCGCCGCTCGGGTGGAACGACGCGCACATGCTCGGCAGCTTCTGGGCGCTGGGACTCCCCAACGACGAGAGCCTGCTCGCGTCCTGCCGCGAGATCGCCGAGCCCGGCGTGCAGCTCGGCATCACGCGTTTCGAGCACGGACTGTGGATCGCCCGCGCGCTCGGGCACTCGGCCGAGAAAGTCCGTCGCGCGCTGACGCGCATCTGGAGCGAGGTGCGCCCCGCACTGTGCGGGTCGCCCGGCATTCCACCGCGGATCTGGGCCACCTGATCGAGATGCCACGAGAAGCCGCCCTCACCCCACCCTCCGCGTCCGCGGACTCGGTTCCTTCGGAACCTCAACCCCCTCTCCCGCTATCGCAGGAGAGGGACGTACGACTCGCTGTCGCGAGATAAATACTCATGGAACTGACACCACGCGAGAAGGACAAGCTGCTGCTCTTCACCGCCGGCCTGCTGGCCGAACGCCGCAGGGCACGCGGACTGAAGCTCAACTATCCCGAGTCGATCGCCTTCATCTCCGCGGCCTTGCTAGAAGCCGCCCGCGATGGCAGGAGCGTGGCCGAACTCATGAGTTACGGCACGACTCTGCTCACGCGCGACGACGTCATGGACGGTGTCGCCGAGATGATCCCGGACATCCAGATCGAGGCGACGTTTCCGGATGGGACGAAGCTGGTCACCGTGCACAACCCGATCGTCTGAGGCCGATACTCCATGATTCCAGGTGAAATGCTCATCGACGACGGCGAACTGGTGCTCAACACCGGGCGCAAGACCCTCGTGCTCACGATCGCCAATACCGGCGACCGGCCGATCCAGGTCGGATCGCACTACCACTTCTTCGAGACAAACCCGGCCCTGCGCTTCGATCGTGCCGCAGCGCGGGGCTATCGGCTGAACATCGCGGCGGGAACCGCCGTGCGATTCGAGCCCGGGCAGGAGCGCAGCGTGGAGCTGGTGGCGCTGGGCGGGAACCGCATCGTGTACGGGTTCAATGCGCTGGTGTCGGGGCCCCTCGATTCGAAGGCAAAGGCCACCCGCAGCCCGGACGCAGTCCGGGATGCCCGCTCACCGAAGGGAAAAGGCACCGCTCTTTCGGTCCGCGAACTTCAACCCCCGCGCCACGTGAAGCAGAGGGCTCCCCGATGAGCGCCTCCATCACGCGCCGCGCCTACGCCGAGATGTTCGGCCCCACCGTCGGCGACCGCGTGCGCCTGGCTGACACCGAGCTGCTGATCGAAGTCGAAAAGGATTTCACGCTGCTCGCCGGTTCCTACGGCGAGGAAGTGAAGTTCGGCGGCGGCAAGGTCATCCGCGACGGCCAGGGCCAGTCGCAGCGCCCCGCGAAGGACTGCGCCGACACCGTCATCACCAACGCCCTGATCGTCGACCACTGGGGCATCGTCAAGGCCGACATCGGCATCAAGAACTCGCGCATCGCCGCGATCGGCAAGGCCGGCAACCCGGACATCCAGCCCGGCGTGAACATCGTCATCGGCGCCGGCACCGAGATCATCGCGGGCGAAGGCATGATCGTCACCGCCGGCGGCATCGACAGCCACATCCACTTCATCTGCCCGCAGCAGATCGAGGAAGCCTTGATGTCCGGCGTCACGACGATGATCGGCGGCGGCACCGGACCCGCAACGGGCACCTTCGCGACGACCTGCACCCCCGGGCCCTGGCATCTCGAACGCATGCTTCAGGCTGCCGACGCCTACCCCATGAACATCGGCTTTCTCGGCAAGGGCAACGCCAGCCAGGCCGCGCCTCTGCTCGAACAGATCAAGGCCGGCGCCATCGGGCTGAAGCTGCACGAGGACTGGGGCACCACGCCCGCGTCGATCGACTGCTGCCTGTCCGTGGCCGAGGACACCGACACGCAGGTCGCGATCCACACCGACACGCTCAACGAGTCGGGCTTCGTCGAGCACTCCGTGAAGGCCTTCAAGGGCCGCACGATCCACACCTACCACACCGAAGGCGCGGGCGGCGGTCACGCGCCCGACATCATCAAGGTCTGCGGCGAGAAGAACGTGCTGCCCTCGTCGACCAACCCGACGCGCCCGTACACCATCAACACGCTGGACGAACACCTCGACATGCTGATGGTCTGCCACCACCTCGACGCGAGCATCGCCGAGGACGTGGCCTTTGCCGAGTCGCGCATCCGCAAGGAGACCATCGCGGCCGAGGACATCCTGCACGACATCGGCGCGTTCTCGATGATCTCGTCGGACTCGCAGGCAATGGGCCGCGTCGGCGAAGTCGTCATCCGCACCTGGCAGACCGCGCACAAGATGAAGATCCAGCGCGGCACGCTCGCGGCGCCGGGCAAGGGCAAGGCGCCCGCTCCCACGCGCCACGACAATTTCCGGGTGAAGCGCTACATCGCCAAGTACACGATCAACCCCGCCGTCGCGCACGGCATCTCGCACATCGTCGGCTCCGTCGAAGTCGGCAAGTGGGCCGATCTCGTGGTCTGGCGCCCCGCCTTCTTCGGCGTGAAGCCTTCGCTGATCCTCAAGGGCGGTTGCATCGCCGCCGCCGCGATGGGTGATCCGAATGCCTCGATTCCCACGCCGCAGCCCGTGCACTACCGGCCGATGTTCGCCGCCGCGGGCGGATCTCTGACGCGTTGTTCGCTGAGCTTCGTATCGCAGGCCGCCGTGAAAGCCAAGGTCGACCAGCGCTACGGGCTGCAGAAGCCGATCGTGGCCGTGAAGAACTGTCGCAGCATCGGCAAGCGCGACATGGTCCACAACAACCTGTTGCCGAAGATCAGCGTCGACCCGGAGACCTACGAGGTCATCGCGGATGGGGAGTCGCTGACCTGCGAGCCGGCGAGCGTGCTGCCGATGGCGCAGCGTTATTTCCTGTTCTGATGGACGGAATCCTCTCAGCCCTAGCCCGGACGAAACCCGGGGCATTTCCTCGATTGCGGGACGAACGCTCCCGGACTTCGTCCGGGCGACGGGAGACGGCCACCTTTCGGTGGCGCTGATCGCATGCTCCAACTCGATCAGCTCCTACCGGCCGAAGCATCACGCGATTGCGCCCCGCTTCGCCTGACGCTTCGTTACGCAGAACGCTGCAGGAGCCGCCTGCGGGTTGAGCTCGACGACGGGACCGAGGCCGGCCTGTTCCTGCCGCGCGGCACCGTGCTGCGCGCCGGAGATCGGCTCGCCGCGCAGGGCGGCGCCATCGTCGAGATCCGCGCCGCCAGCGAAGAGCTCTACGAAGTGCGTGCCGCGCACGACGCCATCGATCCGCATTTCGACCTGCTGCGCGGCACCTATCACCTCGGCAACCGCCACGTCCCCGTGCAGCTCGCACCCGGTCGCCTGCGACTCGAGCGCGACACCGTGCTGCGTGAGCTGCTGCTGCGCCTCGGACTCGACGTCCGCGAGATCGTGGCCCCTTTCGAGCCCGAAGCCGGCGCCTACGGCGGCGGCCATCGACACGATCACGACACGACCGGCGGCATGCTCGGCGAAGCGCTGTCGCGCGAGGCGCACGCCGCACGTACGCCCGACTTCGCTTCCCTGACCTTCCAGCCGCTCGGCCGATGAGCCTCGCCGCCCTGCTGCAGCTCGCCAGCCCCACGCTGCCCGTGGGCGCGTACAGCTACTCGCAAGGGCTGGAGAGTGCGATCGACGCGGGTCGCGTGTGCGACGAAGCCACCGCGCTGCGCTGGATCGCCGACGCAATGGAGCTCGTTCTCGCCCGCTACGAGGCGCCGGTCTGGCTGCGCGTGCACCGCGCGTTCGCGTCGAGCGAACCCGACCTCGCCGTCGAATGGAACGAGGACCTGCTCGCCACGCGCGAGACGCAGGAACTGCGCGCCGAGTCCATCCAGATGGGTTATTCGCTGGTGGCGATCATGCGCACGCTCGGGCACCCCTTCCCGCTCGAGATCGACACGGTCGCCTATCCCGTCGCGCACGCCTGGGCCTGCGTCTGCTGGCAGATCGACGAGACGCAGGGGCTGATCGCCTACCTCTACGGCTGGGCGGAGAACCAGGTGATGGCCGCCCTCAAGACGATTCCGCTCGGACAATCGGCCGGCCAGCGCCTGCTGCTCGCGCTGCGCACGTCGATCGATGCAAGCGCAAGGATCGCAACCGAACTTCACGAAACCGACCTGAGCACGCAGACGCCGATGCTCGCGATCCTCAGCAGCCTCCACGAAACGCAGTACTCACGCCTGTTCCGGAGTTGACCGCATGACCAGCCCGACCGCTTCCACTCCCCTGCGCGTCGGCGTCGGCGGCCCTGTGGGCTCCGGCAAGACCACGCTGGTGGAAGTGCTGTGCAAGCGCATGCGCGACAGGCACCAGCTCGCGGTGGTCACCAACGACATCTACACCAAGGAAGATGAGCGCCTGCTCGTCGCCGCGCAGGCCCTGTCGGCCGACCGCATCATGGGCGTGGAGACGGGCGGATGCCCGCACACCGCCATCCGGGAAGACGCCTCGATCAACCTCGAAGCCGTGGACCGCATGTCGAAGCGGTTCCCCGACCTGGACCTCATCTTCATCGAGTCCGGCGGCGACAACCTCGCCGCCACGTTCAGCCCGGAGCTGTCGGACCTGACGATTTACGTCATCGACGTGGCGGGCGGCGAGAAGATCCCGCGCAAGGGCGGACCCGGCATCACCAAGTCCGACCTGCTCGTGATCAACAAGACGGACCTCGCACCCTACGTGGGCGCCTCGCTCGACGTGATGGCGCGCGATGCGCAGCGCATGCGCGGCGAGCGGCCCTTCGTGATGACCAACCTGAAGACCGGCGTCGGGCTGGACGTCGTGATCGCGTTCATCGAGAAGCAGGGAATGCTGGTCTGAGGCTGCGCCGCTACCCGCGGCGCCGGATCTCAATGCTCGTGCCGATGATGCGCATCGGGCACATGCGGATGGATGTGCCGCAAGGGTGCATGTCGATGGCGATGCGCGTGCCGCGTGCCCGGTGCGACCGGCGCCTCGTGTTCATGCTCGTGATGACCACCATCCTCGTGGACATGTTCATGGTCATGCTCTTCGCGGGTATGAACATGCTCGTGCGAATGCTGCTCCGTGAGGTGCAGCCAGACACCCACCGCCATCAAGGACCCGGCCAGCAGCAGGCCCGTGGTCATCGCCTCGTCGAGCAGCAGAACCGACAGCGCAGCGCCGAAGAACGGCGCCACGGAGAAGTAGGCGCCGGTTCGTGCCGCGCCGAGGTGTCGCAAGCCGACGATGAAAAGCACCAGCGAAACGCCATAGGCGAAAAACCCCACGAGCAACGCAGCAGCGGCCGCCGACAGGGGAGGCAGCGCGGCGCCGACCAGCAGTGACAGCAAGAGGTTCACGGCCCCCGCGGCGAGGCCCTTGATCGACGCCAGCCACGACGCATCTGCCAGCGAGACCTTGCGCGTGAGATTGTTGTCGATCGCCCAGCACAGGCAGGCGCCAAGAATGGCGCAAGCGGGCCACAGGCTGGTCAGTCGCGCTTGGCCTGGCCAGCTCAACACCGCCGCACCCGCCGAAATGGCGACCATGCCCAGGGCGATGCGGAGATCGAAATTCTCCTTGAAGACGAACCACGCGAGCAGCGCCGTGAAGACACTCTCCGCATTGAGCAGCAGCGAGGCCTCGGAGGCCGGCATCCGGGTGAGTCCCAGCATGAGCAGCGCCGGGGCCGCCGCACCACCGGCTGCAATCGCGCCGATCAACCAGACTGTTTCGCCACGTGGGAGGCGGGCGCGCTCACTGCGTGCCACCCAGCGATAGACCGAAAGGCCCAGGCCGGAACCCAGATACAGCAGCCCGGCCAAAAGCCAGGGGTTCACGCCGCCGAGCAGCAACTTGGCGGCTGGCGTACCGGCACCGAACAAGGCTGCGGCGCAGAGGGCCGCTGCGACGCCGGGCTGACGAAGGCCCCGTTGAAATCCGGTCTGATCAAGGCTCATGGGCCCAGCCTGCGCTGGTCATGCCGGGACCGGCAAGCTCGTATCTTCGTCTCGGAGGATCGCTCGACCGGTTCTCGCTCGTCGTCGCCTTGCCCACGCGGCGCTGACGCGACGGCGCCCGCGCTACACCACCTCGTCCGTCCAGACCTTGAACCCTGCCAACGTGTTCTCGCCGAACGCGGTGCTGATCGCCACGTCCGACGCATCACGCCCACGCGCGATCAGGATGCGGCCGATGCGCGGCTGGTTGTTGCGCGCGTCGAAGGTGTACCAGGTGCCGGCGAGATAGGCCTCGAACCAGCCCGAGAAATCCATGGGCCCGTACGGCGGCGGCATGCCGATGTCGCCGAGATAGCCGGTGCAGTAGCGCGCCGGAATGTTCATGCAGCGGCAGAACGCGATCGCGAGATGCGCGTAGTCGCGGCACACGCCGACGCCCGAATTGTAGGCCTCGAGCGCGGACTTGCTGGAACTGGCGTGCTCGTAGCCGAACTTGATGTGCTTCTGCACGAAGTCGCAGATCGCCTGCACGCGCGGCCAGCCCAGCGGCGTGCCCGAGAACAGCTTCCACGCGATATCGGAGAGCCGGTCGGTCTCGCAGTAACGGCTGCCCAGCAGGAACACCAGCGTGTCCTCGGGAAGCGAGAAGATCTCGTGCTGCCAGGCCAGCGGCACGACCGGCTCCGGCTTGCCCGAATCCCGCACCACGGTGTCGGAGGTCAGCCGCATCCGGCCTGCCGGCGCGACCAGCCGCGTGCACCAGTTGCCGAAGCCGTCGCGATAGGCCGCCATCGGCACCGGCGGATCGGTCACGACGTTGTCGGGACGGACCAGGTCGGACGCGCGCGTGTAATGCACGTTCAAGGTCAGGATCATCGGTGTCGGCTTCGGAAAGTCGTACACCAGCTCGTAACCCACCCGTATCTGCATGCCAGGACCTCGTGGAGAATTGCCGCGCGCGCCAGGCGCGCCCATCGGGTTCGTGGTCCATGGACGCACGAACCGGGCCGCGTCGTTCAGACCATGTCCGGCATCGAGCCGATCTGCTTGAACATGCTGGCCAGGCGACCCGCCCAGGTCTTCTGGCCCGCTTCGTCCGCGATCAGGTCCTGGCGGATCTCGAGGCCGACGTGCGCGATACCGCGCGTCTCGCCGTGCTCGGGCAGCGTGTAGTCGCTGCCTTCCTCGATGGCATAGGGCTCGTTGTCGCCGACGATCAGGCGATCGTCCCGCTTCAGCAGCGCGAGCAGCGCCTTGGCCATGCGCGCATCGCTGCGATACATCACGCCGATGTGCCAGGGCCGCGCGTCGCCACGATAGTTCGGCGTGAAGCTGTGGACGGCGACGAGCAGCGTCTTGCGACGATCGCGTTGACGCTGGTCGATGTGCTGGCGCAGCGCGTCGTGGTACGGCTGGAAGATTTCAGCCCGTCGACGCGCCACCACGGCCGCGTCGAGATGTTCGTTGGCGGCGATCTGCACCCACTCGCTGCTGGATGGAATCGAATCGGGCGCCGTGAGCGGACGATTGCAGTCGATGACCAGCCGCGAGTAGTTCTGCAGGAGCAACGCCGCTTCGAGCCGGTCCGCCAGCATGCGCGCGACGCCGGCCGCGCCGATGTCCCAGGCGATATGGCTGGACAGCTCGGTCTCCGAAAGACCCAGGGTTCCCAGCGAGACCGGAAGCCGCCGGCTCGCGTGGTCGCAGACGAGCAGGTAATCGGAGCGGCCGTCCTCGCGCATCCATTCCACGGCAGGCGGCTCGTCGCGTGCGAGCACGTTCTGCATTTCGGTTTTCTTCTTTGTCATGAGGCCAAGCGGTGTAGCGAAAGGATCAGGCGGCGGGCTTCTTCCGATCGATCTCGACGCTGTCGTTGATGTTGATGGGGACTGAGAAACCGGTCATCTGCACGCCCAAAGCGCGAGCCCCCGCGACGATGCCGCGCAGAATCGGGCGGCTGCCCTGGGTGGCGATGCCGCTGCCACCGAACGCACTGACGAGCAGTGTTTTGGGAAGGGACACGGGGCGCTCCGGGCGAATGCGTGGCTGCTGGGATCGGCGGCCAGGGTGCAATGCTGGAGGCGTCTGGAAGGACCGCGGTGTGCAGAGAAATACCGCGCCTGCAGCAGTATGCGCGCAATGACAAGCGCGTGGACCGGTTCCGCACTTGCAAGGGTTGAAGTCCGCACCTCGCGGGATCCAGGTCGACGACGCAGGGAAGGCCGAGCGTCCAAGCGTCCAAGGGTCCATGCGCTTAGGATGACAACGGGAGATGTCATCACCCTCATCGCCGCCCATCACCGACGACGGGGTGTCGCCGTCCGCTTGCGGTTCACCTGAGGAGAGTGCGCTATGGCCGCGATCATGAATCTGGGGAACGAAACCGACATCAAGTGGCTCATCAACGTCAGCTATCCGGTCGGGCGCGCAGGTCCCAATCGACGCGATGACGTGCTCCTGGTGCAGAGCTTTCTGAACATGCTGATGCCATGTTTCCAGCTGCAGGATCCGGTCTCGGGCAAGCGCCTCCAGACCTATCTGAGACTGGACGGCTTTTTCGGTCCCCGAACGGGGACGGCGATCGTGGCCTACCAACGGAACGTGAGATCCCGTGGAGGCCTCGTCTCGACCGACGGCCAGGTCGATCCATCCCTGCGGTCTGGCTGGACCAATTCCAAGGATTCGTACTTGAGCACGCAATTCACGATCGTCTGGATGAATCGGGATTACCGCGCAACGAACCGCGGAAAAATGGCCTCGGAGGACGACTTCGTCCCAGAGCTCCGCGCAGCCTTGCTGGCCAACAAGATTCTCTGAGGACTTGTCTGCAGCATGCTGCTGGACCGCAGGTGCTAGGCGCTGTGCCCTCCATCCACGCCGATGATCTGCCCGTTCACGTAGCTCGCGCCTGGCGACAGCAGGAAGTCGAACACCGCCGCGATCTCGTCGGCCTGCCCCATGCGGCCCAGCGGCGTGTTGCCGACGCAGGTGTCGAACACCTGCTTCGCGGGGCCGGTCAGCTTGTCGAGGAGTTCCCGCACGATGCCCGCATCGATCACGCCGGGCGCGATGCCGTTGCAGCGGATGTTGTGCGGACCCATCTCGCGAGCGACCTGCTTGAGCAAGGCCGCCACCGCGGCCTTGGGTCCGCCGGACAGGCCATCCAGGTCCAGCGTGCGCAGCATCGCGGTCGTCAAGGTGAGCACGATGGCGCCGCCGCCCGTGGCCTTCATCGCGAGCGAGCCGTGCTTGAGGATGTTGAACGAGCCGAACACGTCGATCTCGTAGATCCGTTTGAAGTCCTCTTCCGCGGCCTCCGTGATCGGGCCGAGCGGAACCCAGGGACCGGTCACGGACGCAATGCCGTCCAGGCCACCCCAGCGCGACGCAGCATCGTCGATGAATCGCTTCACCGAATCGCTGTGCCGCATGTCCACCTGGGCGACTTCGGCCGTGCCGCCCGAGGCGCGGACCTGCTGCGCGAGCAGGCTCGCCTTCTCCGCGTTGCTCGCATAGCCGATCGTGACCGGGACGCGTCCCGCGAGCTTTCGCGCGATGGCCTCGCCGAGTCCGCCGGTGGCCCCCAATATCGCGATGCCCTTTTTCATGTCTCGTGCTCCTGGACAGCCGGGTGTGGTGCCGTACTGGTAGCGCTCCACAAGCCGTGCGTCTTGTGCGGTCACGCTGTCGAGCGCCGGGCGCCGGCGGTCGACACGCGTCGCGTCTCGTATGTGCGATATCGCACGGAGCGGACGCCGGTGGAACGATAGCGTCGCGCCAACCTACCTCCCGGGCAGAAATTCTTCCGCCCCGCGCACGCAACGTCGCGTGCTCGGCCCTGTCCGGTTTTCCACTGGCGCGCCCTCCCTGCGCCAGCGGCTCTTTATTCGACAAACCGCTTTTTCGGTCCCGTGAGTTCTGCCGGGCGTGACGGTGCGGCCCGCCCAGCAGAGAACCGCCGGCCGCCGATACCCGGATGGGCAGCACGGCGACCACCATCCGGCAGCCTTCGATAGGCCCGACGTTCCTTTCGAGTTGCGGGCCGAAGAGCAGGACTTGCGCCTGCCGCCTCTTCAGTGACCCCAGAGCCGCGCGCGGTACTCGCTCGGTGAGTCGCCGACGGCCGCCCTGAACACGCGGCTGAAGTGAGCAAGATCGTTGAAGCCCGCGCGCAAGGCGATCTCGCTGACGCGCAGGTTTCGAAGCGCCGGGTTCACGAGTTCCCGGCGACAGCGTTCGACACGCTGGTGCAGCAGGAAACGGCCGAAGCTCTGTCCGTCCACCTGGAACAGGCGGCTCAGGTAGCGAACACTCAGGCCCATCGACGCGGCCACGCGATGCAGGTCCAGGTCCGGGTCGGCGAGCTGCATGAGCACGTGCTGCTTGATGCGGGCGACGAGCACCGCCTGGTGCGTACCGACGTCGGCTCCCTCGCTCGCCGCTTCCGCCAGCACCCCCGTGAACAGGTTCAGCGCGAGCTCGGCGATGGTCGAGCGCTGCGCCGAGGGCAGCGATTCGGCGTTCGACGCGCAGGACAGCAGGAAATCTCCGGCCACCCGCGCGAGGCCCCCGTGCGCGCCGTCGATCTTGCGGCCGAGCACGCGCTCCGGAGACCGGAAGCGCTGCCGCAGCACCTCGTGCGGCACGTGCAGCACGATCTCGGTGACCATGTCCTCGTACTCCACCGAGTACGGCTCGCAGTTGTCGAGCAGGATCATGTCGCCGGGATCCAGGATGCTCTCCCGGTTGCGTTCCAGCACCTTGGCCCGCCCGGCCGCCTGGTAGCAGAGATAGAAGCGCGGCTTGCAGGAACGCGCGATGTCGGACGCGCGCCGATCGATACGCTGCTGGCCGGCGTCGATGCGAGAGATCTCGGTCTGCGCGAACGTGTCGGTGCCGATGCTGCCGCGGAAGGCCTCACCGATGTTCGAGTCGCAGTGCGCCTGCACGAAGGTCTGCGAGACCATCTCCTGCCAGAACGCCACGCGCTGGCGGGGCGCCACGTTCTCGGTCGTCAGTATCTGCAGCATCGGGCCCTCCTGAACGTCCTGGGCGACGGTAGGCGATGGCGGCGCCAGGAAACCGATTATCCGCCCGGATCCGGGCAGGCAGAAGTCCCGCTCGACGGTCCGGGTGGGTCGCGAGCGCGTACGAAGGCGGCCGGCCTGAGGCCCCAATCCCGGAAGAAGCCCGGAAGAAGCCCGGGGCTCTGCTCGCCCGCCGCGAACCCGTCCGATCGGACGGAACCCGGGCTTCGCCCGCACCACGAGCGCTGCGTCCTGGACGTTCCCGCACAAGCAATCGTGCCGTCGCAGTCAAGCGGAGCCCCTCGCCGTTGACGATCATCCTGCTCTCACCACCGGACGGAGAACGAACATGGGCGTCAACGAAGCGGCAGCGCAGGTCGACACCTCGAAGCACAAGGTCCACGGCGGCACGCAGAACCCCACCCCGGACTCGTGGGTTCCCTTCGAATGGGAGGAGCCGGGCCTGGGCAAGCAGGTGCACGGCGAAATCGCCGTGATCCGCACCTTCGGCACCACCGGAACCCTCATGGCCGGCTTCTGGCGCACCGGCCCCACCTCACCCGGCTGCTCGAAGGACGGCTCGCACCGCGTGGTCTATTCCGCTCCGCTGGGCGACGAGACCGCGGTTGTCATCGACGGCTCGGCCACGCTCACGGTGAAGTCCACGGGCAAGAAGTATCAGATCGCCCCCGGCAGCATCGTGAGCAGCCCCAAGAACCTGGAAGTGACTTGGGAGATCAACGGCCCGTCCTTCAAGAAGTACTGGTGCATCTTCAACGGCGCCGACGCCACGTCCAACGCGCCGCAGGACCTGAAGATCAGCAACATCAACGACAATCCGGACGCGTGGCAGGAATACCACTTCACGGAGCCCAAGGAAGGGCCGCTGGTGGCGGGCGAGCTGTTCTTCATCCGCGAGGGCGGCTCGACCGGCACGATGCTCAGCGGCATCTGGCGCTCCGGCAAGGGCATCGCCGGCAGCGACGTCGACAGCCAGGGCCGCATGGTCACGCCCTATACCGGCGTGCTCGGCGACGAGACCATCCTGCTGCTGGAAGGCGAGGTCGACGTGGTCGAGACCCTCAGCGGCAAGAAGCACTCGTTCCGCGCGGGCGACGTGATCGGCCTGTCGTCGGGCATGCACGTCACCTGGACGTCGAAGGGCCCGTTCTCGAAGAAGCTTTGGGTGATCACGCGGGACGTGCTGCCCGCGTAACGCGGGATATGTCCGCAGGTCTGCCTTCAGAACCGCGTCGTCATCTCCGACAACCACGCAGGTGAATGTCTGACGAGCCAGGCCTCGAGCCGGTGATCGTAGCCCGTGAGAATGCCCAGGCCGATCAGCAGGAACAGCACGCCGAGCAGCTTCTTCCCGGTTTGCGCCGCGCCGCCCAGACGACCGCGGATGCGCAGCAGCGTCTGGCGCGACAGGCTCCCGAGCAGGATCAGCGGCAGCGCCGCGCCCACGCCGAACACCGCCATCACCGCCGCCGCATGCCCCAGTTCCTGACCGGAACTGGCGAGCGTCGCCGCGGCGCCCAGGGTCGGACCCACGCAGGGCGTCCAGATCGCACCGAGCACGATGCCCAGCAGGAACTGGCCCCAGAGACCATCGCCCTTGATGCGTCCCGCAAGCTGGTTGCCACGGTTGGAGAAGCCCGACGCCAGCGCGGCGAACCGCTCCTGCAGCGGTGGTACCAGCAGCATCACGGCGAACACGAGCATCAGCACACCGGCAATGGTCCGGAACAGCGCGGCGTCGAGTCCCAGCGAGATCCCCACGGTGGCAATGAACAGCCCCAGCGCCGTGAACGAGACCGCCAGGCCGATGCCGAGCGCCACCGCGCCCCAGGTGTGCGCCTGCACCGCGCTGCTGATCACGATCGGCAGCAGCGGCAGCACGCAGGGCGAGAGCGTGGACAGCAGCCCAGAGAGAAGCGCGAGCCCGAGTTCGGATGCCGACATGGCGGACGTTCGCGCGCAGGCCGACTCGCCGGGCGCCGTCTACTTTCGCGCCTTGTCCAGCAGGGCCGCGATCTGCGCGGAATCCGTGATGCCGGTGGCGCGCGCCACTTCGGTGGCGCCCTTGAACACGACCAGCGTGCTCTGGTTGGGGACCTTGAAGCGCTTGCGCACGTCGCCCTGGTCGTCGTAGTTCACGACGAGCACCTGGAACTCCTTGTACGGCGCCGCCTCGACGAGCTTGAACAGCACCGGCTGCTGGCGCTGGCAGGTCGGACACCAGTCGGCATGCACGTCGAGCACCACGTTCTTGCCGGCGCCCGTGAGGTCGGCGAAGCGCTTGTCCGTGTACGGCTCGGCGGCCGACGCCAGGCCCGCGCAGCCCATCAGGACCAGGCCGAGCATCCAGCGTGCGGGCAATTTCATTTCGTTTTTCTCCGAGGGGTGAGCGCAGCGACACAGGGTAGACAGCGGGACCGGCGAAGGTTGCGCATCGGCCGTCCGCGGCTTGGGTGCGATCGTCCGGAATCCGGCGAGCACGACGGTTACGCCGGGCCTTGGGTTCCGGACGCCTGTGCGCGCCGTAGCGCTGTCGAAGTCCTGGCTACGAAGACGTAATCCCTTTCTCTCGCGCCCACGCCGGATGCCAACTCCCCTCCGCCATTCGCTGCCTCACCATCGCTGAGTAGGCGACGTGATCCAGCCTGTCCGGGAAATCCTCATCGTGCCGCTGCACATTGCAGAAACGGCACGCCGCGACGACGTTGGCCTTCGCGTTGGGCCCGTCCTCGCGTCGCGGGACGAGGTGCTCCGCCGTGCACTGGAACCGCGCGGCCTGCGCGGCGTCCACCGCGAAGCGCGCGAGGAAGGGCGCCGGGTCGGTCAACCACATCTGCGCCCCGCAGTAATGGCAGCGCAGCTTCTGCCGCCGCGCGGCAGCACGGCGCAATCGCATCATCGGACGCCGGATCATCGGCAGCGGGCCGCTAGCCGCGTCCCGACAGCGGCATGCCGGTCGCAGCGACCGTGAGGTTCAACACGTTCGCATCGAGCGGCAGCCGCGCCATGTACAGCACCGCGTCGGCGACGTGGCGCACGTCGAAGCTCGGCTCCGCGCGCAGGCTGCCATCGGCCTGCAGCGCCTCGCGCCCGAGCTTGCCGAGCAGTTCGGTCGCCGTGTTGCCGATGTCGATCTGCCCGCAGGCGATCGCATGCGCCCGCCCTTCGAGCGCCAGCGATTTGGTGAGGCCCGTGATCGCGTGCTTGGACACGGTGTAAGCCGCCATGTGCGGTCGCGGCACGAGCGCCGACACCGAGCCGTTGTTGATGATCCTTCCGCCCTGTGGCCGCTGGCGAAGCATCAGGCCAAACGCCGCCTGCGCGCACAGGAAGGCGCCGCCGACATTCGTCGCCATGACCTGCTGGAAGTCCTCGAACGCCAGCGATTCCACCGGCGTGGGCCGGCCGCTGATGCCGGCGTTGTTGAACAGCAAATCCAGCCGCCCGCAATCGGTCTCGATGCGCGCGAACAGGGCCTCGACCGACGCAGGGCTGCTGACGTCCGCTTCGACCACCAGGCTGCGATCCACGCCCGCCCGCTCTGCGACGGATTCGAGCGCGTCCCTGCGACGGCCGCAGAGGACCACGCGAAAGCCGTGCTCCGCGAGGCGCAGCGCCACCGCGCGTCCGATTCCGGATCCGGCGCCGGTGACGAGAGCGATTTTGGGAGCGTTCACATCGAAGAGGACACCGGGGGACGATGCCCGGATCCTAAGGGCGAATCGCCGGTCGCTGCACACGCACGTCCCGCCCGACCCGACCTCATCGAAACGAAAGAGCCGTATTCAGGAGACGCGTCGCGACGTTCGCAGGCATCGCCTACCGTCCTGCGCTCGAGCAGAACGTACTATTGGCACCAAGCTCGAGAGGTCCCGGCGGGCCGCTCTCGGGCCGCCCCGCACTGCATCGAAGAAAGCACCAGCCTGAAAGGCCGGTCTGCAAAAACCTCCAAGGAGAGAGCTGATGAGCGACACCCCGGGCAACCCTGAAGTCGGCCAGAGCATCGTCGCGGCCGGCATCCGCACCAACTACCACGACGTCGGCAGCGGCCCGCCGCTGCTCCTGCTGCACGGCTCCGGGCCGGGTGTGTCCGCGTGGGCGAACTGGCGCCTGAACCTGCCGGTGCTGTCGAAGGAACGCCGCGTCGTGGCGCCCGACATCGTCGGCTTCGGCTTCACGGATCGTCCCGAGGGGGTGCAGTACAACCTCGAGACCTGGGTGAAGCACGCGGTCGGCTTCCTCGACGCAATGAAGCTCGACCGGGTCGACGTCGTCGGCAACTCCTTCGGCGGCGCGCTGACCCTGGCGCTGGCCGTACGCCATCCCTCGCGCGTGCGGCGCCTCGTGCTCATGGGCGCCGCCGGCACGAAGTTCGATCTCACGCCGGGACTCGATACCGCCTGGGGCTACACGCCCTCGTTCGAGAACATGCGCAAGATGCTCGACATCTTCGCTTTCAACCGGAAGCTGGTCACCGACGATCTCGCCAAGGCCCGCTACGAGGCCGGCATGCGGCCCGGCGTGCAGGAGGCGTATGCCGCGATGTTCCCCGCGCCGCGCCAACGCTGGATCGAGGCGCTGTCGACGCCCGACGATGCCCTGCGCGCCCTGCCCAACGACGTGATGATGATCCACGGCCGCGAGGACCTCGTGGTGCCGATGTCGAGCTCCCTGCGCATGCTCGAGCTGATTCCGAGATCGCAGCTTCACGTGTTCGGCCAATGCGGACACTGGACGCAGATCGAGCACGCCGCGCGATTCTGCAAGCTGGTGCTGAACTTCACCGGCGAAGAGTGAGATCGCGAACAGAACCGGGTCGAAGCTGATCCGCCCGGGGTCGACGGCGTTCGTGAACGACGTCGGCCCCGCACGGCCTCACTCCGCGTAGATCATCTTCCGCGTCATCCCGCCGTCGATCACGAAGGACTGACCGGTGACGAACCCGGACTCGGACGAGGCGAGATAGGCCGCGAGCCCGGCCACGTCTTCGGGCCTTCCGACCCGGCCCACGGGATGCTGCGCATGGTCGAGCTTGCGCAGCTTCCTCGCCGGGCCGGTCTCGATCCAGCCCGGCGCGATGGCGTTGACCCGGATATCCGGGGCCAGGCTCATCGCGAGCGCGTGCGTGAGGGCCATCACGCCGCCTTTCGAAGCGGTGTACGCCAGGGTGTCGGGCTCCGACATCAGCGCGCGCGTCGACGACAGGTTGATGATCGCGCCCTGGTGTCGGCGCAGATGCGGGATCGCGTGTTTCGCGACCAGGAACTGGCCCGTGAGGTTGGTATCGAGCACGCGACGCCAGGCTTCGAGGGACAGCTCTTCGGGTGGCGCACCGTGCGGGTCCGCGATGCCTGCGTTGTTGACCACGATGTCGAGACGCCCCGCCCAGGCGACGACGGCCTTCACTGCGCGAACGACCTGCGCCTCGTCGGAGACGTCGCAGGTCTCGAACCGCGTCCGCGTTTGGGTGCGGCCGGGTGGGCGCTCGCGATCCAGGATCGCCACCCGTGCGCCCTCCTCGCGAAATCGCGCCACGATCGCCGCGCCGATGCCCTTGCCGCCCCCCGTCACGAGGGCGACCTTGCCGGCCACGCGCTTTTTCATGTCTTCGAAACTCCGGGAGCCAGGGGATGCCGCGTCAGCGGTTCAAGGGGCTACGACCTTAATCCCGACTTCGAGCTTGCCCTTATCTCGCCTGCGTTGATGCAAAGGATAGTGAGCAACATGCATGCCTCTTCATCCTTCGACGATCGTGCGCTAAGCCACCCGCTTCGGGGTTTGCCGCCGAGACGCGAGCGGGGCCACGCATCGCAGGTCGCAAATCACTTTTCCAAAAAAGAACCTGAAGCGTGGCCCAAGGGGCTCATGGCGGCCAATACGAACCCAGCAGTCCTCCGATCAGCTTTTTCTGAATCGAATCGCGGATTCGCATCTCGTCGTCGTGCGACATCGCATTTTCGGAATCGTAATCCGGCAAGACAGCTCGGACTTCGGCAATTCGCTCGGAACGGTCGTGCGATTCCAGCAGGCGGCCCTGGTCGAAACTGAGCTCGCGAACGATCCGGTATTCCATCGCGGGGAATCTGAGGTAGCCAGGCAGCCATTGCGGTTCCTCCAATCGATCAGCCGCCATTACGAAGGTACCGCTGAACGGCACCTGGAGATCGAGCGCCTCCACACGCCAGTCGCGCTCATCATGGCCACGACGCCGGTCTCGGACGGGCTGCCGTCCCAGGAGCAAGCCTCCAGAATCGAGCGAAGTCGAGGACACCATGTCCAGCCTAATCTCCAGCTGACAGAGACGTAGGTGACCATCCGAGAGGCCGTAGGTGCACCAGTAGCCCATGGTTCCAACGGAGCGAGGGGACGGTGTCAGCCCGGCCTGTCCGGGACGGAACAATGACGACCCGGCGACGCTGGTGATGACATGTGCTTTCTGCTCGTAGCACATCGAGCCTTTGAGTACCTCACCCATGCCCATCTATAGCTCCCTCAAAGCCGAAAGCGGAGGCACTATAACCCGATCGCCGTCGCGATCACGGTGGAGGATTTTCGAATTGAGTCGGGCGGCGAAGTGCTTGGCAAGTCCAGGGATCGGTTCGCACCGTAGATCGCTCCCGGACAATTGGTACGTCCGATCGCGAGTGCCGTCGTTCGCGCAAGGCTTTGTACAAGCACTGTCACTCGAATGTTCTTCGAAAATGGTCTCGGCAACAGGCTCCGGGAAAATTTTCGGGCCGCGCACGCGTGCGTGATAGTCACCCACACGTCGCCGTCCGAATGCCGGCGGAGGCGCATTCATCACAACGAGAGATTGGCGATCACCGAAAACGCTGATCGATTTGGACGGAGGTGATTCGAGAACAATATGTCGGATGGCCGCGCGAGTGTTGCGATGCCGTTGGTCTCATTGACGGTTATCGACGGCGAACGAAATACTGGCTCTACTTCCGATCAGTCGCCCGTTGCGTTTGACGTCACAGCAGGCTACAACCATGCCTCCCTATCGAGCTCCGGACGTTCCCCGAATTCATTGCAAGGTGGACGACGCACAGGACGTTCCGTTGCTGGCCGCACGTCCTCCTCATTGCATCCGGCTACTCATGAATGACGCGGTAGTGTTGCTGCCAAAGGCAAGACTCCGCTCGATCATCTACGGAGACTCCTGGCGAAAATGGTTTAGACGAAAGGTTCCGGGCAATCCGCTGAACCTCGATCAAGCAGCGGAGGGACTGCTGCAGCGGACGCCGGCGCAAGCAGGCGCAGTTCCGGATGCGATCGACTTCGCCACGCTTCCGGCCGCCGAGCGCAAGCTCGTCCTAAGGCTCATCGAGCGGGGCGAGGTAGCAGCCATCAGCAAGAGGACTGGACATCTCATTCCCGGCATTACGATCATCCACACGGGTTCGATGCCTGCGCCAATGATGGGGCTCGGCTTCGTCATCTACCGATTCGAGGATGGCCCCGTGCGGGGGTCTCTGCATTCGGAGCAGTGGTTCCGGGCGTGACGCGCGGCGATGGGTTCAGCTCGCTGGCCGTCATCGCCCATCATCAATTTTCGGACGCACACCTCGAGCCCGGCGTTGCGTGAACGGAAGTCCCACGGCGCCAGCTTGATCTTCGGCATGCTCTTGCCGATGCGGCTCGCATCGGACCCGCAGATCCTCGAGTCGTCGTTTCCCACGCGTGGTTCCTGGTCGAAAACCCGGATCGCGCCGCCAGAAAGGTTTGCGCATCCAGCTTCGCGGCCCCGGTCAGCGCGGAAATGTCGCCCGCGGCGCACGACCCGAAGCGTGGCGCCCCGCCCGCTCTTGCGGTGCGCCGGTGCGCGTGTCACCGTGTGATTGACCGGTAAACTACTTTGCGATCATGAAAGGCATCGAGCGTCTGGCCGCCGTCGAATCGAGCACTCCCCGCATGGCACGCGCGCTGCCGGAACTGCCGATGGCTCCCACCGTGATGGTCCGCCTGCTGCGGATCAGCGTCTTCGGACTGGGCAATTATTTCGAACCGGTTTTCCGCGAGATGGGCATCAGCGAGCGCGCCTTCCATGCGCTCTGCCTGCTCGTGGCCAGCGAGCACGGCCGTGCCGCCCCCAGCGAGTTGAGCGAGCTGGTGGGAACCACGCGCGCGAATATGACGCAGATCCTCGACGAGCTGATCACCGACAAGCTGGCCTCGCGCACGCCTCACCCGCGCGACGGCCGTCGCTTCGACATCTGCATCAACGCGCAAGGCCGCAAGCGCGTGCGCGAAGTCGTGCCGCGCCTCATCGAGCCGCTGAAGAATGCCTTCGGCCTGCTCGATGCCGACGAATTCGCCCTGCTGGATCGCCTGCTGCGCAAACTCATCGTGTCGCTCGACACGAGTTCGCGCGCGATGAGCCGCGCTGCCTGAATTTCATTGAATGCACCCGTCGACTCGATCGGCGCCACCGAGAGGAGAGATTCAGATGGATGAGCGGACGAGTCTGCGGTACGAACTGATCAGCGCCTGGTGCGGTCCGGCGTTCGTCATCACCTTCATCATCTTCTGGCTGGGCTTCGGGCATAACCTGCCGAACCCCTCGCCCGGACTGACGGCGGGGGAACTGGCGACGCGCTACACCGACAACCTCGGGCAGATCCGCCTGGGCTTCATCATCTCGATGATCACAGTGTGTCTCTACATGCCGTGGACCTGTGTACTGTCGATGCAGATGTGGCGCATCGAAGGCAAGACGCCGCTGCTCGCATCGTTGACGTATTTTCATCCGCGAGATCTGCTCAGTGAGGTGTCAATGAAGTTCTGAGAAAAAAGAGGGGCTATTTGCAAGCTTCGTCCAGCGCCTGGCGCCGCTGCACGCCGAGGGCGTCAGAAGCGGGTGCCGTCAGGGCTTGAGCACGATCTTGATGGCGCCATCCAGCCGTTCGGCCATCATCTTGTAGGCCTTCGGCGCCTGCTCCAGGGGCATGACGTGACTCAGCATCGGCGTGGGATCAAGCCGGCCGTCCGCGATCAGCTGCATCACCCGCGGTTGATATCGACGGATCGCCGGCACCAGGCAGGGCTCGATCAGGACGTGGGCGAGCGACGCGACGCCGATGTCGATCTTTTCCGACGGCTGTATGTAGCCGAGCATTTTCAGGGTGCCGCGGGCACGCACGAGCGGATAGGCCAGGTTGATCGACCCGACTTTGCCCACCGCGTCGGCGACGATGTCCGCCCCGCGGCCGCCGGTCTGCGACTTGACCGCGTCGACCGGGTCCTGTCGGTCGAAATTGATCGGAATCGCGCCGAGCTTCGCCGCGACGGCCAGCCGATCCTCGTGATGGTCGATTGCGAAAATGGGGCCGGCGCCCAGGAGTCGTGCACACATCACGGCGGCAAGGCCCGTTGGGCCGCAGCCGGTGACCGCCACCGACTCGCCACCGCGCATGCTTTCGAAACTGGCAAAGACGCCGGTCAGGACATCGGGCAGGACGGTGGCGTGCTCATCCGAGACGCGGTCGTCGAGGGCGAGCAGCGTGCGATCGGCGTTCGGCACGCAGACGAGCTCGGCCTGGCCGCCACCCAGTGCGCCCCACTGCTTGCCCAGGCCAAAGGCCGTGAGGTTCTCGCAGTGCGTGATGTGATCGCGTTCGCAGTAGTAGCAGTGTCCGCAATGCGTGGAGAACGGGGATACCACGCGCTGGCCTCGCTTGAAGTTGCGCACGGCCTTCCCCACCTCTTCGACCACGCCGACGAACTCGTGACCCATGGCGTCGCCCGCTTCGTAGCCGAACATGTCGTTCATCGTGCCCCAGTACAAGCGCACGTCGGTCCCGCAGATCGACGCCGCTTTGACTCGCACCAGGACGTCGGTATCGCTGCGCAGCCTGGGCGCGACGATGTTCTCGACCTTCACGCTGCCGATGCCGCCGTAGATCACTGCCTTCATGGATGTCTCCTACCTTGATCCAGGAACTGCTCGTTCATTCGCACGCGGCCGTCACGCTGCCGTCACGCTGCCGGCGTCGGCGCGTGGGCGGCAATCAGCCCGCGTTCCTTGAGCCGCGCCCAGAACTGTGGCGAGATCGGGCTCGAAAGTGCCCGGCAGTTCTGTCGGAGCTCGGCCACGCTCCTGGCGCCTTGCAGAACCGTGGTCACCGCCGGGTGAGCCGCAACGAACTGGATGGCCGCGGCCGGTAGCGCCACGTCGAACTCCCGGCAGACTTCCTCCAACTGCTGGACCTTGCGGATGATCTCCGGCGACGCGTCCTGGTAGTCGAAGGTTCGCGTCGATCCGTTGCTGCCGCCGCCGAGAATCCCCGAGTTGAAGACGCCCGCGGCGATCAGCGCGATGCCGCGCCGCTGGCACTCCGGCAGGAAGCGATCCAGGGCCTGTTGGTCGATGAGGGTGTAGCGCCCGGCGACCAGGCAGCAGTCGAGCGGGAACGCGTTGGCCATGTCGATGACGGCTTCACATTCGTTGACGCCGATGCCGACAGCCTTGATGACGCCGCTTCGGCGCAGCTCGTCGAGCGCCCGGAACCCGCCATCCTGGAGCTGCTTCCAGTAGTGGCCGCTTTGATCGCCGTGCGCCATACGACCGATGTCGTGCACCAGCAGGATGTCGATCTCGTCGAGGCCCAGCCTCTGCTGGCTGTCCTCGAACGACCGCATGATCCCGTCGTAGCTGTAGTCGAATTGCTCGACGAACGGCAGGCCACCGGTCCAGGTGACGCCGAAGATCAGGTTCCCCGACGCCGTCGCCTTGCTGTGCGCACGCATCACGCGACCTGCCTTGGTGCTGACGACAACCGACTGGCGCAACTCCTTCACGCGCAGGACGTGTCCGAGGAAATGTTCGGACCGGGTCGAGCCGTACATCGGCGCGGTATCCATGTAGCGGATCCCGTTCGCATACGCCTCGAGCACCACGTCTTCGAAGTCCTGGTAGGTCGACGCCCCACCGAAGCCGCTCAATGGAACGGTGCCCAGTGCAAGCGACGTGACGCTCAGTCCCGTCCCCGCCAAGGGACGTGTCGGAATC
>JBKJPX010000108.1:0-129536 GCA_046594215.1 Panacagrimonas sp.
GCACTCTTCGCTTCAGCCGAAAAACACAGCGGAGCCGTGACGGCAGTCCGTGTCGGCGGCCACGCGGTACACATCATGGAAGGACATCTGAATGTCGATTAGCGCTCTTGCGCGCACTAGCGGTCTCGCGCTGTGCACCTTGCTGGCCGCCTGCGCGCCGCGGCTCTACCAGCGCGAGACGATGACGATCGATCATCGCGACCTCGACCAGTTCGAGATCCGCTACGCCGACTTCGAAGGCTGCCTGGTCAAGCAGGCAGTGCCCGTGAGCTATCGCCTGAAGCGTCCTGGCTACGTGCTGGACCTGGGTATTCATTTCGGCACCGCCCCGCAGCCCGCGAGCCTGGACGTCACCCTGTCGGGAGCACCCGATCTGAGCGCGCGCTTCCCGGCGCTCACCGAGCCGCCGGCCATCACGCGGACCGAAGACAGCGCTCGCTACCGGGTGGACACCACGATGCTCGGAACGAGTCTGGCGATAACCGTGCTGCGCAACGGCGTGCTGGTCGGCGAAGAGCACCTGCGGCTCGAGCACAGCAAGTGTCACGCGCTGAGCATCGAATAGTCGTCCTCGCGACTCCGGGATCCCACCCATAAAGTGGGGCGGCCGGTCGCCCGGCCGCCCCCTGCAACGCAGTTGGGGAGAGTGGGGGGACTGCGTCACAGGAAAAAGGCAACCCGCCTTGAAGCGGTCTGCCGCGACGCGCCAATTGAATTCTGCGATCCAAGCTGAAACGACGTCACGCCATTATGCTGCGCGCCGTTCGAGCCTCAGGCAATACGTGAACTCCCCCAGACCGAGGCCGCGACCATCCCGATGGCCAGCCAGTAGGTCGAGAGGATCGAAGCCTGGGCTCTCGGATACGGGCCATTGAATTGACGTACGGCCAGCGCGCTGTCCGAAAGCAGGAACAGCAACGCGCCGACGGCGGCGAGCGCTCCCGAAGCGTCCCCGCGCAGATCCCAGCGCGCCGCCGCCGCGAGGGTCATGCCCACGAGTGCCGCGGCGTACACGAGCACCGGGAGCTTCAGCGGCCCGGTTCGCGGCAGCAGCCACACGAAGAACACCGCGGCGGCGCCGATCGGGATCGCGCACCACAGCGGCGGCCGGGCGACGTCATCGATCAGGAAGGCCCACACGAACAGGCCGTGCGCAAGCAGGAAGCTGCCGAGCCCGGCCATGAAGGCCGCGTTGCCTGAGCGAAGAAGCGCGATGTCGCCACACGTCGATAACAGCAGCGCCATGCAGATCCACCAGCGATAGGCTGCGTCGGCCGATTCGGCGCAAGCCGCGACCCCGAGCACGAGCAGGGTCGTCAGCGGCTTGAGCAGATAGAAGGCCGGGTGCCGACCGTCGCGCCGTTCCTCGCACAGGATCGCGAGCACCGCGCCGATGGCCGCGGCGAGCAGGAACAGCTTCGAGGCGATCGGCATGCGACGTGCGTCCGGCAGGGGGCCGCATACTCTAGCCAGAGCACTTCATCGAGGCCCCACATGCACGTTCACTGCCTGCAGCACGCCGCCCACGAGGACCTCGGCTGCATCGGTCCCTGGCTCGCCCGTCGCGGTGATCGCGTGTCGATGACGCGGCTGTGGGCGGGTGACGCCCTGCCACCGCCAACGGGCTTCGACGCGCTGATCGTGATGGGCGGTCCGATGAACATCTACGAGCACGGGGCGCATCCCTGGCTCGTGTCCGAAAAGAAGATGATCCGCGCCGCCATCGACGGCGGTTTGCCCGTGCTCGGCATCTGCCTGGGTTCGCAACTGATCGCGGACGTGATGGGCGGACCCGTCACGCGCAACGCGCACACCGAGATCGGCTGGTTCGACGTGGGCCTCAACACCGCCGGTCGTGCGCATGCCCTGTTCGGCGACTGGCCGGACCGCTTCAGCGCCTTCCACTGGCACGGCGACACGTTCGCGATCCCGCCGGGCGCACAGAATCTGATGAGCAGCGAAGGCTGCGCCCACCAGGCCTATGCGATCGGCGATCGCGTGATCGGCCTGCAGTTCCACCTCGAGGTCACTGCGGCCGATGCGCGCGTATGGCTGGCGCAGGAAACCCTGCGACCCTCGACTTACGTGCAGACGCCGGAGTTCATCCTCGGCGAGCTCGAGCGCTTCGCGCTCGACAACCGGCTGATGGTCAGGCTGCTCGATCGCTGGCTGCCGTTAAAGGCGTAGTCCGGACAAAGTCCAGGTTCCGGGTTTCGCTGAAGCTGGCAACCTCGAACCTCGTCCGAACTACGGTTTCGCGCAGTCAAGCGCTCACCGTCGATCCCACCGGTTTGCGCTCGCCGCGCGTGGCGGTCCTGCGCACGGTCAGTTCGCCGATGAAGCGGTTCAAGGTCTCGATCGCTTCGGCGCGACCGTCGCGCGCGTGTTCGCGCATGTGCGAGCGGTAGGCCTCGTCATGGCCCAGGAAACGATCCACGTCGCTGGGCGTCAGCGAGCGCAGATCGCCGCGCATGCCCACGCCCATGCGCTCGATCACGCTCGCGTTGAGCCGCTGCTCGAAGGCGTCCTCCGGTAGCGCCAGGATCGGCTTGCCGAAGTGGATCGCCTCGCCAATGGTCTGGTTGCCGGCCGTGCTCAGCACCGCGCGGCAATTCGCCAGGTCCTGCACGAAGGCCGAGTTGCCCGGCGCACGGAAGTCGAGATTGTCGACCTTGCCGACATAGGGCGTGCCGTAAATCACGACCGGCAGGTCGAGCAGGCGCAACGCGCGGTCGATGTGCGGCCGGTACTGGTGCTCACCCTTGTTGAAGTAGCACAGCAGGTAATCGCCGCGCTTCGCCTTGGCGCGCAGCACTTCGTCACGCAGCATCGGGCCGACGATGCGCACTCCCGGGTACGCGGGCTCCGCCTCGTAGAAGCTGGAGATCAGGATGCGCTCGGGCACACCCATCAGCGCGCGGTAGCCGTACGCGTCGCGCATGCCCAGCGCCCACAGATCGGCCGGGAAGTGCGGCTTGCAGTAGGCCAGGATGCCGACGTGGTCGAACGAGATCCGCGGCAGCTTCAGGCGCTGCGCGGCGCGATGGGTCCAGGCTTCCGAATCGGAGATCACGAGCTGGATGCCGCGTTCGCGGAACTCGCGTTCAACCTGCCCGGTGCCCGCGCCCCTGAACAGCAGGTCGGCGACAGGCCCGAAGTTGGCGCCCACGGTGCGCGGCAGCGAGTGCCCGCCGCGATCGTTGTAGCGATACCCGATCATCGGGATGCGCACGGTCGGGAATTTCGGCGCGAGCACCTCGTAGGCGTCGCCAGCCGTGAACACGGTGATCTCGTGATCCTTCATCAGGGCCGGCAGCACGCTCATCACGCGCATCGCGTGGCCGCGCCCATAGCCCATCACGCCCCAGGCGATGCGCATGGCGAGCCTCCCGCGGATCCTGGCGTCCGGTCTTTCATGTCCCGGCAGCCTGTGCCCGGCGCGTAAAGTTCCGGTGACGCGGGAGCGACGGTTCGATGACAGCGACGCGTCTGGCCCGCGACGGTGACGCCGCGCGGGCCGGTATCATGGGCGTTCATTCGCCCCGTTCCGAACCGATGGAAGCCCTGGCAACCCCCGAACTCTGGGCTGCGCTGTTGACCCTGACGGCACTGGAAATCGTGCTGGGCATCGATAACATCATCTTCATCTCGATCATCGTGTCGAAGCTGCCGGCCGAGGTGCAGACGCGCGCGCGCACGCTGGGCCTTGCCGGGGCACTGCTCACGCGCGTGGGCCTGCTGTTCACGCTGGCGCTGATAGCCCGCATGACCGCCCCGCTGTTCGCGCTCTCCGAATTCTCCGTGACCGGGCGCGACCTCGTGCTGTTCTTCGGTGGGCTGTTCCTGCTTTACAAGGCCACCATCGAGATCCACGAATCGCTGCAGGACCACGAGGACGGCGATGCGACGAACAACGTGCCCAAGCGCAAGGCGCCATCTTTCTTCGCCGCGATCGTGCAGATCATGATCCTGGACATCGTGTTCTCGCTGGACTCGGTGATCACGGCGGTGGGCATGACCAACAACCTGCCGATCATGGTGGCAGCGATCGTGATCGCCATCATCACGATGATGTTCTTCGCGGGGCCCCTGTCGCGCTTCGTCGATGCGCATCCCACGGTGAAGATTCTCGCGCTGGCCTTCCTGCTCATGGTCGGCGGCGCACTGGTGGTCGAGGCGATGCACTTCCACATTCCGAAGGGTTACCTCTACTTCGCGATGGCCTTCTCGGTGTGCGTCGAGATGGTAAACCTGAAGATGCGCAAAACCCTGGACCAGAAGAGAGAGCGCCAGGCCGCGATGCCCCAGTACGGTGGAGAGACGTCGTCGTGAAACGCGAGATCATTTCCACCGACGCGGCGCCCGCCGCGATCGGCACCTATTCGCAGGCCGTGCGCTGCGGCGACACCGTTTACCTCGCCGGCCAGATCCCGCTCGATCCGAGCACGATGACCCTGCGCAACGGCACGATCGAGGAAGAGATCCACCAGGTGTTCGAGAACCTGCGCTCTGTCTGTGTCGCCGCGAACGGTTCGCTCGACCATATCGCCAAGCTCAACCTCTATCTCACGGACCTGTCGCACTTCGCCAAGGTCAACGAGATCATGAGCCAGTACTTCCAGGCGCCCTACCCGGCGCGGGCCGCGGTCGGCGTTGCCGCGCTGCCACGCGGCGCGCGCATCGAGGCCGACGGAATCATGGTGCTGGACTGAGAACAGCGCGCATCGCGATGGCCACTTCCGATCGCGCTGCAGCTTCGCCTGCACGCGGCTAACCGACCCCGGGCCGCGACCACGATGCCCCCGTCGAAAACTCCCCGCGGGGCGCGCACGGCCAGTGCGCCGCCGATGACGCTGGCCACCGAGCTGACCTACCTCAAGGGGGCCGGACCGCAGGCGGCGTCGGCGCTGCGCGCGCTCGACCTGCAGACGGTGGGCGACCTGCTGTTCCATCTTCCGCTGCGTTACGAGGATCGGCGCGCGGTGACGCGACTGGTGGACCTGCGCGAAGGCATGGAGGCGCTCGTGCGCGGCAAGGTCGAGGTCGCCGAGATGCGCTTCGCCCCGCGCCGCGTGCTCGTCGTGGCGATCGACGACGACGGCAATGGCCTGCTCCTGCGATTCTTCCATTTCAACGAGACGCAGCGCGCGGCCTTCGTCGCGGGCCGCAGGGTCCAGGCCTTCGGCAGCGTACGCGCGGGTCGCAACGGCCTGGAGATGGTCCACCCTGAGTACCAGATCGTGAACGCGGAAGCCGAGCTGGCGACAGAGGACCGGCTCACGCCGATCTACCCGCTCACCGCCGGCATGACGCAACCGCGGCTGCGCCGGATGATCTCGCAGGCGCTCGACATCGCGGCGCGCGATCTCACCCTTCGCGCGCAACTCCCCGGATTCGCTGCACCTGACACGCTGACCGCGCTCGACGCCATCCATCGACCGGGCAGCGGCGCGGACGCCGAGGCCCTGCGCGCGATGCGCCATCCCGCGCAGCAGCGCCTGATTCGCGAAGAATTGCTCGCACACCAGTTGTGCATGCGCCTGCTCCGCCGCGAGACGCGCAGCCGCCCGGCGCCGGTGCTTGGCGACCTGGCGCAGGCCACGCAGCAACTGCAGGCGCAGCTGCCGTTCCGTTTCACGGGCGCGCAGGAACGCGTGATCGCCGAGATCGGCAAGGACATGGGCAGCGCGCGGCCGATGCTGCGCCTCGTGCAGGGTGATGTCGGCTCGGGCAAGACCGTTGTCGCGGCGGCGGCGATGCTCGCCGCGGCCCTGGGCGGTCACCAAGCCGCGCTGATGGCGCCCACCGAACTGCTCGCCGAGCAGCACCACGTGAGCCTGCAGCGCTGGCTCGCGCCGCTGGGCATCGAGGTCGTGCTGCTCTCGGGCAAGCTCAAGAAGCGCGATCGCGAAACGCGCATGGCGCAGGTCGCAGATGGATCCGCGCGCGTCGTCGTGGGCACGCACGCGATCTTCCAGTCCGAAGTGCGCTTCGCCAGGCTCGCGCTGGCGGTCGTCGACGAGCAGCACCGATTCGGCGTGCAGCAGCGCCTGCAGCTTCGCGACAAGGGACCGGCCGGGACTTCGCCGCACCAGCTCGTGATGTCGGCAACGCCGATCCCACGCACCCTGGCGCAGACGCTCTACGCCGACCTCGACGTGTCAGTGATCGACGAGCTGCCGCCGGGCCGCACGCCGATCGTCACCGTGGCCATCGGCACCGAGAAGCGCGGCGAAGTGCTGCAGCGCATGGGTGAGGCCTGCCGCGAGGGGCGCCAGGCCTACTGGGTGTGCACGCTGATCGAGGAGAGCGACGAGATCGAGGCGCAGGCCGCGGCGGTCACCGCGGAGAAGCTGCGCGAAGCGCTGCCCGAGCTGCGCATCGGCCTGGTCCATGGCCGGCTCAAGCCGGACCAGAAGGAACTCGAGATGCGCGACTTCAAGGAAGGTCGCACGCAGATGCTGGTGGCCACCACGGTGATCGAGGTCGGCGTCGACGTGCCCAACGCCAGCATCATGGTCATCGACAACGCCGAGCGCCTGGGCCTGTCGCAGCTCCACCAGCTGCGAGGTCGCGTCGGTCGCGGCGCGCGCGCCAGCCAGTGCGTGCTGCTCTACCAGCCCCCGCTGTCGCAGTCCGCGCGGGCTCGCCTGGACGTGATGCGCGCGACCACCGACGGCTTTCGCATCGCGCAGGCAGACCTCGATCTGCGCGGACCGGGCGAACTGCTCGGGCGACGCCAGACCGGGCTGATCGGCCTCAAGCTCGCCGACCCCGTGCGCGACTCGGCGCTGATCCCGCCGCTGCAGACGCTCGCGGACGAATGGCTCGAACGTTTCCCGCTGGAAGCGCAACGCCTGATCCGCCGCTGGGTCGGCGACGTCGAACGCTACGCGCGCGTGTGATGCGCCGGCTGGATTCGCCATGCCGTCGCTGAAGACCCAGCTCCCGCACTACTGGCGGCTGATGCGCTTCCACCGGCCCATCGGCATCTGGCTGCTGCTGTGGCCGACCTTGTGGGCGCTGTGGTTCGCCGCCGGCGGGCGCCCCGAGACACAGGTGCTCGTGGTGTTCGTTCTCGGCACCGTGCTGATGCGGGCGGCCGGCTGCGTGATCAACGATTTCGCGGATCGGGACTTCGATCCGCACGTCGAACGCACGAAGGACCGACCGCTCGCGGTGGGCGTGGTGTCTTCCGCCGAGGCGCTGATGCTGTTCGTCGTGCTGGGTCTGGTGGCCTTCGTGCTCGTTGCGAGCCTCGACAACGCGCAGGTGCTGCTGCTCAGCGTGCCGGCAGCGGTGCTCGCCGCGCTATACCCGTTCACCAAGCGCTGGATCTCGATCCCGCAGGCAGTGCTGGGCCTCGCATTCTCCTGGGGCATCCCGATGGCGTATTCGGCCGTACTACACCGCGTCCCCTGGAACGAGGTGCTGCCGCTGATGGCTGCCAATGTCTGCTGGGTCATCGCGTACGACACCTTTTACGCGATGACCGACCGCGCCGATGATCTGAAGATCGGCGTGAAATCGTCCGCGATCCTGTTCGGCCGCCACGATCGCCTGATCACGGGGCTGCTGCAGGTCGCTGCCCTGCTGCTGCTGGCCTGGGTGGGCCGCGCGTTGGGCCCGGCGTACTTCGCCGGACTCGCGATCGCAGCCGCCCTGGCGTTACATCAGCAGCGCATGGTGCGCGCGCGCGAGCCTGCACGCTGCCTCGCCGCGTTCCTCGCGAACAACCGCTTCGGCGCGGTGATCTTTCTCGGGCTCGCGCTGGATCGCCTGCTGTCGTGAGCACGTTCTCCAGACTTCATCACCTGCTGTCCGGGGTGGGCTTCCTGCTCGTCGGATGCAGCACGCACATCGGCAAGCCGACAGGGCCCGCGCCCGCGCCGGTCTCGACCACCTACGACGTCATCCGCGATGTGACGTTCACGCCTGAGACCTGGCCGCAGAAGCTGCTCGCGAACGTCTATATGCCACGAGGCGCGGGCCCCTGGCCCGGAATCCTGGTCATTCATGGCGGCGGCTGGTCCTCGGGCGACCGCGAGCAGGTCGAGGGCATTGCAGAGCGGCTCGCGAAGCGTGGCTTCGTTGCGTTCAACACGACCTACCGGCTCGCACCGACCCATCAGTTCCCCGCACAGCTCGAGGACGTGCAGCTTGCCCTGCGCTGGATGCAGGCCCACGCCGCCGAGTACCGCATGCGGCCCGAGCGTCTCGGCGCGTTCGGCTACTCCGCGGGAGCGCATCTCGCGGCGCTGCTCGGAACCCTGTCGCCTGGCGATACGCTCGCGTCCTCCCCGCGAGTCGCCGCCGTCGTGGCCGGCGGCACGCCGAGCGACCTCACGAAATTCCCGGGCGGCACGCTCGTGCCGCAATTCCTCGGCACCAGCCTGCAGAAAGATCCGGCGCTGTTCCGCCGCGCCTCGCCGATCAGCTACGTCAGCGCCGACGATCCCCCGTTCTTCGTCTACCACGGCGGCTCGGACATGCTGGTTCCCGTCGATCACGCCGAGGATCTGCACACCGCACTGGACAAGGCCGGCGTGCGCAGTGAGCTGTTCATCCTGCGCGGGCGTGGACACATCACCGCGTTTCTCACCGATGGGCCGGCGTTCGAGGCGGCCGCTACGTTCCTGGATCGCGAGCTGCGCTGAGCCTGCGGCGAGAGAGCACTCGCTCGGCACGTATCCCGCTGACCGGGAAAATTTTTGGTTCTTCACCCATTACCGGGGAAGGCGGCTCGGATTTTGAGGAAGAAGTAGTGGTCGTCGCGGAAGCCGTAGGCGACGCGCTTGATGACTTTGATTTTGTTGGTGATGCCCTCGATGAGATTGGTGCCGAGCGGGTATCGGCAGTGGGCGAGGATGCCGGGGACGTAAGGTTTCAGTCGTCGGGCGAAGCGTTTGAGCGGTTCGATGCGAGACCTCACGGCGCGGTGATACCACTGCAGCCAGAGTTTTTCCGCGACGCCGGCATAACGGTAGCGCCAGAGGGCTTTGAGTTCGTCGCGTAGCAGGTAGACGACGGACAGCGGGCGGTTGGCTTTGAGCAGTTTGCGCAAGGCGATGCGCCCTTCCGGCAGCAGCGATTCCCGATTGCGCAGGAGCAGCCAGCGCGAGCTTTTGACGACGTGGCGGGCCGATCGATCCTGCCGCAGCACATTGGCCTGGTCCACGCGTACCCGGTCGATCACCTCGCGCCCATATTTGGCGACGACGTGGAAAAGGTCGTAGACGATCTCGGCCTGCGGACACTGGGCACGGAGCTCTTCGGCGTAACCGGCATTCATGTCCATGACGGCAGCCTTGAGCCGGGCGCAGCCCTGCGCGCCGAGCAGTTCGAAGAAGGGACGGACGTCCTCGCGGCCACGTCCCAGGCCGACCCAGAGCACGCGTTTGCACGTGGGATCGACGACGACGGTGGCGTACCGATGCCCCTTCTGGATGGCGAACTCGTCCATCCCGATGATCTCGACCTTCGACAGCTCGATGGGCCCCAGTTTGCGCTCCAGCGTGGAGCAGTCGATGGCCTTGACCGTCCTCCAGTCCAGGCCGAAGAACTGAGACACGTGCCGGATCGACGTCACCGCGCACAGCTTCGCCACACTGTCCGCCAAGCGCGTCGTCACGCGTGCGTAGGGCGACAACCAAGCCAGCGATTCAACCCGCGGCCCGCACCCGGGACACAGCAGCCGTAACCGAGGAACGATCAGCTCGACCGGCGTACCAAAGATCGGCAGGTCGCGGACTTTGCGCTCGGCAAAGTCGTGTACCGATCTCACGCACCGGCCGCACCCGCTACAGAACCGCCTGCGTCGGCGGTGCGGGGCCAGACGCAATACGCACCACCCCACGCCTCCACGCTCAAGCTGCTCGGACGATTCCAAACGATAGCCTTCCCAGCCCCCCAGGCGGGAAATAGACTCGACCAGGGCCACGGTCGCCCTCCTGCCATCTGCCGCCTCGACAACAGCAACTTAGCAATGGCGGCCGTGTGCCCGCTTTTTCACCCACTCAGACGGGCGAAGAACCCAATTTTTTGGCCCCGGCCCGAGCGAAAAAAGAGCGCCCGCCATGTGTGATGCGGCGCACGCGTCTACATCCTTTGGTCGATACCGAAGACCAGAACTCCTGAATAGGCTGAATGAACGTCGCACCAACGAAAGCCGGCGCGCAGTTCGTTCTTTCATCTATCAGGAGCCCGAATCATGAGCAGGACATCCCTCCCATCGAGATTAATAGCGCTTGGGTCTGCGATCCTCGCCGCAGCGACCCTCCTCAGCGCGCCCGCTTTCGCCGGCGGCAAAGGCGGGTCGCAACCGCCGCCCACGAATACCTGCGACGTCACCGCCGCCAACAAGTATGCGGCGCGCGCGTATTCGGTGAACGTCAATGCATCGGTGCTCGGCATCCCCCTCAATCTGGGGCCCCTGCCCGACACGGGAGAACTCCCCGCGACTGGCGGTACGGGTGAAGGCACCCTGATGGAGGTCGATGGCAAAGGCACATTGGCAGTCAATTCGAACGTTGTGACCGCGACGGGTGTGCTGGGGTTGAATGCGACCCTCCTCCACAACACCACGATGGGTTCCGGCGACACCTCCACCGCGTTCTCGGAAGTGTTGGGGCTGGACCTCGGCGTGGGCGGCAAGCTCATCGTGCCGGACCTGCTCAAGGTGCGTGTCGCGTCGCTCGACGGAGCGTCGGTGCTGAGCGCGTCTTCGACGGTCAAGTGCACGAACGGAGTATCGGCAACGAATGCTTCGTTGACCGGCTCGAACATTGCGAACATCTCGATCTTGGTGCTGGGTCAGCCCGTGATCATCAGTGCCGACGTCCTGGCCCAGGCGGGGCCAAACACCAAAATCTCCCTGCCCAGCCTCGGCCTCAACGGTTTGGTCTACACGCTCACTGGCAACAGCGGCATCACGCTCAACGAGCAATTCACTCAAAACGGGCGGCAGGTGGTGAACGCAGTACATGTGAAGCTCGAACTGCTGAAGCTCCTTGACCTGAGCGCCGTGGCCAGCGTCGACGTCATCATCTCGCATGCCGAGGCCGGCATCACCTGCGGCGGCGGTAGTAATCCGAACTGCAATTGCAAGGTGAAGGACTTCTACACCGGCGGCGGCCAGATCAACGTGCGCGACAGCAGTGGCGCGATCGTCGGCAAGGCCAGCATCGCGGTCAACGGCAGCGCGAGCGACTCGGTGGGCCCGAAGGGGCATCTCAACCTGGTGAATCACGTCACGGGCCAGCACATCACGGGTACGCCGCTGAAGGATTACCGTGGCGACAACGTGGCGCCGACCACCGATCGGTTCCTGACTTTCACCTGTGCCGACGATATGGGATCGCCTACCTTGGACTGCACGGCTCATGTCAATGACACCGCCGAGTCCGGCGGCGGCCATGACTCCTTCGGCCTGGTCTATGGTGCCTACAACTACCCGTACGCCCTGATGGCCAGGGGCAATCTGCAGTTGCACACGCCCAACTGCGGTACAACAACCACCACGACGCCCAAGCCGCACAGAACGTAAGCTGGTCCTATAAGGCGACTCTCGCTTCAGGCCGCCCGTTCGTCATGAACGGGCGGCCTTTTCATTTCTAGCCCCGACGCAAGGCCTGCAAAAGCCGCTGCATGTCGTCGGGCATCTCGGCGGCGACGCTGATCGGCTCGCCGGTGACGGGATGAGCAAACGCCAACTCGCGCGCATGCAGCGCCTGACGATGAAATCCGCGTAGGACCTCTCGCGTGGTATCGGAAAGGCCCACCCCTCGTGCTCCGCCACCGCCGTAGAGCGCATCGCCCGCCAGCGGCATTCGCTGCTGCGCGAAGTGCACGCGGATCTGGTGCGTGCGACCGGTCTCGAGCTTCACCCGCAGGTGCGTGTGATGGGAGAAACGCTCCTGGATGCGGTAGTGCGTCACCGCATCGCGTCCGTTCTCGACCACCGCCATCTTCAGGCGGTCGCGCGGGCTGCGACCGATGGGCAGGTCGATGGTGCCGCCGCTGACGGGCGTACCGTTGATCACCGCATCGTATTCGCGGCGGATGTCGCGCCGCGCGAGCATGGCCACCAGCCGCGCATGCGCGGTCAAGCTCAGCGCCACCACCAGGACGCCCGAGGTGTCCTTGTCCAGGCGGTGCACGATGCCGGCGCGCGGCACAGTGGCGGTCTGCGGGAAGCGGTGCAGCAATCCGTTCTGCAACGTACGGTCGGGCTGCCCGGCACCCGGATGCGTGGTCAGGCCGGCGGGCTTGAACACGATCGCGAGGTGGGGGTCGGCGTGAAGCACGTCGAACGCCATTTCCTGGGGCTCGACCCGGAAGTCCGGCTCGGCGACGGGCTCGAGCTGGAGCAGGTCGTTCTCGGCGACCGGCGTGCGGGCGCGCGTCACGGGCACCCCGTTCACCCGCAGGCGCCCGTCGGCCAGCCAGGCCTGGATCCGCGAACGCGACCAGTCCGGGAACAGGCGGGCGGCCACGGCATCCAGTCGCTGCCCGTTCAAATCCGACGGAACCCGGGAGGTCTGCGCGGAGTCTTCTCCACCAGGGGCCAGGTCGTCTGCGGGCTCGTCGCCGTCGTCCGGATCAGCAGTATTCATCGGCTATACTCATGCACATTTTTTCGCCCGATTCGTCCTTCCCGCGCATGAAGATTTCGCCTTTTGCGGCACTGGCGCTCGCGCTCGTGATCGCCGGCTGTAGTTCGAACCCGGACAAGCCTGACCGGAAGCCCGACCCCGACCGTCCCAGCGTCTTCCGGGACAAGCAGGATCCGCTGGCCAAGCGTCGCGAAGATCGTCGCCTGGCCCAGCTCGACGCGGAGCAACTATACGCGCGCGCACGCAAGGACCTGGACAGTGCCGATTACGCCGGCGCCATCGAAGGCTACGACCAGCTCTCCACGCGTCACCCGTTTTCGGATTACACGACGCAGGGCGAACTCGACCGCATTTTCGCGCTGTACAAGAACAGCGACTCGGATCGCGCGCTGTCCAGCGCCGACCGCTTCCTGCGCGAGCACCCGCGCCACCCGGCGGTGGACTACGTCCACTACGTGAAGGGACTGGTCAACTTCGCGCGTGAAGATTCTCCGCTCGACCTGCTGCCGGTGGACGACACCAAGTCGGACGTGACCAGCCAGCGGCGCGCCTTCGACGACTTCGCCCTGCTGCTGCAGAAGTATCCGGGCAGCCAGTACGCAAGCGACGCCTACGCGCGCATGGTGTTCATCCGCAACCGCCTGGCCACGCACGAGTTGCACGTGGTCGACTTCTACGTGCGTCGCGGCGCCTACGTTGCAGCGGCCAAGCGCGCAGAGCAGATCATCGGTCTGTATCCCGGCACCCCGGCAAGCTACAGCGCGCTCGAGGTGCTGGTCGATTGCTACAAGTTGGCCGGCCTTGAAGAGCAGGCCAAGGACGCGCAGCGTCTGCTGGCCGCGCAGGACGCCAAGATCGTGGGCGCCGTCACCAACGTGGCCCCTGCCAAGCTCGAAACCGCCGTCGCCGTCGCGGAAGCTTCGCCCGACCGCAAACCGGGCTTCATGTCTCGCATCGCCGGGCTTTTCTCACCGCTCGACGGCAGCCGCCAGCAGAAAGAGATCGTTATTCCTTCATCGGGCTCGTCGCCCGCCGACCCTGCCGACAAGGCCGCCGCGGCCAGCACCGACGCGGCCGCGACGCAGGCCGCCGGCGCGTCCGCTGCCGAGCCGGCAGCGACCCGCAGCAACAAGATCCACGTGTTCTACGAATCGCCGGACGACGCAGCCGCACCGGCACCCGCGCCCGCCGCCCCGACCGAACCCGCCAAGGACGCTGCGTCGACGACGGCCACGCACTGAGCGCAGCGCCGACCGCCATGGTCCTGACGCTCAGCCTGATCGAGACTCGCGTCATCGCGAGCCTCGTCGAAAAGTCGATCACTACGCCGCAGTACTACCCCCTCAGCGTCAACGCACTGGTGTCGGCGTGCAACCAGAAGTCTGCGCGCGATCCGCTGATGTCGCTGTCCGAGGTCGAGATCGGCTCGACCCTGATCCGCCTCGAGGATCTGCGCCTGGCCAAGCGCGAGGACCAGCTCAGCCGAGTGCCGAAATGGCGGCATCGCTTCCATCACGAATTGCTGATCAAGGAGCCGGCCATGGCGGTGCTCGTGACCCTCATGCTGCGCGGCCCGCAGACGCTGTCCGAACTGCGCGCCAACGCGGGCGGCCTCGGCGGTCCGGCGGAAGCCGCGGGAGTGCAGGCGGTGCTGGCCGACCTGTCGGACCGCGCACAGCCGCTGGTCACCGCGCTCGCCCGTCAGGCGGGGCAGTCGGCGCAGCGCTACACGCAGTTGATCTGCCCGGAGTCCGCCGCCGGCCTGGCGACGGCGCCGTTCGAGGCCGAGCCCCTGCCGTCGTCGATCGCGGCGGGTGGTGCTTCGTTGTCCGAACGGGTGGCCGCGCTCGAAGCGCGTGTCGCCGAACTCGAAGCCAAGCTGGGGCCTCTGCTGTCCTGATCGCGGTGGTCCCTGGCCCCTCGCGTATCATCGCGGCCCGCATTTTCCTGCTTGAAGCGTGATGGACTTCGCCGACCTGCGTACCCGGCTCGAGCGTGCCCGACCCGAACTTCTCGCCCGCGACGCGCAACAACTCACGCGCCAGCTCGCGCGGGCGGATGCGGCGCGTTTCGACGAGGCTCGCTTCCTTCGCGACCTCGCCACCGGCCTGGGTCGCCGATCGGCGCGCGAGGCGCTGCGTCCGGCCACGATCCGCTACCCGGCCGAATTGCCCGTGTCGCAGGCGCGCGAGGAGCTGCTCGCCGCGATCCGCGACAACGCGGTGCTCGTCGTCTGCGGCGAGACCGGCTCGGGCAAGACCACGCAATTGCCGAAGCTTTGCCTCGAACTCGGGCGCGGCTCGCGCGGATTGATCGGGCACACGCAGCCCCGCCGCCTGGCCGCCCGCAGCGTGGCGGCGCGCATCGCCAAGGAACTGGATTCGCCGATCGGCGAGCTCGTGGGTTTCGAGACACGCTTCGACCGCCGCGTGTCGGACCGAAGCCTGGTCAAGCTGATGACCGACGGCATCCTGCTGGCCGAACTGCAGCGTGACCGTGAACTGCTCGCCTACGACACGATCATCATCGACGAGGCGCACGAGCGCAGCCTCAACATCGATTTCCTGCTGGGCTGGCTCAAGCGCCTGCTGCCGCGACGGCCGGATCTCAAGATCATCGTGACCTCTGCCACGCTCGATCCCGAACGCCTGTCCAAACACTTCGACGGTGCACCGATCTTCACCGTCGAAGGCCGGGCCTATCCCGTGACCCTGCGCTACCTGCCGGAATCGGAGGAAGCCGAGACCGAGGACGCGGTCTCCGACGCCATCGACCAGCTCTGGAAGGGCAGGCCCGACGGCGACGTGCTGGTGTTCCTGCCGGGCGAGCGCGAGATCCACGACCTGTCGCGCACGCTCGCGGGTCGTTTCCCGCGTGCGCAAGTGCTGCCGCTGTATTCGCGACTGCCGGCGGCGCAGCAGGACCGCGTGTTCTCGACGGGCGGCCCGCCGCGCATCGTGCTCTCCACCAACGTCGCCGAAACCTCCGTCACGGTCCCGGGCATCCGCTACGTCGTCGACACGGGCACCGCGCGCATGAGCCGCTGGTCCACGCGCCTCGGGATCCAGCAACTGCACATCGAGGCCGTCAGCCAGGCCGCCGCGAACCAGCGCGCCGGCCGTTGCGGCCGCGTGGGCCCCGGCACCTGCGTGCGCCTCTACGCCGAGGACGAGTTCGCGTCGCGCCCCGCGTTCACCGATCCCGAGGTGCTGCGCGCCAATCTCGCGGGCGTGATCCTGCAGATGGCGACGCTGGGCCTGGGCGACGTCGAACAGTTTCCCTGGCTCGATCCGCCGGATTCGCGCCAGGTCTCGGAGGGTTATCGCCTGCTGCAGACCTTGGGCGCGCTCGACGAGGACAGGGCGCTCACAAAGCTCGGCCGCGAGATCGCGCGCCTGCCCCTGGATCCGCGCGTGGCGCGAATCGCGCTGGCCGGTCGCGACAGCGACTGCGCAAGCGAATCCTGGGTGCTGGCCGCAGCGCTGTCGGTGCAGGATCCGCACGAGACGCCGCCCGAGTTCCAGGCCCAGGCGCGGCAGAAGCACGCCGAGTGGATTCACCCGCGATCCGATTTCCTGACCTTGCTGCAACTGTGGAATCGCTGGCAGGCCTGGGGCGAGAACGCATCGAATCGTCAGCTCCGAAAGCTGTGCAAGGAGCACTACGTCTCCTACCTGCGCATGGAAGAGTGGGAGTCGGTCTTTCGCCAGATCGCCGACCTGCTTGGCGAGCGGGAAGATCGCGGCGGCACCATCGCGCAGACGCCGGAGGCCATCGAAAAACTGTACGTGCCCCTGCACCAGGCCCTGCTCGCGGGCCTGGTCGACCACATCGGTCTCAAGCTCCCCGAGAAGCCCGAGTACCAGGGCCCGCGCGGCCGACGCTTCAAGATATTTCCAGGCTCGAAACTCTCGAAGAAGGCGCCGCCCTGGCTCATGTGCGCGGCCATCGTGCACACCTCGCAGATCTTCGCCAGGACCGTCGCCGCGATCGAACCCGAGTGGCTCACGGTGGTGGCTCCGCACCTGGTCAAGACCGTCGCGCAGCAGCCCGAGTGGAACGTGCAGCGTGGCGAAGTCAGCTGCACGGAGCACTTCAGCATCTTCGGATTTCCGCTGATGAAGCAGCTGCGCCACTACGGCACGATCGACCCGGCCGGCGCGCGCAGCATCTTCCTGCTCGATGCGCTCGTGCGCGGCGAGATCACCAACAAGCCGGCATTCCTGCAGCACAACCTCAAGCTCGCCGACGACGTGCGCGAGAAGGAAGCGCGCCTGCGCCGGCCCGACCTGATGGCCGACGAAGCAACGCTCGCCGCGTACTACGACCAGCGCCTGCCGCCCGACGTGTTCACCGTCGCCGCCCTCAAGCGCTGGCTGCACACGCCGGGAAAGAACCACGCGAACGTCCTGCGCATGCGCGAGACCGACGTCTTGCGCAGCGGCGCCGACGCCGACATCGCGAGCCAGTTTCCCGATCACCTCGATCTCGCCGGCCATCGCCTGCGCCTGAGCTACGCGCACGATCCCGGCACCGACGAGGACGGCGTGTCCTTCCACGTACCGATCGCCCTGCTCTACGCGCTGCCGCCGGCGCGCTTCGACTGGCTGGTACCGGGCCTGCTGCCCGCGCGCATCGAGGGCCTGATCCGCACCCTGCCGCAACACCTGCGCCGTCATTGCGTGCCGGCTGCCGAGTACGCCACCGCGCTGGCGAACAGCCTGGATGCGGATTCCTCGGGAGAACTGCTGCCCGCGATCTGCACGCGCTTCCACGCGATGACAGGCGTCAGCCTGAGTCCCGGCGATTTCGCGCCCGCCAAGCTCGAAGGCCACCTGCATCCCCGGCTCGTGCTGGAGGACGAGCGCGGACGCAAGCTCGCGGAGAACCCCTCTCTCGCGGCGTTGCAGGCCTCGCAGACCGGCGCTGCGCGCGCGGCGCTCGCGAACAGCGCGGCGGACGACGAGGTTGCGCGGCGCTGGGTGCGCGACAAGGTGCTGGAGTGGGATTTCGGCGACCTGCCCGACGCGGTGCAACTGCCGACGCGCGCGCAGGCCTATCCCGCGCTGCAGGTGCGCGAGGACCAGGTCTCGCTGGCCCTGCTTGAATCGCCGGAGGCTGCGTCGAAGAGCCATGTGGAGGGCCTTCGCGCGCTGTTGCTGGTGCGCCTGGGCGATCGCATGCGCGACCTCGCCCGCACAGCCAAGAGCCGGCTCGGGCTTTCACAGATCGGGCTGTCGATATCGCCAGACACGCTGGCGCGCGCCGTCGCCGAGCGCGCCGCGCTGCGCGCCTGGCCGCTGGCGGACATCCGCACGCAGGCTGCGTTCCAGGATGCGCTGCAACACCGCGGCGAATTCGGACGTCTCGCCGCCGCGATGCTCGACCATGCCTGCGAATGGCTCGTTGCTGCGGCCGAACTGCGCAAGCGCATGCGCGCCTTCGGCAACGCCTGGCCCGAGGCGCGCGCGGATCTCACCGAGCAACTGGACAGCCTGCTCGCGCCCGGTTTCGTCGACGCGATCCCCGAAGCGCAGTGGCCGCGTATCGCGATCTACCTGAAGGCCGCGTCGATCCGGCTCGATCGCCTTCCGAACAAGCCGCAGCGCGACCTCGAACTGACGGCCCAGGTGAAGCCCTGGCTGGCGAGGCTGCAGCGGCCGCTCCATCCGGCGCGCTGGGTGATCGAGGAATGGCGCGTGGCGCTGTTTGCGCAGGAGTTGCGCGCCGAGGGCTCGCCGAACGCAGAAAAGGTTCGCGCGGCCCTCGCATCGAATTGACTCGCCTCGCCACGATGCGCAGGCTCCACAGGCTGCACCGGGCGCCGCACCCTCTCCTCTTCTGAACTTCCGCACATGCCCATCATCGACTCACGCGACCGCCTGATCGTCGCCCTCGACGTGCCCGATGCGCAGGCCGCGCGCGCGCTCGTGCGCACGCTGGGCGACGCCGTCACGTTCTACAAGATCGGCATGGAGCTGAGCATGTCGCCCGGCTTCTTCGAACTGCTCGAGTGGCTCAAGCAGGATGGCCGCAAGGTCTTCGTCGACCTGAAGTTCTTCGACATCCCGGAGACCGTCGCGCGCGCCGTGAGCAATCTCGCCGAGCGCGGCGCCGACTTCTGCACCATCCACGGCAACCAGTCGATGATGGAAGCCGCGGCCAAGGCCAAGTCGCGCGACCTCAAGGTGCTGGCCGTGACGGCGCTCACCAGCCTGGACCGCGGCGATCTCGACGACCTCGGCTTCCAGTGCGACATCGCGGACCTGGTGCTGTCGCGCGCGCGTCGGTCTCTGGCCTCGGGCTGCGACGGCGTGGTGTCCTCGGGCCTCGAAGTGGAACGCCTGCGCCGCGAAGCGCCGCGCGAGCTGATCTGCGTGACCCCGGGCATCCGCCCGGTCGAGAACCGCGTGGTGGCCGACCAGAAACGCGTGATGACGCCGGCCGCCGCGATCCAGGCGGGCGCCGACCACCTCGTGATCGGGCGCCCGATCCGCGACGCGGCCGACCCGCGCGCCACGGCCCTGGCCGTCCAGGCCGAGATTGCCGCGGCGTATGTCTCCCGCCCCGCGCACCCCGGGTAGCAAGGCCACGGCTGCTCGTGGCCTTGCCTACCCAGGGAGCTCCGATGCGCGCGCGCTGATCGCGCTGACGGCCGGTGCCGTGCTGATCGGGCTTGCGCCGATCTTCGTGCGCCTCGCCGACGTGGGTCCGATCTCGGCCGCATTCTGGCGCTGCGCGCTGGCCTGGCCGTTGCTCGCGCTGGCCGCCCGGCGCGAATCCCGCATCGCGGGCACCTCGGGGCGGGACGCGCTGGGCCTGCTGGTCGGCGCCGGCCTGTTCTTCGCCGTCGACCTGTCCTTGTGGCACCTGGGCATCGGCAGGACCTCGGTCGCAAACGCGACCTGGCTGGCCAACCTCGCGCCGCTGTTCGTGGCGCCCGCCGGATGGCTGCTGTGGCGGCAGCGCGTGACGCGACGATTCCTGCTGGGCCTCGTGCTGGCGCTGGCGGGCACCGCGATCCTGATCGGGGATGGGCTGGGCGCGGATCGCACGCACCTGATCGGCGATGCGCTGTCGATCGCGGCCGCCGCGTTCTATGCCGGCTACCTGTTGTGTGTCTCGCAGCTGCGGCGCCGTCACTCGGCGCTGCGCATCCTGAGCTGGAGCAGCGCGACCGTCGCGGTGGTGCTGCTGCCGGTGGCCGTCGTTGCGGGCGAACGCATCCTGCCCGCGTCCGCTTCCGGCTGGGCCCTGCTCGCGGGCCTCGCGCTGCTGTCGCACGTGGGCGGCCAGGGACTGATCGCGTATTCGATGGCGAGCCTGCCGGCCGCGTTCTCCGCGGTCGGGCTGCTCGTGCAGCCGCTGGCCGCGGCCCTGTTCGCCTGGGTGCTGCTGCACGAACACTTCGGTACGCAGCAGGCGCTCGGCGGCGCGGTGATCCTCGCAGGCATCTGGTTCTGCCGGCTTGCGTCTCGCGCTGCTACCCCCGCATCGACCACAATCGCCACACCATGAAGATTCGATTCCCGCGAATCCCTGTCGCCCGCCCGCTGTGGCGCCAGCTGATCCAGCGCCTGTATCCGATGCTCGACGGCACGCCCGCGCTCGAAGGCCAGTCCTTCCCCGCGGACTACGCGATGGTGCCGTTCGCCAACTCCAAGCGGATCGGCTGGACGCACTACGGCGTGATGATTCCCGACCTGCCGGCGCCGCACCGTTTCTTTTCGATCATGTCGATCATCGGCACACCCGGCGCGCTGGCCTTCGACAATGACCACGCGCTCAAGACGACGCCGCGGCGCAACGCAACCCTCGTCTGCGGCACCGCGGCCACGCACCCCGACCATTTCGCCGGCTATTCGATCGACCGCGACTGCGACTTTCCCGACGAAGGCGGCCTCGTGCGCTTCGGCGACGAGGTGGAGATCCAGGGCGAATACCCGGAGTTTCGCGTGAGCGCGAACATCGGCGAGCTGCGCCTGGAGATCGACCTGCACTGCAGCGACAAGGTCACGTGGTTCCTCAAGACACCGGTCTACGATCACCTGAGCCTGCTCTGCGACTACGAAGGCATGCTCGAATGGAAAGGCGAGTCGACCCCGATCGGTGGCATGTGCACCTACGAGTACGCCGCCTGCCCGAGTCCCTACCTCCTGCGCGATCGGCCTCTGCCGAAGTCGCTGAAGGTCCCCCTCGATTTCTTCACCTACCAGATCATCAACTTCGACAGTGGCGAGCAGCTACTGCTCACGCAGATCCGCATCGCGGGCAACCTCGCCGTCAGCAAGGTCTACGTACGCGGGCACGCCGAGTACAACCATACGTTCCTGGACGTCGGCTTCAACGTGAGCCGTTACCGCGAACCGCCCGAGCCCACGCCGGACGGCCGCCATATGCGCCTGCCCGAATCCTTCGAATGGAACGTGGTCGAGAACCGCGAAGACGTGCTGACGATCCGCTGCGTTGTCGATACCCCTTTCACCTACGGACTGGGCAGCGGTTTCGTGGGCGGTTACCGCTACGAAGGCCGATTCCGCGACCGCGCGATCGCCGGCCGCGGCTATATCGAGTACATCGACCGTCGCGAGGAATAGTCCGCCGCACCCGTCGGCGCAGAACCCTAGTCCGGACGTTGAATTTAGCGACGCGAAAGAGCCCGGTTGTTCGGCGGCTCGCGCGGTAATCCCGGACTTCGTCCGCGCCACGCGCACGGGGACAGCGCAGACTTTCCTAGCGCTTGCGCCTCAGCGCCTGGTTGACCAGCTTGCGGATCAGGCTCGGGTAGCCGATGCCGACCTGCAAGGCCGACTGGGCCAGTTCGTCGTCCCGGGCGATGCAGGGGTTGACGTTGGGCTCGATCACATAGACCAGCCCAGCGGGCGTCACGCGCAGGTCGAAGCGCGCGTAGCTGCGGATGTTGAGCGCCCGGTAGGCACGCTTGCACACGTCATGGATGCGTTCCTGCAGCGCGGGCTCCAAGGCGTTGGCGAAGTCGTTGGCGATGCCCCACTTCGATCGGTAGGCATCGTCCCATTTGGCCTTGTAGGTGGCGATGCGCGGCTCGTCTTCCGACATCTGACCGAAGGTCATTTCGCGCGGCGGCAGCAGGCGCAGGGCGCGGTCGCCGATGATGCTCACATAAAGTTCGCGGCCCTCGACATATTCCTCAGCAATCGCGTCGAGGTTCATGCGTTCGTGGATCATCTGCACGCGCGCCACCAGGCTCTTCTCGTCGTCGACGACCGAGGCCTGCGAGATGCCGCGCGAGGCCTCCTCGGTCAGCGGCTTGACGATGCAGGGCAGCTTCAGCGTCTTGGGCAGCCACACCTTGAGCCCGCGATAGTAGGCGTGGAAGCGCGGCACGCGCACGCGGTGGAAGCGCAGGATCTTCTTGCACAGCCCCTTGTCGTTGCACAGGAACAGCGACGTCGAGCTCGCGCCGGTGTACGGGATGTCGAGCAGCTCGATCAGCGCAGCAATGTTCTTGTCCCACTGCGTGACGTTGTGGAAGGTCTCGCAGAGATTGAAGATCACGTCCGGCTTGAAATCGCGAACGGCGTCTAACAGCGGGCGCACGTCGTCGTACAGGCTCAGGCGATGCACTTCGTAGCCGCTCTCCAGCAGCGCCTGGTAGACGTCGTTCTCGGTGTAGCTGCCCTCCGGGTCGGCGAATTCCTCGGCGTAGTCGTGGCCGGGCTTCACGGCGTAAGGCAGGTCGAAGAGCATCAGAACGCGCGTGGCCATCAATTCTTCCCGCGAAGCCGGTTGGTGTAGCGGTAGTTCATCATCAGTGTCGTCAGGTAGCTCGTGAGCTGCAGGACCGCCACGGTCTCCGGATCCTCGGTCACCAGGTTCAAGGCGCGGCAGCGCTGCACCACCGCCTTGTAGACCTCGTTGACCATGAAACGGCGCTCCCCAGTCCAGCTCGAAACGGTGATCAGCAGCGACTTGCGATGCGTCTGCAGCAGACTGGCCACCGGGGATCGCGTCTCCTTGCGCGCCGCGCCCACCGTGAACATGCGCTTCAGGTTGGCGTCGTGGAATTCGGGGAAGTCCTCGGCCTCGGCGACACGGCGCTTGGCGTAGTAGCGCTTGAGCGTGCTGCGGATCGCGCTGGCCTTCCAGAGTTGGCGGCCGCTGGCGCGCAGGGGCGGCTTGCCCGCGATGCTCGCCATCAGCCTGTCCACGAACATCAGCTTGTCGAGCGCTTTCCACCCCTCGTACTTCTTGCGCCAGTCCAGGCCTGGCGTGAGCCAGACCGCGAAGGTTTCGACGAAGTCCTCGTCCGGGTGGTACTGCGCGTAGTAGTAGTCCAGGTGGCGGACGAAGCTGCGGCTGTACGGACGGAAACGGTAGGTCTCCTCGTAGGCCTCGGAAGAGCGTCCAAACACACGCTGCCAGCTCTTGCGGCGGTTGAGGCCGAACGCATAGCTGAGCGCATGTCCGGCTTCGTGGCGCAGCAGCTTCATGCAGGCATCGATGGTGTCGCCCTCTGCCTCCAGCATCATCTTCTTCTGCAGCTCGATCAGGCGCGGATGCGCGAGATAGAACGGGATGCCCACCACCGGCTCGTTTTCGGGCGTGAGCCACTCGTCGGCGAGGTAGCAGCGCGGCTCGAACAGGATGTTGCGCGCCTTGAGCTCACGATGCAGCTGCGCGACGCGCGCCTCGAGCCAGGTCCCCTCGATGCGCACCGGCAGTTCGCACAGGCGCAGGCCGAGCAACTCCGCTTCGGCGATCGTCGCCAGGTCGGGGACGACGGCGTCCTGCGCGACCGGTTCGATCGCCGGAACGGACGCACTCCCCTCCGCTGCGTCCTTGCCGGCGTCGTCCCTCATCGGCGAGGCCGGCAGCGCGAGCCGTCCCCAGGGGCCGGCGAACGCGAAACCTTCGACTTTCGGGCCTGCTTCTTCCGCACGCGATCGATACCGGCCGGTTTTGTCTGCCCGGCATTATCGCCACATCGATCGGCTCAACAAGACCGGTCGCAGCGCTCCATTCCGGCCCGGCGGCGCCGGCACTGCAGGTTTCATCGAAGCAACTTGGTCCACAGATCGCGCTGGTAGGCAGGGTCCTCGACCCCGAAGACCCGGTGTGCGACCTCGAACCCCAGCCGGCGATAGCTCTCCCACTGCGCCTCGTCGAAGAACTGGTCGCTGGTGGGCTCCTGCGGAAATTCCGGGTTCGCCTTCTGGTACTGCACGACGTCGGCGACGGTGGTGCTCAGTCGCCTGGGCTTGAGCAGGACGATCTTCAGGTCGGGCACGCCCGCATCGCTGCTGGCGCTGCCGCGGAACACGTTGAGCAGCAGCGCGCATTTCTGCGACACCGGTCCGCCCGGCGCGAAATCCTCCACCGTGCCGAACACGCGGCCCAGGGCTGGGTGAGAGGCGACGCCATCGTCCACTTCGATCTCGATGCCGAAGTCGATGCGCGCCAGCCGGATCAGGTTGGCGAGATCGGCGAACGCGTAGTTCGGATCGCAACCACTGTCCGCGCAGACGACCAGACTGATCTTGCGCTCGGCGTTGAGCAGTTCGTAGATCGCGGTGTTCTCGAAGTGCCCACCGTCCGACAGGTATTGGCGTTCCCGGTTCGTGCCGTAGAACGATCCGCGCAGCTCGCTGAGCAGGTAGCGCTGCGTCGTCAGGGAGCCGCGCCCGCGTTTTCTCTTCTTCTCCGCACCCTTCCTCTCGGCGTCCTTCTCGCCCGCGGCTCCCTTCTGCTCGCCGGTCCCGCTCGCCTCGCCCTGGAACACGCCGGAACGCCACCAGCGCCCGAGCCGCACGTTGGCCAGGGTGAGCAGCAGGGAGAATCCGAAGCCGGATGCGCGGCCCATGCCGGTCGACACCGCGGCGCCGGAGACACCGATCCACTCGCCGATGCCCAGCTCGACGTCCATCTCGTTGCCACTCGCCCTCGGATCGGGCATCGCGTACAGCTTCCCGTCGAGCGAAAATCCGCCGGGCACCAGCGCCAGAGGCTTGCCCTTGCGATCGCGCTGCACGAGCTGCTCCGCGGGATCGTTGTTCTGGTTGACGCAGACGTTGACCAGGTGGATCGGCATCAGGGGGTTGGCGTAGTAGTCCTCCACCGTGATCGGGTCTTTGCGATGCGGCTCGGCGACGCTGCGGCTCTCGCGGTCGCTGTTGTCGAAGCGTTCGCGGTTGCTCCCCCCGAGGTAGGCGCGCGTGAGCCGTGCCGCATAGAGCCCCTGGAGCGAGGCGAGGTTGAGAAAGCCGGGATACTTGCCGGCCTCGCGCATCAGCACCGCGGCGGCCAGCAGGGTGATCAGCAGGATCTTGAAGCGGTAGTCATTGACCGCGATCAGCGCGCCCTGCGCGGCGGGTTCGCCGCCCCAGCTGATCCAGAGCACGACCAGGTCCCACAGGATCATCAGCATGACCAGCAGCGCGAGCGCGGCGCCGGTGGCGATGGCGGCGAGCGGGATCATCTTCATGAGCCCGGTGCGCTGTTTTTCGCTCGAAGCCAGCGCGATCCGGCGCACGCCGTAGACGAGCACGGCGGCGATCGACGCCGGCGTGGCCCACGCCGCCTTCTGCGACCACTGCAGGTAGATGGTCTGCGCCACGGTGTCCACGAAGGCGACCAGCCCGATCGTCGTCAGCAGCAGCAGGCCGCTGGCCAGCCGGCGCGTGAGCACCACGCGCTGCGTTGCGATGGTGTTGCCGCTGCCGCCACAGGTGAGGAGGTACCAGATCACGCTGGCGACCGACATCGCGCCGAAGACCCACAGCACGTAAGCGATGTGGGCCCAGGGGCCCTGGTCTGCGCCTTGATTCACGACATAGCGGACGATCAGGGGCAGGGCCAGCAGGAAAGCACCCATCCCGCCGATCATGCACACCGGCGCCGACAGTCGTCGCGGACGCGCCGCCAGCGTCTCGCCCGGACCCGGATGCGTCTGCCAGAACGCGAGGCCCGCGGGCCCGACCCAGGCCAGGGCCACCGCGATCACGCCCCACCCGAGTGGACTCCACCAGATCAGTCCCGAGTCGCCGGGCAGCATGCTCCGCTCGATGTTCGCGAACGACACGCCGGCGAAGCTGGCACCCGACGAGACCAGGACGGTCCGGCTGAAGGCGAGCGCGGCGAACGCGAACAGGATCATCGTGCCGAGCACGAACTGCATCGCGACCCAGTTGCGCACCGCCATCGCGAAGGCATAGAAGAGGTCGCCCGAGCCGGTGGGCGCCATGTAGCGTCCGTTCTCGCGCAGCCACGCAAGCATGGTGTCGCCGGGCCGCGCAGGATCGAAGCTCATGTCACGACGCAGGCGGCCCGGCGGCTCGGCCCCGAGCACGGTGTACGCGGCTTCGGCCGCATCGAGATCGGCCTGCGCATCCGGCACGTTCTGGTTCGGCCGCAGGCGCCCGCGCGTGAACAGGCTGCCGAAGAAACCGCCGATGTAGCCGCCGCCGCTGACGGTGGAGAGGTAGTCGAACTGGCGCAGCAGCGGGCTGCCCGGCCCCATGTCCGCGGTCGGCTCCGACACGGCGCCGGGGCGCACCCGGCTCTTCAGCAGGCCCTGCAGCACGCCCAGGGAAAACGTCGCGCTGCGAATCCCGCCGCCGGAAAGGGACAGGCCCCAGGCCGTGCCGTCGTCGATGCCCGGCCTCACGACGCGGAGCACGCGGCGCCGCTCGGCACTGCGCTTGCGTTCGGATTCGAAGGTGGGCGGCGTCCCTTGCCGGGGACCCTGCGCCGAGGCAAGGACCGTCGCCTTCGCCACGGATTCCAACGTTTCTTCTTGCATCGATTCTCCCTCCCCCAGGATGAGAACACGCTGCCACTCGGCGCCGGGTCCCGCGCCCCCTGCTGAAACTCAGCGCGCCGGACCCGCGGAGACCATCGTAATCGTCACAGGCGCCGGCGACCTGCGAACGGCACCGCGTCCGTGACGGAGTTCATGACCGCCGCCGTGCCGTTTTGCTAGTTCGCGGAACGGTCGTCCCGGTCGTTGCCGCGTCCGCGCACGGGACGCGAACTACGCTCGCGGCTGGCGGCAGAGGGCGAGGCCGCGGGTGCGCGTGGCGCCACCTGCCGGATCGTCGGCGGCGCCGGCACGTAGTTGCCTCCGGCGCGACGCGGCGGCTCCTGCATCGGGGTCTCGTCCGGACGATGGTGTTCGCCACGGTCGCCTCGACGGCCATCGCCGCGTCGCCGGCGATCGTTCTCGATATACACGGGATAGCCGTTGTAGCCGGGTTCCGCGTAGCCCTCGGGCTCGGAGATCGTGATGTGGGTATCGGCCGACGCGGGGGCGACGACCTCGACGCGTCGCTCACGGGTCTGCTCGCGCGTGATCAGCGCGCCCTGGGCCTCGCGGCGCGAGGTTTCGGAGTCGATGGTGGTGACGTTGCCGGCAGCCGGGTCGAAGGTGGCGGACTGGTGGCCGTCATCGCAAGGACGGTCCTGGTAGTACTTATGCCCGGCCTTGTCCGTGCACTTGTGGATCTCGGCCTGCGCGGCGCAGGTCGCCATCAGCAATACGACGAGGATCGGGGCACGCATCACGGTCACCACCTTTTCTGCGACGCCGCCGCGTGGGATCGAACCGGCGCGAACCTGAGGCACCGCCCCCTGCGCGAAGTTCCGGCCCCAGCGGGACCGGCGTAGCGGAAGGCAGGGCGTCGCGGTCACGATCGATCGGCGACGAACTTCTTCTCATCGCCCTCGTCGCGAAGCGAGAAGGGCGTGAAGCTCGTGTCGCGATCGAAGGTGTCGACATCCTCCGCGCGCTTGAGCCATCCGACCACGAGATAGGTCGCCGGCGTGAGCACCACTTCCAGGCCGACCTTGAAGACGAAGTTGAAGATCACGACGCCCACCAGGGCCTCGGTACCCCAGATCCCGTAGAACGCGAGCGGGTAGAAGATCAGCGAGTCGGCGCCCTGCCCGCAGATGGTGGAACCGATGGTGCGCGTCCACAGGTGGCGACCCTCGGTCCAGACCTTCATCTTGGCCATCACGTAGGAATTCACGAAGTCGCCGACCGCGTAGGCGAGCATGCTCGCCGCCACGATGCGCCAGGTGTTGCCGAACACCACCGCGAGCGCGGGCTGCAGGGTCGCGTTCCAGGGTTCGACCGGGCTCGGAGGAATATTCACGACCACGAAGGCCATGAAAGTGGCGAACAGCATCGCGCCGAAGCCGGCCCAGATCGCGCGGCGAGCGCGCGCGTAGCCGTACACCTCGGTCAGCACGTCGCCGAAGATGTAACCGATCGGGAAGAAAAGATTGCCCGCGCCGAAGCTGAACTGGCCCAACCCCGGCAGGTTCACCATGCAGACCTTGCCGGGTCCGATCAGGTTGGAGCAAAGCAGCACGGCGACGAGGCCGGCGACGAAGAAGTCGTAGTAGCGGAATCGTTGCATGGGGCTCGCCCGTCGAGTTGAAGACAGTATGGAGCCGGTCGCGGCTTCAAAGCAGCGCGGGCGCGTTGGGCAGCTCGTCGCCGACGTCCACGGTGCCGGCCGCCGGGGGAAATCGCGCCAGGACCCTGGCCACGGCCTCGACTCCGGCCACCGCGCCGTCGCGGAAATTCCCGGCCCGGAAATGGGTTTCCATCGCTCGGCAGCAGGCTTCCCATTCCGCCAGCGGAACGCGGCTGTTGCCAACGCCGCGGTCGGCCACGATCTCGACGTCTCGGTCGGCCAGCAACACGTAGATCAGCACGCCGTTGTTGTAAGCGGTGTCCCACACGCGCAGCTTCGAAAAAGCGTCGATCGCGCTCTGTCGCGGCGTGAGACCGGACATCAGCTCCGGGATCGACAAGGCCGTGTCGACCGCAAAGCGAATCTCCCCGGGGTGCCGCGACTCGCAGTCGCGTATTGACGCTTCGATGGCCCGCATCACGAGATCCGGAAACGCCCGTCGCCGTGCGAGCGCACCGGTCGTCAGGTGCCGCCAGAACCGTCCAGGGGAATTCACCATGAGCCCGACGCCCCTCCTCCGCTGAACCCGCCGCCGCCACCCGAGAAACCGCCGCCCGACGAGAAGCCACCGCCGCCACCCATGCTGCCGAAGCCGCCGCCGTAACCCATCCCCGCCCCCGTTGCGAACCCACCGCCGCCGCCACGGCCGCCGAGCATCAGCACGATCACGAACATCACGCCGGCCGCCAGCGCACCCGCGACCACGCCGAAGACGAAGAAGCCGAGCACGAAGGCGAGGACGCCGGTCAGGGAGGCGCCTCCCAGCGCACCGAACATCCGCCGGAACACGGTACCGATCATCAGCAAGGTCAGCATCAAGGGTGCCGCCGCGATCTGCAGGCCCGAATCGACCCTCCGGCCACTGGCCACCGGCGGCGGCAGCGCCTCACCGCGGATCAGGCCCAGGATCTGGTCGATGCCCGCATCGATCCCGCCCGCGAAATGGTTGTTGCGGAACTCAGGCACGATCGTCTCGGCAATGATGCGCTTGGCCAACGCGTCCGGGATCGCGCCTTCAAGTCCCTTGCCCACCTCGATGCGCAGGCTCCGGTCGTTCTTGGCGACCAGCAGCAGCACGCCATCATCCTGCTCGGCGCGACCCAGCTTCCACGCGTCGACCACGCGGATCGCGTACTGCTCGATGGTTTCGGGCTTCGTGCTCGGCACGATGAGCACCGCCACCTGGCTGCCTTTCGCCTTCTCGAAGGCATCGAGCTTCGATTCCAGTGCGGCCTGCGCGCCCGGATCGAGCGTGCCGCTCAGGTCGGTGACGCGCACCTTGAGCTCGGGAACCGCGATGCTCTGCGCATGGGCGCCCGTCGACAACAGCAAGAGCAGGAGCAGCAGCAGCCAGAATCCATGCATCGCGCGTTGCCGGACCCTCACCATGATCCCGACGCGCCGCCGCCGCTGAAGCTTCCGCCACCGCCTCCGAAACTGCGACTGCCACTGCTGCCGCCATACCGGTTCCCGCTGCCGATCGACCAACGAGAACCATCGCCCCCTGCGATCCCCGCCGACGAGATCATTTTCCATGACCGGTGCAGAACGACCCATGCGGCGACGAAGACCACGCCGAGAGCCCATGGGACGACCCGTTCGAACGCAACGCTGCCCGATAGCCAGGGAATGACCATCAGGCAAAAGAGGGGAGCGCCCAGCGCCGATACCAGCACCGCGAACAGCGCCGGCCCCAGCCACCGGCGGGTACTCCTGACGAAGACGGCGGTCAACACCAGGGTGAACAGCAAGCCTGCACCACCGGAGATATAGAACTCCTGGCGACGGACTTCATCTCCGGGTGCGGCCTGCGCCTGGCCCGCCACGCCGAGCGCAGCCGGCAACTCCTGCCATTGACTGCTCGCCCCGTCCGGCGGGCTCACTATCTCCTGACCCTTGATGCCCCGCAGGAGCGCATCGACAGCGGCGTCGATGCCGCCGGCGATGTCGCCTGTGCGCAGACGCGGCACGAGGATCTCCGCCACGATGCGCTTGGCCACCGCATCCGGGAGAACGCCCTCCAGACCGCGGCCCACCTCGATGCGGCAGGTGCGATCGCCCATCGCGACGAGCAGCAGCACGCCGTCGTCCTGCTCCGCGCGACCCAGCTTCCAGGCATCGGCGACCCGGATCGCGTACTGCTCGATGGTTTCGGGCTTCGTGCTCGGCACGATCAGCACCGCGACCTGGGCGCCGGCCCGCTGCTGGAAGGACGTGAGCTTCGATTCCAGCGCGTCGCGCGCCGCGGTGTTGAACGTGTCCGTGAGGTCGGTGACCGCCGAGCGCAGTTCCGGGATTGCGACCTCGGCCGAGGGCGTGATCGTCCAGCACAGGCCGGCCAGGCCCAGCACGATCCCTGCGGCAGTTGCCCTCATGCGTCGCACGCGCGCTGGGACGTCACCCGGTTCCTGACTACTTGCCGAAATCCACCGTCGGTGGCTTGCTGATCGCCTTCTCGTCTTCCACGGTGAAGTTCGGCTTGACCGCGAGGCCGAACATCTTCGCCGTGAGATTGGTCGGGAACGAGCGCACCGCCACGTTGTAGATCTGGATCGCCTCGATGAAGCGGTTGCGCGCCACGGTGATGCGATTCTCCGTGCCTTCGAGCTGCGCCTGCAGGTCGCGGAACAAGGTGTCGGAACGCAGCTGCGGATAGTTCTCGGTGACCACGAGCAGGCGCGACAGCGCGGAGGACAGCTCGCCCTGCGCCTCGCCGAACTTCTTCATCGCCGCCGGGTCGTTGACCATCTCGGGCGACACGTTGATCGAGCCGACCTTGGCGCGCGCCTCGGTGACACCGATCAGGATGTCCTTCTCCTGCTGCGCGAAGCCCTTCACGGTGTTCACGAGGTTGGGCACGAGGTCGGCGCGCCGCTGGTACTGGTTGAGCACCTCCGCCCAGGCCGACTTGGTCGCCTCGTCCTTCGCCTGCAGATCGTTGTAGCCGCAACCGCTGACGAGGACCGCGAACAGGGATACGACCAGAAGGCGCAAGGTTTTCATCGACGGGCTCCGCAGAATATGTGACGGGTGCGCGCCGATTGTGAGGCTTGCGGGTCGCGAATCACACCGCGCGGGGCGGGGATTGCTCGGCAGCGTGCGCACCGTGCACGTTCGCCGGCCGGGCGTGCGCGATGGGCACGCTACGGGACGTCAGCTCCGCAGCAGCTTGAACGCGTGTCCCGCCTTCTGCTCGCGCAACACCGGGATGCACCAGAGCATGCACAGCGGCTCGATGGCGCGCGCCGCTTCGACCATCCCCATGTCCGCCGATTCCCAGCCGAACTGCTCCAGCAGAGCGCTCACAATTTTCTTCGCGGCCGCATCGTTGCCGCAGATGAACATCGTGGGCGGGCCGCCGACGACTTGTGGATTCACCATCACGCCCTGCCCCACCGAGTTGAAGGCCTTGACGAAGCGCGCGACGGAGAACTCCTTCTGCAGGCGCTCCATCAGGGAATCTTCGAGCGAGGTGAAGAAACGCAGCACGCCGTTCACGGGCGGCTGGTCGGCGATGGGGTTGCAGGCATCGATCACGACCTTGCCGACGAGGCTGGTGGTGCCGGCCAGGCGCAGCGCGCGCGCCGCGACCGAGCCCTTCACCGCGAGCACAACGACGTCACCGAAGCTGGCCGCGTCCGCGAAGCTGCCGGCGCTGCTGCGCGCATGGTTTTTGAGCCAGTCGCGCAGCTTGTTCGGATCGCGCGTGCCGACGAGCACCTCGTGGCCGTGCTTGAGGAAGCCCGCGGCGAGCGTTTTCGCAACGTCGCCGCTTCCAAGTACTCCGATTCGCATGCCCGACTCCGGGGTGAGGACCGCTACGAATGACGCGTTTCAGCCCTTGGCGCGCGAAACCAGCGCCGCAATCGCCGGCAATTCCTTCCCCTCGAGAAACTCGAGGAACGCGCCGCCTGCCGTCGAGATGTATCCCACGTCCTTCTCGATGCCGAATTTCGAAATCGCGGCGACGGTGTCGCCGCCGCCGGCGATCGACATGGCCTTGGACTTCGCGATGGCCTGCGCCAGCAGCTTCGTGCCGTTGGCGAAGGCCTCGAACTCGAACACGCCGAGCGGCCCGTTCCAGACGATCGTGCCCGCCTTCTCCATCGCCGCCGCCAGCGTCTTCGCCGTCTCGGGGCCGACGTCGAGGATCAAGTCATCGGGCGCCACGTCCCTGGTGGACTTCACGGTCGCCTGGGCGGTGGCCGAAAACTCCTTGGCGGTGACGACGTCGGTCGGGATCGGCACGGAGGCGCCGCGCCTGGCCATCTTGTCGATGATCCGCCTGGCTTCGTTGACGAGGGCCGGCTCGGCGAGGGACTTGCCGATCGGCAGGCCCATCGCGAGAAGGAAGGTGTTGGCGATGCCACCGCCGACGACGAGCTGGTCGACCTTGTCGGCCAGCGAGTCGAGGATCGTGAGCTTCGTGGAAACCTTGGAGCCGCCGACGATCGCGACCAGCGGCCGCGCCGGCGCGTGCAGCGCCTTGCCCAGGGCTTCGAGCTCGGCAGCCACGAGCGGGCCTGCGCAGGCCACCGGCGCCTTGAGCGCGAGTGCGTGCGTCGTGGCCTCGGCGCGGTGCGCGGTGCCGAAGGCATCGTTGGCGTAGACGTCGCAGAGCTTGGCCATCTTCGCGGCGAGCTCCTCGCTGTTCTTCTTCTCGCCCTTGTTGCAGCGGCAGTTCTCGAGCAGCACGACCTGGCCGGGCTTCACGATGAAGCCACCGTCGACCCAGTTTCGGATCAGCTCGACCTTCTGGCCCAGGAGCTCGCTCATGCGTGCGGCGATCGGTGCGAGCGAATCGGCGGCCTTGAGCTCGCCCTCGGTCGGACGCCCCAGGTGCGAGGTGACCATCACGGCGGCGCCTTTCCCGAGCGCGAGCCGGATGCCGGGGATCGAGGCGCGGATGCGCGTGTCATCCGTGACCCGGCCTGCCTCGTCCTGCGGCACGTTGAGATCGGCGCGGATGAAGACGCGCTTGTTCTGAAGGTCGAGGTCGGCGAGGCGCAGGAAGTTCATGGATCGGGTCGTCGGGGGCGAAGTCCCGCATTTTGTCACCGGAACGGCTCAGTCGCCCCCGCCGCCGCCGCATCCACCGCAGCCGCTGCCGCCGCTATCTCCGCCGCTGTCGCCGCCGCTGTCGCCCCCACCACTCGCGGAGCATGAGCTGCCACCGCTGTCCCCGCCCGAGCCCGTATCGCGCGGCATGCGCGCCTCGTGGTACGAGGCGAACGCCGTGCTCGCGAGCGCAGCCGTTCCGAGCAGCGCCACGGCGATGGCCATGTCCTGCGATCGCGGCGCGCGCGTGGCGGCCGCGTGGTCGACCCGTGCACGGCGCAGGGCCTTCTCGCCCGCCCGCGTCACGCGAGAGCCGGGTCGCAGGTAGAAAAAGCCGGCGACCAGCATCACAAAGCAGAGAAACAAGAGAAACCCAACGGGTCGGTCCCGCGCCAGGCCCACGCCGACCTTGGCCACGCCGAGCACGAGTACGAGCAGGATCGGCACGGTGGCGCGCCGGGCCCGCTGGCGAGCGGCGTCGTCGTCGAGCATCAGTCCGCGCATCTGCAGGTTCTGCCGCAGCGGACTCAGGACCGAGTCCACGGTGCGGACCGCACGCGCGGGCTCGGGCATGGTGCGCAACTGCTCCGCCACGGCGTTGAGCGGCGCGGGAAGTCCCGCCGTGGTACCGGTGAATTGCACGGTCTGGCTGGACGGCTCCCACTGGGCGACGCCACGCGCCATGAGGTCCGCCATGGCTGCGTCCATCACGCGCGGCGCGCCGCCCGCGAGATACGCCGCGTCGTAGGGCGACAGGCCCACGGTGCTGGCCGGTCGTGCATCGCCGCCGCCCAGGTGCCGCAGCAGCCGTCCCAGGATCAGCGCCGTGACACAAAGCACCCCGTAGAGCTTCAGAAATGAAGCGCCGTTCCAGTTGAGCGGATCCTGCGGCAGCGCGAAAGCGCTGGGGGCCAGGCCCAGCGCGAGGATCGCGAGCAGGGTCACGGCCGCCGCGGCCGCGCTCAGGCGCGGACGTCGCACCAACAGCATCCGCTCGGTGTCGATCGCGCGAAAGCGCGGCGGCGCGTCGAAGCGGCGCACGTTCCCGGGCCAGAAGGCTTCCGGCGGCGGGCCGAAGCACTGCTGGTAGCTGGCCAGCGTCAGCGCGTACTGCTCGCGAAACCGGCGGTCCTGTGCCGCGCTGCGCCCGCCCGGTTCATGGTGCAGGGACATGCGCAGCACCTGTGGGCAGAAGCGCTCCCAGTAGTCGCGCGTGTACTGCAGGTGCAGGTGCCAGACCTCGTCGACCTCGGCGCTCGGCGAGACCGCGTGGTCGCTGCAGGCGGCGAGGAAGCAGAAGCGCCGGTACTCCTCGACTGCGCGCTCCGCGTAGTCCCGCGTCCATCGGAATTTGCGCACGAGGATGGACGCGAGGTCGAGCTGGCAGTCGGCGCTGCCCAGGTGCTCGCGGATGCGCGCCCAACAGGCGGCGTGGATGTCGGGAACGGCGGCGGTCGCGCTCATGGCATGTGTTTCCGGAAGAGCTTCCGGATTGTGCCGAGGCTGGTTCCCGGCCGCTCGTCACCGCGAGCGGGAAACGTGATCCATGTCCGGATCAGTTCACATCGTCGATCCAGTTGCCGTGAAACCCCATCGGCACCGGCACCGGCAGATGCACGACCGCCTGCGGCTCACCTTCGAAGTCGTCGGCGTTGAGGATCACGAGGTCGCTGCGCTGTTCGCGCAGGTCGTAGACGTAGGACATCAGCCAGCCATCGTCCTCGGCGCCGTTCGGCTTGCGCGGCACAAACACGGCCTCGCCCGTGACATGGTGCGGGCCGTAGTGGTGTGCGAGCGTTCGCTCCGTGTGCAGGTCGTGCCGGTACAGCGGCTGCGGGGCGTCCACATGGTCGAAGCCGGCGGTGTACGCGTAGCGATTGGGCTTGCCGCTCAGGCGCTCGTCGTAGCGCGGGAATTCCTGGTTCGCCTCGGAGATGACCTTGCGATGCACGCGGCGGCTCGCGGCGTCCAGCGTCCAGCGCTCGAACGTGATGTGCGAAATTTCCGGGCCCCCGTGGCCGCGATCGAACAGGCGGGCGTGCACGACCACGTCCATCACCGCGCCACCGTCGTCGAGGTCCCGGGCGTTGCAGGTATGGAACACGAAGCAGGGTTCGACCTCGAACCAGCGCGTGTCGGAGGCCTTGCCCTTGCGCGGCAGCAGGCCGACACGGGCGGGGGAACGCGCATTCCAGCGATATGGAAAGGGATACCCGCGAAGCATCTCGGCCACCGAGAACCGCACCGGCAGGTCCAGGATCACGACGCTGGTAGCGGTGAGCGCGCAGTCATGGATCATCGGCCCCTGGCGTACCGGCACGTTCTCGATACGCGTGACCTTGCACGCCGCGTCCACCACCACGTGCTGGACCCGGAACGGCTTGAGGGGGTCGTAGCAGATCGCGTGCAGTTCGCCGGTTACGGGATCGCGGTGCGGGTGCGCCGTGTAGCCGGACGACTGCGCGCCGTCGAACAGGCCGCGGCGCAGGGTGTCTAGCTCTCCGTCCAGTTCGGCGGGCGGCGGTCCCGCTTCCACGAGTCCCCAGAGCCGGCCGCCATGCCCGATGACGTTGGTGTTGACCACGTCGAGCAGCGGATGCCGCGGCCCCAGCAGCGTCGGGCGGCCGAGCCGGCGGTTCGCGTTGTCCGTGCCCACCCAGCGGTTGCGGTACCAGCTCGCGGCGCCATCTTCGAGCCGCAGGCCGTGGACCATGCCGTCGCCGATGAACCAGTGGTAGGCGCCGGGATTGCGGACCTCGAAAGGATTGGGGCCGATGCGCGCGTACATGCCTTTCAGCTCTGCCGGGATCACACCCGTCACGCGCAGCGCCGTCTCGGTGCGTTCCCCGGGCACCGGCGCGTAGCGGCCTTCCAGGAACGTGTTGCTCGACGAGTGCGGTACGCGCTCCATGAGCTTGCGCGACCCCCAGGCGAGCGTTCTTTCCATCAAACCGGTAACACGCATGGCGGCGACTCCCGGGAGCTAATGTGTATGATGTACACATCCTGCATCATCAACGTGGACGATGTCCACATCATGCCCGCCAAACGCATTCCCAAAGCACCGGTACGAACCGCCTATCACCACGGCAGCCTGCGCGCGGCGCTGGTCGAGGCCGGCCTTCGACACCTCGAGTCCGGCGACCGCGGCGAGTTGAGCCTGCGCGAGCTCGCGCGCCAGGTCGGCGTGGCGCCGAATGCCGTGTATCGACACTTCGCGGACAAGGAGGCGCTGCTCGCGGCGCTGGCCGCCGACGGCTTCCGCCTGCTGCGCGCCGCGCAGCTCGACGCCGCGGCACGGCACGGCAAGCCGGCCGAGGTCCTGCTCGCGGCCGGCCGCGGCTATATCGCGTTCGCGCGCGCACACTCGGCCTTGTACCGCCTGATGTTCGGACGCTTCGGCGCGAGCGAGCACGGAGAGGAGTTCGCCGAGTCGTCGCAGGCCTCGTTCGGCGTGTTGCTGGCGCAGGTCGCGGCGGCACGCGGACTCGAACCTGGCGACACCGACGCCCTGCCCAACGCCGTGTTCGCCTGGGGACTCACGCACGGCCTGAGCCAGCTGGCGATCGATGGGCAGTTCGATCACCTGGGCCTGGACCCGGCGCAGCTCGTGGACGCCGCGCTCCAGATCGCAGGCAGCGTGCGGCGGGAACCGGCCCCCGCGGCGAAAAAGCGACCCAAACGAAAATCCCCGCACTAGGCGGGGATTTTCGAATCTCCGGCGCGTCGCGCCGCAATGCGCCGATTACTTCGCGGCCGCTACTCGCACCATCTCCAGGCACTTGTTCGAGTAGCCCCACTCGTTGTCGTACCAGCTGACGAGCTTCACGAAGGTGGAGTCCAGCGCGATGCCGGCATCGGCATCGAACACCGAGGTGCGGGTCTCGCCGATGAAGTCACGCGCCACGACCTTGTCCTCGGTATACCCGAGCACGCCCTTCAGCGCGCCTTCGCTCTGCGCCTTCATCTCGGCGCAGATCTCGGCGTAGGTGGCGGGCTTCTCGAGTTCGGCCGTCAGGTCCACCACCGAGACGTCGGAGGTGGGCACGCGGAACGACATGCCCGTGAGCTTCTTGTTCAGCTCCGGGATCACGACGCCGACGGCCTTGGCCGCGCCGGTGCTCGACGGAATGATGTTCTCGAGAATGCCGCGACCACCGCGCCAGTCCTTGTTGCTCGGACCGTCGACGGTCTTCTGCGTCGCCGTGGTGGCGTGCACGGTCGTCATCAGGCCGCGCTTGATGCCCCACTTGTCGTGCACGACCTTGGCCAGAGGGGCCAGGCAGTTCGTCGTGCAGGACGCGTTGGAGATGATGGCCTGGCCGGTGTAGGTCTTGTGGTTCACGCCGTAGACGAACATGGGGGTGTCGTCCTTCGACGGCGCCGACAGCACCACCTTCTTCGCGCCGGCGTCGAGATGCATCTGTGCGGTGACCTTGTCCAGGAACAGGCCGGTCGACTCGACGACCACCTCGGCGCCCACGTCGTTCCACTTCAGCTTGGCCGGGTCGCGCTCCTGCGTCAGGCGGATCTTCTTGCCGTTGACGATCAGCGTGTTGCCTTCGATGGAGATCTCGCCCTTGAAGCGGCCATGCACGGAGTCGTAGCGCAGCATGTAGGCGAGGTAGTCCGGCTCGAGCAGGTCATTGATGCCGACGATCTCGATGTCGGAACCGAAGTTCTGCACTGCGGCGCGCAGCACGTTGCGCCCGATGCGACCAAAACCGTTGATGCCAACCTTGACTGCCATTTCTCGTTCCTCGTTACGGACCGCGGTCCTGGTGACGGGGCGCACCGCGCGCCCCCGGATGAAATTCCTTCTCCCTGGCGCTGCTCAGCCGAGCAGCTTTTCGATGTTGGCCGCCACGTTCTCGACGGTCAGCCCGAAATGCTTGAACAGCAGCGGCGCCGGCGCCGACTCGCCGAAGGTGTCGACACCCATCGACACGCCCGCGTCGCCGACGAAGCCGCGCCAGTACGACGTGACCCCGGCCTCCACCGACACGCGCGCCTTGATCGCAGCGGGCAGCACCGACTCGCGGTATGCGGCGTCTTGCTTCAGGAAGCGGTCGGCGCAAGGCATCGACACGACCCGCACGGCCTTGCCGGCCGCGTTGAGCTTTTTCGCCGCGTCCACCGCGAGGCTCACTTCAGAGCCGGTCGCCATCACGATCGCCTTCGGTGCTGACGCGGGTTCCAGCAGCACGTAGCCGCCCTTCAGCGCATCGGTCGCGTGGCTCGCGGCGTGGGCCTGCGGCACAAGGTTCTGGCGCGACAGCGCCATCGCGGTCGGTCCATTGCGGCGTTCGATCGCGGCACGCCAGGACACGGCGGTTTCGAAGGCGTCGCCCGGGCGCCAGGTCTCCATGTGCGGCATCAGGCGCAAGCTGGAGACATGCTCCACCGCCTGGTGCGTCGGGCCGTCCTCGCCCAGCCCGATCGAGTCGTGCGTGAACACGAAGATCGTGCCGATCTTCATCAGCGCGGCCATGCGCAGCGCGTTGCGCGCGTAGTCGGAGAACACCAGGAAAGTGCCGCCGTACGGAATGATGCCGCCGTGCAGTACCATGCCGTTCATGGCGGCCGACATGCCGAACTCGCGCACGCCGTAGAACAGGTAATTGCCGGTCGGATTGCCCGCGCGCGAGGGCGTAGCACCCTTCCACAACGTGCAGTTGGATTCCGACAGATCCGCCGATCCGCCGATCAGTTCCGGCAGCTTCGGCGCGATGGCCTCCAGTACGTTCTGCGAGGACTTGCGCGTCGCCACCGGCTTGTCGCCGGTCGCGAGCTGCGCGATCGCCGCGTCGATGGTCTGGCTCCAGTCCGCCGGCAGATCACCCGCGGCGCGACGCTTGAGCTCCGCGCCCTCGGACGGGAACTCGGCGGCATAGCGATCCAGCAACTGCTTCCACGCGGTGCTGCGCTCCGATCCCTTGGCGCAGGCATCCCAACCGGCACGGATGTCGGCCGGGATCTCGAAAGGCGCGTACGGCCAGTTCAGCTGCGCGCGCGCCAGCGCGACCTCGGCCTCGCCCAGCGGCGAGCCGTGACTGGATTCCTTGCCCTGCTTGTTCGGGCTGCCGAAGCCGATCACGGTCTTGCAGCAGATCAGCGTCGGCTTGGACACCGAGCGCGAGGCCGTGTCGAGGGCGATCTTGATCTCGTGCGGGTCGTGGCCGTTGACGTTGCGCACCACTTCCCAGCCATAAGCCTCGAAGCGCGCGGGCGTGTCGTCGTGGAACCAGTCATGAACCTCGCCGTCGATCGAGATGTTGTTGTCGTCGTACAGCACCACGAGCTTGCCCAGGCCCAGCACGCCCGCCAGCGAGCAGGCCTCGTGCGAGATGCCTTCCATGAGGCAGCCGTCGCCGACGAACACGAAAGTGCGGTGGTCGATCAGCGGGAACCCGTCGCGATTGAAGCGCGCCGCGAGGATGCGTTCGGCGATGGCCATGCCCACCGCGTTGGCCAGGCCCTGGCCCAGCGGTCCGGTGGTGGTCTCGACGCCGGCGGTGACGAAGTTCTCCGGGTGACCCGGTGTCTTCGACTTGAGCTGGCGGAAATTCTTCAGCTCCTCGATCGGCAGGTCATAGCCGGTGAGGTGCAGCAGCGCGTAAAGCAGCATCGACCCGTGGCCGTTCGAGACGACGAACCGGTCTCGGTTGAACCACTTGGGGTCCTGGGGATCGTGCTGGAGGAAGTCGTTCCACAGCACTTCGGCGATGTCGGCCATGCCCATCGGCATGCCCGGGTGCCCGGAGTTCGCCTTCTGCACGGCATCCATGGCGAGCGCGCGGATGGCGTTGGCGAGATCGAGGCGGGTGGTCATCGTCTGGTCGGCAGGCGTCTACAAAAAAATGGAGCCGGCCGCTCGCACTCGCGATGGGCGGGCGCAAAAAACGCAGAAGCCCGGAATTACCGGGCTTCTGGTGTCACAAATCGTAGCTGGGGTCCAGCGGCTCGAGATCCACCTTGGGCTGCTGGATGGCCGGCAAGTCCTGTTCGGTCAGCACTTCCTTGCCGATGAAACCGTCCGCGATCTCGCGCAGCGACAGCACCGTGGACTTGTGATTGCCCCAGGGAAGCTTGGCGTCCGCACCGCGGGCCAGCTGGCGCGCGCGCTTGGCGGCCACGAGGGTCAATTCGAACTGGTTGGGAATCTTTTCCAGGCAATCTTCAACGGTTACACGCGCCATGAGTTGCTCGCTGCTGCCAACAAAAAAGGGGGCGAAGTGTAGCCGACGGGGGGGCGCCTAAGCCAGCAGCGCATGGATGAGGTCCGAATGACGACCGGCCTGGCGTTCCCGCGCGAGTCGCGGCGCCAGAAACAGGGCCGTGAGCTCTTCCAGCGCGCGGTCGAAGTCCTCGTTCACGATCAGGAAGTCGTACTCGGCGTAGTGGGACATCTCGGCCTTGGCGGCTGCCATGCGCCCCTGGATGGTCGCATCGTCGTCCTGCCCGCGGCCGCGCAGGCGGCGCTCCAGTTCCTGTGACGATGGCGGCAGGATGAACACCGATCGCACCTCGGGCATCAGTTTTCGCACCTGCCGCGCGCCCTGCCAATCGATGTCGAGCATGAGGTCCACGCCGCGCGCCAGCAGTTCCTCGGTGTTGCCGCGGCCCGTGCCATAGCGGCGGCCGAAGACGTGGGCGTGCTCGAGCAGGTCGTCGCGCTCGATCATGGCCAGGAAGCGCGGCTCGTCGACGAAGTGGTAATGCACGCCCTCCTGCTCGCCCGCCCGCGGTCCCCGCGTCGTGTACGAGACCGAGATCGCCGCCTCCTGCCCGCGCTCGGCCAGACGCCCCAGCAGCGCACGCGTCAGGCTGGTCTTGCCGCCACCGGAGGGCGCCGAGACGATGAAGAGGTTGCCGCGGGGGGGACTCATGCGACGCAGTTTAGAGACCGGGGACGCGCCCAGCATCCCCATAGATGGGCCTAACATGCCGACCCACGGGTCTCGCCGGACACGGACACACCGAGGGTCACTTGGTTCATGAGCTTCCTGTCAGCCATCGCGTTCTGGCGAAAGCGCGCGCCGGCGCCAGTATTGCCGCCACCCTCGCCACCGCCGAGCGCTCCGGCGGAGATCGACGCCCCCCCGGCGCACCTTCTGTCGATGGTCGAACAACTCTTAGCCGCGGTCAGGACCGGCATCGATGCGTCGCAGGCGCAGGCCATCGTGGGCTTTGCGCTGACCACGGGCTGCGATGCCTACTGGCGATCCCATAGGGGGACCGATCCACGGCCTTCTTCCCTGCTGGATTCATTCGAACTGCTGGAAGCTTTGCCGGATGCCGAAGGCGTTCGCACCTGGCGCAGCGAATTCAATCTCAAGATCAGGCCCGGCCTTGATAAGCGGGTACTGCGGGATCGTTGGGGGCATTCAAGCGGCTTCTACATCGTCAGCCCGACCCACCAGGGCAGTGCACCACGAGCCCAAGACCTCACGACCGAAACATTCAGCGTCAACGGCGTCGAGATTTTCGTCATGAACTCCAGGCAGGAGGTCGTGTCGCTGACGGTGAAGTTCGGCGTCAGCAAAAAGTATCTGGTGGACACCCCTGGCATTGCCAAGCCACCGAGCCGACCCCGAATGGGCGAGACGGTCAAGGTGACCTACAGCTTGCCCGTGCCAGAAACCGTTCCCTTCCCGAGGGTCACCGTGCAATTCGGCCACGCGCTCGTCCTGATCCAGAAGCAGAGCCTCGAGGATCTTGTGCTCTTCGAAGATTTCTTCGGGGCTTCCGATGAGGCCGGCCGCCTGCTCAAACGCGCCTTTGCCACGCCGGACAGCGTCGTTCAGGGAGGCGCGCTCGAAGCGCAGGACCTGGCGCTGATCTCGCAGGCTTTGGAAACCGGCCAGGCTATGATCGGAAGTCTCGACGCAGGACCCGAAACCCTAATCTCCAAGGTTTCGATCACCTACGAGGGCACTGGCGCAGACACCGAAATACTCGGGACGATCGCGTATGGCTTCGAGGTCCGATCCAGACGCACAAACCGCGTCATCGAGATACCGCTCTACTCGGTTCCCTGGCGTGAGCCCCGTCCGGCATGACTTTTCCGATGGTTGCGCGCGTCGACATCACTCGATGTTCTGCACCTGCTCGCGCATCTGCTCGATCGTCACCTTCATCTCCACCGAGCAGCGCGTCAGCTCGGCGTCCTGGGATTTCGAAGAGAGCGTGTTGGCCTCGCGGTTGAGTTCCTGCATCAGGAAGTCCAACCGGCGTCCGACCGCCTCATCGCGCTTGAACGAACCGCGTACCTCGACGAGGTGCGAGAGCAGGCGCGACATCTCTTCCTCGACATCCAGGCGCTGCAGCGCGATGACCATTTCCTGCTCGAGCCGCGCGGGATCGAGTTCGACGTTGAGTTCGCGGGCACGGGCGCGGAGGCGCTCGATGCCCTGCCCTCGCACTTCGGCGTAACGTGCACGCACCGTCGTGACCAGCTGCTCGATGGCATCGCAGCGCTCGACCAGGAAGGTCTCCAGCCGTCCGCCTTCGCGTGCGCGGCTCTCGTTGAACTCGCGCACGCACTGGTCGAACAGCGTGCGCGCGGCTTCGAGCAGCACGGTAAAGTCGGCCGACTGTTCGCGCAGCACGCCCGGAAAGGAGAGCAGGCGCAGCGGATCGGCGCCCAGCAGCGGCCCCCATTCCTTCGCCACCGAGTCCAGTGCCTGGCGCAGGTCGCGCACGCGGTCGAGGTCCGGCTCTATCCGGTTGCCGCCGGCGGACTCGCGCGTGTATCGCAGCGCGGCCTCGATCTTGCCGCGCGCGATGCGCGAAGCAGCGAGCTGGCGAAGTTCGCCGTCGAGCGCGCGGAATTCTTCCGGCGCCTTGATGCTGAAATCGAAGTAACGATGATTGACCGAGCGCAGCTCCCAGCTCAGTCGGCCCCAGGCGCCCTGCGTCTCGACGCGGGCATAGCCCGTCATGCTGCGAATCATGTGCTTTGAATCCGGGGACGGTCGCAGCCGGTGACCCGGACTCGACGGGAAAGAACAAAACAAAAGGGCGGCACGAGGCCGCCCCTGCTGGAACTACGCCCGGGTTCGACGAGCCCGGAAGGGTCGGCCGAAGCCGACCCTTGCCCGATGCCTCTCAGGTGCTCGAACTCGGCTGGGAAGCCGGCGCCGGATCCGCAGACGGCGTCAGTGCCTCGGCAACGGCGGCCGGAAGCGGCAGCGCGTCGACGACCTTCTGGGCGGCAGCCTTCGCGCGCTTCACGAGCGCCCTGGCGCCGCTGCTGACGCCGGCCTTTGCCTTGGTGACCGACTTCTTCGCCGAAGCCTGCACCTTCTGCACCGACTTCTTGGCCGAGGCCTGGACCTTCTTGACCGATTTCTTGACCGACTTCTTGGCCGAGGACTGCGCCTTGCCGACCGACTTCTTCGCCTTGGCGACGGACTTTTTCGCCTTGCCGACGGTCTTCTTGACCGCAGCCTTCGCCTTGGCCTTCGCGGCGCGCATAGGCTTCTTCGCCACCTTCTTCCCGACCTTCTTTGCAATCTTCTTCGCAGGCTTCTTGGCAGCAACCTTCTTGGCCGCCTTCTTCTTGCCTACTACTTTTTTCGCTTTGGACTTCACCGCCATTTCCCTATCCTCCACTGAAAATGCCGCACTTGCCCCAAGAAATTCTCGTCGAAGAATGCATACTCTTCGCGCTTCCGGACTTTAGGCGCTTGCGGATAAAAGTCAATCAGCGTCACGCGAGAATTCGCTCATTGCGAATCGCATTTCTAGCGATCGCATGCGCGTTCGCCATGCACGCACGTGCGCAGGCACTCGTGGCGCAGGCGCCCTGCGAACGACAGTGGCAACTGCTCGCCACGCACACGCACGATCCCCAGCATTTCACGCAGGGACTGCTCACGTTCGACGGCAGGATGTTCGAAAGCGTGGGCCAGTACGGGCGCTCGGGCGTGCACGAAGTCGAGCTCGCCGGCGGCAAGGTTCTGCGCTCGCGCGACTTGCCGGGCAATGTCTTCGGCGAGGGCCTTGCGAAGGTCGGCGATCGCCTCGTCCAGCTCAGCTGGAAGGAAAACACCGCGTATTTCTACGACCTGTCGCTCGAACCCAAGGGCGCACTGCCGTACCCGGGCGAAGGTTGGGGCCTGACCACGATCGCGACGCCGGCCGGGGAGCGCCTGCTGCTCAGCGACGGCACGCCCTGGTTGCGCGTGCTCGACCCCAAGACGCTGGCCGAAGAGCGTCGCGTGATGGTCCAGGTCCAGGGACGACCGCTGCAGATGCTGAACGAACTCGAGAACGTGAACGGCGAGATCCTCGCCAACATCTGGCACTCGGACGAGGTCGCCGTGATCGATGCCGCCAGTGGCGTCGTCACCGGCTGGTTCGATTTCGGACCGCTGCGCAGCCGCCTGGCCTGGCCTCCGCCGATGCACCCGACCGAGACCGACTTGAATGGCCTGGCCTGGGACGATGGCAACTCGCGCCTGCTCGTCACGGGCAAGTACTGGCCGCAGCTCTTCGAGGTCGCCATCGGTGGCTGCAAGAGTTTGCCGCCCGCGAAGTAATCATCCGTTCCATATCGCGGTGGATCCGACAGGTCGCCGCAAGGATCTAGGAATCCTTTGCGGCTATATTCCGCGTCTGCATCCCCTGAATGGAATGACGTAATGATCCTTTCCCACGAGCACAAGGAGCTGTATCAGACCGTCAAGAAGTTCGTCCAGGAGGAACTCAACCCGCACGTGGCGGAGTGGGAACGCGCCGGCGTCTGGCCCGCGCACGAGGTGCTCAAGAAGATGGGCGCGCTGGGCTTCCTGGGCATCAACAAGCCGGAGACCGTCGGCGGCCTGGGGCTCGACTACAGCTACCAGATGATCTTCGCGCAGGCCCTGGGCAACTGCCTGTGCGGCGGCGTGCCGATGGGCATCGGCGTGGTGACCGACATGGCCACGCCGGCGCTCGCCCGCTTCGGCTCGCCCCCGCTTCAGGCCGAATATCTCGCGCCCGTCATCGCCGGCGACATGTGCTGCTCGATCGCGGTCTCGGAAGCGGGCGCCGGTTCCGACGTGGCCAGCATCAAGACCACCGCCCGCAAGGATGGCGGCGACTACGTCATCAACGGCTCGAAGATGTGGATCACCAACGGCACGCAGTCCGACTGGGCCTGCATGCTGGTCAACACCGGCGAGGGCAAGGCCCACCAGAACAAGAGCCTGATCGTGGTGCCACTGGACGCCAGAGGCATTGATCGCAAGACCAAGCTCGACAAGCTGGGCATGCGCTCTTCGGACACCGCGATGATCTTCCTCGACGAGGTGCGCGTGCCTCAGCGCAACCTGATCGGCAAGGAAGGCATGGGCTTCACCTACCAGATGATCCAGTTCCAGGAAGAGCGCCTGTTCGCCGCCGCGAACGGCCTCGACGGGCTGTTCAACGTCATCGACGAGACCATCGAGTACACGCGCCAGCGCCAGGCCTTCGGACAGAGCGTGCTCGACAACCAGTCGGTGCACTTCCGCCTGGCCGAGCTGCGTACCGAGGTCGAATGCCTGCGTGCCCTGACCTACCAGGCCACCGAGGAGTACGTGGCGGGCCGCGACGCGACGATGCTGGCCTCGATGGCCAAGCTCAAGTGCGGCCGCATCGCACGCGAGGTCACCGACTGCTGCCTGCAGTACTGGGGCGGACAGGGCTTCATGTGGGAGAGCAACGTCGCCCGTGCCTACCGCGACACCCGCCTGATCTCGATCGGGGGCGGCGCCGACGAGATCATGCTCGGCATCATCTGCAAGCTGATGGGCACGCTGCCGAGCAAGCGCAAACACGAAGCGAACAAGGCCGCGCGCGAAACCGGCGCCGGCTGAGGCCCGAGCGGAGCGATATTTCCGCGAGTCGGGGGAACGCGCCCGCGAAGACCGCCGCCTATAGTGCTCGTGCTCGACGCACTGAGCTGAACACGAGGTCTGACTGCAATGAAGCAGGTCAAGGCGGGCTGGGTGACTTCGATTCTTGGGGCGCTCGCGCTCGCGGGGTGCGGCGGAGGCGGCGGTGGATCCTCGTCCGGTTCCGTGGGTGACGGACCCACGTCCTGCGCGTCCCCGCTGCCGGTCCAGGCCGAGGACCACGCGCTGACGGTGAACGTGCCGTCCGACCTGGATCCGACCGCCAGCCCGACGCCCACGCCGACCACCGTCATCGACTTCACCGTGCTGCTGCCGCGGCGCTGCCCGGGCCAGACCTTCCCGATGGTGCTGCAGAGCCACGGCTACGGCGGCACACGCGAGAGGGCGGTCGGACCCGACGGCACGCTGGATCCCGCCGAGGCGCACTTCGACTCGGTGACCGCCCTGGTCAGGGCGCTGCCCCACCACGGCTATGTCGTGGTCAGCTACGACGAACGCGGCCACGGCACCGGCTACCCCGGCCAGGCCGCGCACAACGCCCGCATCATCGATCCTGCCGCCGAGACCCAGGACGCCATCGCCCTGCTCGACTGGGCGTACGAGAACCCCGCGCTGAGCTTCGTGCAGCAGGAGAACGGCACCGGCCTGCCGAAGGACATCCGCGTGGGCACCATCGGCTACAGCTACGGCGGCGGATTCGAAATGCCGCTGGCGCTGCTCGATCCGCGCGTCGACACCATCGTGCCCAACGCCACCTGGAACAACCTGCTGTACAGCCTGCTGCCGGGCGACGGCCTGAAGCTCGGCTTCGGCGGTCTGCTGTGCACTTACGCGCAGGAAGGCAACGTGAACAACACGCCGCTGATCGCGAACCTGTGCAACCTCCTCGGTTCGCACGCAACGAGCGCGGTGACGCTTCGCACCCGCGCCGACTTCGTCACCGCAGCCGCCGCGCCCGGCGCCGAGCCGCGGCCCGCGGCGGACGACGAGGAACTGCTGAATTTCTTCTACACGCACAGCGCGCGCTATTTCGAGTCGCCGTCGCGCGACGGTAAACCGATCGCGCCGCGCGACCGCCCGCCGGTGACCCTGCTGGCCACGCGCCACGCAGTGTCCGCGCTGTTCGTGCAAGGCAACCGCGATTCGCTGTTCAACCTCACGGAAGCGGTCTTCAATTACCGCTACTTCAAGGCGGCCGGCGCGGACGTGCGCCTGATCACCACCGAGGGCGGCCACATGAACCCGCTCGCGCTGCAAAGCGAGGGAACCGCCAACTGCGGCGGCACGGTCGGCGTCGAGGCGATGCTCGCGTGGTTCGACAGCAAGCTCAAAGGCCTCGACTCGGCCGTCTACCAGGCGATTCCGCAGGTCTGCATCTCGCTGACGCCAACGCCCGCGCCGAACACGGCGCCGGCGAACGCGGCGTTGACCGGCGTGAAGCTCGCTGACGTGCCGGTAGGTTCGCTCACGGGCACCGGCGCGATTCCCGCGACGCTCGCGACGATGAACGCAACGGTGCCCATCGGCAGTCTGTCGCAGCCGGTGTTCCAGCCGGTCTTGACCATCGGTGCAGGACAGGCCGGGGCGGTGCTCGCCGGCGTTCCGCGCGTCGGCCGCGTCAGCGTGACGGCCGGCCCCGGCTCGACGGTCACGCCGGTGGCATACGTGGGCGTGGGCATCGTGCGCGGCGGCAACACGATCCTGGTCGACGACCAGGTCACGCCGTTCGCGGCGCTGGCGCCGGCAGCCGGCACCACCGACTGCGCGAGTGGACCGGCGACGGATCACTGCCACAACCGCGGCACGAGCAACGCCGAGCTACTGCTGCCGGGCGTCGGAGAGTTGCTGCAGGTCGGCGACCAGGTCGGACTGCTTTTCTATGAGAACCAGGTGCAATTCCTGCCGGTGTACCCGGCGGGCACGGCGGGACTGCCCAATCCATACAGCGTCACCTTGAGCAACGTCGAGCTGCCGATCCTGGTTCCCTGCCCCGCGGCCGCGGGGTGCTACGCGGGCAGCAGCCTTTCGGTGCCGTAGCAGCGCGTCAGCCGGGCCTGCCGTGCCGGGTTCGAAACGCTCTTCGTAAACTGGCCGGCCATGTTCGGTCTCGTCGCTTCCGCCACGTCCGTCTTTCTCGCCGCCGCGCTGCTGCTGGCCGGCCAGATGCTGCTGTCGACCAACCTGAGCCTGCGCATGTCGGCCGAGGGCTTTGCGGCCGGCACGATCAGCCTGGTAATGCTGCACAACTCCTTCGGCTTCATGCTCGGGTCGGTGATCGGTCCGCGCGTGATCCGCCGCGTCGGTCACATCCGCGCGTTCTCGGCCTTCGCCGCGGCGCTCTGCTGCGCCACGCTCGGCCAGGGTTCGGAAGTGAACGCCTTCCTCTGGGCCGGCCTTCGCGCGGCGCAGGGATTCTCCAGCGCGCTGCTGATGGTCGTGCTGGAGAGCTGGATCAATGCCCATGCACGGCCCGAGACCCGCAGCCGGTTCCTGGGCCTGTACATGGTCAACTACTACGTGGCGGGCGCGATCGGGCAGTGGATGGTGTCGCTCAACGAGCCGACCGACTTTCGCGCCTTCAGCCTGGCCGCCGGCCTCGCGGTGGCCTCGATGATCCCGCTGTGCCTGACGCGGCAGCCGGCGCCGGCGACCCACGACGCGGAACGCCTCCCGCTGCGCGACCTGTTCGAGGCCTCCCGCATCAGCGTGTTCGGCGCGCTGATGTCCGGGTTCACGCTGGCTTCGTTCTACCAGCTGTCGCCGATCTTCGTGCAGCACCTGTTCAACGACACGAACACGACCGCGCGTTACATGGCCTGCGCGGTACTCGGGATGATGCTGTTCCAGATCCCGGTGGGTCGCCTGTCCGATCGCCACGACCGCCGCCGCGTGATCTTCTGGCTGGCGGTGTCGATCTGCGTGAGCGCGGCGCTGGTCGCGCTGCTCGGCCGCTTCTCCGCGATCTTGCTGTTCGGCGCCACGATGCTGTTCACGGGCACCGCGGCCTGCCTCTACCCGGCGTGCCTGGCGCGCCTGAACGATCGCACCGGCGGGCGCCAGCACGTGGCCGCCAACGCCAGCCTTCTGCTCTGCCACGGCGTGGGCCAGTGCATCGGACCGCTGAGCACCTCGGCCCTGATCGCGGTGGTCGGCCCTTCGGGCCTGTACTTCGGTATCGCGATCGCGATGCTCGCGTACGCGACCTACGCCTCGTGGCGCGTGCGCGAGTTCGACACGGCCGTGGCCGACCAGCAGCCCTACGTCGCGGTGCCGGTCGGCGGCACCCCGACGATCGCGCAACTCGATCCGCGTGCATCGGAAGCGCCTCCGCCCCCGGAAGAACGTCCGCCGACGGGCTGAACTTGTTGTGGCCGCCGCGCGCCGTTACTTTCGCGCGATCCAACACGACCGCAAGCGTTCCGGAGCCAAACACATGAGCATCACCCTTCGCAGCGAACACGCCTGCTTCGGCGGCCGCATGAGCTTCCACGCCCACGCGTCGAAGGAAACCGGCACGGAGATGCGCTTCGCGGTGTTCACGCCGCCGCAGGCGAAGCAGAAGAAGGTGCCCGCGCTGTACTGGCTCGCAGGGCTGACCTGCACGGAGGAGACCTTCGCAATCAAGGCGGGCGCGCAGCGCGTCGCCGCCGAACTCGGCCTGATGCTGGTGGCCTGCGACACCAGCCCGCGCGGCCTGAACCTGCCGGGCGATTCCGAATCCTGGGACTTTGGGGTCGGCGCGGGGTTCTACCTCGATGCCACGCAGGCTCCCTGGGCCGCGAACTACCGCATGGGCAGCTACGTGAATTTCGAACTGCCCGCGCTGATCGAGGCGAACTTCGACGTTGCGCCGGACCGGCGCGGCATCTTCGGCCACTCGATGGGCGGACATGGAGCGCTCGTCACGGCGCTACGCAACCCGGATCGATGGACCTCGGTTTCGGCGTTCGCGCCGATCAGCAACCCGGTCGCGGTGCCCTGGGGCGAGAAGGCGTTCGGGAAGTACCTCGGGGCGGATCGGAAAAGCTGGGATGCCTACGACGCGAGCCTGCTCATGAAGGCGAAGGCCTTCCCGCGCGAGATCCTGGTCGACCAGGGCACTTCGGACCAGTTCCTCGTCAACCAGCTACATCCCGAAGCGCTGGAAGCGGCGGCGAAGGTTTCAGGCCAGAAACTCGTGGTGCGCCGGCACGAGGCTTACGACCACTCGTACTGGTTCATCCAGAGTTTCGTGGCGGATCACCTGGCGCAGCACGCGAGACAGCTGGGTTGAACCGCACCGGCCCGTAGCCGGGAAGACGTGCGGGGCGCCCCGCTCCGAACGCGGCAACAGCCACGGACTTCGTCCGTCGCTGCGGGTTGCGCCCTCCTCAGTAATTCCAGTCCGCCCGAATTCCAGCGAGAAAACTGCGCTCCGGCCCCGGCTCGTAGAAGCGGCTGTTGCCGTCGTTGACGATCACCGAGCCGACGTATTCCTCGTCGAACAGGTTGTCGACACGAACGAAGGTGCGCAGCCGGCCCCAGGACGGCGCGAATACGTAGCCGCCGTCGAGGCCGACCAGGGCGTACGAAGGCGCGGACGCGACGTTGGTGTCGTTGACCGGCACCGAATCGACGTAGCGGGCATCCATGCCCAGGTGCCAGCCGGCCTCCGCGCCCCACTGCACGGAACCGAACAGCGCCGACTCGGGAACGCCCGGAATGTCGTTGCCGCGCTCGACACGGACTGCGTTCGCGTCGGTGCAGGGCGCCGCGAGGCAGGTCGTATAAGGCGCGCGCACCGTGGCATCCAGCAAGGTCCAGGAGGCCTGCAGGGTCCAGTTCCTGATCGGCCTGCTCTGGATTCCCAGCTCGACGCCCTGACGCCGTGTCCGATCCGCGTTCTTGAACGAGGAGCGGCCGCCGGCGTTGGTGGCGACTACGATCTCGTTGTCGGTCAGCACGCGGAAAACGGCGAGGTTCACCTGCGTAGCGTTTCCAACCCGCCACTTGGCGCCGACTTCGGCGTTCTTCGTGCGCTCCGCACGCAGGTCGAAGTTGAGTCCGGCCAGGCCGTCAGGCCGGTAGGCGAGCTCCGCGAATGTCGGCGTCCCGAATCCACGCGCCAGCGCGCCGTAGAGATGCAGGCTCGGCAATGCGCGGTACAGAAGACCGGCCGCGGGCGTGGTCTGCGAGAAGTGGCGTTTGCCGCTGTCGTCGCCGTTGGTGCCGACAATGAACTTGTCGTCCGAATCGAAGCCCACGCGGCTGTGGCGCACGCCCATCATCAGCGACCAGCGATCCTCCAGTTCCGCGGTCGCCTGCGCGTACTGGTCGAAGCTGTCGATGTCGTCGGTCTCGTTGCGCTTGAGTTCGCCGCGCACGCCGAGTTCCTGCGCCGCCCCGATGCCGGCGAAGTTCAGGAAACCTCGACGGTCCTGCGACAGCAGGTCGTAGGTGGCGCCCGCGACCACCGTCAGCGGACGCTGGTTGATCAGGCCGTGCCAGGACCAGCGCAGGTCGGTGCCGCCGTAATCCGAATCCAGGTCCACCACGCCGCCGGAGTGGAGCGGGTTGCCCTGCGTGGCCACGGGGATGGCGAGGAACTGCTCGACCTTGCGCGTGCCGCCGTAGGCCAGCAGGCGCAGCGTGTGCGCGCCGAGCACCTGCTCGTAGATCGCGCCGGCCTGGCTCTGCCTGGCGCTCTTGCGCGTGTCGAACTGCTCGGCCTGCGGTGTGGCCTGGTCGGGGTCGTCGCGGAACTGGTCGCGCGACAGGCCCAGCGGGTCCTGCGTGTCGGGGGAGTCGAAGTAGTTGCCCACAAAGGTCAGCTTGCCGTTCTGGCCGACCGCGAAATTGACCTTGCCGTTGAGCGACTCGCGCTCGGCCTCGCTGTGATCACGATAGCCGTCGGTCTCGAAGTGCGTGTAGTCGAAGGTGTAGCCGGCGCTCGCCGTGCGGCCGCTGCTGCCCAGGTTCGCGCGCCAGGTGTTGAAGCTGCCGGCGGCGACACCGCTCGTGATGAGCGAAGGATCGGCGCCGTCGGCCGTGAACATCTGGATCACGCCGCCCGACGAATTTCCGTACAGCGTGGAGAACGGGCCGCGCAGTACCTCGACCCGGTCGGCGGTGGCGAGGTTGAAGTGCGAGACCTGTCCCTGACCGTCGGGCTGCGTCGCGGGGATGCCGTCGAGGTAGAGCCGGATGCCGCGGATGCCGAAGGAGGCGCGCGAGCCGAAGCCGCGAATCGAGATCTGCGTGTCCTGCGCATAGTTCTGGCGGTCACGCGCCAGCACCCCCGGCACGCTGCCCAGGCCTTCCGACAGGTTCACGCCCAGCGTGTCCTCGTTCAGGGCTTCGCCGCCGATCACGTCGATCGAGGCCGGCACTTCGAACGCGGGCCGCGCCACGCGCGTGGCCGTCACGGTCACCGTCTCCACGGGGCCCGCCGCCTGCACGGTCTCCGGCGGGGACAGCGCCCAGGCCGAGGGCGCGGCAAGGAACATCGAACCCAACGCCAGCCGCCGCCCAACCCGAACGCTGTCCATACGGACGCGCTGCCAGACCTTGTGCATCTCTTTCTCGCTCCCGTTTTCTTCTGTGATCGACCTGCGGCGCCCGACGGACCCTGTATCCACGGCGAGCGGCCTCGGTCTGTTACTTGCAGGCACTACGCGACGCGGCACCTGCGCTCGCTAAACTGACGCCTGTTCGAGCCGCCGTCCATACGGAAAATCATGAAAACGCTGCGTAACGATCGATTCCTGCGTGCGCTGCGGCGTGAACCGGTGGACCGCACGCCGGTCTGGATGATGCGACAGGCCGGCCGCTACCTCCCCGAGTACCGCGCGAGCCGCGCGAAGGCCGGCGACTTCATGTCCCTGTGCCGCAACGCCGACCTGTGCTGCGAAGTCACGCTGCAGCCGCTGGACCGCTACGCGCTGGACACCGCGATCCTGTTCTCCGACATTCTCACCATCCCGGACGCGATGGGCCTGGGCCTGCGCTTCGTCGAGGGCGAGGGCCCGCAGTTCGACCGTCCACTGCGCAGCGTCGAGGCGATCCGCCAGCTAGCCGTGCCGGATCCCGAGGGCGAGCTGCGCTACGTGATGGACGCGGTGCGCACGATCCGCGGCGCGCTGGGCGATCGCATGCCGCTGATCGGGTTCTCGGGCAGCCCCTGGACCCTGGCCACGTACATGGTCGAGGGCCGCGGCGGCCACGACTTCGCCACCGTGAAGAAACTGATGCTCGACGAGCCCGCGGCCTTCGACCTGCTGCTGTCGACGCTCGTGGATTCGGTGTCGGGTTATCTGGCCGCGCAGCACGCGGCGGGTGCCGACGCGCTGATGATTTTCGACACCTGGGGCGGCGTGCTCGCGCCCGACGACTTCCAGCGATTCTCGCTCGACCCGATGAAGCGCATCGTCGCGAACCTGAAGGAGAGCGCGCCCGGCGTCCCGGTGATCCTGTTCACGAAGAACGGAGGCCAGCACCTTGAGAAGTTGGCCGACAGCGGTTGCACGGCGTTGGGCGTGGACTGGACAACCTCGCTCGCGGATGCACGGCGCCGCGTCGGCGATCGCGTCGCGCTGCAGGGCAACCTCGACCCCGTCACGCTGTTCGCGAAACCGGGTCGCATCCGTGAGCAAACCGCCCGCGTACTCGCAGACTACGGCCACGGTTCGGGTCACATCTTCAACCTGGGTCACGGCATCCTGCCGCAGACTCCGCCGGATCATGCCGGCGCGATGATCGAAGCCCTGCACGAGCTCTCGCCCGCGTATCACCGCCAGCCCTGACCTGCTCCCGAACAACCCAATCCGCCGCAGATGATCTCCGTCCTGGTCCCGGCGTGGCTGGTGGGCGTGCTGACCTTCGCGCTGATGCTCGCCGTCCTGCTCTTCTGGGGCGGCCTGATCCTGCTGCCGCTGACGCTGCTTCGAGCGCTGCTGCCGTTTGGGCTCGCGCAGGCCACGCTGTCGCCGCTGATCGTGGCCGTGGCCACGCAGTGGGTGGCTTCCAACCAGCTCGTGTACCGCCTGATGCATGCGCCAGCCTGGCACCTGGACTACAGCGCCCAGCTCGACCCGTGCCGGAGCTACCTGCTGATCTGCAACCACCAGTCCTGGGCCGACATCCAGGTCCTGTTCGACCTGTTCCACGGCCGTACGCACTTCCTGCGCTTTTTCCTGAAGAAGGAACTGATCTGGATCCCGATCGTGGGCCTGGCCTGCTGGGCGCTGGACATGCCGTTCATGAAACGACACTCGAAAGAGGCCATCGCCAGCAACCCGGCGCTGCGTAGCGAGGATCTGAAGACCACCCGCCGCTTCTGCGAGAAATACCGTCGGCGTCCGATCACGGTCGTCAATTTCCTCGAGGGCACGCGCTTCACCGAGTCCAAGCGCGCGGCCACCGCATCGCCCTACCGTCACCTGCTCAAACCCAAGTCGGCGGGCCTGTCGTTCACGCTCAATGCGATGGGCGAGCAGTTCGACGGCATCATCGACGTGACCCTGGCCTACCAGCCTGCTACGAAGGACCGGGTCTGGAGCTGGCTGTGCGGTGAGCAGAGCCAGATGGCGATCCACGTGGACACCTTGCCGATCCCGCCGGACATGATTCGCGGCGACTACGAGGGCGACGAGGAATTCCGCGCGCGCTTCCAGACCTGGGTCAACGGGATCTGGTCGCGCAAGGACGCGCGCCTGGAGCGGATGCTCAACGGCGCCGACCACGCCGGGGTGGCGCAGCGCGTGACCTGAGGGGCGACGACCTGGTCGCTCCATCTGTCATCCTTGCCTTCGCGGGCGCAGCACCCGGCACTGGGCACGGGGCCAAGGCGCCCCGGATCACGATCCCGGGAGATTCGAAGCATGCTGGGTTTCACGCGCTACCAATGGACGGTGCTGTTCGCGGCGTGGCTCGGCTGGGGTTTCGACATCTTCGACGGACTGCTCTTCAACTACGTCGCGCCCAACTGTGTTCCCACGCTGCTCGACCTCACCATCGGCTCGCCCGAGGCCAAGCAGGCGACGCTCTACTGGACCGGCGTGATGTCCTCGGTGCTGCTGCTCGGCTGGGCCGCGGGTGGCGTCATCTTCGGATGGATCTGCGATCGCATCGGGCGCACGCGCACCCTGCTGCTGACGATGCTGCTGTACGCGCTGGGCACCGCGTCCTGCGCCTTCGCAACCGACATCTGGATGCTGCTGGCCTTCCGCGTCGTGGCGGCGCTGGGCATCGGCGGCGAATGGGCCGCGGGCGCAGCGATGGTCGCGGAGACGGTGCCCGAGGAGAAGCGCGTCGAGGCCGGTGCGCTGCTGTACACAGCCGCACCCTTCGGCCTGTTCCTGGCCACCTTCGTCGACCACCAGGTCGCGGGCGTGTGGTTCAAGTCCATGCCCGAACAGTCCTGGCGCTACGTGTTCCTGTTCGGCCTGCTGCCGGCGGCGGTGGCGTTCGTGGTGCGCCTGTTCATCAAGGAACCGGAACGCTGGGCGAAGCAGGCTGCGCACGCCGCAGCGCCGCGGTTGTCCGAACTGTTCACGCCGCAGTTGATCGCCTACACGCGCTCGGGCTTCCTGATGGCCGTGATCGCGCTCATCACGTGGTGGAGCAGCAACGCGTTCATTCCCGTCGTCGCGTCGGGACTGGCGCGTGCGAGCGCGGAGGCGCGCGGTCTGGGCGGGGCCGAGACACTCGCGCTGGTGCAGGAGTGGAAGCTGCTCGCCACCGTGTGCTTCAACCTCGGCGGGCTGATCGGCACCTTGCTGACGATTCCCGCAAGCAAGTACCTCGGACGGCGCAAGATGTTCGCCATCTACTGGGTCGCCTCCGCCGCTTCGATGCTGCTGACCTTCGGCATCGATTGGCCGGGCCAGATCCGCCTCTACTTCTACTTCCTGGTGGGCCTCTCGGTGTTCGGCGTCTTCGGCAGCTTCACCTACTACCTGCCCGAACTGTTCCCGACGCGCCTGCGCGGAACGGGCGCGGGCTTCTGCTACAACTTCGGCCGCGTGTTCGCCGCCATCGGTCCCTTCATGGTCGGCTACATCGCCACGCAGGGCACTCACACGGCGGTGAGCACGCTGTTCTACGTGGGCTTCGTACCCGTCGTCGGCCTGCTGCTCATGCCATGGGTGATCGAGACGAAGGGGCGCGTGCTGCAGGACTAGCGGCGTCGCCATACGTGCGCCGCGCAGGACCCACGCCCTAGAATCGGCTCGTTCCCAGACGTCGAGCACCGGTCGTGGCCGATTCCCAGCAGCCTGCGCGCAGCCCCTTCACCGTGATGGAAGCCGGCTTCCGGATCATTCCCGGCAAGGAAGGCGAGTTCTTCGCGCGCCAGGGCGCCACGGTGCCGATCGCGATGGCGCAGCCGGGCTTCGTGTCCGTCTACGGCGGCCCCATCCACGATTCCACCTGGCTGTACTTCGGCGTGCGCTTCGCGAGCGCCGCCGACATGGAGACCTGGCAGCACCACGAGCACCACCGTGAAGTGCAGCGCATGGCCTACGAGAACTGGTGGACCGCGGTGTACATCCGCAAGTGGCGGCGCCTCGAAACCGGCACGCCCACGACGGATCGCTACATGTGCGAGACGCGCGTACAGCGCGACACGCCGCTCGATGAAAGCCAACTGGCCGCGCTTCGCTCGGAACTCCGCGCAGTGCGCGAGTTCGGCGCCCGCGATTTCGAGACGCTCACCGGTGACTTCGAGCCGCAGCCCTGGCAGCTCGTCGGTCCTCTGGAGATCGCGCCCTCCGACGGCACGGTGCTGTATTCGCTGATCACCCACTGGTCTGCAGCGGCACATGCACAGGGCTGGATGAACTCCGCGAACTACGCGACGCTGGCCGCGTACGGGGAGGTCGAGAGCGAGGTGTTCGCCGCGTTTCCCGAGCCCGGGACGCGGCACGGCTTGCGCGAAGACCGCCTGCAGCGGCAGTGGACCCTGCCCGGCTGATCCAGCCCGTCAACGACGCAGGACCGTCCTCTCAAGCCTTCGGAGAAGGCATCGCGTAGCTGCCTGTGGCATGCGCGACCAGCGCAGGATCGTCGCCGCAGCGCAGCTTGACCTCCATCACCGCGATCCGCCGGCCTAGCTTGAGCAGGCTGGCCTCGGCGTGCACGTCGGCAGCCGCCCCCTTGTTCACGAAATTCAGGCTCAGGTTCGACGTCACCGCCATCAGCTGCGGACCGGTGTGAGACAACACCAGCGCGTACATCGCGAGATCGGCCGCGGTGAACAGCGCGGGGCCGGAGACCACGTTGCCCGGCCGCAGCATCCAGTTGCGAAACGGCATGTGCGCGCGCAGGTAGCCGGGTCGAAGTTCGTCGATGGCGAAGAACGGTGCGTCGGCCTTGAAGCCCATCGTGATCAGCCGGATCACCTCGGGCGCCTGCATCACCAGCTTCAGATCCATCCGAATCCCCGTGCCGCGTCGAACAGCAGCTTGATCGAAAGTATGCCGAGGATCGCCTTGAACAGGCTCGCGAAGCGCTCCTCGCTGATGCGGCCGTTGAGATGCTTGCCCGTCCAGGTGCCGGCGATCACCGCCAGGCACAGTTGCAGCAGCAACGCGGGCCGCGCAAACGCGCTGTAGCCGACGAAACCGTACGCCAGCACGCGCAGCCCATGGCCCAGCACCTGCGTGAGCGCCAGCGTCGCGATGGTGGTTTCCTTCTTCCATTCGGGACGCAGGAACAGGCGCCCGACGAAGAGGCCGGTCGCGCCCGTGAACATTCCGAGGCTGCCATTGAGCAGCCCGGCGACCACGAAAGAGGGGCGCGGGGGAAGCGGCGCGACGCCGGCGCGCGAGGGGACGAGCGACGCCAGGATCAGTCCGGCGAGGATCAGCCGCACGAGGTTGCCGTCGACGTCCTCGGCGAACGGCGCGAGCACCAAGGTCGCCGGCACCGCGGCCAGTGCGAACCAGCCGGCGGCATGCCATTCCACGTGCTTGACGTAGGCCAGCGTGCGCGAGGCGTTGGAGACGAACTGCACCGCGGCGAACAGCGGCACCGCGTCGACCGGCGTCAGACCCAGGGCGAAGAACACTCCGATCAGGATGGTCCCGCCGCCCATGCCGGCCAGACCGGACAGCGCGGAAGTCAGGAAGGCGAACGCGGTGAGCGTGAGGGAGAGGGCGTCCAATCGAATGCGCGGTGCTTACTTCTGGATTCTGAATCCCGCGTTCGTCAGAGCACCAGCGTCGTGGCGAGAAACAGCATCAGGCCCATGCCCGCGATGTCGGTGCCCGTGGTCAGGAAGATGCTCGACGCGGTCGCAGGGTCCGCGCCGAAACGACGCAGAGTGATCGGCACCAGCACGCCGAACATGCCGGACATCATGCAGCTGCCCACCATCGCCAGCAGGATCACGAGGCCCAGCAGCGGTGCCTGCGCGTTGCCGCCGTGGCCGGCGGTCCACCACATCGCGAGGCCCGCGACTACGCCGGTGAACAGGCCGTTCATCGCGCCGAGCATGACCTCCTTGCGCACGAGGCCCGCCACCGAGAACTTGTCCATGTCCCCGAGCGTAATGCCACGCAGCGTGATCGCCAGTGCCTGGCAGCCGGTGTTGCCGCTCTGGCCCGCGAGGATGGGCAGGAACGCGGCGAGCGCGACGATCTGCGAGATCGTGCCCTCGAACAGGCTCACGACGAAGCCGGCGAGGAAGGCCGTCAGCAGGTTCACCTGCAGCCAGGGATGGCGCATGCGAAATGCGTTCCAGAACGTCGTCGACAGCCGCTCTTCCTTGTCGACACCGACCATCTGGCCGGACTGTGCGCTGATTTCCACCGCCTGGCGCTCGAACAAGCGCCAGCCGCGGATCACGCCCACCACGTGCTGCTCGCCGTCCACCACGGGATAGACCGGGTAATGCCGATGCAGCGCGGCCTTGATCGCCTCCGTGACCTCCATGTCGACCGGAATCGCGAACGGGTCGGGCAGCATCACCTCGGCCAGCGTCTCGCCCGGCTCGGCCAGGATCAGGTCCCGGATCACGATCATGCCGATGAGCTTGTCGTCGGTGCCGGTGACGTAGAGATAGGTGATCTGCTGCGGGGTCGGATGTGCGCGCAGGAACGCGATCGCCGCGGACACCATGGTCGCGGCCGGAAGCAGCGCCAGCGCCGGCTCCATCATCTCGTGCACCGTACCCTCGACGGCCTCGGCCATTTCCTCCGCCGCCTGGCGCCGCAGCTCGGGGGGCAGGTGCGACTGGATGCGGTCGGCGAGGTCCTGCGGCAGCTCGGCGAGCACCTCTCCGACGCGCTCCGGCGTTTCGCGACTCAGCAGCTGCGCCGCATCGAGAGGAACCCGCGCGCGAACCGCGCGCGTCAGGCGCGCAAGATCGGCCTGGTCTGAGGGCTTGCTCATCGTTGGTTTCGTGCGTTTCTCGAAGACGAGCCGGGATGATGTTCGCCAGACCGCGCGGGTGACAAGCGCCGGTACCGGAATCCGGCGCGGAATTGGGAGGCTCGGCGATGCGCCCGTACGCGATGACGGGATCGGAAAAGTGCTCGAAGGCGTCGACCCTGGATGGAGCAGCGAATCCGACGCCGCGCGACGGCCTCGCGCACCGCGTTCGTGAGTCCACGCCACCGTAGGCCGGACACTGGATTTTGCGAAGCCAAAGAATCGGGATCTTTGGCGCCACGGTCAGAACACCCGCATCGCCGCCCGCGCGGTGAGCGCGAACAAGACCAGCGAGGACAGCGCGAACAGGACGAAGCGCGGCAGGATCTTGTTCACGATCGACTGCCACAAGCTGTGCAGCACGCGCAGCCCTACGTACGCCCAGGCCAGCACCAGGCTCATCTGCGAGCTGTCGCCCATCACCGCCAGACTGATCGCCACCGCGTAGAACAACTGCGGCTGTTCGAGCAGGTGGTTGTAGTTGTCGGCTTTCCAGCGCACCTGCGGCGGCAAGGTCGCCATCTGCTCGCCGCGCGGCGCGTTGCCGTCCAGCACCATGTTCGAGGCCTTGATGGCGGGAATGCGCGTGACGTACATCCACGCCCACATCACGGCGATCCAGATCACGAGGGCTATCACGGGGCCGAGCAGCGGGTATTGCGGGTTCATCGTGCGGTCCTCTGCGAAGGAGAAGGGGTGCCGCATTCTGGGCCGGTTCGCGCCGGAAGCGACTGGCACAATGGCCCCGTCCGATCGCGGTCGCCGTCCTACGCCATGGCAGAGCCCGTCTTCTACGATTTCTCGAAGCTGTTCGACGCCGACGAGTACCTCTACTTCATGGAGGACACGCTGCGCGCCGAGAACACGAAGGCGCAGGTGGACTTCATCGAGCGCGCGCTGGCACTGGAGTCCGGGCAGCGCGTGATCGACCTGGGCTGCGGGCACGGCCGCCACGCCATCGAGCTGTCGCGTCGCGGCTACGCGGTCACTGGCATCGATCTGTCCGAAAGTTTCGTGGGCGTGGCTTCGGCCGAGGCCATGAGGTGCGGGGTCGACGCGCAGTTCCACCAGGCCGACATGGGCGCCTTCGAGGTGGGCGACGGCTTCCACGCCGCGATCTGCCTGTTCGATGCCTTCGGCTTCTTCGACGACGCGCACTGCCTGCGCGCGCTGCAGAACGCGCGCGCGGCCCTGCTACCCGGCGGCGCGCTCCTGCTGGACCTGCGCACGCGCGAATGGATGCTGCGCCAGCCGCCGGCGAGCGTGGTCGACAAGGGCAATGGCGACCTGATGATCGATCGACAGCATTTCGACGTCGAGACCGGCCGCCTGGTCGACAGCCGCACGATGCTTCGGGGCACCACGCGCCGCGACGTGATCTTCTCGGTGCGCCTGTTCACCTTCACCGAGATCCGCAGCCTCCTGGCCATGGCCCGCCTGGAGGTCACGGCGGCCTGGGGAGGCTTCGATGGCGCCTCGCTGTCCGCGGACCGCCCGCGCATGCTGATCGTCGCGCGACCCGCGCCCTGAGCCCCGTTACCGCTCGGGATTTGCGTGACGCGCGCCGCAGTTCCACACCCCGAACGCGAACGTCGCGGCTAGACTGGCGCGGGGTTCCCGAGGGAATGGGTTTGCGCATGAAACGACTGACAATCCTGGCCGCCTGCGCACTCACGCTCGGCGCCTGCGCGCAGATGCAGGTGAACCACTACCTGCCTTCGGGCGACGGCGAACTGCGCAACCGCTCGCTGTGCACCTTCGGACTGCGCGACGAACTCGAAATCCCGCTCGGCAGCGGAATCAAGATCCGCGTCTGGGGCGGCGACCCGGACACGTCGTCGTTGTCGGCGCGCGTGCAGGTGCTGGTGCCGCAAGGCCAGACCGTCCACTTCCTGAGCAACCGCTTCACGCTCTATAGCAAGGGCGCGGCGGAGCCTGCCGAGGTCTATGTCACCGGCATCACCACGGTCTGCGCCGCGGACGCCGGCTCGTGCAAGACACGCCTGGCACCGACCGATGCGCTCGTGGGCGGCACGATCCCGGGCGCGAATGTGCTGACGTCGTCGGAGCCGAAGACCTTTCGCATGGACGTCGCGGTGCCGGTGGCGCCCGGCACGAACTACACGCTCAAGCTGCCCGACATGGAGGTGAGCGGACGGATCCAACCCGGTCCCACGGTGCGCTTCGACAAGACCAGCGCGCCGGCCGCGACCAACCTGGGTGTCTGCCAGGGCTGAATCAGCGCAGGCGAAGGCCGCATCTGCTCAGGGCTTGGCTGGTCGCCGCGTGCCTGGGCCAGCTCCCGTACCAACCGCGCGGGCGAGCCAGGTGCCGCCCGGCGCGGTGCGCGCTATGTTCCAACCTGCACGCCGCCTCGAGCCGGAAGGACCTTGAACTACCCTCACCAGCGCTATCTCGCCATCCTCGGCAGCATCTTCGGGGCGTTCTGGCTACTGCTCGCGATCCATCCCTCGGATCGCCACGACTGGGCGCTGGAGAACGCGCTGGTGCTGGCCTTCGTGATCGGCATCGCCGCGAGCTACCGCCACTTCACGTTCTCGCGCGTCTCCTACACGCTGATCTTCGTGTTCCTGTGCCTGCACACGATCGGCGCGCACTACACCTACTCCGAGGTTCCGTACGACGCCGCCTGGAAGGCGCTCGCGGGCTCGACCTTCAACGAAATGATGGGCTGGCACCGCAACTACTTCGACCGGCTCGTGCATTTCAGCTACGGCCTGCTGTTCGCCTACCCGCTGCGCGAGGTGTTCCTGCGCGTGGCGCAGGCGCGAGGGTTCTGGGGGTACTTCCTGCCGCTGGATTTCACGCTGGCCACCTCGGCACTGTTCGAACTGTTCGAATGGGCCGCCGCCACCTTCTTCGGCGGCGACCTGGGCGCGGCCTACCTGGGCACCCAGGGCGACGTCTGGGACGCGCACAAGGACATGCTGATGGCCGGCATCGGCGCGGCCGTGGCGATGACGATCACCGCCCTGATCAATGCACGCCTGCAGCGTGATTTCGCCCGCGAGTGGAGCGACAGCCTGCGCGTGAAGGATGCGCAGCCGCTGGGCGAGGAAGCGATCGAGCGGATGCTCAACCAGGGCTGAGCTTCCCACTCGCTTCCCGCGGTACACCCCTTCGCCTCGCTACGCGGCTACTCGGGCTGAACGGGTCTTTCGGGGGCGCGCGTGATCGTCTCCCGCTGCCCCGCTCATCCCGAGCAGCGCCGCGGCTTATGCGGCGCGCATCGGGAGACGTGCAGCGGGGATCACCACATCAGATCGTCCGGCACCTTGTGGTCGCGGTATGGATCGTCTTCGCCGCCACTCGCGGCGTCCGGCGCGGCAGGAGCCTCGGGCGGCCTGAGCCCTGCGTGCGGATCGCGCTCCACGATGCGCGTGGCGATATCCGACGGCACGATCTCGTAGCGCCCATCGCAGCGCACGATCACCCAGGTCCCGGCGATCAGCCTCTCGCGCATGGGGCGGTCGACCGGCAGCCGCCGGATGCGCTTGCCGTCGACAAAATTGTAGAGCTCCTCGCTCTCGGTGACCTTCGGCACGCGGTGCTGCTCGATGAGCTGCTTGACCTGCGCACGCCGCGCCTTCTGTTCCTGCTTGTCCTGCTGCTTGCGGTTGAGCTCGGCATCGCGCGCGGCCTTCTCGGCCGCCGCCTTCTGCTGTGCAACGACGCGCGGGTCCGGCGCGCTCGGCGCTTTCTTGGTCTGTTCGCGCCGCTGATGGCGCTGCTCGCGCGTCTGCTGCTGTTGCTGCTGCGCCTTCTTCGGGTCGAGCAGACCGGCCTGCAGGAGCTGGTCGCGAAGGGAGAGGCTCATGGCGAGGACGGGAATGTGCCGGGGGACGCCCATGCTCCGCAGTCGGACGCGGGTGCGCAAGCCCGGCGCAACAGATGCGCGCGGCGCGCCTGCGCGTGACAATGTCGTGTCGCCTCGCGCGACACCCTTCAATGGAGCCTGAACGATGACCCGATTCTGTTCCGCCAGCCTGCGTAGCCTGGCCCTCGCCCTTGCCGCATTCGCCTGCGCGCCTCCCGCCAGCGCCGACGCGGATTCGCGGCTGCGGGTGTTCGGGTACACGCGCGCCATGCCGGTGGAAACGGTGCCGGACAGCGTCATCGACGACTGGAAGTACCTCGACGATCGCAACGTCATGGTGGTACGCAACGGCAAGTCCTACCTGCTCGTGCTGACCAGCTCCTGCCCGGCTCTGCAGAGCGCCGGCGTGATCGGCTTCAATGCCGCCCTGAGCGGCCTCGTCGCGGCGAAGACCCTCGTGGTGGGCAGCCGCACCACGTCATCCGAATGCGGCGTCGACCAGATCGTGCAGCTCGATCGGGTCGCCTTCGGATCCGGCGAGGCGCCGCCGCCGATTCGCGCCCCGGCCCCGAAGGCCGTGGCCCCGGCGCGGACGCCCGCTCCCGTCACGCCGCCGCCACGTGCGCCGGCCGCCCCGATTCCCGCACCTACACCCGCACCGCCGCCTCCGGCCGCGGATGCGATGCCGACCCCGGCGCCGGCCGCGCCGTCACCGCCCGCCGACGAACCGCCGTCCGCGCCGCTGCCGCCCCGGCTCAACGACCGTCCGATCGCGACGCCGCCGGGCGCTACGCCGCTCTGACGCGGGCGCGGCACCTCACCGGGGTTCCCGATCCGATTCGTCCCGACCGCCGTCGTCACCTGCGTGCTGGCGATGGGCGCCGCGCCCCTGGCCTGCGCGCAGGCCCTGTCCTCCTCGGCGCTGGGGGCGCGAATCGCGGACGCCGCGGCCGAACTCGCAAGCCAGCGCATTCCCTATGTGACGGGAAATCTCGGCGGTCCCTACGGGCCCGAGCAGGCGGGGCTGCCGCCGTCGGGACTCGACTGCATGACCTTCGTCGAGGCGGCCTTGATGCGCGCGCAGCAGGTGAGTGCGCCGACGCAGCAACAACGCTGGCTGCAGCAGACCCGCTACGACGGCCGCGCGCCCTCGTACTGCGCGCGCGCGCACTACCTCAGCGACTGGGCAAGCCGGAACGCCAGGCAGGGATGGATCGAGGAAGTGACACAGGACATCGCCGAGGCGACCGGCATTTCGCTGCAGCAGCATCGATGGAAGCGCAGCTGGATGGCCACGCATGACCTCGACCCGAAGGGCTGCACGGATGCGGGCGATGCGCCCGGGCCGCTGGCCTACGTCGCGCCGGGTGACTATGCGAAGGTCGGGGCCGCGATAGCGCCGGGCGACATCCTGACCTTCGTCGCACGCGACACCGGCCTGGACAGCGTGCACGTCGCCATCGCGGAACCCGACGGGGGCATTGCGATGGCCTCGTCGCTGGCGGGCGGCACGGTGCTCAAGCCGAGTTGGGTGGCCTACGCCCGGGAGCGGCCGAAATTCCTGGGCCTGCGCGTATTTCGCGTGCGCGAGCTGCCGCCCATGGAAGCCGTCACCGATGCGCCGCTCAGTGCGGATCCTTCGACGACGGGGGCGGCGGGTGCGAGCGAAGCGCCCGCGCCATGAAGCCCAGGCCGAACGCGAGCATGCCCAGGATCAGCAGCGTGTCCCACAAGCTGGTGCGCTCGAAATAGATGTTCAGGTTCATCAGCACGCCGGCCACGATGATGGCCAGGCCCGTGCCGGTGAGCAGCCAGCCGACGAAGGAACGATTGCTGAAGGCGAGCATGCCGACGCCGAGCATGAACGGCACAAGCGACAGGCCGAAGGCGTTGTAGCCCCGCAGGTACCAGCCGCCGGTGGTGACCTGCACGCGCTGCGTGAGCAGATAGAAGCCGACCGCGGCCAGCACGAAGCCGATGACGAACTCGCGCAGTCCGCCGGGGGTGCCGCCTACGTTGTTCACGTCCATCGAGGTTCCTCGAGTTTTTCTTATTCCCGCAGCGCTGGCAGCGCATCGCCCTTCGGCACAAACGTGAGCGCCTCGCCATTGTTGCAATAGCGCAGTCCGGTCGGCCGCGGGCCGTCCTCGAACACGTGCCCCTGATGCCCGCCGCAACGCGCGCAGTGGTACTCGGTGCGCGCATAGCCGATGTGGTGGTCGACCTTGGTCTCGAGCCGCCCGGGAATCGGATCCCAGAAACTCGGCCAGCCCGTACCGCTCTCGAACTTGGTGCCCGACTCGAACAGCGGCAGGAAGCAGCCGGCGCAGACGAAACTGCCTTCGCGCTTCTCGCCGTTGAACGGATGCGTGCCGCAGACCTCGGTGCCCTCCGAGCGCAGTACGCGGAACTGCGCGGGCGTGAGCAGCTTGCGCCATTCCTCCTCGGTCTTCTGGATTTTGCTGAAGGTCGTCGACGTCATGTGCCCGGCTCCGTTCGCCACGCCGCGGGGCGTGCAGGAGCACCAGCGTAGCGGCGCACTCCGCAAGCTGCCACGCTTTGCACATGACTTCGCATGCCCAATCGTCCCGTGCCGTGTGGCTGCTCATGTTCTGCGCCGCCGGCATCCTGTTCATCACCACCGGCATGCGCCAGACGCTGGGCCTGTTCGTCGTGCCGCTGAACCAGGGCACCGGCATGTCCATCGTCTCGATCAGCTTCGCGCTGGCGATCGGCCAGTTCGTCTGGGGCGCGGTGCAGCCCTTCTTCGGCGCCATCGCCGACAGCCACGGCTCGCGGCCCGTGATCGCCGGCGGCCTGGTGCTGCTGGCCATCGGCATGGCGCTGGCGTCGCTGGCGCATTCGCAGTGGATGCTGCTGCTGACCCTGGGCGTGCTGTCGGCGACGGGTGCGGGCGCGGCGGGCTTCTCCATCCTCATCGGCGCGACCAGCGCGAACCTGCCGGCCGAGCGTCGCTCCTTCGCGGCGGGCTTCATCAATGCAGGTTCCTCGCTGGGCCAGTTCGCCTACGCGCCGATGGCGCAGGCGCTGATCTCCGCGTTCGGATGGGCCACCGCGATGCTGGCGCTGGGCGCCACCGCCCTGGCCGGCCTTCCGCTGATCGGCCAGCTCGGCAAGGGCGTGGCGACGGCAGCGACCGATCACGCGTCGAACCTGGGCCTGCGCGCGCAACTGCGCCACGCGTTGCGAGACCGCAGCTATCTGTTGATCCACGCGAGCTACTTCACCTGCGGTGTGCACATCGCGTTTCTCGTGACCCACCTGCCGGGCGAGGTCGCGCTGTGCGGACTGCCGGCCGGCGTGTCGGCCACGGCGATCGCGCTGATCGGACTGTTCAACGTGGCGGGCAGCCTGGGCGCCGGCTGGCTGGGCAGCCGCGTGCGCATGCGCAACATCCTGTTCTTCATGTACGCCGGCCGCGCGGTCGCGATCGCGGTGTACCTCGTCTCGCCGCACACGGCGATGACCTTCTACATCTTCGCGGCCGCCATCGGCGTGAGCTGGCTGGCGACAACGCCGCCCACCGCCGGACTCGTCGGAAAACTCTTCGGCACGCGCTACCTCGCCACGCTGTTCGGCCTGACCCTGCTGTCGCACCAGACCGGCGCGTTCTTCGGCGCGTGGCTGGGCGGCGTGACGATCTCGCGCTTCGGCGACTACGGCTGGATGTGGATCGCCGACATGGTGCTGGCGTCGATCGCCGCCCTGCTGTGCCTACCGATCCGCGAGGCCCGGGTGCTGCGACCGGCCCTGGCCGCCGCCTGATGGCGCGGACCTTGCTGCCAAAACCGCGCGGCACCGGCGAGCAGCGCAGCTCCTGACGGGTGAGGTCCGAGGTCCGGGCTCAGCTCGGGGCCGCGCATTGGTCCCGGAGACGAAGCAAATGAATTCACGCCGCCACCGCCGTTCCTTGATTGCCGTCGCCGTGCTCGGCCTGACCGCGCCCGTCGTCGACGCCCGCGCCAGTTCGGTCGCCGACCTGTTCGACCAGATCCCCGCCCCGCCCGCCGACGTGGCCACGGCCATGAGCTGGATCAAGGACGGCAAGGTCGTAGCGCCGCAGTACACGCAGCTCAAGCAGGCCATCGAGGCCGAACGCGCGGCCATCGCGGCGCTCAACGGCGGCGTCGCGCCCGCGCCGGGCGCCGCACCGCCATCGACCAGCGGCGAAGCGCCCGAAGTGCAGACCGCACTGAGGGCGTACAGCGACTATCTCGAGTCCAACTCGGGCAAGCAGGACCCGGCCTCGGTGGTCGGCAAGCGGGCGCGCTGGCTGCACGCGGCGATGACCGGCAAGCTCGCCGCGCTGCTCAAGGCGATGAAGCCCTGTCCCTCGCCCTGCGAGGATCCGGGCGCCATCGCACAGAACCAGCCGCTGGAGCCGCAGCGCAGCGCGCTGGCCGAGCAGGACCTTCGGCAGTGGAACACCCTGTTCCTCGACTGGCAGGCCAAGCGTCGCGGCGTCGTGAGCCAGGCGCAGGCGCAGATCGCGGCCGCCGGTGGAGGCGCCAAGGCGGCGACCGCAGAAGGACGCGCCGGGGTGGCGGGCTATCGCGCCGCGATGTTGCACGAGGTCGAGGCCACGCTGTCGGTGACCGAACTCGCGCTCAAGCGCGTCAACGCGATCGAGACCGGCGATGTCGATGCGGTCAGCGGATCGACCTACACGCCCAAGGGCGCGAAGAAGTCCTAGCGGCGGCGTGTCACGCCGCGACTGTCGGCACGCGCCGTGTCGACAGCAGATACACGCCGAACAGCACCAGCATCGTGCCCGCGAGCTGAGGCGCGGTGAGCGGCTCGCCCAGGATCCACCAGGCCAGGAACAACGTGGAGACCGGGCCGATCATGCCTGCCTGCGCCGCGCTGCCCGCGCCCGCACGGGCCACGCCGATCATCGTCAGGAACACCGGCAGCGCCGTGCACACCGAGGCGTTGAGCGCCGACAGGGCCCACACCGCGTTGCTCTGCCGGAACAGCGAGACCGGATCGCGGAGCACGAAGTACTGGCCGATGCTCAGCACGGAGGACGTGCTCATGGCCAGCGCCACCAGGCGCAGCGTGCCGACGCGCTGGATCAGCTCACCCGAATACAGCAGGTAGATCGCGTAGAGCACCGCGGCGCCGAGCACGAAGCCGGCCCCGATGACGACGTGCGCTCCGCCGAGCGACACGTCGTGCGAGAACACCAGCACGATGCCGGCGTAGGCGAAGCACATCGACAGCCACTGCCGAGCCTTGACCTGGCGCTTGAACACGAACATGCCCAGCAGCAGCACGAAGGTCGGCGACAGGAACAGGATCAGGCGCTCGAGTCCCGCGGAGATGGTCTGAAGGCCGATGAAGTCGAGCATGCTCGAGCCGTAGTAGCCCACCACGCCAAGCATGCCTACGCGCATCAGGTCGCGCCGCGACAGCCGTGGAGATTTCGCGAAGGTCCAGATCGCGACGACCAGGAAGGCCGGCGTGGCCAGCAGCATGCGCAGCGCGATCAGGCTCACCGCGTCGATGCCTTCGCGATAGAGCAGCTTGGCAACGACGGCCTTGGCGGAAAAGAAGATCGCCCCCACGGCCGCAAACACGATGCCGCTGAGGTAGTGCGCGTGCGGCGGATGGCCCGGCGGGGAAGGAGCGGCGGCGGGCGTCGAGGACATGACGGAATTATCGGATACGCGCGCTGGACGCGCGTCAGGCCTCAGGTGCGGCCGACCAGCGCGGCAACGAAAAAGGTCGAGCGGTTGAGCCCGACCTTCAGTTCCCGCATTCGTGGCCGACGGTCATATGGGCCTTTCGCCGACACAGGTCGCGCACCAGCATTCACTCCACAAAGCGATGACCGACCCCGCCGCCGGGTCGAACAGACAAGGGAACATTCGCCATGCGCACACGCCGGAACATCCGTCGCGGAATTCTGGGCCTCGTCCTGCTGCTCGCGGGTTCGGGCTTCGTCCCGCCGGCCCAGGCCAGGCTGCAGGGCCCCGACCTTCAACTCTCGGAACGCCTGGCGCTGGCGACGCTGCGCGGAATGCCCATCCTGCCTCCCGACCTCCACGTCTCGCTGCGGCTCTCCGAGGATGTGAGCCACAGCTTGATGCGCGAAGTCGTGCTCGCGCGCGGCGAAGCGATGGTCGGCACGACCTATGTGTACGGCGCGGACCGGGAGGATGCCGTCGACTGCTCGGCGCTGGTCCAGCGCATGTATCGCAGCGCCGGCATCGAGGTTCCGCGCACAACGCGCGAACAGCTGCGGGCCGGCAGCGAAGTGCAGGCCGCCGAGGCGCTGGTCGAGGGCGACCTGCTGTTCTATCGCTGGGGGCGCGGTGGCCTGCACGTGGCGGTCTATCTGCCCGGCGGTCGCATCCTGCACGCCTCACCCGGCCAGGGCGAGGTCGTGGTCAGCCCGCTCAACGGCGCGTGGAAGCGTCGCATGGTCGGCGCGCGCCGCCTGATCTGAGTCCAGCGCCGCGCGTCAGTCGCGCAGCGCCTCGGCAATCGCCTGCGCTTCCTGCTCGATGCGGCGACGCACCTCGGGCCGTTCGCGCGGCGGTCCGGCCAGCGTGGCCAGGTGCCAGATCATTCGCGCCACCGTCGCGTAGCGGTCGCCCGAGTAGCGCGGGATCACGTGGATGTGGACGTGCGGCACGCTCTGGCTGGCATCACGGCCATCGTTCACCAGGAAGTGCTGAGCGCTGCTGCCGAGCGCGCGACGCTGCGCGCGGCCGATGCGCACGGCGGTCTCCCAGAGGTGCGCATGCACCGGTGTTTCGAGTTCCTCGAGCGTGGCGACCGACTGCCGCGGCACCACCAGAATGTGTCCCCGCGCGATCGGGTTGATGTCCATGAACGCGACGCAGAGCGCGTCCTGGTAGACGAAGCTCGCCGGGATCTGCCCGGCGATGAGGCGGTCGAAAATGGTCATGCGCGAATCCTGCCACGCCGGCGACACGCGGTTCACGCTTGCATCGCGACATCGCGCTCGCAGCGATTAGACTCGCATCGTTAACCGCGCACGCGCGCCGCGACACCCGGAGACACGAATGGCCAGCCTGATCGATCGCGTCAAGAACATCCTGCTCACCCCGAAGACCGAGTGGCCCGTGATCGCGGCCGAACCGGACACAGTGGGCGGCCTGTACACCCGCTACATCCTGCTCCTGGCGGCGCTCCCCGCAGCGGCGGCCTTCGTGAAGATGAGCCTGATCGGCACGGGCGTTCCCTTCATCGGCGCGAGCTTCCGCGTCGGCATCGGCCTGGGCCTGGTGGAGATGGTGGTCAGCTACGGCCTGTCGCTGGTGTCCATATTCGTACTGGGCCTGATCATCGATGCGCTCGCGCCCACCTTCGGCGGCCAGAAGGACTCCATGCAGGCGCTGAAGACCGCAGCCTACGCGTCGACCGCGAGCTGGGTCGGCGGCATCTTCATTCTCATTCCCTGGGTCGGCGGACTCGTGTCGCTGGCGGGCTCCATCTACGCGGCCTACCTGCTGTACCTGGGCCTGCCGAACACGATGCGCACGCCGGCGGATCGCGCGGGCGGCTACACGGCCGTCGTGTTCCTGGTCGCCTTCGTGCTGGGCATCGTCATCGGCGCAATCGGCGGCGCCATCGGCGGCGCGGCGAGTGTGGGGGCGATCTCGCAGGGCAGCGGCATCGAGATCGACACCGGCCAGGGCAAGGTCACGATCGACAAGGGATCGCTGGGCAAGCTCGAGGACATGGCCAAGCAGATGGAGTCGGCCGGCCAGAAGATGGAGGAAGCCCAGAAATCCGGCGACACCGCCGCACAGCAGGCCGCGCTCGGCGACGCGCTGGGAAGCATGTTCGGAGGCGGCAAGGACGGCAAGAAGGTGGAGGCGCTCAGGCCCGAGCAACTCAAGCCCTTCGTACCCGAACAACTCGGCGGATTGCCGCGCACGAGCTACAACGTGGAGCGCAACACCGTGCTCGGCGGCCTGCAGGTCGCCACCGGTAAGGCCAGCTATCGCGACAGCGCCGGCGAGAAAACCCTCGACCTCGAGGTCACCGATATGGGCGGCATGAGCGGCCTGGCGATGTTCGCGGGCTGGGCGATGGTGGAGACGGAGAGCGAGTCCGATCAGGGTTACGAGCGCGTGCGCCAGCAGGACGGCATGCGCGTGCACGAGAAGTGGGACACGTCCAGTCGAAGCGGCACCTACGACCTGATCGTCGCCGACCGCTTCCTGGTGAAACTGCAGGGGCGCGGTGTGGAGATGGACGATCTCAAGAAGGCCGCAGGCCAGCTTGATCTCGGGGACCTGGCGAAGCTCAAGGACGAGGGCCGGAGCTAGGCCGCTCTCGCAGTGGGGCGATGCTTGCGCTTACAGGTAGGTCACGCGCGTCAACTTTTCCGACAAGCCCCACAGCTCCGCGGCCGTCTGTGGATCGCGCGCGGCCGCGCGGCATCCCACCTTTACGGGATAGCCGCCGATCTGCTGGAAGCCGTTCGGCCCGTAGTAGTCGCCGGGGATTACGTCGGGCGCGGTGGCCGCGTACAGCGTGGGCAGAGCGCCCATCTCTGCGCTCTGGCCCAGCAGCTTGTTGGCGACCTTCATCACGGCGCGGCCGAACGAGGAGTTCTCCTGCGCCGGGCCGACAAACTGCAGATTGGTGGAGGAATACCCCGGGTGCGCCGCGGCCACGACGATCCCTGAATACTCGGTCGTCAGGCGCCGCACGAGCTCGAACGTGAACAGCAGGTTCGCAAGCTTGCTCTTCCCGTAGGCGTCCCACTTGTTGTAGCGGGTGTGTTCGAAGTTCGGATCTTCGAGATTCATGCCCAGGGTCCAGCGATGCGCGAGGCTCGCGAGATTCACGATGCGCGCATCCGGAGTCGCGGCGAGTTTTTCCAGCAGCAGCCCCGTCAGCGCGAAGTGGCCAAGGTGGTTGGTGCCGATCTGCATCTCGAAACCGTCGGCGGTCTTCTTGAACGGCACGGCCATCACGCCCGCGTTGTTGATCAGAAGATCGAGCCGCGGGTGTCGCGCGCCAAAGTCCGTGGCGAAGCTACGGATCGACGCCAGGTCCGCGAGGTCCAGGGTCATCAGTTCGGCGTCGCCATCCGGCGCGCGTCGCTTCACCTCGGCCAGCGCCTCGGCCGCCTTGGCGGGGTTGCGACAGGCCATCACGACCTTCGCGCCGGCCCGGGCCAGCGCCACCGCGGTCTCCAGGCCCAGGCCGCTGCTGGCGCCCGTGACGATCGCGACGCGACCAGCCTGCGAGGGAATCCGGCGGGCATCCCAATTCGTCGACATGTGGCGCTCCTGGCTGCTTGCGTGATGCGGGCTTGCCCTCATGGCAGGCCGGCCCGTATTCCGGCCGAATCGACTGTAGCGCGACAGCGCCGCAGCGACAGGTCCTGCGGCGCGTACGTCCACCCGCTGCAACAAACGAAGGAGCGCAAGATGACCGTGCAGATCGTCGCCGAAGGTTTCCACTACCTGGAATGCCCGCGCTGGCACGAGGGGCGGCTGTGGCTGTCGGACTTCTACGCGCACGAGGTCGTGGCCCTGTCGCACGACGGCGGCCGCGAAGTCATGGCCAGGGTGCCGGAGCAGCCCTCGGGCCTCGGTTTCCTGCCCGACGGGCGCGCGCTGATCGTCTCGATGCGCGACCGCAAGGTCCTTCGACGCGAAGCCTCCGGCAAACTCGAGCTGCACGCGGACCTCGCGCAACTCGCGCCTTTCCATTGCAACGACATGATCGTGGACGCGAAGGGCCGCGCGTATGTCGGCAACTTCGGCTGGGATCTCATGAGCGGCGCGCCGCCGAAGACCACCTGCCTGATCCGCGTGGATCCGGACGGCCGCGCCAGCGTCGCGGCGGACGACCTGATGTTTCCCAACGGCACTGTCATCACGCCCGACGGCAAGACGCTGGTCATCTCGGAGTCCTTCGCCGGCCAGCTCACCGCCTTCGACATCGCCGCGGATGGCGCGCTGTCCCGCCGCCGGGTGTGGGCGCGCCTTGGCGACGTGCCGACCGAATTCCATGGCGATATCCCGGACACCGTCTCCGTGCCCGACGGCCTTTGCCTGGATGCAGAAGGTGCGATCTGGGTGGCCGACGCGATTCGTCACTGCGTGGTCCGCGTGGCCGAGGGCGGACGCGAACTGGACCGCGTGTCGACCGGGGAACTCGGCGTCTACGCCTGCATGCTCGGCGGCGACGACGGCCGTACGTTGTTCATGTGCGCCGCGCCATCCTTCGTGGAGAGCGAGCGCAAGGCCACGCGCGAGGGCAAGGTGTTGTCGACCCGCGTGAAGGTTCCGCACGCGGGTCTGCCCTGAGGCTTGCGCAGGGTCTGCAAGCGACCTTTCGCCCGCCGCCCCCGCGGGTCGGGGTCACGCCGAGCGCTAGGGCGTCTTGGGCGCCGCGCCGTTGACGACGCGCAAGACCTGGCCGGTCTCGTGCTCGACGACCAGGACCAGGCCTTCGCCGAGCTTCCGATCCAGGCCCTGGCCCAGCACGATCCAGCGGCTGTTGCGACGGAATGCGCGGTACGGCGCCTGGCGGTCAACCTCTTCCTGACCGTAGGCCTGCACCCAGACCTGCTTGGCGAGCGCGATCGCGTCGTGACCCTTGAGCACCTTGACTGTGGGCTTCAGGTCGGCGCGCGTTTCGTCCGCGGGAATCGCGGCGAGGTACTTCGAGACCCAGGGCTCCCACTCGCCCTCGGCGATGGTCGAGGGCCGGGTCCGGTCGACCCTGTCCGCCGCCTTCTTGAGATGCAGGTCGTAGGGCGGCGGATAGCTCGTGGGCATCGGCACCGCTTGATCGCCGAGCAGTCCGTTGAGCGTCTCGCGCACGCGCTTGGCCACGTCGATGGGTGTCGGCGGGTTCGCGGGCCGCGTGTAGAGGATGTTCTGCCTGCCGTCCATGACCACCAGCCAGGGCGTGCGCGCGACTTGGTAGTCGTTGGCCACCGCATCGCCGTTCAGGAGTAGCGGAAAGCTCAGCCCGCGCTCCTTCATCGTCTTCACCGGGTCGCCGTTCTCCTTGATGTTGATCGTCCAGACGTTGACGCCACGATCGCGGTAATCGACCCAGATGCCCTGCACGTAGGGCTGCAGCGCGCGGCTGAAAGGGCACCAGGACGGCCAGAACATGAGCACCGTCGGACGCGCCTGCGCGTCGGCCGGGTAGTTCACGACCTTGCCCTCGGGGGTCTTGAGCGACCAGGCGGGCGCCACGCTGATCGGGCCGGGCTCATCGGCGGCCCGCGCGTACAGCGCCGCGACGACCAGCCAGAGCGCGAGCCCGCCGCGGAACCAGGCGTTCGCGGCGGTCTTCACCGGTTCGGCAACTGGAGTACGGCTTCCTGCACCTGCTCGAGCAGCGCCCAGGCGTCGCGCTCCTGCAGCATGTGCAACTTCTGGTCGCGCGAGAGCGGCAGGATCTCGGCGAGCCGGTAGGCCACCCACTCGGCATCATCGAGCCGCGCAGGCTGTTCGAAGTGCTGCCTGCCGAGCTTGTTGATGATCTCGCCCACCATCGTGCCGAGCATGCGATGCGAGGGCGGCAGCGTGCGCGTCTCGCGCTCGTCTTCCACGATGACCTGCGCGCGGATCAGCCCGTCGGACTGCACGTGCTGGTCGAGGATGCGGAACACGCGTTCGCCACGCGTGACCAGGTTGAACAGGCCCGCCGCCGGCACCTCCCACTCCGAGATGCGCGCGGTGCAGCCGACCGGCGCGGCGACGGCGGGGTCGCCCGTTTCGCCGCCATTGAAGATCTGGCAGACGCCGAACACCGCGTCGTCCCGGATGCAGGCCTTGGTCATGTCCACGTAGCGCACCTCGAAGATGCGCAGCGGCAGCCGCCCGCCCGGGAAGAGCACGGTGTTCAGCGGAAAGATCGGGATCTCGATCGTCTGCGTCATGACCCCGAGTGTGGCGCGATCAGTCCTTCTTGTCGCCGGTCACCATGATCGAGCGCGCCATCTTCTTGGTGTCTTCGCTGCCCTTGTCGTCCAGCACCAGCGGCTCGGGCACCACGATGCCGCGCTGCACCGCCGGCCGCGCCGCGATGGCCGCCATCCAGCGCTGCAGGCTGGGCAGGCCCTCGACTTCCACGCCGGCCCAGCCGTGCAGCGACACCCACGACCAGTTCGCGATGTCGGCGATCGAGTAATCGCCGGCGAGATACTCGTTGTCCTTGAGCTGCCTTTCGAGAACCTCGTACAGGCGGCGCGTCTCGGTCTGGTAGCGGCCGATGGCGAACGGGATCTTCTCGGGCGCATAGCGGAAGAAGACGTTGGCCTGGCCCTGCATCGGGCCGATGCCGCCCATCTGGAACATCACCCACTGGATCACGCGCGACCGGCCCTTCACGTCGGAGGGCATCAGCTTTCCGAACTTCTCGGCGAGATAGATCATGATCGCGCCCGACTCGAAGACGGCGAAGCCGTCGTCCACGATCGCCGGGATGCGCCCGTTTGGATTGATCTTCAGGAACTCCGGTGTCTTCTGTTCCTGCTTGGACAGCGAGATCGCGTGCAGCTTGTACGGCACGGCCATTTCTTCGAGCGTGATGGAGGCCTTCCAGCCGTTGGGCGTAGCCGAGGTGTACAGGTCGATCATGTTTCTACTCTCCGGTTTTCGTTGTAGTGACGATTGAGGACGCGGGGGAAGCGCGGCCAATAGGTGAGGTTCAGGCCGCGGCCATCGCGCCCATGCGGTCGAACACGGCGAGGAATTCCGAGGGCTCGGGCCGCACGCGGTAGTTCTCGCTGAGGTCGCAATAGATCAGCTTGCCGCCGGCGGCGGTGATGAAGACGGTGGGACGCGGCACATCGGAGTCGTAGCCGAGTACCTGCATGCCCGCCGGCAGGCCGTTCTTCTCGAGCACGCCGAGTGCGGCCGCCGCAGCGTTGTCCTTGTCGGTCATGAACCGCATCGGCGCGTCGACCTTGGCCGCGAGCGCGGCCGTGTGCGATTGGGGCTGCGGGCTGACGAGGATCACGTCGACGCCGCGCTGGGCCAGCTCGCGGTACTGCGCGGCCACTTCACGGATCTGCGCCATGCACAGCGGGCACCAGTTGCCGCGGTAGAACATCCACAAGGCGGGCTTGGCGGTCAGTTCGGAGCTGCGAACACGCTTGTCGCCTTCCATCAACTCGAACGCGGGCAGCATCGCGCCGGTGCTCAACATCGACTTCTCAGGCGCCGGGAAGCGCGAGTACCAGAAGATGTAGAGGACGTTGGCGAGGATTCCCACGCCTGCCGCCACCCACACCGGCGGCGCCATCACGCTGCCCGCGAGGAACACCGCGAGGCCCGTTCCAACCACGCCCGCCACGAGGATCAGCGGCATGTTCGCGGAGGTACGGGCGATCGGGATGGTGTAGGCACGCGCGAAGAATGTGATCGGGCCGGCGCAGGCGATGGCGGCGCCCAGCCAGGCCGAGCCGAAGCCTTCGTGATAGATGTGAATCAACGACACCACGAGGCCTGCAACGCCCATCGTGATGAAGGCCGAGATGTAGATCGATTTGAGCATGACTCTCTCCGTTGTACTGCTTGTTGTTTTTAATCGAGCGCGCGAAGCGCGACCCGCATGATGTCGTCCAGCTGCGCCTTGCCCGGCTTCCACTTGGCTGCGACGTTGATGCCGGAAAACGTGTTCACGAAGAAGCGTGCCAGCGCGCGCGGCTTCTCGCGTGACACGATCGTCCCGTTTTTCTGTCCGTTCGCGATCGCGCGCGCGAGTGAACCTTCGAGGAACTCGAGCACCGCTAGCGCGGCGTCACGCACGTCCTCGTCGTGCGCGCCCACCTCGCAGAGGCTGTTGTTGACGAAGCAGCCGCGCTGCCCTTCCTCGCTGAGCGCGTGTTGCACGACGCGGCGCAGGGTTTCCTCGATGTGCGCGCGGCCCGGGTCGGGTCGGCGCAGCGCCTCGGTGAGCTGGGCCATCGGCGAGGCTTGGTAGTGCGCCAGCGACGCGATCAGCAGATCGCGCTTGTTGCCGAAGGTTTCGTAGAAGCTGCTCTTGCTCAGGTCGGTGGCATCGAGCAGGTCGTTGAGCGAGGCGGCCGCATAGCCGCGCTGCCAGAACAGGTGCATGGCCCCGTCCAGCGCTTCCTGCTCGTCGAATTCCCGCATCCGCGCCATCGTTGTCTGATTCTGGACTGTGCGGTCCAGAATCGTCGCGCGGCGCAGGCCTGTCAACCAAGGGCAAGCCCGTACCGGTAATTCCCGCCCTCGCCGCAGCTCGATTAGGCTCGAAGCCACCTCAACCCGGAGCGCGCGATGATCGACCTGCACTACTGGCCCACGCCCAATGGCTGGAAGATCTCGATCATGCTCGAGGAATGCGGCCTTCCTTATCGCGTGATCCCGGTGAACATCACGCGCGGCGAGCAGTTCACGCCCGACTTCCTCGCAATCAGCCCGAACAATCGCATGCCGGCGATCGTGGATCACGATCCCGCGGGCGGCGGCGCGTCCCTGGGCGTGTTCGAGAGCGGCGCGATCCTGGTCTACCTGGCCGATAAGACGGGCCAATTCCTTCCGCACGAATTGCGCGCACGCACGCAGGTGCTGGAATGGCTGATGTGGCAGATGGGCGGCCTGGGTCCGATGCTCGGCCAGAACGGCCATTTCATGCTGTATGCGCCGGACAAGATCCCCTACGCGATCGAGCGCTACGCGCGCGAAGCCCGGCGGCTCTACGGCGTGCTCGACGCGCAGCTCGGGCGCACGGGCGCGTTCGTGGCCGGTGCGTATTCGATCGCGGACATGGCCTGCTTCCCCTGGATCCGCACGCACAAGGCGCAGGGCATCGCGCTCGCCGACTTCCAGAACCTGCAGCGCTGGTACGAAGAGATGAAGGCGCGCGTCGCGGTCCGACGCGGCGTGGACCTTGGCAAGGAGCTTCAACCCAAGCGCTTCGACGAAGAGGCGCGCAAGAACCTGTTCGGTCCGCTCGACGCCCGCTGACCCTCAGCCGCGCTGCCCCAACCACACGCCCACCGCCGCCAGCCCGAACCCCGCCGCGTCCAGCAAAGTGAACGTGGCGCCGAGGAACACGGCCGCCAGAACTGCGGTCACCGGCGGCACCAGGAAGAACACGCTTGCTACGCGCCCCGCCGCACCGCGCTTGAGCAGCCACAGGTAGAGCAGCAGGCCCGAGCAGGAGTTGACCAGGATCACCCAGGCGATCCCGCCGACCGAGCGTGGCGACAGGTGCAGCGCGAAGCCTTCGAAGAACCAGGCCGCCGGCAACACCACCGCCGCGGCGGCGACGACCTGCGCCACCAGCGCCACGCGCGAATCGAGCTCGCCGGCGTGGCGCTTCTGGTACAGCGTGCCCAGGCTCAGGGACAGCAACGCGAGCATCACGAACAGGTAGCCGAGCCGCGTCGCCGGCGCACGCAGGTCCGGCAGCACCACGAGCAGCACGCCGGCAAGGCCCAGGACCAGACCGAACACGGCGCCGCGATTCATGCGCTCGCCGAGCAGCACGCGCGCGCCCAGCGCAGTGGTGAGCGGCATCAGGCCCGCGATCAGGCCGGCCGCGGCCGGCGGCACGCCGGCGCGCAGGCCCGCGTAGGTGAAGCCGAAGAAACCCGACTGCAGCAGCACGCCACCGAAGGCCGCGTGCAAGAGCGCCGCCGGACGGGCGCGCGGCAGATTCACGAACAGCAGCCAGGCCCCGATGATCGCGGCCGTGCCCACGAAGCGCAGCACCGCGAGCGTGAACGCGCCCGTGCCTTGCAGCGCCCAGGCCGCCGCGACGTAGCCGGTGCTCCACAGCAGCACGAAGCCGAGTCCGCCGAACAGGTCGGTGGAAGACGAAGGAGCGGCGCTGGAAGCGGTCATCGGGCGGATCACGCGGGAGCGGCGCGCAGTGTACGAGCCGCGCGCCGCGTCATCGCATCCTGTATTTTTTGCGCATGGCCGAGATCATCAACCTCAACAAGGCGCGCAAGAAGAAGACGCGGGAGGCCGCCGTGGCCCAGGCGGACGTCAACCGCGTGAAGTTCGGCCGGACCCGGGAGCAGAAGGCGCTGGAAGCCGCGCAGACGAAGGAGGCGCAGCAGAAGCTGGACCGGCTGCGCCGCGAGACGCCCACTTCGGCGGACGAACCCTCGAAACGCTGAGCCGCACTCGAAGAACCAGGCCCGCCGGTTCGCGGTCGGTGGCCCGGCCCCTTCGAAACTAGACGTCCAGCACGTCCATCAGCAGCGGCCGCGCATTCAGCTCCGCGCGCAGCGTCGCCAGCATGATGAAGACGCCCGACAGCCGCCGGTGAAGAAACACGATCTCGCGCGGCGGCACGCGGAAGTATTTCGAGAACGCGTTCTTCGCCGCCAGCTGGCCCGCACGCATCGGCAGGTCGCTCTCGTACCACCTGTACTCACCGCGCTCGTTGAGCAGCTTGGCGGGCACGCGTCCCGGCTCGTCCCCGGCGAAGGGCTCGGTGATCATCTCGCACATGTCGCAGAAGGCATCGAGCACCGAACGTGGAAAGTCCGCGCTCATCAGGCCGATCCCGCAGCCGCCCCTGATGATCTGCTCGCGATCGCAGTTGACGCCGCCGCGCACGATGCTGGCGTAGTTGTCGACGAAGCCGCGTCCGAACACGCGCGTCGCGCCGAAGTCGAGCAGGACGATGCGATCCTTGCCGTCCTCCTCGGGACGGATGCGATAGTTGCCGAAGTGCGGATCGGTCTGGACCATGTTCCAGCGGAACAGCTCCGATACGAACACCTCGACGAAAGCCCGTCCGAGCGCGCTGCGTCGCTCCAGCGAGAGGTTCTGGACCTTGGCGTCCTTCACGTGGTACCCGCGCTCGTAGGTGGTCGTGAGCACCTGGTCGCTGCTGTACTCCGTGAGCACGCGCGGCACCACGAAGCGCGGATCGTCGGCGAGGTTCTTCGCGAAAGTCTCGGTGAAGCTGCGCTCGGCGGCGTAATCAACCTCGCGATGCAGCATCTCGCGCAACTCCGCGAAGATCGGGTTGAGGTCCAGGCCCTTGGGCGCGAGCCTCGTCATCGTGATCAGGCGCGACAAGGTCTTGATGTCGCTCTCGATGGCGTCGGCCACGCCCGGGTACTGGATCTTCACGACCAGCTCGAGACCGTCGCGCTTGCGCCGCGCGCGGTGCGCCTGTCCAAGCGAGGCCGCGGCCAGGGGATACTCGTCCACGTCGAGTTCGGACAACCGTGCGCGACCCAGCGCGCGCTCGAGCACCGGCCCGACCACCTTCCAGTGCACCGCCGGCGTGTCGTCCTGCAACTGCGACAGCACCGTCACGGCTTCCTCGGGCAGGAAGTACTGGCCGTAGAGCGAGAGCATCTGCCCAGCCTTCATCACGCTGCCCTTGAGCTGGCCGAGCTCGTCGCGAAGAATCTCCGCCTGACGCTTGTAGAAGTCGCGGTCGGACTGCGTTCGCGAAATCTCGCCGCGGAACAGGTTGGCGATCGAGTGCGCGACGATCTTCGTCCCGGCGCCGAAGCCGAGCTTGGTCAGCGCGATGTTGCGCTCCAGCGAACCCGTCTTCAGGTGCGCCATGCCTGGCTTGATGACATTCTTTGGGTCGTCCCGATCCACTCTTTTCGTATTTCCGTATGAGTACGCTTTCGCAGACCTTGCTGGCGGACGATGACCGTCGCGAGAACCTGGTCGCCGACTGCGTGAAGCTGATCGAACAGCGGGTCGCCAGCCGCGGCCCGATCCGTCGTATTGCATTGTCTGCGGGACTGAGCCTGCTAAATGCCATCAAGCCCGATGCACTGCCCCGCGCCGTCGGCAGTCTGCTGCCCGATTTCGCCGGGGCCCTCGAGCCCCTGTACCAGCGATTCCGGCTTTCGAACGGCGGCGATTTTAGCCCGTTCCTCGCCGAGCACTCGGGCGAGGCCACGCATGCCTTGCTGGGCGTGACCGATCGGCGTGCGGAATCCAGCGACAACGCACGGGTGCGCGCCCTGTACGCACGGCTGCGCGGCACTGCCGAGGAAGAGGTCCGCGCCGCCCTGCCCGGACTCGCAAGCATCCTGTCCGGGCATCTCGCCCGGCCCCCGAGCTGAGGCAGCTGTCGCCCGCGCTCAGGCAGGACGCTTGAGCATTTCGAGATGCAGGGGCGGTTGGTCCGGCGTCAGGTGCTGCACGCTACGCCATGCGATGCGGGTTTCGCGGCTCAGCCACCAGGTATTGCGCACGTTCCAGCGCCAGTCCGGCACATCCACGGTCTCGCCGACGCGCAGGGTGTCGATCGCCTGGCCGAGGATCTCGATGCGCTCCGCGCCTTCCACTTCGAACCGCGAAATCATCTGAACGGGTGCGTGTTCACCGGGTTCGATGCGGACCCGCCGCTCCGCGACGGCGCTGCCCATTTCACCGCGTGCAGGCTGGTAGAGATCCCAAAGGTCGGGACCGCGCAACACGGTGCGGGCCAGGTCGCTGAGCAGGCCGGTGGTGCGGATGACGCGGTTGCGCTGGGTCACGACCTGGACGTGATCGCTCGACACCCAGCTGAGTTCCTCGCCCGTGGCGTCGGCCAGCACCAGCACCGCGCGAGGACCTTCACCACGTGCAAGTCCCAGCTGTGCATAGGGGAGCGCCTCAATCTCCTGGCGCGTGCGCGGGTACTCCGCACCCTTGCCCTTGCCCACCATCGCGAAGGTCTGCCTCGCGAGGCCCAGCGTCCCGGTATTCGAACAGCCCGCCAGCAACAGGCCCGCGCCGGCCGCCAGCAGGTTGCGCCGCGCGACACAGGGCGCGTCCTCGGCGTCCGACGCGGGCGATGGCAAGCGCCGACTACGCATCCGCGACGACGCAGTGTGCGATACCGCACCGAGCGGTGGCTCACGTATTGCTAGACATAGCGATGTCCTCGGGTCGCGAGCGGCGCTTTCGAGGTTGCAGTCGACCTTCATTCGTTAAATGTACACGGAGATCAACATGAGTCGTTGCAGCCATCTTGTCGTCGCCCTGAGCCTGCTCTGGGCGGGCGCAGCGCTTGCCGCGGACCCCACCAACAGCGGTGGCGCGGCCGGATCCACCAGCGGCGCGGCCGGTGAAGGGACCCCGGCGGTTGCGCTCGAGACCTGGCTCGTGGGCGGAGCGGCAGTGATCGGCACGGCGATTGGACTGAGCACCGGCGGCAGCGGTGACGGCGAGGACGGGTTCACCGCGCCCTCGACTTCGACGAGCACGGCGACTGCCACCGCCAACTGACGCGGGACGGTCCCGCGGGGACCGTCCAGCCTTCACCGATATCGGCCGGCTCAGTGCCGGCCGATTCCATTCCGGCCGGCCACTTTCCTTTTCGATGCGGATACGTCGCAAAGCCCTGTTGGCGCGCGCCGCTGCGCTGATCGCCTCACTCGTGTCGCCGATGGGCCAGACCGCCGGGTACGCCGACTGGTCGAGCGACGATTTCGGCGAGATCGGACTGATCCAGATGCCGACCGCGCGCTTCGCACCGGATGGCGAATTCCGGGTCGGCGTTTCGACCGCCTACCCTTACAACCAGATCCTGTTCGCGCTGCAATGGCTGCCCTGGCTCGAGACCGGATTCCGCTACAGCGAGGTGCACAACCGTCGCTACGGTCCGGCAGCCTTCAGCGGTGATCAGACGTACAAGGACCGCAGCATCGATCTGAAGCTGCGGCTTCACGAGGAAAGTCGCCTGCTGCCGGCCTTCGCGCTGGGCATCCGCGATATTGGCGGCACCGGCCTGTTCGCCACCGAGTACCTGGTGGCGAGCAAGGAGATCGCCTCGCTCGACTGGACGCTCGGTCTGGCCTGGGGTCGCGCCGGTGCGCGCGGCGGAATCCGCAATCCCCTGGCGGCGGCGTCGAACGATTTCGAAGATCGCCCCCGCACCGACGACCGAGGCGACCTCGGCTTCGACCGCCTGTTCAGCGGGCACGACATCGGCCTGTTCGGCGGCCTGCAGTGGCAGACGCCGGTACCGAACGTGAGCCTCAAGCTCGAGTACGACGGCAACGACTACAAGTCCGAGGCGCTCGGCAACGATCGCGACGTCGACAGCCCCGTCAACTTCGCCTTGAACTACCGGCTCGCGCAGACCATCGACCTGAGCGCCGGCCTCGAACGCGGAAACACGTTCATGGCGCGCGTCGTGGTGTACACGAACTTCGCGCGCGACCGCGGCCCGAACAAGACACTCGATCCGCCGGCAACCCCGGTGTTCGCCGTCGAACCCGAGCACGCCAACGCGGTGGCGCAGGCGCCCGCAGCCGATGCGGCGTTCTTCGAGCGGGTCAGGACCGAACTCGAACGACAGCAGATCCACTTGCTCGCGATGGAGCCCAACGTCGTGCGCGCTGACCTCCAGGTGTGGTTCACGCAGGACCTGAGCCGGGACGAGGCGCGCGCGGTGGGCCGCATCGGCCAGACGCTCGCGACGATGGCGCCGCCGCACTACACGACGTTCACCGTGTCGCACCTGGTGGCCGACGCCGAAGGCTATCGCGTGGTGCTCAATCGCCAGAGCCTCGAGAAGGCGATCGACTTCCGCGCGCGGCCAGGCACCATCGGCGACACCCTGCACACGCTGCCAACCCGCACGGACGACTACAAAACCGCACCCTTCCAGTCTCCGACGAGCTATCCGGATTTCAGCTGGTCGACCGGCCCCGCGGTACGCCAGCACATCGGCGGCCCCGACGACTTCTACTTCGGCCAGCTCTGGTGGCGGCTGGGCGGGAGCGTGGCCTTGTCGCCGCGCTGGTCGTTCGCGGGCGTGCTCGGCGCCGACATCTACAACAACTTCGACGGCCTCAAGCAGACGTCGGACAGCCGCCTGCCCAAGGTTCGCAGCGACATCGTCCGCTACCTCAAGGAGGGGAAGAACAACCTTGTGCGGCTCGAGACCAACTACGCGTGGTCGCCACGCCCGTCGTGGTATGCGCGGCTATCCGGCGGAATCTTCGAGGAGATGTACGGGGGCGTCGCCGCGGAACTGCTGTACCGCCGCACCGGCAGCCGCTGGGCCGTGGGCCTGGACGTCAACCGCGTACGCCAGCGCGATTTCGACCAGAGATTCTCGTTCCGCGACTACGAGGTGACCACCGGGCACCTCACCGGTTATTTCGATCTGCCCTTCTGGGACATGTCGGCGCGCCTGAGCGCGGGCCGCTACCTCGCCGGCGACGCGGGCGGCACACTGGAGCTGTCGCGCAGGTTCGACAGCGGCATCGTCGCCGGCATCTTCGCGACCAAGACCGACGTCTCCTCGGAGGACTTCGGCGAGGGCAATTTCGACAAGGGCATCTTCGTCGTGCTGCCCTTCGACCTGTTCTTCTCCAAGTCGACGCGGCGGGCGGTGCCGATCGTATTCCGGCCGCTGACGCGAGACGGCGGACAGAAGGTCCGCGACGGCACGAGCCTGTTCGGACTGACCGAGTCGGGGCGCCTGGACCTGGATGGCGACTGGTCGAGCGCGCTGCGCTGACCCGGGAAGCCGGGCCCAAACGCAGAACGGGGGGCCGTCGCCGCTATAATTGTCGCCCCGCGCAACGCGGCGCGGCCCCCAAAAATCAGTTTCTCGCCAGCCAGCCCTGCTCCCAGGAGTTCCAGCCATGTCGGACAGCTTCAAGTCCAAAACCAGCCTCAAGGTCGGTTCCAAGACCTACTCGTACTTCAGCCTCAAGGCGCTCGAGCCGAAGTACAACATCTCGCGTCTCCCCTATTCGATCAAGGTGTTGCTGGAGAACGTCCTGCGTCACGAGGACGGTCTGAACACCACGAAGGCGGACATCGAGGCGCTGGCCGGGGCGGACTTCAAGAACCTGCCGAACAAGGACATCAACTTCACGCCGGCGCGCGTGATCCTGCAGGACTTCACGGGCGTGCCCTGCGTGGTGGACCTCGCGGCGATGCGCGACGCCATCAAGAAGCTCGGCGGCGACGCCTCCAAGGTGAACCCGCTGTGCCCGGTGGAACTGGTCATCGACCACTCCGTGATGATCGACCACTACGGCAGTAAGGCTGCCCTGGACCTGAACGCCAAGGTCGAATTCCAGCGCAACCAGGAGCGCTACACCTTCCTGCGCTGGGGCCAGGAAGCACTGAAGAACTTCAAGGCCGTGCCGCCCGATACCGGCATCGTCCACCAGATCAACATCGAGTACCTCGCGCGCGTCGTGTTCGAGAACGCCGACGGCCTGCTGTACCCGGACAGCTGCTTCGGCACGGACAGCCACACGACGATGGTCAACGGCATCGGCGTGCTGGGCTGGGGTGTCGGCGGTATCGAGGCCGAGGCGGCGATGCTCGGCCAGCCCTCGTCGATGCTGATCCCCGAAGTCATCGGCGTGCGCGTCACCGGCAAGCTGGCCGAAGGCGCGACCGCCACGGATCTGGTGCTCACTGCCACCGAGATGCTGCGCAAGCGCGGCGTGGTCGAGAAGTTCGTCGAATTCTTCGGTCCGGGTCTCGCGAATCTCTCCGCGTCGGATCGCAACACGATCGCCAACATGGGCCCGGAATACGGCGCCACCTGCGGCATCTTCCCGATCGACGCCGAGACGCTGAACTACCTGCGGCTGACGGGCCGCAGCGACCAGCAGATCGCCGTCGTCGAGGCCTACGCCAAGGCGCAGGGCATGTGGTGGACGCCCGAAGCACCGGAAGCCGAGTACACCGACGTACTGGCGCTGGACCTGGGCTCGATCAAGCCGAGCCTCGCCGGCCCGAAGCGTCCTCAGGACCGCGTACTGCTGTCCGACGTGAAGGCCAATTTCCGCAAGGCCTTCGAGGCTGAGCAGAAGGCACGCCCCTCGAAGGGCCCCGCCACCGTCACCGACAACGGCAAGACCTTCGAACTCAAGGATGGCGCCGTGATGATCGCGGCCATCACCTCGTGCACGAACACGTCGAACCCGAGCGTGCTGATCGGCGCCGGCCTGCTCGCCCGCAAGGCGCGCGCGCTGGGCCTGACCTCCAAGCCCTGGGTGAAGACCTCGCTGGCGCCGGGCTCGCTGGCCGTCACCGAGTACCTGAAGAAGGCCGGGCTCATCGAGGATCTCGAGCACCTGGGCTTCTACGTCACCGCGTACGGCTGCACGACCTGCATCGGCAACTCCGGCCCGCTCAACGAGCCGCTGAACAAGGCCATCGGCGACAACACCCTGAGCGTCAGCGCCGTGCTCTCGGGCAACCGCAACTTCGAGGGCCGCGTGCACCAGGACGTGCGCATGAACTACCTCGCCAGCCCGCCGCTGGTCGTGGCCTACGCCATTGCCGGCAACACCGACATCGACCTCACAACCGAGCCGCTGGGGCAGGGCAAGGACGGCAAGGACGTCTTCCTCAAGGACGTCTGGCCGACCAACAAGGAAATCCAGGACCTCGTCGCCAAGGCCGTCACCGCTGACCTGTTCAAGGCCAGCTACGCCGACGTGCTCAAGGGCGACGCGCGCTGGCAGTCGATCAAGGTCACGAATTCCGAGACCTACCCCTGGGATGCCAAGTCCACGTATATCGCCAACCCGCCGTACTTCGAGGGAATGACGATGACGCCGCCGGGCATCCTGCCCATCAAGGGCGCGCGTGCGCTGGCCGTGCTGGGCGATTCGATCACGACCGACCACATCAGCCCTGCGGGCGACATCAAGAAGGACGGCCCCGCGGGCAAGTACCTCATGGAGCACGGTGTCGCGCGCGCCGACTTCAACAGCTTCGGCTCACGCCGCGGCAACCACGAGATCATGATGCGCGGCACGTTCGCGAACACGCGTATCAAGAACGCGATGACGCCGGGTGTCGAAGGTGGCGTGAGCTGCCACATCAACGGCGCCGCGGGTCCGGTGGAGCCGATCTACGACGTGGCGATGAAGTACGCCGCCGAGAAGACGCCGCTGGTCGTGCTGGCCGGCAAGGAATACGGCACCGGTTCGTCGCGTGACTGGGCGGCGAAGGGCACGATCCTGCTCGGCGTGAAGGCCGTGATCAGCGAGAGCTTCGAGCGCATCCACCGCGCCAACCTCGTCGGCATGGGCGTGCTGCCGCTGAACTTCGTCAACGGCGAGAGCGCCGCGACGCTGGGCCTGGACGGAACGGAAGTGTTCGACTTCGATGGCCTCACCGACGGCGCCAGGGAAGTCTCCGTGACCGCCAAGAAGTCCGACGGCACGAGCAAGACCTTCAAGGCCAAGGTGCGCATCAACACGCCGGTGGAGTGGAGCTACTACAAGCACGGCGGCGTGCTGCAGTACATGCTGCGGCAGATGGCTGCTTCATAAGATCGCGAAGTGATGTGCAGGAGGGCCGCAGCGATGCGGCCCTCTTGCCTTGAGCGGCCGAGAAACGCGGCCCGCTGTGCGCCATCTCTCAGTCCCGATTTCGCTTTGCGCCGCGCGCCGCCTACGATCGTGACTCGGTGATCGGCCGCAGGCCGATCGGCAAGGGGAGTTGCGCCATGGGATTGAGCGAGAGGCGGAAGATCAAGGAGCTCCAGGACACCGTGCTGCCCGGGCGGGTCGCGGAGATCGCGGAGATCTGCGGCAAACCCATCCCCTACGAGGTCGACTGGGACAGCTTCGCGGACAATCTCGACGCGCTGAACTTCCTCGACAATCTTTCCTGTCACCGCCTGAACATGGCGCTTCGCGTCATCTGCACGGACGACATGGGCAAGGAGGCGGTGCGTGAGACGCTGCGCCTGGTACGGCTCAAGAACGTAGGCGACGGGGCGTCGAAACGAATGAGCTTTGCCGACGGCACGCTCGAGATGTGCTGCGCCTACGCCTTGGGGGCCGACGGCATGCACGGCGACTCGGCCATTCGCGATCTGCTGATGAAGCACCTGTAGGCGCACTCATGCTCGCGGCGTGCGCGCGCCGTTTCGTCAGTCGGTCTTGCGCGACGCCACCAGCGCGTCATCGATGGCCCTGGCGCGCACCGCGGCGGGACGATCCTTCAGGCCGTTCCAGTACGCCTCGATGGCGGGACGCTTCTCGATCGTGCCGAACTGCAGCCCCCAACCGACCTGGGAACCCACGTAGACGTCCGCCGCGCTGAAACGGTCGCCGGCAACATAGCCCCCGCCCTTCACCGCCTGCTCGAGCGCATCCATCACGTCCTCATGGCTGCCATACCCGACCATGCCGCGTTTTTCCGCGGGGACCACCACGCCCAGCGCCTTGTGCAGCACCGATTGTTCGAGGGGACCCGCAGCGAAGAACAGCCACCGGTAGTAGTCGCCTCGCGCATCCAACGGCGGCGCGAGCCGAGCCTGGGGAAAGGCATCCGCGAGGTAGGCGCAGATCGCGGCTGCTTCAGTCACCACGGCGTCGCCGTGGCGGATCGTCGGCACCTTTCCCATCGGGTTGATGGCGAGGAAAGACGCGTCCTTCATGGTGGTGCCGAAATCGAGGACCACCGTTTCGTACGGTGCACCGACTTCTTCGAGCATCCAGCGAACGATGCGACCGCGCGACATCGGGTGAGTGTACAAACGTAGGGTCATTTCATCCGCCACTTCGGACTCCTCCGGCTGTATCGAGCGCCGCTGGTCGAAGTCCGCGGACACTTGAAGAATCGCGCAAAGAAAAGGCCCGCAAGCGGGCCTTTTCTTTCGCGTCGTCGATGCGGGCGCAACCCCGACCGTCAGTCGTGGTCCTTCTTCTGGCCGAGATGGCGTCCATTGTCGTGCCGTCGATGACGACGCGGCTGCTCGTGGTGAGTGTCGTTGTCGTGGTGATCGCTGCCGTGGTCCGAACCGATCGCGGCTCCCGCTCCACCACCCAAGGCGCCGCCGATGATGGCGCCCTGAGTACCACCCACGTGGGCTCCGACACCCGCACCCACCGCACCACCCAACGCGCCTCCGACCACTGCTTTATCGTCGACGGCGAAGCTCAGCGCCGGCACCAGGATGCAAACAGCAAAAAGAATTCTACGCATGTCGTGCTCCTATATGACCTGGGATCCAGCCTCGCTCGCCGCAGTGAAGGGCGGCTGAACTCGGCCGACCGTCGCCGGACGGGCGACTGACGCCGCGATGTCCGATACCGGGTCGGGTATGCCCGAGTCCTAGTCGTCGTGATGCTTGTAGTGGCCCTTGTGCTTCCCGTTATCGTGGCGGTAGCCGCGGCGATGGCGATGCTCGCCCTCGTCGTCATCGTGGTAATAGCGATGTTCCACGACGCGCTTGTTCGAGCCGCTCGTGCCGATCGCGGCACCGGCCGCACCGCCGAGCGCTCCACCCAGGATGGCCCCTTGAGTGCCACCCATCTCCGAACCCACGCCGGCGCCTGCCGCACCGCCGATCGCTCCGCCCAGTACGGCACCGCCGTCCGCCGCCCACGACATCACGGGCACAGCCATAAAGGCGACCAGCATCAGCTTCTTGATCTTCATCATAACCCCTGTTTTTCTCGACTCCAGAGCATCACAGCCTACACGCACGCCGCTGAAGTCCCCCTGAATCCTGCGCGTCCGTCGAGCCGCCTGTCCGCTCGTTCGTGCCGGCTGTAGGGAAACTCTCGCGGCCTTCGCTTATGAATTCCTAAGGGCGCGTGGAAGCCTGGCGCACCCCGAGCCGGGCCACGGCAGCCCCGTTGAAGGGGCGCCGCGCCGACCGATCCGCACTCCCCGGATCCGCTCCGCGGAATCGGACCGTTCGCGAATCCGGCCGAGCGGCAAGCGCGTATATGCGACACCCGTTAATTTCATCGAAACCGGACCGCGACCATGCACAAGAACTTCCGCAGTTTTCCGGGCAAGGCCTTGGCGACCGTCCTGCTCACCCTCGCGCTGCCGGCGCTCGCCGCGCTGAAAGTCGGCGCCGCGGCGCCGGACTTCACCACGCAGGCCACGCTCGGCGGCAAGGAATTCCAGTTCTCGCTGGCCGAGGCGCTCAAGAAGGGGCCGGTTGTTCTCTACTTCTACCCGGCGGCCTTCACCTCGGGCTGCACGATCGAAGCCCACAAGTTCGCGGAGGCGACGGAGCAGTTCAATGCGCTCGGCGCGACGGTGATCGGCGTGTCGAAGGACGACATCGAGACCCTCAACAAATTCTCGGTGAGCGAGTGCCGCAGCAAGTTCGCGGTCGCCGCCGACCCGGGCCTCAAGATCGCGAAGTCCTTTGACGCGAAGATCCCGGTCCTCCCCTATGCCGACCGCACCTCGTTCGTCATCGTGCCGGGCGGCAAGATCGAATACGTCTACTCGGCGCTGAGTCCCGACAAGCATGTGGAAAACGCGCTGGCGGCGGTGCAGGCCTGGAAAGCTGCCCGGTCGCAGGTTCAGGCGGCACCTACGCGGTAGTCGTCGGCGGCCAGCGGAAGAAGGCAAAGAAGCTCGGCGCGCATCAACGCGCGGAGTCGAACGCCGCGATGCGGCGTGGCGTAACTGCGCTCACTCCGCCCCACCGCGTGGCGTGTAGGGGATGAGCTTCAGCCGCGACTCGAGCTTCCAGCGGCGCGAGCCATCGGACTGTTGCTGCGGCGTGAGCATCTGCGACGAGAAGCCGAGGCGGGCCGGCGGCGCGTCGCTGACCGGGTCGAAGTTTTCGTCCAGCGGCGGCGCGCGGTAGGCGCTGTTGGTCGAGCCGCCTTCCCAGTCGAAGCTCAGCTTCGATTCGAAGCGCCCGCTGCGAGCCCGCGCGAACGCGAACTGGGTGGACATCACGCCCTGCTTCACGTTGTCGAGCTGCAGCCAGTAAAGGATTGGCAGGCCGCCGAGGTTCGGCTCGAAGCCGATCTCGAACATTTCGGCCGGGTGCAGGGCGAAGGGAATGCCCAGGCCGATGCCACGTCGCTTCGTCTTGACCTCCACGGTCCGCGTCACGCGACCCCGCGCATCGGTCACCAGTGCTTCGCCTGCCGACGGCGAACGCGCATCGGGTTCGCCGCCCATCACGACGCGGATCGGGAGGCCGGCCACGGGCCTGCCCTCCAGGTCGGTGACGTCGATGACGACATCGACCGTTTCGGCCGATGCGCCGCGGGAGAGGCCTGGCAACAGGCCGCCGAGCAGGCCGCCGAGCAGGCCGAGCATCACGCCCGTGATCCGTGACGTCGTCTTCGATGACCCGGTCGACATACCTGCGTTCCCCTACCTCTCGCTGTCCGGGAGGAAGCATGCGACGACCCGGCGCCGTAAAAGTGTCAGTCGGTCGAAATCGCATGTCAGCGGTGCGCCGCGAACCGATGCTCTTCTGTCTCGCACAAACAAAGAGGCGGGCTTTCGCCCGCCTCGTCATCCGTCATCCGTCATCCGTCATCCGAAACGTGTCGCGCCAGCGCTCAGCGGCGACGGTCGCTCCAGTGATGCCCGTTGTCATGGCGATCGTGGTCATGACGATCATTACGATCGTTGTCGTGGCGGTCGTGATCGCGCCAGCCACCGCGATCGTGGTCGTTCCAACCACGGTGACCGTCGTGATCGTCACGGCTGTAGCGCACATGGCGATCGTAGCGGTCGCGGTACTGGGGGTAGTAATGCACCTCGCGACGCGGAGGGCCGTAGTCGTTGCGGTAGTGATCGTGACCGCGGTAGTAGTTGCGGTCCCCACCACGGTAGTAGTCGTTGCGATGGCTGCTGTGGCCGTTGCCGTCCACCGCGATATACGCGCCGGCCGCCGCACCGATCACCGAGCCCATGACGGCGCCATCCTGGCCGCCCACGCCATTACCCACCACGGCGCCCACAACACCGCCGAGCACGCTACCCAAGACCGCGTCGCCACGGTCGCCCGCGAAAGCAGGCGCGGTCATACCGACCAGGAGACCGCCTGCCAGCACCAGAATCTTTTTCATGTTCGTGACCCTCTCCGATTGAATCCCAGGATTCCCAATCTACGGAGAGCCGTTGAACCGGATCTGAACCAAATTCATATCGCGACGCACCATTTTCAGTCGCCTTGTCGGTTCAGTTTCAGCCCCAGAGATAGTCCTCGCCACCGGGACGCAGGTGCGCGAAATCGCGTTCGACTTCCTCCAGCGTCAGCACGTCGCCGCCGCCGCCGGTACGCGCCGGATCCGTGCCCACGTGGCGCCCCATCTCCATGCGCCCGATCTGGTTGCGATGCACCTCGTCGGGTCCGTCGGCCATTCGCAGCAGCCGCGCGGTCGCGTAGGCCGAGGCGAGGAAGTGATCGTTGCTCGTGCCGCCGCCGCCGAAAATCTGCATCGCCCAGTCGACGATGCGGCATGCCGTGAGCGGCGCCGCAACCTTGATCATCGCGATCTCCGCGCGCGCGGACTTGTTGCCCGCGCGGTCCATCATCCCGGCCGCCTTGAGTGTCAGCAGGCGCGTCTGCTCGATCGCGATGCGCGCGTCGGCGATACGCTCGAGCGTCACCGTCTGCTGACCGAGCGTGCGTCCGAAGGCAGTGCGGAATTCCGCGCGGCGGCACATGCGTTCGAGCACGCGCTCGCACATGCCGATCAGGCGCATGCAGTGGTGGATGCGCCCCGGGCCCAATCGTCCCTGTGCGATCTCGAAACCGCGCCCTTCGCCGAGCAGCACGTTGCTCGCCGGCACGCGCACGTTCTCGAACACCACCTCGGCGGCGCGATCGGGCACGCCGTAGAAGCCCAGCACGGGCAGCGGCCGCAGCACGCGCACGCCTGGTGTGTCGCGCGGCACCAGGACCATCGACTGCTGCCGGTGCTTGTCCGTCGAGTCGGGATCGGTCTTGCCCATGAAGATGATGATCTTGCAGCGCGGATCCGTAGCGCCCGTCGTGTACCACTTGCGGCCATTGATGACGTAGTCGTCGCCCTCGCGGCGAATGGTGCTGCCGATGTTGGTCGCATCGGAGGACGCCACGAGCGGCTCTGTCATGGCGAACGAGGAACGGATCTCGCCCGCGAGCAGCGGTCTGAGCCATTGCTCCTGCTGCGCCGGAGTCCCGTACTTCGCCAGCACTTCCATGTTGCCGACGTCGGGCGCGCTGCAGTTGAACACCTCGGGCGCGAGCAGCGAGCGGCCCGTGATCTCGCACAGCGGCGCGTAGTCCAGGTTGTTGAGCCCGCTCTGGTGGGTGAACACCAGGTTCCAGAGCCCAGCCTTGCGCGCCAGCGGCTTGAGTTCCTCCACCACTGCCTGCACGCCCCAGGGTCCGGCGATCTCCGACTCGCGGTAGTAGCGCCGCTCGTTCGGATAGATGTGCTCGGCCATGAAATCTTCCAGGCGCTTCTGGAGCTCGACGACGCGCGGGCTGGGATCGAACATGATCGGGTCTCTGATACGGACGAGCCCGCATCGTCGCGGTACCGGCGCAGCACCACAAGCGCCGTTCGGCATCAGCCCCGGTGAGCACACATAATCATCGCCCCTTCGCCAAAGATCACGAGGCACACCGCATGGCGCACCCCGCACTCCAGCGCATCGAGGCGAGCAGCACGACGCTGGGCGAAGGCATGCAGATCCGACGCGCGATCCCTACACGCGAGCGCCGCATGGTCGGACCCTGGTGCTTCCTCGATCACTTCGGTCCGGTCGACGTGACGCAGGGCGAAGGCATGCGCGTGGGACCGCATCCGCACATCGGACTGCAGACCGTGACCTGGCTCTATGACGGCGAGATCGTGCATCGCGACAGCCTCGGCAGCCTGCAGCCGATCGTGCCCGGCCAGCTCAATCTCATGACCAGTGGCCGCGGCATCTCGCACTCCGAGGAATCGCCGGAGGTCCGCCCGGCCGGCCTGCATGGCCTCCAGTTCTGGATCGCCCTGCCCGACGTCGCGCGCGAGATGCCGCCCGCGTTCGACCACTACCCCGCGCTGCCGCAGCTCGAACACGAGGGACTGCGCTGCACGCTGCTCGTCGGTGAGGCCTTGGGCGCGGTGTCGCCCGCGCGCATGCACTGGCCCGTGATGGGACTCGACGTCGAGGCGCCGCGCGCACTCGCGGCCCGCGTACCGCTCGATCCGGGCTTCGAGCACGCGCTGCTGGTCACGCAAGGGGAGGTCGAGGTCGAGGGAGAGACGATGAAGCCCGGCGCCTTGCTGTACCTCGGCGATGGTCGCAGCCACTGCGCCTTGCGCACCCAGGGACCTGCGCGTCTCGCGCTGATCGGGGGGCGCGCGTTCGCAACCGCGGTGCTGATGTGGTGGAACTTCGTCGCCCGCGAAAAGGACGAGCTCACGGCCGCCGTTCACGAGTGGAACGCGGCGCACGAGAAGTTCGGAGCCGTTCATGGATACGACGGCGCCTCGCTGGTGGCGCCGCTGCCGCCCTGGGCGTCCTGACCACGTCGCTGCGGTAGCGAGCAGCGCGCGCCGCGGCGCGGACGACGTCCGGGATCTACATTCCAGTTGCGGGCAAAAGTCCCGGCGACCGCGCCGCTACGGGGGCAGCGGGCAACCGCGGCGGATGTCCTCGCAACGTTGCACGAAGCCGCTGCGATCCGGAAAGTAGCGCGCCGAGCGATAGCGATAGCTGAGCTTGACCGCGCCCTGGGCGCCACCGTCGTCAAGCAGGCGCGCATCGGCGTCCGCGTAACCCGGCTCGCTGACGTTCTTCAGCCAGCGATCGAACCACGCGAGCGTGTAGTGCGTGATCGCGGGAACGCCCCAGCCGCCGCGGCAGGCGCCGGCGGTCACGTCCGGGCACCAGGACGTGCTCGGAAACGTGGGGATCAGCGAGTAATCGAAGTGCGTGGTTCCCTGGAAGGTAAGCGCCATCACGGGTTGTCCCGCCGCGACCCACGCGCGGTACGGAATCTTGTGCGCCTCGATCTCGGGCGGCGCGACATAGGGCGTCGGCACGAGGCCGTAGTCGGCGTGGAAGCTCAGCGCCGGAATGCGCACCCCGATCACGGGCCGCTGCCCGAGCGTGCCGATCCGGATCAGCGCCGCTTCGAGCTCCGGCGTCAGCGGCAGGTTCTCGGAGGGCGCGAAGCCGGATCCGTCGGGCGCCGTCAGGCTGTCCCAGGCGACCGCAACCTTCACGGGGTTGTGCGCGTCCATCACGCCCGGCCAGGTGGCGCCGCCCGGCGCGTCGTAGCCCTGCACGATTGACACGGCGATGGCGCCCAGCGAGTGGCCCGCGATGCCCAGGCGCGTGGGATCGACGCTCGCGTGAATCGGGTTCCACGCCGTCATCGCGGTCGGGTAGCTCGCGGCGCAGGTCGTATTGTGCGGATATGGCGTGGCGGGGGTGGAGCGGAAGAAGTCGATCGCGTCGACCAAGCCTTCCCAGAACACTTTCGGATTGGCGTTGCTGCCCTGCTGCAGCGAAGGCGTCTGCCAATCGGAGCGTCCCTGTCCGCGAGGATCGAAGGTGAGCACCGCGTATCCCGCGCGCACCAGCGCCTGCGCGGCCCACCAGTAGCCCGTTTCGGGCGCCTGCACCGAGCCGTTCACGATGACCACGCCCGGCAGGCGCGCGCTTGCGCCCCGCGGTCGCCACACGCGGCCGGACAGGCGCGCGCACTCGTGGTCGTAGAACAGCACCGGCGTGACCTCGGCCTCGCCGGTATAGAACGGCGCGCCGTCCGCGCCGGTCGCGGAGGGATACCGGAACGGATCGCCCGCGCAGGGCAGGCCGTAGGTTGCGCACAACGGCGTCACGGCGGTGTTCGCCGAGGGCAGGCCCAGCCAGCTCGGATCGGCGAGCGCGCGCTGGCTCCACTCGGTGGTGCTCAGGTCCGACTGCTCCAGCAGGCGCGCCTGGAACGCGAGGTTCAGCTGTTCGAGCGGCGCCTCGCCCGTGCGCGCGTAGTTGGCGGCCTCGCACTGCGTCCATTCCAGCGACGGGTAAGTGAACGCATCGCAGCTGCGATCGATCACGGCCACGGTCGGTCGCACCGGTTGCACACCCTGGTCCATGCCGCCCGAGCCTCCGCTGCAGGCGGCGAGCACCGACAAGGCGAACGCCATCGGAGCGGTAAAAACTGACGGCCTCATCGGATCTCCTTTTCTGGACCTGCGCCCGGATGGCGCGAGTGTGCACCCGAAGCGGCGCGCGGGCCTCGTGCGCGGCCGGCAAGCTGCGCGGTCTCGGCGACGCCGGCCCCCCCCGGCGACGTGGCACGGTTCGCGCTTTTGGAATGTCCCTTACGCGCGGGAGAACCGCATGCGGATCACACGATCCTCGCTGCTGATGACCACCACGCTGTTGCTGAGCAGCCTGCTGTCCACGCCGGGGCACGCCGCCATCACGGCGCCGCTGAACGAGCTGTACCGCACCACGCCGGCGCCGCCCAAGGACCCCGACTCGGCCAACGCCTGGGTCAAGGACGGCAAGGTGGTGGCGCCCGAGATCCTGACCCTGGAGTCGGACCTGCAGGCCGCAGCAGCCGCCGCGCTCGCGGACGCGGCCCACGCCACCGCGGCGAAGACCTCGGGGGGCCAGGATTCAGCTGCTGTCATGGCCGCCGCGAACGGCTACCGCGCGTACGTCGCGGCGAACGAAGGGCCGAACTCGCCCGCTTCCGTGCTCGGCGGACGCGTGAAATGGCTGGCCGGTCGATTCAACGGATTGAAGAAGCGCGTCGCGGGCACCGAACGCGAGACCGAAGTCCGCGAACAGGAACTCGCCTCGTACCGCACGCTGTTCGCGGATTGGCAGGCCCAGCGCGGCCCGATCCTCAACAAGGCGCAGGCCGAACTTTCAGCGGCAGGCGATCCCACCGCCATCGCGTCGGGCGAGGCCCGCGCGTCCGTGCAGCGCTATCGCGCCGCGATGCTGGACGAGATCGAGGTGCTGCTCGGCCTCACGCGCTTCTCGGTCGAACGTGCGACGGGCCTTGCGACAGCAGAAACGGCCCCGACGCTGCCGAACGCGAACACGCTGTGGGATTTGATGGTGGACCCGCGCAAGAAGCCGGCGTCGTGATCCACCTGGCCTGGATGAAGCCCGGAGGTCCCGCTGCCCGTTGATGGAGGGACGCAGCGGGACTTAGGTCCAGGCCAAGCTGGACTCAGTGCGTCCGCGCCATCCAGTCGGCGATGCGACTGCCGATCAGGTCGGGCGCGTCTTCCTGCACGAAGTGCAGCCCCGCGCCGATGTCCACGCTCTCCAGCGCCGGCAGAGTCTCCTGGTAGCGGCTGGCGTCGGCCGGTGTGACCAGGATTCCCGGCGTTCCCCAGAACAGCAGCTTGGGCACCTTCGATCCGCGCAGCCATTCCATGTACGCCTGCACCGTCGCGACGACATCGGGCGGCTCGCCTTCGATGGGCAGGTCGCGCGGGAAGCTCAGCATGGGCTTGCGCGAGGCGCGTTCGCCGAACGGCGCGCGGTAGTGCGCCATCTCTGCTTCGGTGAGGCCGCGCGCGACCGCGCCCGGCAGCACTTTTTCGATGAACACGTTCTGGTCCAGCACGAGTTCCTCGCCCGCGCCGGGCGTCCGGAAGGCCTGGAACAGCGGACGGATGCCTTCGGGCCAGTCGTTCCAGGATTTCACCGGTGAGATGAATTCCATCATCGCGATGCGCTTGACGCGCGCGGCGTTGCGGCGCGCCCAGTTCAGGCCGATGGCCGAACCCCAGTCGTGGATCACCAGCGTGAGGGTCTTCAGTTCCATCTTCTCGATGAAGGCGTCGACATAGCGCACGTGATCCTCGAAGCGGTAAGCAAGCTCCGGCTTGTCCGACTTGCCGAATCCGACGAGGTCCGGCGCGATGCAGCGCGAGCCCTTCGCCACGTGGGGAATGATGTTGCGCCACAGGTACGAGGACGTCGGGTTGCCGTGAAGGAACAGCACCACCTCGGCGTCCTTCGGACCGGACTCGATGTAGTGCATTCGCGAGCCGAGTACCTCGACGTAGTTCGGCGGGAAGTCGTAGCGATCGCTGATGGGCATGGGCGTTCCGGTCAGGAAAAAGGAGCCACGGTGCGGACGACAAAGTCGTCGCGGGCCGCGAGAGCATCGAACTTTTAACCCGTTTCGCAGGCGGGCAGCAGTAGGGCGACGCCCGCCCTCACCTTAGCCGCGCAGGCTTGCCACTCGCCACCGCTTCTACTCCGTCGCGAAGGCCTCATCCGGCAGGTTCTTCACCTGCATGCGGCTGCGGCGCAGATGGCTGACGACGATGCGATAGGCCTCGCGACTGTTGCCTGTGCGCATCGCGTCGTACAGCACGCGGTAATCGGCGAACTGCCGTTCGCGGTCGGCTGTCGCCAGGTAGGGATAGACCTGCATGCGCAGGATCTGCGTAGGCACAGCCGGATGGATGCGCGCCAGTTCGCGGTTGCCGGCGATGACGAAGATCGCCTCGTAGAACGCGTTGCGGTCGATCGACAGCAGCACGCGATCGCCGATCGGGCCGTGCTCGCTGAGCTTCTCGTACGCGGCCTTGAGCAGCTTGCGGTTCTCGGGCGTCTTCATGTGCATCGCGGCCAGCCGCGCGGCCAGCCCCACGACGGCCTGCAGGGCCTGGAGCATGTCCACCACCTCGCGGCGCGTCATCAGGCGGATGTAGGCGCCCCGGTGCCGGCTCAGCGCGACGATTCCCTCTGCCGACAGGCGCTTGAGCGCCTCGCGCACCGGCCCGCGACTGACCCGGTGATCGCGCGTCATGTCCGCCTCGATCAGCCGTTGCCCGGGCACGAAGCGGCCCAGCAGGATGCCGTGCTTGATGGCGTCTACGACCTGGTCCGGCGAGCTGGGACCGTGACTCTCCGGCTCGGCCGAGGCGTCGATTTCAGGCTCGGTCGCGCCCACGCGCGGTTTGCCCTTGCGGGTGCCGCTCTTCGTGCCGCGCTGGCTGGTCGCGTCCGCGTCCATTCCCCGGTTCCCCCTTCCCAAGTACCCGAATCCGACCCCGGCGACCGCCCCTAGCCCCGTTGTTGGTCGGGCAATATTGTCCTACGCTCTCCCGACTTTCCATTCCGGACGACGCCTCATGGGGTCGTTCCGGGACCAACAGAATCTGGAGGCGGGATCATGGGTCGAGTGTCAGGCAAGGTGGTGCTGGTGACCGGCGCTGGCGACGGAATCGGCAGGGCCACCGCCAAGCTGTTCGCGAAGGAAGGCGCCAAGGTCTTCTGCGTTTCGCGCACGGCGTCCAAGCTCGAAGGCGTGGTCAAAGACATCCAGTCCGCCGGGGGCGAGGCAGCCTTCGCCGCCGCCGACCTGTCGAAGTTCGAACAGGCCCAGACCGCCTTCAACGCCGCGCTGGCTTCCTACGGTCGCATCGACATCCTCGTGAACGCCGCCGGGGTGGGCTACAGCTGGGAAGAGAAGAGCCCCGGCTCGATGAACGAAACCGCGACCTGTGAGCCCGAGAAGTGGCGCGAAGTCATGGGCATCAACCTCGACTCGCTTTTCTACGTCTGCCGCCTCGCGGTGCCGCAGATGCAGAAGCAGCAGCGCGGCTCGATCGTCAACCTGGCCTCGATCTACGGAATGATCGGCGTGCCCAACGCCCACGCCTACACCGCGTCCAAGGGCGCGATCATCAACTACACGCGCTCTCTGGCCGTGACCTACATCAAGGACGGCATCCGCTCGAACTGCCTGTGCCCGGGCTTCATCGACACCGGGATGGTCGCGTCGGTGACGCCGCTGTTCAAGGACCCCGCGATCGGCAAGCAGATCTCGCCGTCCGGCCGCCCCGGGACCGCGGAGGAGATGGCGTACGCCTGCCTGTTCCTGGGCTGCGACGAGTCCAGCTACTGCAACGGCACGATCCTGGTGGCCGACGGCGGCAGCATCTCGCAGTGATCCGCTGACGCCGACGGGCGCTGCCATTCCGGCGGCGCCCACAGGTGGCGAAGGCGCAGGGCCAGCGGTCCGCGCGTGAACACGTCGCGCCACATGTCCGCAAACTCGTGGAAGTTCAGCACGAGGAAGTTGGCGCTGTGCGGCTGGCGCGTGGCGATGCCGTATTCCACTTTCTCCTGCTCTTCCTCGTACGTGCCGAACCAGCGGTCGAACAGGATCAGCACGCCGCCGTAGTTCTTGTCGATGTACTGCGGGTTGCGGCCGTGGTGCACGCGGTGGTTCGAGGGCGTGTCGAAGGCGTACTCGATCCAGCGCGGAAGCTTGCCCACCGACTCGGTGTGCACGAAGTACTGGTAACAGAGGTCGACGGCGTAGAGAAAGAACACCACGGCCGGCGACACGCCCAGGAAGATCAGCGGGCAGAAGAACAGCCACCATCCCGTGATCGAGTACAGCAGGCTCTGGCGCATGGCGGTCGTGAAGTTCATGCGCTCGCTGCTGTGGTGCACGACGTGCGCGGACCAGAACCATCGCACGCGGTGGCTCGTGCGATGGAACCAGTAGTAGCAGAACTCCACGCCGACGAAGATCGGCAGGATCGTCCAGCCGTTCACCGGCATGTCGAACAGGCGGTGCTGGTAGACCCATGCCGTCGCCACGCCCGTCACGAGCAGATGCGCGCCGAGTTCGAACACCTGGTAGCTGCCGCCGAGCGAAAGGTTCGCGACGATGTCGCGCCAGTCGAATTGAGCACGCTGGCCGCGGCCGCGCATGACCTGCCACTCGATCGCGAAGGCGATGAGGAAGACCGGCGACATGCCGATCAGCAGGACCTGCTTCCAGTCCACGTCGGGTCCGAGCATCTGTACCAGGTGTTCCATCGCACTCGCTCCTCGGTGTTGATCTGATGCCGTGCATGGTCCGCCTGGAACCCCTTCGAGGGATTGACCACGGTCGCCTAGTTTTTGACACTTCTCGCCATGCCCATCTCCCGCCCGGTTCCCAAACCCGCCCGCGGCGTGGTGCCCGCGAGCTACGTGCGCCTGCTGTACGAGTACCTGGCCGCGCGCGGCGCCGACGCGCCCAAGCTGCTGGGCGAAGCGGCGCCGGAACCGAACGGGCCGGCGCCGGGGCGCTACCCGGTGCAACGCTGGCGCCGGCTGCTGGAGATTGCCGCCGCGCACCTGGACGATGAGGACCTGGGTCTTCATCTTGGCCGCACCGTGACGCCGCGGCACTTCGGCGTGATGGGCTACGTGCTGCTCGCCTGCGGCACGCTCGGCGCGGCGCTCACGCGCCTGCACCGCTATCAGCGCCTGGTCTACGACGTCAGCCCCATGCGCATCGAGGCCAGCGGCGCGAACGTGACGCTCGAATGGGGCATCGAGAACGGCCAGCCGGGCCGGCTCGTCGACGAAACCGCGATCGCCGCGCTGGTGCAGTTCGCACGCGACGTCACCGGCTCGGCGGACACGAAGGTCGATGCGGTGCATTTCGTCAACGAACCGCCTCGCTCGATGGCACCGTACCGACGCTACTTCGGCGGCGAGGTGCTGTTCGAGCAGGACGCCACGCGCGTGCGTCTGCCGCTATCGCTGCTGGCCAAGCCGCTGCGACAACCGGACGCCGCGCTGCTGGACCTGCTGGAACGCCAGGCCGAGTCCCTGCTCGGCGAGCTTCCCGACGCCGGCGATCTCGAGCAGGCCGTGCGGCGCGCCGTGGCGGCGAGCGCGCGCGAAGGCGAGATCACGCTCGAACGCGTCGCAAGCGCACTGCATACGTCGCCGCGAACCTTGCATCGAAAGCTCGAAGCACTGGACCTGGGTTTCCGCCAACTACGCGACGACACGCGCCGGCGTCTCGCCGAGCAGCACCTGGCGGATCCCGGAATCGGCATCGCGGAAGTCGCGCTGCTGCTCGGCTATTCGGAGCAGAGTGCATTCACCCGCGCATTCGGCCGCTGGACCGGACAGACGCCGCGCGCCTTTCGCAAGGCCAGCGGTTAGGCTCGACCTTCTTTTGACCTTCCTCACGGAGTCCGGCAATGCACGATCTACTGGCGATGGGCGAACGCGCGGGCGCGCTGCTGAAAGCGCGCGGCGAAAAGATCGTGATCGCCGAAACCTCGGCCGGCGGCCTGGTCAGCGCGAGCCTGCTCGCCGTGCCCGGCGCCTCGGCTTATTACGTCGGTGGCGTGATCACCTACTCGCTCGATTCGATCAAGTCGCTGGTCCACCTCGACATGAAGGAGTTGCGCAAGCAGCAGGGCATTCGCTCCAGCTCCGAGCCCTACGCGGAGATCCTGTGCCGCGCGATGCTCGCGAAGCACGAGGGCGTGACCTGGGGTCTATCCGAAACCGGCGCGGCAGGCCCGCCGAATCCTTATGGCGATCCTTCGGGCCACACCTGCATGGCGATCACCGGGCCAGTGAACCTCGTGCGCACGCTGCGCACGGGCAAAGAGGATCGCGTCGAGAACATGTGGGCGTTCGCGAACGCGACGCTGGCCTTGCTCGTGGAGGCGCTGGAGACCGCGTCGAAAAAGTAGCCCGCGTAAAGTTGGGGTGAGCTTGCCAACCCCGACGGTCTCGGCACGAATGCACCGGACCGCCTCGGCCAGACCCCCGCGCCGTGACTGCGGCGCGTCGGGGGGAAGCTCACCCCACGGCGCGACGTCAGGCCAGCCAGCTTCGCGCGTTCTCGAAGATCCGGAACCAGGGCGTGCGCGGGCCGCGCGTCGCGTCGGGCCACCACGATCCCGTGACGCCGTGGATCGTGCGCTCCGGGTGCGGCATCAGGATCGTCACGCGCCCGTCCTCGTTGCAGATCGCCGTCACGCCCGAAGGTGATCCGTTCGGATTCGCCGGGTAGCGCGCCGCGACGTCGCCCTGGCTGTCGACGAAGCGCATCGCGACCTGGCCGTTGTCCTTCACCGCCGCCAGGTTCGCGTCGGTGCGGAATTCGGCGCGGCCCTCACCGTGTGCCACGGCGATGGGCATGCGCGAACCCGCCATGCCGGCGAACAGGATCGACTTCGATTCGAGCACCTCGACCATCGTCCAGCGCGCCTCGAACTGCTCGGAGCGATTGCGGCGGAACATCGGCCAGCGAGAAGCGCCCGGCACCAGTTCCTGCAGCGCAGCGAACATCTGGCAGCCGTTGCAGACGCCGAGCGCGAACTTCGAGGTGTCGGCAAGGAAGGTCTGGAACTCGTCGCGACCCCGCGCGTTGAACAGGATGGTCTTGGCCCAGCCCTGTCCGGCGCCGAGCACGTCGCCGTAGGAGAAGCCGCCGCAGGCCACGAGGCCCTGGAACGTCGACAGCGAGACGCGAGCCTCGAGGATGTCGGACATGTGCACATCGACCGACTCGAAGCCGGCGGCGTGGAAGGCGTAGGCCATTTCGGACTGACCGTTGACGCCCTGCTCGCGCAGGACCGCCACGCGCGGGCGACGCTTCGTGGCCGGGACCGCGCGCGACGCCGGATCAAAGCTCAGCGAAACGCCGAGGCCGGCGTCGCTGAAACGGCCTGCCGATTCGAATTCCTCGTCGACGCAGGCCGGGTTGTCGCGCAGGCGCGCGATGCGATAGCTGGTCTCGAACCACGCGCGGTACAAGGTGCTGCGCGACTCGTCGAGCAGGGGCGCCTTGCCGCCCGGATTCTCGATGACGATGCGATCGTCCTCGTTGGGCGTGCCCACTCGCAGCGCGTGCAATCCGAGCGCAAGGCAGTCACCGATCAGCGCCTCGACGTCGCCGGCACGCACCTGCAGCACCAGGCCCAGCTCCTCGGCGAACCAGCCCGGCACGTCCAGTCCACCCGCGCGCAGGCCACAGTGACCGGCGAAGGCCATCTCGCACAGGGTCACCAGCAGGCCTCCATCGGAACGATCGTGGCAGGCCAGCACGCGGCCCTCGCCGTTCCAGCGCTGCACGAGTTCGAACGCGGACTTGAGCTTCGCAGGATCGTCGAGGTCGGGGGGCGTCTCGCCGAGTTGCGAATACACCTGCGTCAGGATCGAGCCGCCCAGCCGGTTCCTGCCGCCGCCGACGTCGATCAGCACGAGCGCGGTCGGACCTGCGTCCAGGCGCAGCTGCGGCGTCAGCGAGGCGCGCACGTCGACCACGGGCGCGAAGGCCGTGATGATCAGCGACAGCGGTGCGGTCTGCGTATGGGAACCCGCCTCGTCCGTCCATACCGACTTCATCGACAACGAGTCCTTGCCCACCGGGATCGCGATACCGAGCGCGGGGCAAAGCTCCACGCCCACCGCCCTGACCGTGTCGAACAGGCGCGCGTCCTCGTCACCGTGCCCACAGGCCGCCATCCAGTTAGCCGACAGGCGAACGTCGGACAGCGCACCGATGCGCGCCGACGCGATGTTCGTGATGGCCTCGCCCACGGCCATTCGACCGGACGCCGGCGCGTCGAGCAGCGCGAGCACCGGGCGCTCGCCCATGCTCATTGCTTCGCCCGTGATCGCCTCGAACCCGCTCGCCGTCACCGCGCAATCGGCCACCGGCACCTGCCAGGGACCGACCATCTGGTCGCGCACGGTGAGACCTCCGACCGTGCGATCGCCGATCGTGATCAGGAACTGCTTGCTCGCGACCGCCGGGTGCTGCAGCACCCGGCGCGCGGCGTCCTCGAAATTCTCCGGCATCGCAAACGGCACCGCGGCCGCCGCGGCGCGCTGCGTGGTCCGTCGCATGCGCGGCGGTTTGCCGAGCAGCACGGGCATCGGCATGTCGACCGGACAGCTGCCGTCCGCGTCTTCGACGATGAGCTGGCGCTCGGCGGTGGCGGTGCCGACGACGGCCATCGGGCAGCGCTCGCGCGCGCAGAATCGCTGCAGCACCGCGACGCCCTCGGGACGCACCGCCAGGACGTAGCGCTCCTGCGATTCGTTGCACCAGATTTCCATCGGAGACAGCGCGGGGTCGGCGCTGAGCACGCTGCGCAGGCGGAAGTGGCCGCCGCGATCGTCCGCGTGCACGAGTTCCGGCAGCGCGTTGGAGATGCCGCCGGCGCCGACGTCGTGCACGGACAGGATCGGGTTCTTCTCGCCCAGCGCCCAGCAGGCGTCGACGACTTCCTGGCAGCGACGTTCGAGCTCGGGATTGGCGCGCTGCACGGAGGCGTAGTCCAGCGCCTCGCTCGACGCACCCGTGGCCATCGAACTCGCGGCGCCGCCGCCCAGGCCGATCAGCATCGCGGGGCCACCGAGCACGATCAGCTGCGCGCCCTCGACGACCTTCATCTTCTCGACGTGCTGGCGGCGGATGTTGCCGTAGCCGCCCGCGATCATGATCGGCTTGTGGAAGCCGCGGTTGCGGCCATCGGGCGCGATCGCCTCGAAGCTGCGGAAGTAGCCGGCGAGGTTGGGTCGGCCGAACTCGTTGTTGTAGGCCGCTGCGCCGATCGGCGCCTCGAGCATGATGTTCAGCGCGCTGGCCATGCGCGGTGGGCGCGACAGGTGCGCCGGCGACACGGTGCCTGAGCGTAGCGAGGTGGGTGCGGAAGCCGGCGCAGGGCCCGCTCCCGGCACCCATTGCTGCGCAAACACCGTGTCAGCGGGCCCCTCCCAGGGCTGCACGAAGCCGGGTATCCGCAGGTTCGCGACCGTGAACCCGCAAAGGCCGGCCTTGGGCTTGCCGCCGCGGCCGGTCGCAGCCTCGTCGCGAATCTCGCCGCCGGCGCCGGTCGCGGCGCCCGGATGCGGCGAAATGCCGGTCGGATGGTTATGCGTCTCCACCTTCATCAGGATGTCGACCGCCTCGTCATGCGCGCGCCAGCTGTGATCGCTCTCGGCGAACCAGCGCATCGCGTCGTGCCCTTCGATCACGGCCGAGTTGTCGGAGTACGCCGACAGCACGCCCTGCGGAGAAGCCTTGTGGGATTCCTTGATCATCTGGAACAGCGACAGCGGCTGGACCACGTCGTCGACCGTGAACTCGGCGTTGAAGATCTTGTGCCGGCAGTGCTCGGAGTTGACCTGCGCGAACATCATCAGCTCGGCGTCGCTCGGGTCCTGCTTGGACGCCAGCGCGTGCTGCACGAGGTAGTCGATCTCCTCCGCGGACAGCGCCAGGCCCCATTCGCGGTTGGCGGCAACCAGCGCGTCGCGCCCACCCACCAGCACCGGCACGCGCCGCAGCGGACGCGGCGACTGCGTGTCGAACACGTGCACGAGCTGCGCGGCATCGGTCAGCACCGATTCCATCATCGGGTCGTGCAGGTCGGCGTGCGCCTCCGGCGGCAACTGGTCGATGCCCTGCGGCACCACCACGCGCGCCAGTTCCACGCGCTGTACCCGGTCCAGGCCGCAGACCCGCGCGATGTCGGTCGCCTTGCTGCTCCACGGCGACACGGTACCCAGGCGCGGCACCACGAACACGCGACCTATTCCATCCGGTAGCGAGACCGGACCCTCGCCCAGCAGACGTCGCAACGCGGACGGATCGGCCTCCCCCTGGACCAGGAAGAAGTCCTGCACCAGCAGGCCGGTGAGGCCGGGCGCCTTGGGCGCCAGGCGCTCGAGCAGCCGCGCAATGCGGAATGCGGAAAGACGCGCGGCCGAGGGAACGACGTGTACGGTCATGGCGACGCGTAAGGTGAGCGACGCGGGAGGGAGCGGAATTTTACCGGGAAGGGTTCCGGGCGGGCGTCTTTTCTTTCTTCCGAATAGGCGCCGTCTGTGCGATTTGCGCCCCTCGCCCCGCGACAGCGTTTCAGGCGACGTACCGCCAGCCCGACGTCCGATCCTGCTCCGCGCACACGCACCAGTCCGGGTCCTCGTCCAGCGCCTGGCAGATCGCGGCCCGCGCCAGCGCCGGCGTGTTGTTCTTCTCGGACAGGTGTGTCAGCACCAGCGTCCGCAGCCGCGAGCGGTCCATCGCGCGCAGCAGGCCGGCGGCCTGCGCGTTGGACAAGTGGCCCCAGTCGCCGCCGACGCGCCGCTTCAGGCTTTCCGGGTAGGGCCCGGCGGCGAGCATCGCGGCGTCGTGGTTGCACTCCAGCAGCAGGGCGTCGCAGGCATCGAGACTGCGCGCGACGTGGGGCGTGATGCGGCCCAGGTCCGACACGATCCCCAGCCGGTGGCCGCCGTGGGCGAAGGCGAACTGACAGGGCTCGCGTGCGTCATGCGGCACCGGGAAGGGCTGCACCTGGATCTCACCGAGCGTGAAAACTTCGTGCGGCGAGACCCGGAAAAGCGTGCAGCCGTCCCAGTCGTCGCGCGCCGCGGCGGTGCCGTGGGTCAGGTACACCGGGATCGAGTAGGCCCGCGCCAGGCGCGCCACGCCACCGATATGGTCAGTGTGCTCGTGCGTGACCAGGATGGCGTCGAGGCTGGCCGGGTCGAAACCGATCCCTTGCGCCCGGGCGCCGATCTCGCGAACGGCGAAGCCGCAGTCCACCAGCAGGCGCGTCGCACCGCCCTCCACCACCGTGGCGTTGCCGCGGCTGCCACTGCCGAGCAGGGCGAAGCGGAAGGCGCTCATCGGCCGGAACTCAGTTCTTCGTGTCGGTGCCGCCCATCATCATCGGGAAGGCCAGGACCTTGTCGCCGCCGGCGCTGATGCGCGCAGGGCCAGCCTTGGTGACCTCGTCGATCCGGATGACGCAGTGCAAGGGCACGTAGAAGCGCTCCACACCCTCGAATTCGGTCTTCAGCTTCTCCTCCGAGGTATCCACGACCAGCGTCGACTTCTCGCCGAAGACCAGCCTCTCCACTTCCACGAATCCCGGCATGCCGCCGTGGCTCACGCCCTTGGCGTAGATCTCGTACACCTTCCCCTGGTTGTGGAAGCTGATGCGGTACAGCTGGGATTTGCTGGGCATTAGGGGCGCGCGAGGTCCGGTGGAGAAGGCGGTTGGAGATTATCGAAGCCCGCAGCCGACGCAGGCAAACAACAGGATGCGCGCACCGTCGATCGATTGCAGCGCGCCGTTCATCGGCCGTCGTCTCCAAATTAGGAGACCGAGAGAACGCGGCCAGCCGCGGCCCGACGATCGGCCACACCTGCATCCTGCGCCCCCACCGCGAGCTGCGACAGATCACGCTGCCAGGCAGATCTCGACGTCGAGCCGGACAAGCCGAACCTGCTGCTGGCAGGTGATAGCAGCGGCTTTCGCGGCCAAAAAACGCCTTATCCATCGCAGCGGACGGCTGGTGAACGTGCAGCTGGACGAGCCCCCCGGTCCGCGACCACCCCGGCGAGCCCTGCATTCCATGCTGTACGTGCAGGACATCGGGGCTCGTGCAACCGAGAGCGAAAGGGCTCGGCGAGCGGCACGCCAGCGCCCTGGGCGCCGCCCGGACACCGGGCCGGCCGGGCGAAGGTTGCACGCTATAAACTCGCGGCCATGGAGATTTCGACGCCGAACGAGCCTGAAGGCCGCAAGGATTCGACCCGGCAGTCGGCCGCCGAGGAGCTGGGCCTGTCGCCACTGCGCGGCGAGGAAGCCCTGGAGCGGGTCGTGCAGTTGCTGGCCCGCATCGGCAACACGCCAATGGCTGCGTTCTGGGTGGTTGACCAGAATCGCCAGTTCCTTGCCGCCGCGCACGGGTTCACCACGCGCGAGGTACCGCACCGTTCCAGTCTGGCCGAACAGGCCATGCGCCAGGACGACGTCTTCGTGGTCCAGGATGCGAGCAAGGATCCGCGCTTCGCTTCGGACCCGATGGTCACCGGTTCGCCCCGTCTGCGCTTCTTCGCCGGTGTCGCCGTGCGCGGCCGCGACCGGCAGCGCATCGGCGTGCTGTGCCTGATGGGCACGCAGGCGCAAGCGCTGGAGGACGCGGCACGGGCCGCGCTGCAGGATCTGCGCGTGATCGTCGAGGACCGCCTGAACCTGCGCTTGGACGTGCTGCATGATCCGCAGACCGGCACGGTCACGCGTCGTCACTTCGACGAGACCGGCGCCCGCGAATGGCGTCGTGCCATGCGCGCGCTGGTTCCGATCAGCGTTGTCGTGGCCGAAATCGACCACGTGCGTGAATTCGGCGGGCGCGAAGGCATCGCCGCGCTCGATCGCGGCCTGCGCGCCGCGGCGCTTGCCATGCAGTACTCGCTGTATCGTCCTGGCGACTGCGTGAGCCGCTACGACGAGACTCGTTTCGCCATGCTGCTGCCGGGCACCGACTCGTCCGGCGCGGTGGAGACGGCCGAACGCGTGCGCAGCGCCGTCGAGACCCTGCAGATCCCGTTCGGCGAGATGGCATCGGGCCTGCTGACCCTGAGCGTCGGCGTGAGCACGGTGCACAGCGACACGCTGTCGCGCAGCGACCTGATGTCGACGATCGATTCCGCCACCACCGCACTGCGACGCTCGCAGGCCGCGGGCGGCAACCGCTGGACGCTGGCTGGCTCGCCCGGCGAGCTGCTGACGCCCGCGTGAGCGAGGCGCCCATGGCGTTCGCGCTGCACCCGCGCCTGGCCGCGGACAGCTTCGTCCTCGCACAGTGGCCGCTGTGCTCCCTCTTGCTGGCGGACGACACGCAGTACCCCTGGTGCATCCTGGTGCCTCGTCGCGCGGGCGTCCGCGAGATCCACGAACTCTCCGAAGCCGACCAGCAGCAGCTGCTGCGCGAATCCTCGGCGCTCGGCCGCGCGCTGATGCAGGCCTTCGACGGGGACAAGCTCAACGTCGCCGCGCTGGGCAACGTGGTGGCGCAGCTTCACGTGCATCACGTCGTGCGATTCGAGGGCGACCCGGCCTGGCCGGCGCCGGTCTGGGGTCGGCATCCGGCCCAGCCCTATGACGACGATGCACGTCGAACATTCGTCCAGCGACTCGCTCCGCATGTGGCCGAGGCGAAGCTCGCGATCTGATCGGTCGGCGCTCGCCTGCCCTGATCGGCGGGACTAGACTGGCTCACACCAAACCGCGCCATCCGAAGCACGGTGATTTCCGGGGAGGCCCCATGTTCCGCAGCACACTCGCCATCGGCACGCTCGTCATCGGTGTGCCCGCCCTCCTCAGCTTCATCGTCAACGCGCAGGCGCCCGAAGGCACTGCGGCCGTGACGCAGCAGGCTCCGGCCGGCGCTCCCACACCGCTGAGCGCCGATGGCGCGTACTCGACCGAGCACTACTGGCCCGCAGCCGGCAAGTACCCGGTGCCGGATGCGCCGTACTCCGCGACCTTGCGGTCCGTGTCGCTCGAGGACCTCGCGGCCCGCAACATCCTGCCGCTGGGCATCTACAAGGGCACGCCGGAACTCAACGCGCGCCGCGACTGGTTCAAGGAACACTTCTACGACACGCTGGCGGCAAGGAAGGTCTGGTCTGACGGCGCGCAGCACTACTACAGCCCCTGGCAGGCGCCGGTGACCTGGAAGTACGCCGGCATCCCGCAGGCCGCGCCGCCGCCCTGCGACAAACCGCAACCCACCGGTTACGACGCCGAGTCCTGCCGTTACGTGGACTCGCTGTTCAAGGATGTGGCCGACAAGGACAAACAGAAGCAATACCGCGAGCAGGCGCGCCGCGGACGCGACGTCTGGTTCAAGGGCACGTTCGGCAACCAGGACGAGATCTACCTGCACTTCTCGCGTACCACGCCCAACGGCATCAAGGACATCTGGTATCCCTGGCTGGACACGCGCGAACGCGACGCGCGTTTCACAAAGTACGGCCTGATCAATGACCCCGACTGCACGGCCGGCGACGAGTCCACGTTCTGGTGGGACCGCTGCCCCGATCCGCATTCCAGCGGCGTGCTCGGCTACCGCAAGTACTACGCGGATCCGACCAAGGACAAGGCCGGCAAGGTCGTGTTCGATCCGACGAAGGCGGCGTACCGCGACGACGAACTGCAGAAGAACCTGCGCTTCGTGATCGGTCATCCCTGCGTGCAATGCCACGTGGGATTCGATCCGACCAATCCGCCGAAGGACCCGAACGAACCGAAGTGGGAAAACATCTCGGCCACCATCGGCAACCAGCACATCAAGCAACCGGAGATGTTCTTCCAGGGCACGCCCAAGGACGCGCTCGCGCGCATCGCGCTGGAGGCCGGACGCGCCGGCACCATCGATACCAGCCTGGTCGCCAATGACTTCCAGAACAACCCGGGCACGCAGAACAACATCATGGACTTCCACAACCGGATCGTCCGTGAGCAGTTGATGAAGGACCCGGTCACGGGCGAGTTGAAGAAGGGCCTGACGCAGAACGTGCTCAAGGGCGGCGAAGACAGCGTGGGCGATCACCTCGCCCTGATCCGCGTCTACGTGAACATCGGCATGTGCACCGAGGAATGCTGGACGCCGAACTTCCCGACCCCGGGCAGCTTCTTTGGCGACTCCTCGCACCAGCGTCCTTTCCACATCAAGCAGTGCGCCAAGGACTGCGACGCCTGGAACTACGCCGACGCCAAGATGCCGGATCTCGCCGCGTTCCTGGTGACCGCCGGCCCGACCTACCTGCTGCACGCCAACGACGTCGACGCCTCGCCCGGTGCGCGCTACGTGGACCTGGGCAAGGTTCCGGCCGGCCGCAAGATCTTCGCGCGCGAATGCGCGGGCTGCCACAGCTCCGCGGTCGCACCCGCAGCCACGCGCGCGGACAAGGCGGCGCTGGAGCGCTTCTACGAAGGCCACGTGTTCGGCTCGGAGGAGTACTGGCAGTACGAGTTCGCGGAAGGCGATCGCAGTTCCGACGAGTTCAAGGCACGACACCTCGTCAACGGGCGCCCCAAGCAGTTCGCCGAGAAGGGCATCTACGGGCAGGACTGGCTGGGCAACGACGAGCCCACCGCGTTCAACATCGTTGGCACCAACAGCTGCCGCGCGCTGCACGACAACCACAGCGAGGGTCACATCTGGGAGGAGTTCTCTTCCGAGGACTACAAGCACCGGCCTTCGCCCGGCAGCGTGCCGATCACGATCAACCGGCTGGTCCCGGGCCTGGGCGGCATCAAGGTCGGCGAGCGCAAGATCGAGGGCGGCCCCGGCTACCTGCGCAACATCTCGCTGCTGTCGGTGTGGGCGCACGCTCCGCTTCTGCACAACAACGCGATCGGCGAGCTGACCTACCTCCAGGACAAAAAGACCATCGACTACACCGTGAAGGGTCGCATCGCCCAGTTCGAGAACGCCTTCGACGAGCTGATGCGCTCCGACAATCCGCAGGTCACGGGGCATCGCCCGCAGAAGACAACGCGCGTGTCGCAGGACTTCAAACTCGCGGCCCGCGAAGACGGCCAGGGCTTCATCAAAGTGCCCGTATCGAAGGGCACGCCGCTGGGCTACTTCACGAGCCTCAACCCGCACCGCCCGCTCACGATGAAGTGCGACGACCTCGTGGAGAACGAGGGTCACCAGTTCGGCGTGTCGCTGTCGGCCGAGGACAAGCTCGCGCTGCGGGAATTCCTGAAGCTGATGTAAGGCCGCGCGCCGCGTCGTGAAGCGTCTCGCGCTCGCTGTGCTGGTCGTCCTGCTCGCGCTGGCCGGCACCGGCGCGTGGTGGTGGTTCGGGGGGCAAGGCGCCAAGGCGCCCGACATCAGCGACCTGACGAAGCATTCCGGATCGGCGCTCGGGCCGGTCTCGGCCAGGGCCATCCCGCAGGACGACCTGCCGCCGGCCGGCACACGCAGCCTTTTCGATCACGTGCTTGCACAGAACGACGGCCTGCCCTTTCCGTTCGAGAAACTCGTCGGCGTCGTGCAGCGCCAGGCACCCGAGGGTTCCAAGCCGCTGGCGGTGATGATCCCGCTGGGCCGATCGCTACTCAAGGCGAGCGCGAATTTTCACGAGCCGCGCGTGGTGTTCGCCGCCGACTACCACGCCGACAACACCGACACGAACCTGGGCCTCGCTCCGCGCGGGCAGCTCTTCATGGGCTTCACCGAGGCCGCCAACGAGATCGAGGTCATCAGCTACAACGAGCTCGCCGGCCGCTTCGAATTCCAGCTCGTGCAGAACTACTGCCGTGGCTGCGCGCCGCGCATCGTCTACGCGCGCCGTGCGATCTGCCAGACCTGCCACCAGGGCGGCTCGCCGATCTTCTCGGTGCGGCCCTGGCAGGAGACCAACGGACAGGTCGAGATCTCCAATCGCATCGTCGAGGCGCGCGGTGCCGAGCCCTTCCTCGCGGTGCAACCCGTGCAGCCGCTCTCCTCGCCCGAGCGCATCGACGAACTCACGGACGTGGGCAACTTCATCAACGCCACGCAGCGGTCCTGGCTCGACGGCTGCGGCGTCGATGGCGTCGAATGCCGTCGGCTGATGCTCAAGCTCGCGCTGCGCTTCCTGGACGATCCGGCCGCGTTCGATCCCGCGCAGCCGGATGCACAGCGTCTGCGCGAACTACAGGCCAGGGCCTGGCCGTCCGATGGCATCCCGGTACCGAACAACGATCTGCCCAATCGCAACCCGCTCACCGAGAAATTGCGCTGGCGGGACCGCGTGGCGGCGATGCTCGCCAAGAAGACCGACGCCAAGGCCAAGAACAACGAGGACCTTGGCGCCTTCGAGAAATTGCCGAAGCTGCCGGCCGCGCTCGATCCGCTGAGCTCGCGTGCGCCCAAGAAGATCCTCACCGCGCAGGATCTGGACGGCGTGTTCGGCCTTTCGCAGTTCTTCACCGCCTCCGACCGCCGCATGCTGCTCGCGGCCGGTGGCTTCGTGTGGACTTCCGTCCTGGAGGGTGTCGACCGGCTGCCCGGCTCCGTCTTCGCAGCGCAACCCTTCTCGCGGGTGAAGGCCGTGCAGGCGCTGATGACGCCGGGCGCGATCCTCGACGTGCGCAAGGACGCCATGGAGCGCGTGCAGCCCGGGTACTGTTGCCTGGCCACCACCGAGATGTCGCCGCCGCTGGCCATCGGCGTGCCGCCGCTGGCCATCAGCTCAGGCTCGGTGCTGCATCACTTCGAGACGCACTGCTTCGCCTGCCATCGCGGCAACCCGACCAAACGGCTGAACTTCATGGGCGGCGCGAGCGAGGCCGAGGTGCTCGAATCGATCAAGGGCACCAGCGCGATCCGCGATGCGCTGGACTGGGATCGCTATCGCAACACCGACAAGGCCAACAAGCTGATGCCGCCCGCGGACTCCGCGCAACGCGCGGCGCTCCAGGCAGAGCTGGCGCAGAATCCGAAGCTGCTGGAAGAGATGCGCAACGTCGTGCCGGGGATGTTCGACTTTTGACCGCCCCGCGGTCGACGGTTTTAAACCCAGAGGCGCAAAGAACAATGGAAGGCCGACATGCATGACCCGATTTGCTTGGCGACCTTCGCGCCTTTTTTGCGTCGGACGCTGTTCCTCGTCGGCGTGCTCGCGTTCGCGGGAAGCGCCCAGGCCGAGCCCGCCTTCGCCCGTCTCTACAAGCAGCAGTTCGGCTATCCGCCGTCCTGCAATGCCTGCCACAAGGACGGAGGCGGCACGCCGCTGAACGGCTTCGGGCAGCAGTTCAAGGACGCGGGCATGAATCCGGCCGCCTTCACGAAGATCGCGACGATGGACGGTGACGCCGACGGCTTTCCGAACGCCGACGAGGCCAACGCGAAGGCCAACCCCGGTGCGAAGAGCTCCACGCCGCAAAACAAGGGCGATTGGCTCGACACCGCCAGCCTGATCCCGCGCGAAGTGCAGGCGCTGTTCCCCGATGTCCGCGCCTACCTGCCCAAGGATGCGCTACTCACCGAAGCCGACATCGCGCGGGCGAAGACGCTTGGAGCGGAACTGGGCAAGCAGGACGAAAACACCATCTACATCCCGCTGCAGGATCAGCGTCCCGCGGGCACCGCGCTGATCTTCCCCGCCGAGTACAACAAGAAGATCTTCTTCCTGCTGCTCGCGACCGACCGCCAGCTCAAAGTGACCACGGTCCAACCGATGAACACGGCGCACGTGCCGGAAGCCGCCAGGAGTGCGGTGTACGCGAGCTTCAAGGGGCTGTCACTGGACCAGCTGCCGGCGGCCAAGGGCGAAGGCATCGATGCGGCCATCACGGCCGCGGTGAAGAAGGCAGGGACGCTGATGTTCGTGAGGTTGAAGAATGCGTAGCGTCCTCGCCCTGCTGCTGATCCTGCTGTCCGCCTTCAGCCCGTTCGGACTGGCGCAAGAAAGCGCGACAGCGCCGACCGGATTGAGCGACGCGAATGCGGCGCTCGAATCCGGTCAGTTGGCGCCCCCGGATGCGGCGGGCGCGCCCGCCGCATCCGGGGGCGACCAACAGAATTTCGACTTCTTCAGCGACGCCCCGGTGAAGAGCACCGAGGTCGTTGAGCTGCCGCCCGAGGAATCGCGCTGGCTCACGATCGGCGGTCCGATCGCCCTGCTGTGCCTGTTCTTCGCGATGCTGCTGCAGATCTGGTGGCTGGTGCCCTTCGACGTGCACAGCCTGGACCTGAACCTGCGCGACCTGCCGCCCGCGGCCAAGCGAGGCATCGCGATGGCGGTGGGCATGTTCGGCGTGGCGTTCTGCTTCGGCGCCACCGAGATCTGGTACCAGCTGCAGATCCACGGCTCGGCGGAGGCCTATTTCGCGCAGATGTCGCTGGGCAAGCTGATCGCGTTCACGCACGCGCACCTGTTCGGCTTCACGACGAGCTTCTTCATCGTGGGCATCCCGTTCTCGCTGCAGTTCAACCACATCAAGACCTACCAGTGGGTCTTTCCCGCGGGACTCGCCGCATCGCTGACCGACGTGATGTCGTGGTGGGGCATCAAGTTCGTGTCGCCGAACTTCGAGTGGGTATCAATGTTCTGCGGCATCATCTTTTCGTCCACGTACCTGTGGATGCTGATCGGCCTGCTGCGCGTACTGCTGTTCCCGGACGTGATCTGGGCGTCGGACAAGGACAGGTCAGAGCGTCTCGCGGCCAAGCTCGCGCTCGAGACGCGCGAGGGCGATTACTGAGCGGTTGGCGGTCGCTGGCGCAGCACGTTGTGCACGGCAATCGGCGTCTGGAAACCCTTGATGTCGTGGTTGCCGAGAAACTCGGCTTCCACCGTATCGGCGACCGCCTCATGCACGCGCGGCGAGATGCGCAGTTCGCCGTCCAGCGCCAGGCTGCACAGGCGCACTGCCAGATTGGTCACCGGCCCGATCGCCGCGTAATCCCAGCGCCCCTCGAAACCGACTACACCGATGGTCGCCTCGCCGCTGTCGATGCCGATGCCAAAACCCAGCGTGTAGCCGCGCTCCGACCAGCTCTGGCGCAGTCCGCCGAAAGCTTCGCGCATCTCCGCCGCCATGCGCACCGCGCGCAGCGGATGCTGCTCCTGCAGCAGAGGTGCGTTGAACACGAACAGCACGCCGTCGCCGGCGAAGTGCTCGATCATGGCGTCATGGCGCTGCGCAATGTGGCCCATCGTGGCGAAGTATTCGCGCAGGACGCGGATCACCTCGTCGGGGTCGGTGCGCTCGGTGAACGGCGTGAAGCCGCGCAGGTCGATGCTGACCACGGTGACGTCGCGGCGTTGCGCTTGCAGCAGCGACTCCTGCCCGCCGTTTAGCAGGGTGTCCGCGACCTGCTGAGGGAAGAAGCGCTTGAGCCGGTCCATGCGCTCCAGCTGCTGCACCTGCTGGTGCACGCGCTGCTCCAGCCGCTGGTTCCAGTCCTGCAGCGCACGCGCCTGCGATTCGATGGTGCGATGCATGTGGTCCACGCGCAGCAACGAGCGCACGCGCGCCAGCAGCTCCGCCTGGTCCACCGGCTTGGCGAGAAAATCATCGGCACCGGCCTCGATGCCGCGCACGCGCTCCTCGTGCGGGCTCAGCGCCGTGACCATCACGATCGGCAGCAGGCGCGTCGCGGCTTCCTCGCGCAGACGCCGGCACACGTCGTAGCCGGACAGGCCGGGCATCACCACATCGAGCAGCACCAGGTTGGGCCGCTCGCGCGCGATCTGCGCCAGCGCATCCTCGCCGCTGCGCGCCACCGTCACGGTGTAACCGGCGCCGGTCAGCAGCGCACCCAGCACGCGGATGTTCTCCGGCGCGTCATCGACCACCAGGATGCGATCTGCGTCTACGCTCATGCGCTCTCCGCGTCGAAACCGACGCCGCGCAGGGCCGCGGCCAGCGCCGCGCTACTGGCGACGAAATCGAAGTGCGCGAGCGGATCGCCGATGCGCCGCGCCGCCTCTGCACCGAAATGAAGGTCGAGTGAAGGCCGCAGCGACTGGCACAGCGCCTCGGCATCGAAGCTGTTCGCGGCGAGCAGGGCGTGCAACTTCTTCAGCGCGGCCAGTAGTGCCAGTCGATCCAGGGCCTGCGCGCCATTGACCGGCACGGCGGGCGGCGGGGCTTCGAGCTCGCTCAGATACCGCTCCAGCAAAGCCAGCGCAGACTGCGCGTTCGCCGCGTCGCCCTGCCTGAGCGCGGTCTCGATCCGCGCGGCGGCGGCGTATACGGCATCCAGCGACAGATTGGCTGCCACTCCCTTGAGAGTGTGCGCAAGGGTTTGCGCAGCCTCGCGCTCGCCCCGGTCCAGCTGCTGGCGAAGGCTGCGTGCATCACCGCCGTGTTCGCGCACGAACCCGCGCAACAGCTCCGGCAACAGCGCGACCTGGTCACCCATGCGGCGGCGCGCGTTGTCCAGATTCACGCCGGGCAGCGGCGGCAGCGGGGGCACATCGGCGGCGGTGTTCGGCGATGTGCCGGGCGGCACCGGCACCGCGGCCTCGCGATGCAGCCAGCGCGAAATCACCGCCAGTACCTCGGCGAGGTCGATGGGCTTGGCGATGAAATCGTTCATGCCGGCGTCCATGCAGGCACTGCGATCACTGTCCATCGCGTTGGCGGTCATGGCGATGATCGGAAGCGCGTCATGACGGCCGCTGGCGCGGATGCGGCGTGTGGCTTCAAGGCCGTCCATCACCGGCATCTGCATGTCCATCAGCACCAGGTCGAAGGGCATTCGATCCACCGCGGCCAGCGCCAGCGCGCCATTGCCGGCGATCTCCACCACCGCACCCTGCCCGCGCAGCAACTCGCTGGCGAGCTGCTGGTTCAGGGCGTTGTCCTCCACCAGCAGAATGCCTGCGCCGCGCAGCGAGGACTGGCGTACCACCGTGACGCCGTTCGTTCGAGCGCCGTTCTGGGCACCCGGTCGCAACACGCCCATCAAGGTATCGACCAACTCCGAGGCCTTGACCGGTTTGCGCAGGAAGGCACTGATACCGGCGCCTTCGGCGCTCTGCATCACGTCTTCGCGGCCGTACGCGGTCATCAGCACGATGGGCAGCGCGGGCTTTTCGCGATGGATGCGTCGACTGGCCTCCACGCCGTCGATCTCCGGCATCTGCCAGTCCATCAGCGCAAAGGCCCAGTCCTGGCGTGGAAGTGCGGCAAGCGCCTCCTGCGCTGACGCAACCGCCAGCGGCTGGAAATGCAGCGAGCGGAGCAGCTGTTCGTACACCTGGCGCGCAGCGAGGTTGTCGTCCACCAACAACACTGGCAGGCCGCGCAAGGAACTGGGCATGTCTCCACTCGCTGCAGCAGCGTCTCTGGATGGGTCGATGCGGCCGAACGGCAGCGTGAACCGGAAGGTGCTGCCGACGCCGGGCATGCTGTCCAGCCCGATGCGTCCGCCCATGAGATCGACCAGCTGCTTGCAGATCGCCAGGCCAAGGCCCGTACCGCCGAAGCGGCGCGTGATCGAGTTGTCAGCCTGCGTGAACGCCGTGAACAGCGTGGCCGCCTTGTCCGGCGCGATGCCGATGCCGGTATCGCGCACGCTGAATTGCAGCGGCACCGAAGTCTGCGCGTTCCAGTGTCCTTGGCCGTTCGCATCGCGCGCCACGCGCAGTTCCACCTCGCCACGTTCGGTGAACTTGATCGCGTTATTGACCAGGTTGATCAGCACCTGCTCCAGGCGCAGCGGATCACCGCGCAGCACCATCGGCAGTGCCGGCGCCACCGCGAGTACCAACTCAATGCCCTTCTGCGCGGCCTGCACGGCAAACATGTCGGAGAGCTTTTCCAGCAGCGGCAGCAGACGGAATTCGCGGTCCTCCAGCACCAGCTTTCCGGCCTCGATCTTCGAGATGTCGAGAATGTCGTTGATGATCGCCAGCAGCGAGTGCGAGGCGCTGCGGATCTGTTCCAGATAACCGAGCCGACGCGGCGCGGAGTCGCTCTGGAGCGCCAGGTCGGTGAAGCCGATCACCGCGTTCATCGGCGTGCGGATCTCGTGGCTCATCTTGGCCAGGAACTCGCTCTTGGCCTGCGTCGCCGCCTCGGCGACCTCGCGTTCCAGCGCGAGCTGCTCGTTGCGCCTGCGCTCGGAGATATCGGCGACGATGCCGTCGTAGGCGACGACGATGCCATGCTCGTCGCGGATCGCGCGCGTGGACAACGCCGCCCAGATGCGGCTGCCGTCGGCTTTGAGCACTTGCATCTCAAATGCGGTCACGCGATCGCCCTCGTCCAGTCGCTGCTGCAGCACACGGCGCTCGACCCCATCGGCCAGAATCTGGCGGCGAAAATCGCAGACACGCTCCATCAGCGCTTCAACCGAGGCGTCGCCGAGCATCTGCGCCAGCGCCGGATTGGCCGCAAGCACGCGCCCGTCATGCGCGGTACGGAACACGCCTTCGCGCACGTTCTCAACCAGTTCGCGGTACTGCGCGAGGTTGTGCAGCGCGGCCTGCTCGCGCAGCAGGTCCACCCGGTGCGTTTCCAGATAGAACAGGAAGTAGAACGACCCCAGCAAGGTGAAGGTGCCGATCGTGCACAGGAAGAAGCTGATGCTAAGGAACGTCGGGTCGACGCCAACCTGCGGTTCCGCGAGGTAGGCGTTGCAGAACATGAATCCGCCCGCGAGGATGGCGACCATTGTCACCATCGCTTTCTTCGCCGTTACAGGCAGGAGCAGAAACGTGGCGGGTACAGCGGCGAAGAAAAACTGCGACGCTCCCAAGGATCGCCCCAAGTACCACTCGTTCTGAATCAGGGTCAGGGTTAGGACCACCGCCTTGAACAGGGTCGCCGCGACATGGAAGCCAAGGTGATTGAGCCAGATAGAAACGCCAAAGAGCGCGCTAGCCCCCAGAAGCGTGAGCGCGACGGGGATGTTGGTCTGCGGCAAGTAAGCCCAGTAGAACACCGCGAAAAACAAAAACGCCGACATGCTGAGCATCGCGATGGAGTTGCCCATCAGGACATAGCGCGCGTCCCGGTCCGCAAGGCCATGGGTGCCTAGCTTCGAAAACCGCATGACGGCCCGTTGCGCGGCGATCAGGGCCCGGCGGCTGCGTCGCTGCGCGGTGTTGGCCATGTCAGTTCGCGGCCGGAAGCACGCACGCGACACAACTGGGGCGAAGACGGCGGTGCGCCGTCCGGTTCGAAAATCGGTACCGAGCGTCCGACATCGCCGATGTCTCCCCCTGTCCTTCGGTCCGGGACTGACCCGAATCGTACGTCAGAACAGCAAGCCGCCCCGGGGCAATCCGTGACCTGCTTCGCGCTTTACGCCTGGGGGTGAACGGGTCTTACAGGGCGGCGTTGTTCGAGCAGTCTGTCGCCGGCACGAGGTAGTGACCCGCGTAGAGCCGATCCACGTGTTCCGCCTGCGCGCGCACGATCTCGCAACGACGCAGCTTGTGCGTGGCCGTCAGTTGGCCGTTCGCCGGCGTCCAATGTTCGAACACCAGCGCGACTTTCACGATCCAGTGATTGCGCGGCGCGTTCTGCAGCGTTTCCTGGCAAAGACGCAGCAGCACGCTCTCGATGGCATCACGCGCTGCGGCCGAATAGTCGCCGTCGTTGAGGCCGATCTCCGCGCGCAGCATCGCCAGCGGTCCCGGCTTCGGCACGACCAGCGCGGTGAGATAGGGCCGCGCCTCACCTACGACCATCACCTGCTCTACCAGCGGCAGTTCGCGCAGCCGGCTCTCGATGTCGGCCGGCGAAGCCTTCTCGCCGGTGGCGGTGACGATCAATTCCTTGAAGCGTCCGACCAGGTAGATCCGGTCGGTGTCGAGGCGGCTGACCTTGTCGCCGGTACGCAGCCAGCCCGAGGGATCCACCACCTGGCGCGTCCCCGCCTCGTCGTTCCAGTAGCCGAGCATCACCGAGGGGCTGCGCACGAACAGTTCGCCGTTGGCTTCGATGCGCGTCTCCACGCCCTGCAGCGGCTTGCCGACGCTGGCGGGATCGACATCGTCAGCGCGGTTCACGCAGACCACCGGCCCTGCCTCGGTCAGTCCGTAGCCCTGCAGCAGCGGGATGCCAAGGGCGTTGAACGTGCGCCCGATCTGCGGCGAGAGCGCCGCGCCGCCCGACACCGCGAGGCGCACGCGTCCACCGAGCCGCTCGCGCAGCGCGGCGCCCGCTCGGCGCACCAGCACCGTCGGCAGCAGGCGTCCCATGAACTTGCCTCGGTCCGGACGGGTCGCGGCCCAACCGGTTTCGACCGCGAGACGGAACAACGTGCGGCGCGTGCCCGAACCCTGATCGAGTTCGTGCATGACCACGCCGTGGATGCGTTCGAACAGGCGCGGCGCACCGATGAGCACGGTCGGCCGTTGCGTGACCACGTCATCGGCACCGAAGCCCGCGCCACGGCCGAACAGCAGGCTCGCGCCGCTCACGATTCCCGCGTACACCCAGGCCACGCGACCGAACAGGTGCGCCAGCGGAAGGTTGGAGAACAGGTGATCGTCGCTGCGATACCGAACGGCGTCCTGCACCGCGAATGCGTTGGTGATCAGCGCCTCGTGCGACAGCATCACGCCCTTGGGGCGACCGGTCGCACCGGAGGTGTAGACGATCGTTGCGAGGTCGGTGCCACGCGCGGGATTTGCGCGCAGCGCCTCCTCGCGACGCAGGAACGAGGCGAGCGTGCGCACACGCCGATCCTCGCCGTGCGCGCCCGCGCGGAGCGACACGGTCGCGTCCGGGTCGGGCAGCGCCGCACGACCCTCGACGACAGTCCTGATGACGAGGTCGCGCGCAATCAGCACGCGCGCGCCGCAATCCTCGAGCAGCGCGGACGTGCCGGCGGCGGTCTCGTCCGCGAACAGCGCCACGGTGACCAGCCCCAGGCTGTGCGCGGCCCAGTCCAGCGCGAGCCAGTCCGGCCCATTGGGCAATTGCATCGCGATGCGGTCGCCGGCCTTGAGCCCCGCCTCGCGCAAAGCCGCGGCGAAACCGCGCGCCGACACGGCGAGCTCGGTCCAGTTCAGGCCCCGCCAGGCTTCGGTCTGCGGGTCAAAAAAGCGGCCGGCCTCGGCCTGCGGGGTCAGGCGCAACCGCTCGGCATAGAGATCGGCGAGCGAGCGCACAGCCGCGCGATCGAGGGATGGCGTCGCGGTCGAGAGCAGTTCTGCGTTGGTGATCATGTTCGGGTTCAGACGCCGATCCAGCGCTTGCGACGTTCGGCAGCTTCGCCCCCGACATCGGCGAGCGAGAAGGTCCAGGTATCGAGCGGCGCGCGCCGCGGGACGAGCGTGGTGCTGAACAACTCGTCACCCCGGAAGTAGTGAACGGGAATGCCGGTGCCCGGCGTCAGCGCTTCGAGACGTCGGCTCCACTGCGGCCCACTCAGGCGCAGCCCGTCGAGCGCGATCAGCTGGTCGCCGGCCGACAGGCCCGCGGCGAGCGCCGGGCTGTCGTCGAGCACGTGCGTGATCGTCGTGTCGCCGGGCCGCATGCGCAGGCCCACCCAGGGCACCGCGCCCTTGGCGTGTGTGCGTCCGCCGTCGTCGATGGCCGAGGTGCAGGCGCGCAGCTCAGCCTTGACGCCGAAGTCGGCGAGCAGGGATTCGAGCGGCAACTCGTCGGTGGAACGCAGCAGGTGGTCGAACAGCGGTCGCAGCTCCAGCCCGGAGACTTCCGACGCGACCTGCTCGAGCCCGCCCTCCGGAACGCCCTGACCCACGCGTCCGTAGCGCGTCCACAGCGTGCGCATCACGTCGTCCAGCGTCGCGTGCGAATCACGCCGCATGCGAAGGTCCACGCACAGCGCGGCGAGCGCGCCCTTCACGTAGTAGTTGGTGCTGGCGTTGAGACTGTTCTCGTCGGGCTGGTAGTACTTGATCCAGGTCTCGAAGCTCGCGTCGGCCAGCGTGTGGCGCGTGCGCGCCGGCGAGCGCTGCAGGCGCGTGGCCTGCTCGGCGACCGCATCCAGGTAGGCCGGCGCATCGATGACGCCGGCGCGCAGCACGAACAGGTCGTCGTAGTACGAGGTGACGCCCTCGTAATGCCACAGGTCGCGCGTGTAGGCCTCGCGCGCGAGATCGGACTGCTGGAACGACAGCGCGGTGATGCGCTTGACGTTCCAGAGGTGGAAGTACTCATGGCTGCACAGGCCCAGGAAGCTCCGGTATTCCTTGCTCTGCGTCGCATGCCCCTCGCGCGGAAAGTCGGCGCGCGACGCCACCAGCGCCGTGCTGGCGCGGTGCTCGAGCCCGCCATACCCCGCGGCGACGACATTGGTGAGGAACAGGTAGCGGTCGAGCGGCGGTTCGCCGCCGAACAGCGTGCGCTGCACCGCGCAGATCTTCGATAGGTCTGCGGTGACGCGAGCGAAGTCGGCTTCCAGGCGACCGGAGATCACCAGCGCGTGCGGAATGCTGTCCGACGCGAATTCGAAACTGCGAAACGTGCCGAGCTCGAACGGATGATCGATCAGCTCCTCGTAGTTCTCCGCCGCGTACACGCCGAAGCCGTGTGCATCGATCTCGACGGCCGGCATCGCGGTGGCGACCTTCCATTCGCGGAAGTCCGCACCGCGCGGGCGCTCGAGGACCAGCTCGAATCGACCCTCGCGGAATCCGTCCGGGCAGTAGAACAGCGAGCTGCCGTTGAAGAACCCGCGACGGGAATCGAGGAAGGCCTTACGCACCGATTCGTCGAAGGCGTTGATCGTGTATTCGAGACGCAAGGCGTCCCCACCCGCCGCAACCCGGATAGAGGACTTGTCGAGGCGTTCGATGACAACCGGCTGGTCGCCCCGCCACGCCTGCAACTCCACCACGTGGCGCGAAAGGTCGCGCACGAGATAGCTGCCTCGGATCCAGGCGGGAAGTCGGAAGGTCTGGGCCTGCGTCGCGGTGCCGGGAAGTTCGCAACGGACGACGTAGCGATGCGTCCGCGGGTCCGGCAGGGAGACGGTGTAACGAGGGTCGGCGCTCACGAGGAGGCCAGTCTAAGCGGGGTGCGGCGACTTATCTATTGCACTGCACCATTTCCCCGGCGCCACCCACTCGGTCGGCAACCCGGACAAGGAGTCGACGGTCGGGTGGAAACGTTCTGGAAAAGCGCTGGACTTCAGATCCCGGCATCGAAAAGTACCGCCGGGGTGAGCTGACAAATCCCGTCAGTCTTCGACGTGCGTCGCTCGCGTTTTGCGTCACCCGGCATAGGTCTCAACGCGGCACCGCGTCCGCTGTAGCCAGCGCTTTGGCTTGGTCGGCGCTCGGAACCGCCTGCGGCTCATCGGGAACCAGCGTGACGATGGCCGCCAGCAGCAAGAGCGTGATCAGCACCACTCGCAAAAGGCGCATCGGAGGACGGTCGAAGGGCATGACAGCGAATTAGGGAGGAGAAGGTTTCAGCCCAGGATTGCGAGGACTGTGCCACCCGGTTCACACGCCCATTTCGATGCTCCGGAGCGGGCGCGGGTACACCGCGCCAGCGCGCCTCAGCCGGGCTTCGACCACTTGATGTTGCAGCCCACACTGGGCAACTGCTCCTTCAGGCGCGCGCTACCGGCCAGCAGCGCGTCGAGGGCTGCGCGCAGTTCGGCGCCGGTCAGCGGCCGCCGGTTGCCCGGCGTCGAGTCGTCCAGGCGTCCGCGATATACGAGTTCCAGCCGCGCATCGAACAGGAAGAAGTCCGGCGTGCAGGCTGCGTCGTATGCGCGCGCCACCGACTGCGTGGCATCGTGCAGGTAGGCGAAGGGATATCCGAGTCGGCGGGCGGCTTCGGCCATGCGCTCGGGCGAGTCGGCCGGATAGTCGCGCACGTCGTTCGAAGAGATGGCGACCACGCCCACGCCGCGCGGGAGGTAATCCCCTGCCAGCCGTACGAGTTCCGCGTTGACGTGCAGGACGTAGGGGCAGTGGTTGCAGATGAACATCACCAGCGTGCCCTTTGCGCCGCGCACGTCGGCAAGCGTCAGCACACGACCAGACACCGTGTCGTGCAGCTGGAAATCGGGCGCCGCGGTTCCCAGCGGCAGCATGTTGGATGGTGTCACTGCCATGGAGAGGCTTTTCCGATCGAAGGACGGCGGCTGGGAATGGACACGCACCGGAGCACAGAACATTCTTGCACTCTCAGTCAGGCCCGTGCCCGGAACATCAAGGCGCCGGCGAGCAAAAAAAAATCGCGATGAAAATTGAGGACTGGCGTAAACGCGGGCAGTGGTTCGATCACCGCGGCCACGCGATCTTCTATATCGACGAACGGCGCGGACCCGGTCCCACGCTGCTGTTGATCCATGGCTTCCCCACGTCGAGCTGGGACTACGCCGACCTATGGCCCCTGATCGCGCCGCGCTTCGGCCGGATCGTCGCAGCCGACATGATCGGCTTCGGCTATTCCGCCAAGCCGCCGCGCTACGACTACGACCTCGTCGACCAAGCCAGCCTGCACGAGAACCTGCTCCACCGACTCGGCGTGCGCGAAGCCCATCTGCTGGTTCACGACTATGGCGTGAGCGTGGCGCAGGAACTGCTCGCGCGACATCTGGAGCGCAAGGAGCCGCGCAAGCTCGAACTGCGCTCGGTGACCTTCCTCAATGGCGGTCTGTTCCCGGAGACGCATCGCCCGCTTCGCGTGCAAAAATTGCTGTTGGGTCCGCTGGGGCCGCTGGTCACTCGCCTCAACAACGAGGAGCGCTTCACCCGGAGCATGTCCGCGGTCTTCGGCCCCGACACGCAGCCCTCGGTGGAACACGCGCGCGGCTTCTGGCGCTTGGTCAAGGAGAACGGCGGGGACCGGATCTCGCACCGACTGATCCGCTACATCCTCGACCGGCGCCGCAATCGGGAGCGCTGGGTGTATGCGCTGCAGCAAACCAAGGTGCCGCTGCGGATCATCAACGGCGCGCTCGATCCGGTTTCCGGTGCGCACATGGTGAAACGCTATCGAGAGCTGGTTCCGACCCCCGACACCGTGAGCCTCGCCGGCATCGGCCACTATCCGCAGGTTGAGGCGCCCGCTGCGGTTGCTGAACCCTTCCTGAGCTTCGTCGGACGTCTTGAATCGTGGGCGAAGTGACTCAGCAGGGGTTCAGTCGATGACTTCAACATTCGTGCCCAGAGCGTTTGTGCCCAAAGTATTTGAATCCGCGACGCCTTCGCGCCGCACCACCGTTCCACACAGGGAGTGACACCACATGTTGCGCACATCATTGATTGCCGCGAGTTTCGCGTTTGCGCTGGGCCTGACGGCCTGCGCGCCTCCCGCTGACGACGCCGCCAAGGCGGAAGCTACCGCGCAGGCCGCGGCGGATCTCGCGACCGAGAAGGCCGCGGCCGAGGAGAAGGCAGCCAAGGAAGCCGCAGAGGCCAAGGAAGCCGCCAAGGAGGCCGCGCGCGAAGTCGCCCAGGAGCGCGACGCCGCCGCCGCCAAGAAGCGTCCGCGTCCGTCCGAGCCGGCGCCCGCTCCGGCCCCCGTGGTCTGCAACGAGTGCGGCACGGTCGCGTCGGTCGAGCCGGTCAAGGAAAGGGGCGAAGGTAGCGGCGCCGGTGCGGTTCTCGGCGCCATCGCCGGCGGCGTGATCGGCCACCAGTTCGGCGGCGGCAAGGGCAAGGACGTCGCCACGGCCGGCGGCGCGGTGCTGGGCGGCGTGGCGGGCCACCAGGCCGAGAAGAGCATTCGCTCGACAACCCACTACGTCATCGGAGTGAACATGGACAACGGCAGCTTCCAGACCGTCAGTGTTCCGGATCCTGCCGGGATCAGCCCGGGCGCCAAGGTGCGCGTGTCCGGCGGCAACATCCAGCTTCGTTAAGGAACCTCGATGCGCTGACTCCGATCGGGCTCAGCGCGTCTTCTTGGGGTCCTTCTTGATTCCACGCCGGTCCCGGCTTCGTGCGGGGCCGGCGTTTTCGTTGAGCAGCGTCTGCAGGCGTTGCAGCCGGGCCCGCAACCCCGGCTCGGGGCGCATCACCGTCCCAGCGAGCTTCGGGCGTGCGCCGCGCAATCGAGGCAGACGCTTCGCAACCGGCGCTGATCGCTGCGGCTGACGACTGCCGACGACCAGTCCCACGCCCAGGCCCATCAGTCGCTCCCAGCGCGTGCCTTCGGTCGGATCGTCCAAGGCCAAACGCGCGGCGTCGCGCAGGCGTTCCCAGCGCGTGCGCGGCTTGCGCACGTCGCGCGCGGCGCGCACCACGGCCGCGGTGCGCTGGATCGGCTGGCTCACGCCGCGAATCATCGGAGCGACGAACCGAATGCGGAGTCCTTTCGCAGATCCCGCAGGCACGGGCTTCGAGCCTCGCAACAGTGACACCAGGCGACGCGGCGACAGCAGGGCCGGTTTCTTCGGCGGCGCCGATGGCGGCGGTGCGCGCACCAGTCGTCCAAGTCCCGGGACCTTCGAGATCAGGCGCATCGGAAGCACCCGCGCCGCACCTGGCCTTGCCTGCGAGTCCGCCGGGGAACGCCCGCGCTTGGACTTGAACATTCTCGCCATCGATGGTCGGCCCTTCGATGCGGAATAAAGAGGGACTGGAGCGGGTGATGGGAATCGAACCCACGCTATCAGCTTGGGAAGCTGAAGTTCTACCATTGAACTACACCCGCGCAGGGCGGGATTGTACCCGTGCAAGTTGGATTGGCGAATGCCTTTCCGGCAGGCCGAACGGCAATCATTCCGAGGCCGGGTTGGCCCGCGCGATCGGGATCTGTCGACAAAGAATGCTCGTGAACCGACGGGGCCCGAGCTTACAAATCGGCTCCTTCGTGCTCCGATCGCGTGACTCCCGACAGCATCGACGCCGTCACGAAGCTACCTGCGTGACGGCATTCGGATGCTACTCGACCCGGGAGGGGAGACCCAGCAGCATCCGCCAGTTGCTGGCTTCGTAATCCAGGCCGAGAGGCTCGTCAGCGGGCACCGAGTCCGGCGAAGTCCAGGTGCCGAGCAGCCGGTCCCAGATCGAGAAAACGAATCCGTAGTTGCTGTCCGTCAGGTGCTGCCGAGGGCTGTGATGGACGAAATGGGCGCGCGGCGTCACGAAGACCCACTCCAGTTGCCGGGAAAACGGGACTTTGAGATTCGAGTGGATCAGGTGCTGGTTGAAGATCCCCAGCAAGGTCACGCCGAGCACCATGAACCACGGCGCGGTGTACGGCAGCAGCAACGCGGCAAGGTAATACGGCGCCAGCAGCACGACGACGTGCATCGGCGAGCCCCGCATGCCGGCGATCCAGTTGATGTGCTTCGGCGAGTGATGCCAGGCATGCGACGACCACAATGCACGCGTGTGCAGGGCACGATGCATCAGGTAACCCCCGAAATCGCTGACCAACAGGTACGCAGGCACCACGATCCACCAGGGTGCGGCACGCACAACGTCGCGCCAGTGACCGACCGCCTGCATCGCCAGCAAGGCGTTCATGGCAAGGTCGAGAAGAACCCCGGCGACGAGCACGAAACCGAAGCTGGCCAGGAGGCCGATGAGGTCCCAGCGATACTCCGGACGAATCGCCAGCGACCGAAACGGAAATACACGCGCAACGGACCACACCAGGGCGCCTAGCCCGATGAGCAGCAGCAGTTGGAAGATTGCCGGATGCATTCGCGCAGATGTTACCGGACCGAATTGCCGCTACCTCGTGCCTTTGCATGGAACGGAGATCGGGATGGAGCGGCCCTTGGCAGTGGCACCGGGGATTTCCGTATTTGCGCAGAGCCGCGAGACCGTTACGGTCGCCGCCATCGGACACCTGCTGATCGGAACAGGTGCTCGCATACCGTGATCAGCGGGTGCGCGGCTTTCGAGGCGCGTGGAGGCCCCTCAGGATCCCGACAGCTCATGAAAGAACGCGTCCCGAACCTGGAGATCGCCGCGCAGGGGCTGCCGAGCGCACGCAAACCACGGTCGCCTCGCACCGCTCCACCGGACGGATCTCCGGCGACAACGGGGTATCGCGGCAGGGGCGTTGAGGCCTGCAAGCTGCGTGCACGTCGGATCACCACCGATCGGATGTGGCATACCGGTTGCCCGTACTGCTCCAACTCCACAGACGCTTCCGGCACGGAATTTCCCCATGACGTATCGAAACCTCAAGCCGTTTCTCGCGCTTTTCCTGACCACAGTCATGGGCTTGTGCGGTTGCGGAGGCGGAGGTGGCGGAGGTGACGACGGCTTCTCGGGCGGCCAGGGCCAAGTTGACCTTCTTTCGATCGAACTGACACCCGGCAGTCAGTCGCTGCCAAAAGGTGTCACTCAGCAGTACGTGGCAACCGGCGTTTACTCGGACAGCAGCACACAGGACTTGAGCACGCAGGTGAGTTGGGAGACTTCGGACCACGCGCTGGCCACCATCGACAACGCAGGGCTTGTCACCGCGCTGGGTGTTGGTGGCCCGGTCACGGTGACAGCGACGCTGGGGGCTATCACGGGCAGCACGACTCTGAGCGTCACCAACGCCACGCTCAGTGCGATCGGCGTGACGCCGGCCAGCCGTTCGCTGGCCGAGGGTCTGACCCAGCAGTAC
>JBKJPX010000107.1:0-8394 GCA_046594215.1 Panacagrimonas sp.
TGCCACGGGCACGTTTCTTGTGCGATGCCGTTTCCTATCGCTTCGGAAGAACGGCCATGAAAGCCCTCACCTGGCACGGCACCAAGGACGTTCGCGTCGAGACGGTTCCGGACCCGATCCTGGAGGCGCCCGACGACATCCTGTTGCGCGTCACCGCGACTGCGATCTGCGGCTCCGACCTGCATCTCTACCGCGGCAAGGTTCCCGGGCTGAAAGGCGGCGACGTTTTGGGCCACGAATTCATGGGGATCGTCGAGGAGGTCGGCCCCGGGGTGACGAAGCTCCGGCCCGGCGATCGCGTGGTGGTTCCGTTCACCATCGCGTGCGGCAGCTGCTTCTTCTGCGAACGGGAGCAATACGCGGCCTGCGAGACCACGAACCCGGACGGCGGCGCCATCCTCAACAGGAAGAACATCCGCGCCGGCGCCGGCATGTTCGGCTACACGCATCTCTACGGCGGCTACGCCGGCGGACAGGCCGAACGCGTGCGCGTGCCCTGCGCGAACACCGGGCCGCTGAAGCTCCCGGCGAGCGGGCTTGGCGACGAGCAGGTGCTCTTCCTGTCCGACATCCTGCCCACGGGCTACCAGGCCGTGCTCAACGCCGGCGTCGACCCGGGCTGCAGTCTGGCCATCTTCGGTGCGGGACCGGTCGGCTTGATGGCCGCGGCCTGCGCGCGCCACCGCGGCATCGAGCGCATCTTCATGATCGACCACCACGCCTCGCGACTGCGGTTCGCGGCCGAGGCCTACGGTGTCGAGACGATCAACTTCGACGAGGTCGACGATCCGGCGGAACTCATCATCGGAGCCACCGACTACCGCGGCGTGGACGCCTCGATCGATGCGGTCGGGTTCGAGGCCAAGGGCAGCGTGCTGGAAACTACGCTGACGAGCTTGAAGCTGGAAGGCTCGAGTGGGCAGTCGCTGCGCCAGGCGATCGCGGCAACGCGACGCGGCGGCACGGTGAGCGTGGCTGGCGTGTACGCGGGCTTCATCCACGGCTTCATGCTGGGCGATGCCTTCGACAAGGGCCTGAACTTCCGCATGGGGCAAACCCACGTGCAGAAGCACATGCCCGACCTGCTGCGGCTGATCGAGCTCGGTGAACTCAAGCCCGAGGCGATCATCACCCATCGCCTGCCGCTGCTCGACGCGGCCAAAGGCTACGAGCTGTTCGACCGGAAACTCGAGGACTGCCGCAAGGTCGTTCTGTCCAACCCCTGACCTCTCGCGCTCTTCACCCCGTCACGAGGGCGTCTCTTTCGCCCTGCATGATCGCCTCCCAGAGAACCTGCGATTCGAATGGCGCGGCGCCTGGCGCAGCCCGTCGCTCCCGCCTGATTTTCGGATGTCGCGTCGTTCTGCCTCGTTTTCCCCGTTGTTTTTTTGGCCTGCCGGAGAATGCAGGCGGCGGCACGTTTATAGCTATCGGCCCTCGAAGGCGGAGCGCGGTCCCGCGGGATGCGCACCACCGACCCTTTCGCTGTCCTCCTGTTTCGGAGAGAAGTATCTCGTTCCGGAATTGTCTGCACGGGGAGTAGATCCTCCACTCAGGTTGACAGCACCAAGCAAAAGCGCCGGCTCGAAATCATCGAGCCGGCGCTTTCTTATGTCCGCCGCGTATGCGGATGGCGCGCCCGTTGGTTCAGGGCATCGGTGCGGCTACCGCCGTCGTGGTCGAAGTCCCCGCGGCCCCGGTCACGCGCCACACGCGATTGCCCACATCGTCGGCCACCAGTAGCGCGCCCTGCGAATCGATGGCCACGCCCACCGGCCGGCCCTGCGCCTCGCCGTTGTCGTCGAGGAATCCGTCGAGCACGTCCTTGGGCACGCCTGCCGGCTTGCCGTTGGCGAACGGAACGAAGATCACCTTGTAGCCGCTGCGCGGCTTGCGGTTCCACGAGCCGTGCTGGCCCACGAACATGCCCTGCGCGTAGGCCTCCGGCAGGCTCGTGCCCTTGGAGTTGGTGAGCCCCAGCGACGCGGTGTGCGGCCCCAGCGCGTAGTCCGGCACGATCGCTTCCTTCACCTTCTCGGGGCGCTGCGGCTGCACCCGATCGTCCACGTGGGCGCCGTAATAGCTCCAGGGCCAACCGTAGAAGCCGCCCTCGCGCACCGAGGTCATGTAGTCGGGCACGAGGTCACTGCCCAGCTCGTCGCGCTCGTTGACCGACACCCACAGCGCGCCGCTGGCCGGCTCCCACGCCAGACCCACGGGATTGCGCAGACCGTCGGCATAGATGCGCGTGGCGCCGGTTGCGGCGTCGATCTCGAGAATGGAAGCGCGATCTTTCTCGGCCTCGATGCCGTGCTCCGCGGCGTTGCTGTTGGAACCTACGCCGACGTACAGCTTGCTGCCGTCCGCGGAGGCCAGGAGGCTCTTCGTCCAGTGGTGGTTGCGTGGACCGCCGGGCAGCGGCGCGACCACCGCGCGCGTGGCCTTGTCGGGCACCTGCCCCGGCACGTAACGGAAACGAAGCAGCGCGTCGGCGTTCGCGACGTAGAAACTGTCGCCGACGAGGGCCATGCCGAACGGCGAGTTCAGGCCGTCGAGGAACGGCACGCGCTCGTCGGCGATGCCGTCCTTGTTGCTGTCTCGCAGCAGGGTGATGCGATTGGCGCTCGGCACACCGGCGCCCGCGCGCTTCATGAGCACGGCCTGGATTCTGTTCTTGATTCCCTTGCCCTCGTCCGGACGATCTGGCGCATTCGTCTCGGCCACCAGCACGCCACCGTCGGGCAGCACGTAGAGCCAGCGTGGATGGTCCAGTCCGTCGGCAAAGGCATTTACACGCAGGTCTCCGGCGGGCCGGGGCATGCCGCCCTCGGCCCAGCCGCGCGCCTTGGCGACACTCACCGTCGGCAGCAGCGAGGTCTGCGGTTCGGGCAGCTTCGGCGCAGGACCGGTTCCGTCCGAAACCTGCAGGCCCGCCGCACCGGAACAGGCAGTCAGGCCAAGCAACAGTGTCGCCAGTGCCAGGGGACGTGTGGGATTCACGAAAATTGACCTCCTAAGTTGATTCGGATGCGGCTGCTAATCAGGCGAGCGAGAGATGGCCGGCCTGGGTGCGCCGCCGGATCTCGACCAGCAGCTTGGACTGAAGCTGGCCGCGCTGCGCGACGTCGCCGTGCACCCAGGCGACGACCTCGATCGTCATGCCCCCGGCGTCCATGCCGGTGATGTTGACCTCGGGCTCGCGCGGGGCGAGCGAGTCCTTGATGGCGTCGAGCGATTCCCGCAGCACCTTCAGGCCTTCCTCGGGCTCCTGTGTGTTGGCGAGCTTGAACGTCAGTTGCAGCGCGCTGATGCCATCGCCGTTCGCGAAATTGCGCACGGTCTCGGTGATGAACTTCTGGTTGGGCACGATCGCGAGGGCGCCGCGCACCGTGCGCAGCAGCGTGCTGCGCGCATTGATCGCCAGCACGTCGCCCTCGATGCCGCCGATCTCGATGCGGTCGCCGATCTTCACGGGTCGCTCGAACATCACGATCAGGCCGCTGACGAAGTTGCTCACGATGTTCTGCAGGCCGAAGCCCAGGCCCACGCCGATGGCGCCGGCGAGCACGCTCAAGGCGCTGAGCTTGAGCCCCACGTTCTGCATGATCATCGAGATTCCGAAGATCAGCAGCACGTACTGCAGCATCGTGGCGATCGTCATGCGCGTGCCGACGTCGAGCGGACTGTGCTGCAGCAGCTTCACGGTCCGGTTGCGCATCCAGCGCGTCAGCCCGATCAGTACGAGGAGCGCGAGCAGAGTCTTGAGGATGGTGCTGACGCGCACCGAGGTCTGGTCGTCGAGCGTGAACAGCGCGATGTCCCACTGCGACATCGCCATCGCCCACTGGTTGAAGCCTTCCAGCATCACCTCCTCCATCTCGTCAAATTGCGGAAGTGCGGGAGCGCAGGAAGCGTACCTGTGGCAGGACTGCAATTCGCTGGAAAGTTATCCGTCGCCGTGAATTCTGAGCAGCGAACACAGGGACCCCGGTCACATGCAGGTTCGTTCGAGCGGAAACGCCGCGGCATGCGCGTTGCGGCCCTTTTCATGGCTGGATCGGGTTGCAAGGTCCGGCGTGACATCCATACATGACCGCAACCACGAAGTAGGAGAAGAACTCATGAAGAGATCACATCCGCAGGATCGAGATCGCCAGCCGTCGCCGTTCGGTAGCCGCGACGACGCACGTCACCAATTCCCTCACTCCCAGCAGATGGGTGAGCCGCCGCGTGCAGGTTCCCAGTTCGGCAGCGGCAGCGACGACTCACGCCGGGATTGGGACGGTGGTTTCCAAGATGAAGAGGAAGCACGTCAGTTCCGTCAGATGGGCGCGGGCGACGACCGCTTCAGCGGCTACAGCGGCAGCTACGAGCCGCGTGGCGGGCGGCGCGAGGGGTTTTCCCGGTCCAACAGCCATTCGAACGAGGATCGATTTGCGTACCCCGAGTCACATCGTCCCGCCCGCGATCTGAATCCGCGCGGCGCCGACACCGGCTACAGCTCCCAGGGTCGATTCGGAAACGACTGGTCGGACCGCCCCGCCCGCTACGGGCAGGGCGGTTACGGCGGAAGCACGCAGTTTCGCGAGGGCCGTTTCGATCCCACGAGGCCTTACGGCCAGGACTTCGGCGCCAGCTTCAACTCGGCCAGCCCCGAGGGCGGCGGTTATCGTTCGAACCGCGTCGGCCAGCGGCAGTGGAGCGGCGAGTCGGTCACTGGGGGTCGCGACGAATATGACGGCGGCCACGACGCGTACGCGGGATACGGCATCCCCGCGGGCAGCGAGCCCGGTGGCTACGGCTTCAACAACCCCTGGCGGCGCGGAGCCCAGAACTGGAGCGGCAGCAACTGGGCAAACGATCAGGACTGGCACAGTCGGAGCCGGTCTGGCGCCTTTGGCGAGGCCTCCACGAGCGCTCGCCGCATGCCCAAGGGCTACACACGCTCGGACGAGCGCATCAAGGACGATGTCTGCGAGCGACTGTCCCGGGCCCACGACGTCGACGTAAGCAACGTCAGCGTCGAAGCCAAGGGCGGCACGGTCACGCTCGAAGGCACGGTGCCCGACCGCGGCATGAAGCACCGGATCGAGGACCTGTGCGAGCAGTCCCTGGGCGTCAACGACGTGGACAATCGCATCCGCGTTTTACGCGAACGGCAGCAGCAGGACGACCGGTTCGATCGCGGCAGCACGTCCACGTCTGCTCCGTCCGATCGGTCGTCCCCCAGTTCGGCCAAGGGTGTACCGGGGTCGTCCGCCGGCAACGCGCACTGAGTCTTCGGCATCAGGATGGGAAGAGGCCTGGACCTTCGGGCCCAGGCTTTTTTCGCGCGAAAGCACTGCGCACTTCCTCTTGCCCCGCAATCGAATGCGCGCCTCTTGCAACGCCCGCAAGGGTGGCTACCCGCCCGGTGCCGAGTACCGGTTCTCGGGGGCGCGGCAGGCGCAGCGACTCGTCGGGCGAGCGGCCGCGGCATGCATTCATCTGAGGCCACGTAAGCTCGAACGACGACACTACTTTTTTCCGAGTGGGCCCTTCCATGCCGCAAAGAGTGCAGATGCGAAGAACCGCCGGGTGGCGCAAACCGCCCAACGTCGTCTACGTGGGTCGCCCCACCGAATGGGGCAATCCCTGGCGCGTGGGCGGCAAGGCACACGGCGCGCTCGATCCCGCTGCGGCCGTCGGCCACTACCAGGACGCCTTGGTGAAAGGCGAACTGCTCGGCAAGGACGGAACCGCCCTGCTCGACCGCCTGCACGAATTGCGCGGGCGCGACCTGGCCTGCTGGTGCGACCTGCAGCAGCCCTGTCACGCCGACGTACTGCTGCACTTCGCGAACAGCGAGGAATTCGGCGCCAGCGGAAAGTAGCGGGGGACAGGAGGGCACCGGGCACGCTCGATGCGAAAGCTCGATGCGAAAGTCCGCCGATCGTTCCGCTCCGTCGCCCGCCATGCTCGTTCGACCTGCTTCCGACGTTCCATCCAGCCTCGCACGACCCGGCGTCTCGGAGGCATCACATCCCGACGATGACCACGGCATCGGGTCTTCGCGCGGTACCGCGACGACGGGCTATTTCACGCGCTGCACGGACTGCGAACGCCTTCGTCGTGTTCCAAAACCGGTCCTGCGCGGATGGCGGTGCCCCGAATGTTTTCTTCGTTCGCCGCCAGCCCGGCGCGGCGTGGCGAAGCGTTCCGGATCGCGTCCGGCATGACTTCCCATCGCGCGCTTTCCTTGTCGTCGTCGTCGAAAATGAGCCGGTCGAGAATGAGCCGCAGAATGGGAACGACAAAGCAACGATCCCAGGCGCACGCGTTGCGCGCCGCGCGCGTTGCCGGACTGCACCACGTCGGCGACGAAGCCCCCGGCATCCGCCGCGACGGTGAACCCGGCGATTTCCGTTACCTCTCGGTGCGCGGCGCACCGGTGCGCGACGAAGCGACCCTGCGTCGCATCGCACGTCTCGCGATCCCACCCGCCTACGAAAAAGTGTGGATATGTCCCGACCCGCGCGGACACCTGCAGGCCACCGGGCGCGACGCGCGCGGCCGCAAGCAGTACCGCTATCACCCGGACTGGCGCACCACGCGCGACACCCACAAGTTCGATCGCATGGTCGAGTTCGGCGCGTCGCTACCCGCGATCCGCCGCCGGGTACGCAAGGACCTCGCGTCGCACGGCCTGTCGCGCGACAAGGTGCTCGCGCTGATCGTGGCCCTGCTCGATGCCACGCGCGTGCGGATCGGCAACAACGCGTACGAGCGCGACAACCGCAGCTATGGCCTGACCACGCTACGCGACCGCCATGCCGATTTCCGCGGCGGCCGCCTGCGACTGACCTTCCGCGGCAAGGGCGGCGCCGAGCACGACCTGGTCGTCGACGACCGGCGGCTCGCGCGCATCGTGCGCCGCTGTCACGACCTGCCCGGGCAGCGGCTTTTCCAGTATCTCGACCCCGAGGGCAAGCGCCATCCGGTCGACTCGGGCATGGTCAACGACTACCTGCGCGAGACCACGGGCCGCGACTTCACCGCCAAGGATTTCCGCACCTGGGGCGCCACGCTCCGTGCGATTTCCCTCATGGCCTGCACGCCTCTGCCCGAGCCGGCCAGCGAGCGGGCGATGAACGCCTGCATCGTCGACGCGATCCGCACCGTCGCCAGCGAGCTACGCAACACGCCCGCCGTCTGCCGCAAGTCCTACATCAACCCGGTCGTGTTCGAGGGATGGCGCGAAGGGCGCCTGCATCGATCGTTCGCCTGCAACTTCAAGGCGGGGTCGCGCACGGAGGAGAAGCGAGCATTGCGGTTCCTGCGTGGTGCGCGCCGGCGTTGAGGCCGACGGCGCTTCGACCTGTGCGCCGCACGGCCGCTCTGTCTTTCGCCTACGGCTGTTCCTGCGAGTGCGTCGCACCAGGACCGTCGGCTTGAATCGTAGGTTTTCGCGAATTCCCGACTTCCCGCTCGGCGAGTTCGCAAAGTTTCCCCATAACGGCGTGCCGGTCGTCGTAGGTCCGTCCACGGGTCGCGATTGATTCCAGCAAGTGAAGCTCGATGTGACCCGGACGTGGGCGCCACTCGCCACGCGGCATGCCGTCGCGCCCGCCGTGGAAGACCATGGGAATGATCGTTGCCTGGCTCTGAAGTGCCATCACGACGGGACCTTTCTTGTACGGCGAGAGGCTTCCATCTCGGCTTCGTGCGCCTTCGATGCTGATCATCCACGCATCCCCCGCCGCGAGCCGCGCCGCAGCGCGCTCGATGCCGCGCTTGGCCTGTCGCTTCCATTGCCGGACGATCACGAGGTCACCCAGGAGCATCCTGGCCCAGCCGATGAGAGGCATGGCCGCGTATTCGAGGTTGATGATGGTGTAGTGAGGCGGAAGGAGCAGCGTGGAGACCAGGGCCTCGGCGAGGCTCGATTGATTGAGCATCACGTACAGCTGCGGTCGCCGTCCGTGATCACCGTCGTTATCGTCTCGCAGCGAGAGCGTGATGCCGAAGATGCGGTACGAGATGTGGGTCCAGTTCCGGAAGATCCCCCATGCCATCCGGCTCGAGAAAGGCCTCACGACCAGTAGCGGTACGAAGTGGAGCCAGGAGTTGGCAAGGCTCGCGACCCAGCGCAGCGCGCTGGGCCCAAACGGGGGACGCGGGACAGACGCGGGCAGAGGAACGTCGGCCTTCGCGGTCATGGCGCCCAAGGCTCAGATCGAGCGGCGACCCTGCCGTGGCACGCGTTCATCCACCGATCGATTTTCTGGCTGGAAGCGCGGCCGTCGGCTTCAACGGATGGAACGGCCTGCTCCCGCTGTTTTGAACGGCAACGAGTGCCCAGCTGGAGCTGCGACTCATCAGCGCACCGACGGGTGGACCCCAAGAATCAAATCT
>JBKJPX010000076.1:0-61760 GCA_046594215.1 Panacagrimonas sp.
TTCCGCCTGCGAACCGGCCGCTCGGCGGCTTCCACGCCCATGCCGCGCACCTGCCACATGCTCAGCCATGTGCGCGTCACCCCGAACACAGACGGCACGGTCGCGGTGAAGACGCGCTGGGTCGTCCACGTCTTCCGCAAGATGCGCGAGGAGCAGTTCTTCGGCCACGCCGAGTACCTGCTTGCTCCGAATGGCGAGGACTGGCGCATCCGTCGCAAAAAGATCCTGCTGCTGAACGACCTGATTCCCACGGTCCTGGACATCTACTGCGTCTGAACGGCCTTCAGGGGCCAAGGCACGACCGCGCCATCGTGCGCATTCATTCCCTGCACGAATGAATGCTCATTTGTGCACGGATCATCATGTCGACGGCGCCGCTGTCTGCTATTCAATCAACTGATAGCCCTGATTTCCTTCGCCCCTTCGCTCGACGCCCTTAGTTGGTCACCATCGCTCCCAGCGTGGTGGTTCGTCGCGACGTCCCGGGCGAGGGTTCTCGGCCCGCTTTGCCCTGTCGATCCGGTGTCGCAGCACATTTGTTCGTGCTGAACGGCACCGGGCCAGATAACGAGGAGAAACACCGATGGGCGTCATGAGAATCGGCCACGTCAGCATGCGCGTCATGGATATGGCCGCCGCGCTGAAACACTACGAGAACGTGATCGGCATGAGCTGCGTCCACACCGACGCGGCCGGCAATGCCTACCTGAAGTGCTGGGACGAGTGGGACAAGTTCTCCGTGATCCTGACGCCGTCCGATCGCGCCGGCATGAACCACCTGGCCTACAAGGTCGAGCACGACGCCGACCTCGAGGTGCTCAAGCAGCGCGTCGAGGCCAACGGCGTGAAGGCCGACTGGCTGCCGGCGGAGACCACGCCCTTCGTCGGCCGCATGCTGCGCTTCCACCTGCCGAGCGGGCACGAGATGCGCCTGTTCGCGAAGAAGGAACTGGTCGGCACCGCGGTGGGCACGATCAACCCCGATCCCTGGCCCGATGGCCTTAGGGGCACCGGCGCCCACTGGCTCGATCACGTCGCGTTGATGTGCAAGCTCGACCCCGAGAACGGTGTGAACACCGTGGCCGACACCAGTCGGTTCCTGACGGACGCACTGGGCTTCTACCTGGGTGAGCAGGTCATGGCCGGACCCGACGTGGACCTGCAGATCGCCGCCTTCATGTTCCGCACCTCCACGCCGCACGACATCGCGCTGCTCGGCGCGCCGACGTCCGGCATCCACCACCTGTCGTTCTTCCTGGACAGCTGGCACGACGTCCTCAAGGCCGGCGACGTGATGGCGAAGAACCGCACGAAGATCGACGTCACGCCCACGCGCCACGGCATCACGCGCGGCGAGACGATCTATTTCTTCGACCCCAGCGGCAATCGCAACGAGACATTCGCGGGCCTGGGCTACCTGGCGCAGCCGGACCGCCCGGTCACGACCTGGACCGCGGACAACATCGGTCGCGCGATCTTCTACCACGCGGGCGAACTCAACGAAGCGTTCACCAGCGTCTACACCTGATACGGCAGTACAAGACAAAACAACGGAGCAAGCACCATGGCGAACCTGGAACGGCTGGACTGGTACGACATCGCACGCAACACCAACTGGACGCCGAAGTACGTGGCGGAATCAGAGCTGTTTCCCGAGGAGCTGAGCAGCGCGTTCGGCATCCCGGTGGAGGCCTTCGAGGAATACGACGAGCCCTACAAGACCACGTACACCGAGTACGTGAAGGTGCAGCGCGAGAAGGATGCGGGCGCCTACTCGGTCAAGGCCGCGCTCGAGCGCAGCAAGATGTTCGAGAACGCCGCGCCGGGCTGGCTGTCGGTGCTCAAGTTGCACTTCGGCGCGATCGCGCGCGGCGAGTACTCCGCCTCCGGCGCCGAGGCGCGCATGGTGCGCTTCGGCCGTGCACCCGGCATGCGCAACATGGCCACGTTCGGAATGATGGACGAGATCCGGCACAGCCAGCTGCAGCTCTTCTTCCCGCACCAGTACGTGTCGAAGGATCGCCAGTTCGACTGGGCGTTCAAGGCCTACGACACCAACGAGTGGGCGATGATCGCGGCGCGTCATTTCTTCGATGACATGATGGTCACGCGCGGCGCCACGGGCGTGGCGCTGATGCTCACGTTCGCGTTCGAGACCGGCTTCACCAACATGCAGTTCCTGGGTCTTGCCGCCGACGCGGCGGAAGCCGGTGACTGGACCTTCTCCAGCCTGATTTCGAGCATCCAGACCGACGAGTCACGCCACGCGCAGATCGGCGGGCCGCTGGTGCAGATCCTGGTCAAGAACGGCAAGAAGGCCGAGGCGCAGAAGATGATCGACATCTCGATCTGGCGCGCCTGGAAGCTCTTCGCGATCCTCACCGGGCCGGTGATGGACTACTACACCCCGCTGGAACACCGGAAGCAGTCGTTCAAGGAGTTCATGCAGGAGTGGATCGTCACGCAGTTCGAACGCTCGCTGATCGAGCTGGGCATCGACAAGCCCTGGTTCTGGGACGACATGCTTCACGAGATCGACAACCAGCACCACGGGATGCACCTGGGCGTGTGGTTCTGGCGGCCGACCGTGTGGTGGAACCCGGCCGCCGGCGTCTCGACCGAGGAGCGCGCCTGGCTAGAAGAGAAGTACCCGGGCTGGAACGACACCTGGGGCCACTGCTGGGACGTCATCACGGACAACGCGCTCGACGCGAAGATGGATCAGACCCTGCCGGTCACGCTGCCGGTGGTCTGCAACATGTGCCAGCTGCCGATCAACTTCACGCCGGGTCCGGCGTGGAAGGTGCGCGACTTCCCGCTTACGCACGAAGGCCGTGACTACCACTTCTGCTCAAAGGGCTGCCAGTGGGTGTTCGAGCAGGAACCGGATCGCTACAAGGGGCACCTGTCGCTGGTCGACCGCTTCCTGGCCGGCCACATCCAGCCGCCCGATCTCGGCGGCACGCTCAAGTACATGGGCCTGTCGTCGGGCGAGATGGGCGACGACGCGCTGAAGTTCTCGTGGGTCGAGGGGATCCGGGCGGAGCGCCTGCGCAAGGCGAGTTGAGCGGTCGTCCTTCGGGACTCACATGACAACCCCGACCGTCATCCCAGGCACCGCAAGGGATGACGGCGAGGGCGGATTCAAAAAACGAAATCGAGAGGAGCAGCACGATGGCCCTGTTTCCCCTGACGTCGAACTTTCAGGAAGATTTTGTCCTGCAGCTCGTCCCCATCGACACCGAGAACAGCATGGATGAGTTCGCAGCCGCGGCCGCCATCCATTCCGTCGGACGTCGTGTGAAGGCGCGTCCTGGCGTGCTCCGGGTGCGGCGCCAGGGCGCAACCGAGCCTTTCCCGCGCGACTTGAAGATCGGCGAGGCCGGCCTGCGGCCGATGGAGTGCGTCGAAATCTTCTGGGAAGGCTCGCCAGGCAGTGTCCGCGGCCCCGCCAACTGAGGAGAGCACGCGCCATGACGTTCAAGGCGGTGTGCAAGCTCGACGACCTTTGGGAAGGCGAGATGGAATCCTTCGAGGTCGACGGCGAGGAAGTGCTCGTGGTCTGGCCCGAGGGCGGTGAGCCCTGTGCCTACCAGGGCCAGTGTCCGCACCAGGATATCCCGCTGGTCGAGGGCAAGTTCGACGGCAAGGTCGTGACCTGCCGCGCCCACCAGTGGACCTTCGACGCCTGCAGCGGAAAGGGTCTGAACCCCGGCCACTCGCAGCTCGCGCGTTACCCGGTCAAGGTGGAGAACGGCGAGGTGCTGGTCCAGGTGGAAGGTGTCAATCCGCTGTTCGCGCAGTAACTGTCCTGCAGCAAGGGAAACCAGATCCATGAGCGGCACGCCCACCAACAACATCGCCTCGGCCCATCTCAACAACCGCGTCGGCCCCGTGCTGCGCCAGGGTGCGCTCGCGCGCGCCGTGATCGAAGCCGCCGAGATCGACAATCCCGACAAGACCATCGCCGTGGACGACAAGCTCGCCTACGTGCGCGTCTCCACCGAGGGTGAACTGATCCTGCGGCGCGCCACCATCGAGGAGATGCTCGGCAAGCCGTTCCGCATGAGCGAACTGGAAGTCGAACTCAGTTCCTTCGCCGGAAGGATCGAGAACAGCGCGGAGCAGGTGCGGTTCTATTTCGAAAAGAAGCTGTAATCAGGGAAGGAGATCCCGATGAGCGACACCCCCGAAGTCCTGAAGCCGCTGAAGACCTGGAGCCATCTCGCCGGACGCCGGCGCAAGCCGAGCGAGTACGAGGTGGTCTCGGTCAACCTGCACTACAGCACGCGCCCCGGTTCGGCCGCGCCGTACGAGCTCGATCCCGAGCTGTTCATGAACCGCTGGTACCTTCGGAATCGCGAAGGCAGCCCGCTTCAGCACGACGACTGGAACGCGTTCCGCGACCCCGACGAGCTGATCTACCGCACCTACTGCCTGCTGCAGGACGGCCAGGAAACCTTCGTCCTGGGCCTGTTCAACCAGTTCAGCGAACGCGAGCACGACAAGGCGCTGAGCCCGCAGTGGGCCGGCACCCTGGCGCGCCTGCACACGCCGTCGCGGTATCTCTTCCACACCGTGCAGATGGCCTCGGCCTATCTCGCGCAGATGGCGCCGGCCAGCACGATCTCCATCGCCGCTGCATTCCAGGGGATGGATGCCTTCCGCTGGTTGAGCCACTCGGCGTATCGCACAAAGGAGCTCGCCGCCACGTTCCCGGACAAGGGCTTCGGCGCCAGCGAACGCGGCTACTGGGAGGACGATCCGGCGTGGCAGGGCTTCCGCGAACTCATGGAGAAGGTGCTGGTGGCCTACGACTGGGCGGAGTGCTTCGTGGCGCTCAACCTCGTGGCGAAGCCGGCCATCGAGGAGGCGGTGCTGCGGCGCATGGGCGACGCGGCGCGCCACCAGCAGGACACCTTGCTCGGCATGCTCACCGACGCGCAGACCATAGACGCCACGCGCCACCGGCGCTGGTCTTCTGCGCTCGTGCGCATGGTCTGCGGCAAGCCGGGCAACGCCGAGGTGATCCGCAAGTGGATCGCCAAGTGGGAGCCGCTCGCGGACAGGGCCATCGAAGCCTACTGCGCGGCGCTGCCCGATGTGCCCAACGCTGCCGCCGCCGCGCAGCAGGCGACGCGCGACTTCCGCCGCTCGCTCGGCGAAGGCTTCTAAGCGCAGCACGCTTTTCGTCGACGAACCAGGATCGATTCCCCATGAAGCTCTACTACACGCCCGGCGCCTGCTCGCTGTCTCCGCACATCGTGCTGCGCGAGGCCGATCTCAAGTTCGATCTCGAGAAGGTCGACCTGGGCCAGAAGAAGACGGAGAGCGGCGCCGACTTTCGCGCGGCGAACCCGGGCGGCTACGTACCGCTGCTGGTGCTCGACAACGGCGAGAAGCTGGCCGAGGGCATCGCGATCGTGCTGTACCTCGCCGGCCTGGCGCCGGACAAGGCGCTGGCACCCAAGCCCGGCTCGATGGAATACATCCGCACCGTGGAGATGCTCGCGTACATCTCCACCGAGCTGCACAAGGGCTTCGGGCCGCTGTTCAACCCCGGGCTGCCCGCCGAGGCCAAGGCCATCGTGAAGTCGCGACTCGAGGAGCGCCTCGGCGAGACCGAGCGGCGCCTCGCAGGCAAGACGTTCGCGGTCGGCGACAGCTTCAGCGTGGCCGATGCCTATCTGTTCGTGGTGCTGTCCTGGGGCGGCCATGTGGGCCTGGACATGAAGCGCTGGCCCGGCCTGACCGAATACTCCGGTCGCATCGCCGCGCGCCCCGCCGTTCTGGCTGCGCTCAAGGCCGAAGGCCTGATCAAGTAGTCCGGGCGGATTCGATTGCCGTGGCTGCTTCTGCGCGCAACCCGGAACTCGGCAGGACCGTCGAAGCGGCGGGCATCCGCACCAACCTGCACGATATCGGCGGCGGTGAACCGGTCCTGCTGATTCACGGATCGGGGCCCGGTGTCAGCGCGTTCGCGAACTGGCGCCTGACGATGCCACTGCTGTCGTACCGCTACCGCGTGATCGCGCCGGACATGGTCGGCTTCGGCTTCACGGAGCGACCGACCGGCCATCGCTACTCGATGGACAACTGGATCGCGCATCTCGTGGGCGTGCTCGACGCGCTGAAGATCGAGAACGCGCGCGTGGTGGGCAACTCCTTCGGCGGCGCGCTCGCCCTTGCGCTGGCGATCCGCCATCCACAGCGCGTGAAGCGCCTCGTGCTCATGGGCTCGGTCGGCGTGCCGTTTCCGATCACGTCCGGCCTCGACGCGGTCTGGGGTTACACGCCCTCGTTCGAGAAGATGCGCGCGCTGATGCAGCTGTTCTCGTTCGATCAGAGCCAGAACAGCGACGAGCTGGCGATGATGCGGTTCAAGGCGAGCACGCGGCCCGGCTTTCACGAGTCGTATGCGGCGATGTTCCCGGCGCCGCGCCAGCGCTGGGTCGATGCAATGGTCAGCGACGAGAAAGCGATCCGCGCAATCGACGTGGAAACCCTGGTCGTGCACGGGCGGGAGGATTCGATCATCCCCGTCGACAACGCCTACCGGCTTGCAAGCCTGATCCCGCGCGCGCAGTTGCACGTTTTCGGCCGCTGCGGTCACTGGACACAGATCGAGCACGCCGCGGCGTTCAACCGGCTGCTGCTGGATTTCTTTGAAGAAGCGGGCTGAGCGCAGGCCGCGCGGCGGACGCCTGGATGACGAGCGACAAGGAGACAGCACTATGAACGACGCCAGCGGCCTGGCCGCGAACCCGAACGAACCCGGGGCCGTGATCTACCGCGACGACAAGCGCCACTGGTGGTGGCTGCCCTTGTTCGTCGCGATCTCGCCCGTGGTGGGGATCTGGCTCGCACAGGCGACGGGCTACGAAGCCTGGACTTTTTTCACCGGCTTTCTCTGGTACGTGTTCCTGCCGATCGCCGACGCCCTGGTCGGACGCGACCTGCGCAACCCGCCCGACGCCGCGGTGCCGACGCTGGAATCCGATGGCTATTACAAGTTCATCGTGCACGCCTCGATCCCGCTCTTCTACATCACGTGGATCCTTGCGGTCTGGGCGCTTGCCACTCAGCACTACGGCTGGGTCGGCTACCTCGGCGTGAGCCTGGGCATCGCGCTGACCAATGGCCTGGCACTGGTCGTCGGCCATGAGATCGGCCACAAGACCGACCGCACCGCCAAGCGCCTCGCGCAGATCGTGCTCGCGGTGCCGGCGTACGGCCACTTCTCCGCCGAGCACAACCGCGGCCATCACAAGGACGTGGCCACGCCCTACGACCCGGCCTCGGCGCGCTTCGGCGAATCGCTGTACCGCTTCGTGCTGCGCGAGATTCCCGGTGCGCTCAGCCGTGCCTGGCACGACGAGAAGCTGCGCCTCGCGCGCGGTGGCAAGGGCGCGTGGAGCCTGCACAACGAACTGCTGCAGTCCTTCGCGATCACCGCGATCCTGTACGGCACCGCGCTGGCGCTGGTCGGCCCGATGCTGATTCCGTTCCTGCTGATCTCGACGTTCTGGGGCTGGCAGTTCCTGTCCACCTCGAACTACATCGAGCACTACGGCTTGCTGCGCCAGAAGCAGGCGGACGGCCGTTTCGAGCGCTGCCGCCCCGAGCATTCGTGGAACGCCGATCACGTCATCTCGAACCTGATGCTCTATCACCTGCAGCGCCACTCCGATCACCACGCGCGGCCCACGCGCCAGTACCAGGCGCTGCGCAGCGACAAGGCGCCTGAACTGCCCTCGGGCTACCCGCTATGCTTCACCCTTGCCTACTTCCCGCCCCTTTGGCGTGCGGTCATGGACAAGAAGGTGCTCGAGGTCTACGGCGGCGACATCACGCGGGTGAACATCGACCCGCGCCGGCGCGACCGAATTCTCGCGAAGTACGGCGCGGCGTCCGCGCGCCCAACTGGAGTCTGATCATGGCCCGTTATCGCTGCCCCGGTTGTGGTTACACGTACGACGAGAAAGTCGGCGACACGCACGAGGGCTTCGCGCCCGGTACACCCTGGGCGACGGTGCCCGACGACTGGGCCTGCGCGGATTGCGCGGTGCGCGACAAGGCGGACTTCGTGAAGCTGGAAGAGGGAAGCGCCGCTTCGTGATCGCTCCCTGAGCGAACCCCCTCCCCATGCGGCCTCATCGCATGGCGAGAAGCTTGGGGTGAGGGGCAAACGTTTTCAGTCTGCGAACAGCCTGATTCCGAAGCACTCGCCGAACAGCGGCCCCCTCCCCCCGCTACCGCGGGGAGAGGGAGAAAAAAGGGGCGGTCGCGCGAGCAAAATACTTCGGCAAGGGAATACGCTCTCGACTCTGGTCCCGCGCGTTCGAAGGAACCTGCGGCCACTGTCCACCCAAGATCCCCATGCCCTACGAATCACTCCTCCTCGAGGTCAGGGAAGGCGTCGCCCACCTCGTTCTCAATCAACCCGAACTGGGAAACCCGTTCAACGCGGCCTTCTGCGGCGAGATCGGCCTTGCCGCGGGTGAGCTGGCAAGCCGGGACGACGTGCGCGCGGTGCTGCTGCGCGCCAACGGCAACTTCTTCAGCGTCGGCGGCGACGTGAAGATGTTCTCGAAGACACTCGATAGCCTGCCGCGGCACATCCGCGAATGGACGGCGGGTCTGCACCTGGGCGTGCAGCGGCTCGCGCGCCTGGATGCGCCCATCGTCGCGGCCGTGCACGCCACCGCCATGGGCGGCGCCGTCGGCCTGTTCGCAGGGTGCGACCTCGTCTACTGCGCGCGCTCGGCAAAGCTGGGCGGCGCGTACACGAAAATCGGCTACACCTGCGACATGGGCGCCACGTTCACGCTGGCCTCGCGCATGGGCCTGTCGCGCGCACGCCGCTTCCTGCTGCTGGGCGAAGTCCTGGGCGCGGACGAGGCCGAGCGCACCGGCTTGGTGGACTGGGTCGTGGACGACGACGCCTTGATGCGCGAAGCCGAGGCCGCGGCGATCCGCCTCGCCAACGGCCCCACGCGCGCCTACGGCGAGCTGCGCCGTCTCATGACAACCGCGCTCGGCCAGGGTTTTGAGCGGCAGCTGGAGGACGAGGTGCAGGGCTTGGTCCGCGCCGCTTCCACCGAGGACGCGCGCGAGGGAATCATGGCCTTCATCGAGCGTCGCGTGGCGAAGTTCAAGGGGCGATAGGCGCACATTGCCCCGCCCTCCAGCCCTTCTACGGAATCGATTCCCCTAGCACGATCAGGATCGCGGCCAGCCAGATCAGCAGCCCCATCGCGGCCGGGAGCAGCCCTGTGGTCAGCGTTGAGCCACCGTCATGCGGCGCATCGCCTTCACGCTCGGCCGTCTGCCGGAGCAGGGCGCGCGACGGCAAGCGTTGCTGGGCATCGAGGCCTGCAGGCCTGCGCCGCGGGTCGGCGAAGGGCGGATTCCTGCGAGGATCGATCCTGCGGTTGGTGTTGCTCATCTCGGTCTCGCGTCGCAAGGTCGTAACGGCAGTGTTTTGCCCGTACCTGAACCTTCTCTGACTCATGCTCCCTTGGCGGGGAGCCGGACCTTGTCTTCAGCGCCTTCCACGCCGAATTGTCTTGCGTCGAGATGCCGGACAACCGCCGGATACGTCGCTAGGCTCTGGATGCACCACAGCCGCTCCCAACGCGACCCGCCGCCCTGTCTTAGTCCTGACGCAGGAAAACCAGCCCGCTTCGTTTGTAGCGCGAACCAAAGGACATCGACACATGCGCTCTGAATTTACCGAAGCCGCCGGGCTGGGCACCGAACCCGTCTCGATGGAACCCTATCGCTCCGCCGCGTACTTCGAGCTCGAAAAGGAAAAAGTCTTCCGCCGCTCCTGGCTGATCATGGGTCGCATCGAGGACGTCGCGAACATCGGCGATTACATCGTCAAGGAAGTCGAGATCTGCGGCGTCTCGATTCTGATCACGCGCGGCGCCGGCAACGTGGTCCGCGCGTTCCACAACGTTTGTTCGCACCGCGGCAACCAGGTCGTGTGGGAGGAACGCGGTACGCGCAAGACCATGTTCCGCTGCCCGTACCACAACTGGACCTATGGCAACGACGGCAGGCTGCTCGCGATCAGCGACGAGAAGAAGTTCTTCGGTGTCGACAAGAGCAAGTGCGGTCTCGAGCCGATCCAGTGCGATACCTGGGACGGCTGGATCTTCATCAACCTGAATCCGGACAACAAGGTCGGCCTGGCCGACTTCCTCGGACAGATGGGCGTGTTCCTCAAGGACATCCCGTATCCGAACCCCGGGCGCTCAATCAAGATCCAGGCGATCCTCAAGTGCAACTGGAAGTTCCTGATCGACGCGTTCAGCGAGTCGTACCACATCCCGGTGCTGCACTCGAAGACCATCGGACCTTCGTTCTCGTCGCCTTCGGACCCGATGAGCCACCTGCAGAATGCCGAGTTCTTCGGGCCGCATCACTCGATCTCGCTCTACGGCAACAACGACTACAAGCCCAGCGAGGCGCAGCTCGTCGAGATCCTCGCGTACAAGGGCATGGCCTCCGAGAACGTGCTCGCGGCCAACCAGAGCGACGTCACCGAAGCCCTGCGCGCGCACCGGTCGGTAAACCCCGCGAAGTCCCCGACCTGGTCGATGGACATCAACGAGATCTTCCCGAACTTCCATCTCGACGTCGCCGGCGGCGGTTTCTGGACCCACGAGATCTGGCCGATCACGCAGGACACGTCGCGCTACGAGATGCGCTTCTTCGTGCCCAAGCCGGAGACGGTGCGCGAGGCCTTCCACCAGGAGCATTACATCGCGCGGCTCGCGGACGTGGTGCTCGAGGACCTGGCGAACGTGGAGCGCACACACAAGGGCGTGATGTCGCGCGCCAAGAACGTGATGATCCTGCAGGACAACGAGGTGCTGATCCGGCGGATGATGGACACGCTCGAGAAGTTCACGCAGGCCGACACGCTCGAAGACGCGCTCGAGGAGTGCTCGTGCCCAATCTAGCCACGGTGCCAGCCGGCGAGCGCGCCCTGCCTGCCGGGTTCGAAGACCTCGAGCCCTTCGTCTCGTACTGGGCCGTCGCCGGCCAGAACGAGCGCCGCTTCCAGCGCTGCGACACGACCATCGCCGAGATCAAGCGCTTCTACGACGCGATGTATCCGCGCGCCGACGCGGCCATGGCCTACCTCGAAAAGTTCCCGCTACGTGACATGCCGGGACCCGAGGCGCGGCTCATGCGCATGGTGCTGTCGCTGGCGCAGGCCTCGATGTCGATCGAGATCCAGGGCGGCGCCCGCGTGCCCAACGCGCCCTGGCCCGACACGGTGCGCATCCTGACGACCGAGACGCTCTGAGCACCCGATGCCCAGGATCCTGATCGCCGACGGTGACGGCAGGAGCCTCTCCGCCGAAGAAGGTGTCGCGGGCGAAACCCTGATGGACGTGCTGCGCCGGCGCGGCGCCGTCGAGGCCGCGTGTGGCGGCAACTGCTCCTGCGCGACCTGCCACGTGCATATCGACCCGGCGTGGTGGGATGCCGTGGGCCCGCCGGGCGAGGACGAGGCGCTCCTGCTCGAATACAGTATCGAGAAGCAGCCGACATCGCGCCTGAGCTGCCAGGTGCGGCTGCAGGATTCAATGGACGGACTGAAGCTGAAAGTGGCGCCGCGCGAAGGCTAGGCCAGGCCGGCGGTGGAAGTGCAGGCCGGTTTGCGATCGTCCAGGATCGACCCGCCCCGATGCCGGAGAAAGCAAGACGATGGATTTTTCTTTCTCCGCCGAGCAGGAAGCCTTCCGCGCCTCGCTGAAGGCTTTCGCGAAGGACAAGCTCGCACCGCACTACCAGTCCAGCGATCGCGAAGGGCGCTTTCACCCCGACACGCTCGCCGCGATGGCGGGCATGGGCCTCACGGGCCTGCGCATCCCCGAGGCGCTGGGAGGCAGCCAGGCCGACGCACTCACCGTGGGCCTGGCGGCCGAGACGATCTCGTATTCGGACATGAACGCCGCCTACCTGATCCTCAACAGCGCACTGGTCAGCGACATCCTGATGTCCAACGCGAGCGCCGAGCAGGCGACACGCTGGCTGCCGGCGATCGCCTCCGGGGCCTCGACGCCGGCACTGGCACTCACGGAACCCGACCACGGCTCGGACGCCGCCGGCATCCGGCTCAAGGCACAGCCCGACGGCGAGGGCTGCTGGCGACTGTACGGCGAGAAGACCTCGATCTCGCTGGGTCACCAGGCTGACGTGGGCGTGGTGTTCGCGCGCACCGGCAGCGAAGGTCCGCACGGTGTCAGCGCGTTCTACGTGAAGCTCGAGGACGCCCGCGTCACGCGACAGCGGCTCGACGACATCGGCCACCGCGCGCCCGGACGTGCCTCGCTGTTCTTCGACGGCCTGCCCGTGACGCGCGCCGAACTGATCGGTGAGATCGGCAGCGGCTTCACCTCGGTGATGCGCGGCTTCGACTATTCGCGCGCCATCATCGGGCTGATGTGCATTGGCCTGGCCACCGCCGCGCTCGACGATGCGATCGAATATGCGAAGCAGCGCCAGGCCTTCGGCTCGCCCATCGGAAAATTCCAGGGCGTGGCGTTTCCACTCGCCGAGCACGCCACGTATCTCGCCGGCGCGCGGCACCTCTGCTACGAGGCGCTGTGGCGCAAGGACCGCGGCATGAAGCACTCCGACGTGGCGGCGATGGCGAAGTGGTGGGCGCCCAAGGCGAGCGTCGACGCCATCCACCAATGCCTGCTCACCTTCGGTCACGCGGCGTGGTCGGCCGGGAATCCGCAGGCGCAGCGACTGCGCGACGCGATGGGCTTCGAGATCGCCGACGGCACGGCGCAGATCGCCAAGCTGGTGCTCGCGCGACAGCTGCTCGGGCGCGAGTTCGCGCCCTGACCTCTGCGGACCGAAACGCGCCACTACAGCCCGGACGTCGAATCTCGTAAAACGTATAGAGCCGGGATGCCGCTCAACTCATCGAACTGACGCTTCCACCTGCGCCAGCAACTCGCCGATCGCCGGCAAGCCAGGCTCCCATCCCTGCGGAGCCAGCAGGGAACGATCACGCAGCAACTGTTCCCGCGACAGGTCCAGCACCTGTCGCTCGACCTTGCCCAGCAACTCGGTCGATCCCGCGTCGCCGACGGCAGTGACCAGCGAGCCGATCGCCTGGCGCAGGCGCATCACGTCGCCGTGCAGCGCCGCCGGATCCACGCCGCACGCCGCGAGGCATTCGGCCGCGGCGCGGCGCAAGGCGGTGAGCGACTGCACGTCTTCGCGCACGGTCGGCTCGCCGGCGCACAGGGCTTCGAGTTCCTGCGCGGTGCCGACGAGCCGGCGCAGTTCGTCGCGATCGAAACGGAACTGCATCGGCAACTGCTGCTGCATGAGATTGAGCATGCCCAGCATCAGCTGGCCCTGTTCGACGGCCAGCCGATTACCCGGATCGATGGCGGGCATCACCACGTCCTTGAGGGCGCGTATCAGGGTCGCGATCTGGATGTCGCTGCGAAGTTGCATGCTCAGGCTCCTCCCGGCGGGTCGAGATGTTGGCGCAGTTCCTCGAGCACCGAGTACCCGATTCCGATCAGCCAGGCGACCAGCACGTCCTGGTGCGTCTTGGCGTTGCGCGCGATGCGATAGCCCGTGGACAGCAGCAGCGCCGCGAGCGAATACGCGTTGTAGACCTTGTGCCAACGCAGCGTCGCGGCGTCGACGCGAAATCCCGACACGCGCTCGTAGGCCTCGAAGAACGCAGCCTCCGGCAGAAGTCCACAGACCAGCGGCGTGCGGCCGTCCTCGTCCAACGCGGAGAACGCGCGATTGGTGGTCCAGGCCAGGTCCTGGTGGCGGTCGCCGAGGCGGCCGAGTTCCCAGTCGAGCCAGGCGCTGATGCGACCGTCGGGCTCCGTGAAGAGGAAATTCCCGAGCCGATAGTCTGCGTGCACGATCACCGGCGCATCGAGCACCGGCAGGCGCTTGCCCAGCCACACCGCCGCGAGGCGCATCAGCGGCACGTCCTCGTCGACGTCTTCCTCCCAGACGCGCGTCCACCAGTCCAAACCCCAGGCCGCGCACTGCGTGGTGCCCGGCTCAGGGCGATCGAAGGCGCCGAGGTCGGCCTTGCGATAGTCGAAGGCGTGGATGCGGGCGAGGTGGTCGACGAACTGCGGGGCGAGCTGTGCACGCAGGCCAGGCGGCAAGGTCGTGCCGACGCCCGAAGGCCCGGCGGTCCCGGCGCTGGGCTTGGCCACACCGGGTGCGAACCCATAGATCAGCGCCGGATACGGCAGGTGCGCGCCGTCTTCGTCACACCAGAACACCCGCGGCACCGGCACCACGCCTTCCATCGCCTTGATGAGCTGGAACTCGCGCAGCCGGCTGGTCTCCACGAGCGACTCGGCGGGCTCCATGCGCAGCACCATCGCGGTCTGCTCGCGACCCTTGTTGCCGCCCGGTCGATCCCAGTCCAGCGAGAACGCCATCTGCAGCTTGGAAGCGCCGCCCGAAAGCCAGCGCGCATCGCGAATCGCGAAGTCCCTCGTGCCCAGGCGTGCCGACACCAGCGATTCGGCACCCGTCACGAGCTGCGCGAGCGTGGGGGATGCATACGGCGGGCCGGCACGCCGCTCGAGCTTGCGCGTCAGCACGCGGTCGATCGTTCGCTCGGTGGAGAAGCGTCGGCGTAGCGCGGCAATCCACTCCGGTGAGGGCCGGTCCCTGTCGGCGTCGATTCGAATGCGCTTCCAGTCGCTCGTCAGCATCGTGCTTCTTGTCCGGTGGTCCTCCGCCGCAGTATCCGAACAAATCGGCGGGACACAAGCTCAGAGGGACGCATCAGCCGCCGCCAAGCGCTCGCAGGCCTGGGGCTTCGCCGGGATTTCCTCCCTGCGGACGGTGCCGTGGGCAGGCACCGCGTCGCCGGCGTGTCTTGCAGGCCCCGCAAGAAATGTGGCCAAAAAGTGGGCTCCGCGCCCGTACTTCATATGGCGAAGCGCCACCGAGCCCAGAGCGCGTGCCGAGAAGTGGATTGTCGACGCGCCAGCGATGTGCGCGTCGAGCATCAGAGCGGGCGCAGTCGCCGGGTGGACGCGGGTGCTTCGTTGGCATCCCCGCCGGTCTGTTCGAACGAGCACAGGCACGCGAGCACAGGCACGTTTTTCGCTGACCCGGCCGCCGCGCAGTGCCGCGCATCTCGCCGGAGAATCCAATGGGCCGTCCCCGCTCTCGCTCCACGTCCCCGCGTGGGATGTCCCGCCGCCATTTCCTCCGGGGTGCCGGTGCACTGTCGGCTCTTATCGCGGCCCCACCGCTGTCGGCAGCCTTCACGCCGGACGACGGGGCCAGCGGTCGACCCGTGAAAGTTGGCGCCGGGATCTTCGTCCACGGCGTGGCCAGCGGCGATCCGCTCGCCGACCGCGTCATTTTGTGGACCCGGGTGACGATCAGCGCGACGACAGGCAACGCACCCGTCAATTTCGTCGTGGCGCTCGACCCGACGCTGACGCAAGTCGTTGCCACGGGCAGCGCAACGGCCTCCGAGAAGCAGGACTACACGGTCAAGGTCGACGTGACGGGGCTGTCCCCGAATACGACGTACTACTACCAGTTCACGTCGGGCACGCAACGATCTCCGGTCGGACGCACGCGCACGCTGCCGGTCGGCAGCATTGATCATCTGCGCGTCGCCGTGCTGTCGTGCGCATCGCTGGCCCACGGTTATTTCAATGCGTATCGGCACGTGGCGAAGCGCGCCGACCTGGATCTGGTCGTGCACTTGGGGGATTACATCTACGAGTACGGCGACGGGGAATACGGATCCCTGCGCGCGTACGACCCGCCGATGGAGATCGTGACGCTGCTCGAGTACCGCACGCGCCACAACCAGTACAAGGCGGATCCTGATCTACAGGAGCTGCATCGCCAGCACCCGATGGTCGCGGTGTGGGACGACCACGAGTTCGCTGACGACGCCTGGAAGGGCGGCGCGTCGAATCACCAACCGGCTTCCGAAGGCAAGTGGGGCGACCGTGTCGCGGCCGCGATGCGGGCGTACTACGAGTGGATGCCGGTGCGCCCGGTGTCCACGGATCGACGCCGGCTGTACCGCTCGTTCCAACTCGGAGACCTCGCCGAGCTCTTCATGCTCGAGGAACGGGTCAGCGGGCGCTCCGAACAGGCCGACCCCAATGTCATCGCCCAGACACCCCTGTTCACGGAGGAAGGCGAGTTCGCAGATTCCGGCCGCAACATCCTGGCCAAGGCACAGCAGGACTGGCTGGTCGAAGGTCTTCGCAAGTCGACGGCGCGTTGGAAGCTGATCGGGCAGGGCGTGATGATGGCGCCTGCCCGCGTCGCCCTCACCCCCCAAGGCGAAAACGTCTTCTTCAATCCCGATCAATGGGACGGTTACAAGCCGGCGCGCGATCGCCTGCTGGGCGCGATCGGCGGTCCAGCGCTGCGATCGCCCGTGAAGAATGCCGTGATCCTCACGGGTGACATTCACAGTTCGTGGGCGGCCGACCTATCCCCCAATCCTTATGGCGGTGACTACGACCCGTCGACGGGCGAGGGTTCCCTTGCCGTCGAATTCGTCGGCACCTCGGTCACCTCTCCGGGTCAGAACGATCCGGATGGCCAGGCCGCTGCCGGCCTGCGAACGCTCAATCCCCACCTCAAGTACGTCGAACTCACACGTCGGGGGTATCTCCTGCTCGACATCAACGACGAGCGGGTCTCCGGCGAGTGGTGGTACGTCGACACGATTGCGACGCGCACAGACGGTGAGACCTTTGGCAAAGCGCTGCAGACGCTCAACGAGAGCCGGCGGCTCAGCGAGGGCGTCCAGAGTGCGTCCAAATCCGTCGTCTCGCCGCCTGCACCCTGACCGCAAAGGACAGGACAGGACAGGACAACCAGCATGGCGCTTCCGCCCTCGAGGCGACGTACCGAGAAACCCGCTTCGTATTTCGCGACCTCTCGATTTTGCAGTGCGTTGCGCACCCGCGATCCAGGCGGATGCTTCAAATCGCACGACAAAAGAAGTGCCTCGACGCGGGGTGCATCCCTGAGCGGGAAGCGATCGGAGTCCGGCGCGTGAGCGCAATGCCGGAGCACATCGAAGCAGCAAGGCGGCCGGCGCTAGCGGGGCGCCCGCCGCTCTATTCCTTGCGCTGGGTCTTGCTCACGGCGCTCATGACACCCAGCCCCAAGATGATGGCCGCTCCGACGCCAATCCAGACCGCCTGGACGCCCATCATCGACGCACCGTAAGCCAGCGCCCCGACGACAATCAGCGTGCCGAGAAGATAAACAATCATATTCATGACGTGCTCCCAAGGTTGAAGGTCAGTACCTTGGACGCGTAGCACATGCCGCTCCCGTGGGTCGGCGCCAGCGTGAGGAAGACGGTGCCCTGCTCATCCCATTCGGTGCTCGGTGACCGCCTGCGCGAGTGCGTCATCGCGGGGCCGCAGTTCCGGCACGAGGCCCTGTGCAACGTTAAGGCCGTGTCTGGTTCGGACATGCACCGTCGCAGGTGTGCTGTAACCCCTGCAACACACCTACCGAACCTCAAGGATGGATACAACATGAAAATGAAAATGACCCTGATGGCGACGAGCGTCCTGATCGGCATGTCGCTCGTCTCTGTCAGCGCGTACTCGGAGGATTCCGACAAGGATCGCGCCCATCCCGGAGCGTTCGTGAAGGATTCCGTCATCACGACGAAGATCAAGACCAAGCTGGCGGCTGAGAAGCTGATGAGCCTCGCCAAGATCCACGTCGATACCGATGCCAACGGCATGGTCGTCCTCAGTGGCACTGCGCATACGGCTGCACAGGTCGCGAAGGCGACCGAGATCGCAACGGGGACAGAAGGCGTCAAATCCGTCACCAGCACGGTGACCGTGAAGGCAGATGATTGACAGGGCATCGTCCTGCGTCGAACAGCCGGCGGCCTCGTGCCGCCGGCCCCAGGACCGAGGATCCGTTGTCGGGATGTGTCGGCTCTAAGGGAACGTCCGCCCTCGGCAGAGGGTTGAGCGCGATGGACACCGCGCCGACCACGGCCTGACATCACAGGCTCGGTAGCGAGCCTGTTCGCGCTCCGCTGGACTTCGCTGCAGCAGATCCGCGGCGCATCAATCGACCGTGTCCAACCGATGGAGGCCTGGGCCGCGTCGCCGGGCCCGAGACGGGTCGCGAAATCGATGGCCAGGACGACCGCATGCCAGGAGACACCGGAAGTCGGTCTAGACGGGCGAGGCCTTCCTTTGCAGAGCTGCCTTGGGTTGCCCTGCCCGCGCAACCCGTATCCGAGCATCCCGAAATACGGCCGGTTCTCACCGGCCTGGGCCGGCACCGTCGCGCGGTGGCATACTTGCGAAACATTCTTATTTGATCGGCGCCATGCCTCGCTTCCTGCTGCCGCTGCTGCTCGCCTTGTTCGCGACGCCCACGATGGCCGCGGACCTCACGGTCTACTCGGCCCGCATCGAGGATCTGATCCTCCCGATCTTCAAGCGCTACACCGCGGAGACCGGCGTGCAGATCCGGTTCATCACGGACAAGGAAGGTCCGCTGCTGCAGCGCCTGCAGGCCGAGGGCGAGTCGACGCCCGCCGACCTGCTGCTGACGGTCGACGCCGGCAACCTGTGGCAGGCCGCGCACCTGAAGATGCTGCAGCCGATCGACTCGGCGGTGCTCAAGGCCAACATCCCGGAGCACCTGCGCGATCCGGACGGCTACTGGTACGGACTGTCGATCCGTGCACGCACGATCGTCTACCACACCGGGCGCGTGAAGCCGGCACAACTGTCCACCTACGAAGACCTGTCGACGCCCAAGTGGAAGAACAAGGTGTGCATGCGCACCTCGAAGAAGGTCTACAACCAGTCGCTCGTGGCGATGATGTGGGTGGAACTCGGCGCGGCGCGCACCGAGGAGATCGTGCGCGGCTGGGTCGGAAACTTCGGCGCGGCGCCGTTCGCGAGCGATGTCGAGGTCATGGATGCGATCGTCGCGGGCCGCTGCGACGTCGGCCTCGTGAACACCTACTACTACGGGCGCATGGTCCGCGATAAGCCCGAAGTGCCGCTCAAGCTGTTCTTCCCCAACCAGTCCATGGCCAAGGGACAGCTTGCGGGCGTGCACGTGAACGTCTCCGGCGCGGGCGTCACCACCTACGCGAAGAATCGCGACGGCGCGGTGAAGTTCCTCGAGTGGCTCTCCGCTCGCGAGGCGCAGGCGCTCTTCGGCGGCATGAACCTGGAATTCCCGGCCAACGCTTCGGTGCAGCCCGATGCGATCACCGCGAACTGGGGTGCGTTCCGGCAGGACCCGATCAACCTCGCCGAGGCGGGCAAGCACCAGGCCGACGCGGTGAAGCTCATGGATCGCGCAGGCTGGCGGTGAGAGGCTGGCCGCTGATCGCGGCACTGATCGCGGCTCCCACCCTGCTGCCACTCGCCGCGGCGCTCGGCTCCTTCACGCGGCTCGACGCGGAGCTGTGGTCGCACCTGTCGGAATACGTGCTTCCGCAGGTGCTGCCGACGACGCTGATCCTGCTGTTCTCGGTGAGCCTGGGCGTGAGCCTGCTTGGCACGACGCTGGCGGTGCTCGTCACGCTGTTCGAGTTCCCGGGCCGGCGCGTGTTCGCGTGGGCCCTGCTGCTGCCGCTGGCGATGCCGGCCTACGTGCTGGCCACGGTGTTCGTCGGCAGCCTCGACTACGCAGGAGGTGTCGCCACCTTCCTGCGCGAGCACGGCGTGATCCTGCCGGAGTTGCGCAACACGCTGGGCGCGGGAATCGTGCTCGTGGCCGCGCTGTATCCCTACGTGTACCTCGTCGTGCGCAGCAGCCTGGCGACGCAGGGCGCGCGCGTGCTCGAAGCGGCGCGCGGCCTGGGCCTGTCGCCGACGCAGGCCGTCCTGCGTGTGGCGCTGCCGCTGTCCGCGCCGGCAATCCTGGGCGGCACGCTGCTGGCCGCGATGGAGACGCTCGCGGATTTCGGCACCGTGGCCGCGTTCAACGTCGACACGCTGACGAGCGCCATCTACAAGACCTGGTTCGCGCTGTTCTCGGTCGACGCGGCGCTGCAACTCGCGGGCATCCTGCTCGTCGTCGTGATGTTTCTGCTGCTGATCCAGACCCGCGTGAACGCCGCGCGCCCCACCACGCAGTCGGGTCCGCCCGCGACGCGCCTGCGCCTGGCGCCCACCGTCGCATTGCTCGCGACGATGGGCTGCGCACTGGTCCTGCTGCTGGGATTCTTCGCGCCCGCGCTGCAGCTCGCGATCTGGTCGGCGCGCCACCTCGCCGACCTCGACGACAAGCTGCTCTCGTCGGCGCTGAACTCGGTCACGCTCGGCGCGGTCGCCGCGCTGCTGATCGCCACGCTCGCGCTGGTGCTCGGCTACGCCACCCGGCGTAGTCCCGGTCGCCTCGTGGGCTGGGCCACGCGCACCGCGACCCTGGGCTACGCGCTCCCGGGCGCGCTGCTCGCGGTGGGACTGTACGTACCGATGTCCGCGCTGGTGCGTCATCTCAACCACGCGTTCGGTTCGTCGGTGCTGCTGCAGGGCGGCATGGTGCTGATGCTGCTCGCCTACTCGGTGCGCTTCACCGCGGTGGCGCACGCGCCCGTGAGCGCGGGCCTCGCGCGCATCCGTCCCAGCCTCGACGAGGCGGCGCGGCTGGCGGGCGTCACGGGCGCATCCCAGCTGCTGCGGGTGCACCTGCCATTGCTGCGGCCCGGCCTCGCCGCCGCGTGCGCGCTCGTGTTCGTCGACGTGATGAAGGAGATGCCGATCACGCTGATGACGCGGCCTTTCGGCTGGGACACGCTCGCGGTCCGCATCTTCGAACTCACCAGCGAGGGCGAGTGGCAGCGCGCCGCGCTGCCCGCGCTCGCCATCGTCGCCGCTGGCCTGCTGCCGGTATGGTGGCTGGTGCGCAATCTCGACAGCGGCATCGTGGACGCCAGGCACGCCGATGGAACTTAGCCTTGAATCCATCCGCGCCGGCTACGCCGGACGCGTCGTGTTGCCGGGACTGAGCCTGCGACTGGAAACCGGCACCGTGGGCTGCCTGCTCGGCCCCTCCGGCTGCGGCAAGACCACCGCCTTGCGCGCGATCGCCGGATTCGAGCCGATCAGCGCCGGCCGCATCCTCGCCGACGGCGTGGTGATCAGTGAGGCCGGTCGCACGTCGACGCCGGAGAAGCGCGGCATCGGCATGGTGTTTCAGGATCTCGCGCTGATGCCGCACCTGGACGTGGCCGGCAACGTCGCGTTCGGGCTGCACCGCAAGCCGCGAAGCGAGCGCGCCGCTCGGGTCGAGGAACTGCTCGAACTTGTCGGCCTCGCGGGCTCGGCCAAGGCGTTCCCGCACCAGCTGTCGGGCGGCCAGCAGCAGCGCGTGGCTCTGGCGCGCGCGCTGGCACCACGGCCGCCGCTGGTGCTGCTCGACGAGCCGTTCTCGTCGCTCGACGTGGAACTGCGTGAACGTCTGTCGCAGGAAGTACGCGCGATCCTGCTGCACGAAAAGACCACCGCGCTGCTGGTCACGCATTCGCAGTTCGAGGCCTTTGCGATGGCCGACGTCATCGGCGTGATGCGCGACGGCCAGCTGCACCAGTGGGCGCGCGCCTACGATCTCTATCACCGCCCGGCCGATCGATTCGTCGCGGATTTCGTTGGCGAGGGCCGCCTGCTGCCCGGCACGCGCCGCACCGACGGCGCGATCGAGATGGAACTGGGCGTGCTGCCGGCCCGCAGCGATGCGGGCCGCGCCGGAGCGGTCGACGTGCTGCTGCGTCCTGACGATGTGATTCACGACGACGACAGCCCGGTCGGTGCGGTCGTGCGCGCGCGCGCGTTTCGCGGCGCGGAGTTTCTCTACACCCTGCGCCTCGACTCTGGCCGCGACGTGCTGTCGCTGGTCCCGAGCCACCACGATCACCCGATCGGATGCCGCATCGGCATCCGCATCGACGCGCAGCACGTCATCGCTTTCGACCAGGACGCTGCCGGACCCGCATCGCCCTCGTAGCGGCGCCGGCGGCCCATGCCTAGGGCATACGCTGCCAGGGGCTGGCGGTTCAACACGGCGATCACGTGGCCACGCACGCTGGCCGCATCGTTGGTCACGACGGGGTCGGTCGATGCGGACGAGATACACGCCACGCGGGACTGCGCCGGTCGGCCGCGACGGACGAACTTCCCGGGCGTGGCATCTGCAGGAAATCTGCCTCGCCATGAAAGCGCACATCCCGCGGAACACAACGCCCCGATCGGGTAGGCCCGAATCGCCCGCGCGAGGCCGATTTTGTGCGGCAGAATGGGTTCATGGGGTTATTCAGAAAAACGAGGAGAGTCGAGATGCGTGCGCATTCCCGAGGCAGGACGGACATTCCTCTGCTCGAGCAGACCATCGGCGACAACTTCGAGGCCACCGCGGCGAAGTTCGGAGACCGCGAAGCCGTGGTCATGCCGCACCAGGGCATCCGCTGGACCTACCGGCGGTACAACGACGAGGTCGACCGCGTCGCGCGGGGGCTGCTCGCGCGCGGCTACCAGAAGGGCGACCGCATCGGCGTCTGGGCGCCGAACCTCATCGAGTGGGTGCTCGTGCAGTTCGCCACCGCCAAGCTCGGCGTGATCCAGGTGAACATCAACCCCGCCTACCGCAGCAACGAGCTCGCCTACGCACTGCGCCAATCGGGCTGCCGTGGCCTGGTGGCGGCGCGGCAGTTCAAGACCAGCAACTACGTGAAGATGATCGAGGACGTGCGCGGCGACGTTCCGGATCTCCTGGAAGTCATCTTCATTGACGATCCGGACCAGCCCAGCGACTGGGCTCGGCTGCTCGCGGACGGCGAACGCATCCCGCGTGGCGACATCGCGATCCGCATGCGCACGCTGGATCGCAACGACGCGATCAACATCCAGTACACCTCGGGCACCACGGGCGCGCCCAAGGGCGCCACGCTGTCCCACCGCAACATCCTGAACAACGCCTACTTCGACGGCGTCTGCCAGCGCTTCACCGAGAACGACCGCTTCTGCGTCCCGGTGCCGTTCTACCACTGCGCCGGCATGGTCTGCGGCAACCTGCTGTGCGCCAGCTTCGGCGCCACCCTGGTTGTCCCTGCGCCCGCCTTCGATCCGGGCGCCACGCTCAAGGCGATCGAGCAGGAGCGCTGCACCGGCGCCATGTGCGTGCCCACGATGTTCATCGCGATGATGGGGCACCCCGACTTCGAGAAGACCGACAAGTCCAGCCTGCGCACGGGCACGATCGGGGGCTCGCCCTGCCCGGTGGAAGTCATGAAGCGACTCGTGAGCGACTTCCACATGCCCGAGGTCGAGATCATCTACGGCATGACCGAGACCTCGCCGGTCTCGGCGCAGACCGGCCCGGAAGATCCGATCGAAAAGCGCGTCAGCAGCGTCGGTCGCGCGCATCCTCACGTCGAGATCCGCATTGCGCATCCCGAGACCGGCAAGACCTGCGACTACGGCGAGACCGGCGAATTCCAGACGCGCGGCTACTCGGTGATGCTGGGCTACTGGAACGACGACAAGCGCACGAAGGATGCGATCTCGCCCGATGGCTGGATGCGCACGGGCGACCTCGGCGTCATGGACGAGCAGGGCTTCGTAAACATCGTCGGCCGCATCAAGGACATGATCATCCGCGGCGGCGAGAACGTGTACCCGGTGGAGGTCGAAGACTTTCTCTACAAGCACCCGGACATCCGCGACGTGCAGGTCATCGGCGTGCCCGACGAGAAGTTCGGCGAGGAAGTGATGGCCTGCGTGATCATGAAGGAGGGCCGTGCGCCGCTGACGGTCGAAGCCATGAAGGCCTTCTGCAAGGACCAGCTCGCCCACTACAAGGTGCCGCGCTACCTCGACGTGGTCGCCGAGTACCCGATGACGGTCACCGGCAAGGTGCGAAAGGTCGAGATGCGCGAGCACGCCGTGAAGAAGTTCGGGCTGGAGCGCGCGGCTTCTATCAAGACGGCGTAGGGCGTCTGCGCGCACGCGCTGATTTGCTCATTCCGGCATGCGCGTCTGCATTGCAGAGGGTGGAGGGGTGACGGCTGGCTTTTGAAGCTCGAAAGACGCTAATTCCCCGCGCCTGTGGAAGACGCCGCCCCTCAGCCCGACCCTCCCCATACGATGAAGCCGCGTGGGGAAAGGGAGCACAGCGATAGCCGCAGTGCGAGGGTGGGCAGGCTTCATCTGCCGACGCGTGTGCCATTGCAACGCGTGGGCAAACCATAAGGCCATTTGCCCCTGGCGTTACGCCGCCTGTCTTTTCCGGCCCGTCATTGCAACGTGTGGGCAAACCATAAGGCCATTTGCCCACCCTACGCGTAGTTCGGCGCCCGCCTTCCAGACCACGGCGCGGCCTGCTCCAACTGCCCCGCGAGGCTGTACAGCGTCTCCTCGTCTCCGAGATGCCCGACGAACTGCATCGCCATCGGCAAGCCGGACTTCGCCTGCCACAGCGGCAACATCAACGCGGGCTGTCCGGTCGTGTTGAACAGCGGCGTGAACGTGGAGTACTCCTGGATGATGTGCTGCCACCAGCCGGCCATGTCGAGGTTCGATGCGTTCTGGTCGAGCTCGCCGAGCTTGGCGACGTCGCGACCCAGGCCCGGCGTCAACACGACATCGTAGCCACGCATCGCGGTGCAGACGCTGCGCGTGATCGCGTTCTGCTGCGACATCGCTTCTTCGAGCTGGAAGGCGCGCAGCGACTTGCCGTACTCGTAGACCGCCAGGGTTACGGCCTCGGCGGTGTCGGGGCCGATCTTGCGCCCGGTCTCCTTGGCGAAGAGTTCCATGAAGTAGCCGAGCGTCGTCGCCCACAACCGGATCGTGGACTCGTTGAACGCGCCCGCGTCGTACTCGAACTTCAGCGGTTCGCAACGATGACCCAGCTGCTCCAGCAACTTCACGGTGTCGGACAAGCGCTCGAGATTTTCGGTGGCGGTCTTGCGCGCGCCGGGAAGACCATCGACGACGCCGATGCGCAGCGGTCTGGCCGGCGCTGTCATCGCGCTGGCCAGGAAGCCGCGTTTGGGCGGCTCGGCCGTGTAGTAGTAACCGTCGTCGGGTCCGCCGATGGCATCGAGCAGCGCGGCGGAGTCGCGCACCGTGCGCGTCTCGAAGAATTCCACGCCCAGGCCCCACAGCAGCGCGCCGATGTCCGGGCCGCCGGGCGTGCGGCCACGCGACACCTTCATGCCGACGAGGCCGTTGACCGCCGCCGGGATGCGAATCGATCCGCCGCCGTCATTCGCGTGCGCGATCGGCACCATGCCGCTGCCCACCGCGGCGCCGGCGCCGCCGGATGAACCGCCCGCGGAGTAGCCGAGGTTCCAGGGATTGCACGTGGCGCCATGCAGCAGGGCCTCGGAGCTGGCGTTGAAGGCCATCTCCGGCAAGGTCGAAGTGCCCACCGCGACCAGGCCCGCGGCGCGGCAGCGCTGCATCATCACGCTGTCGGTTTCATGCTTGAAGCCCTCTGCGAGGCGCGAGCCGGCCGACGCAACCATGCCCTTGAAGTGCATGCCGAACTCTTTGACGAGGAACGGCACGCCGCGGAACGGTCCGAACGCGAGGCCGGACTTGATCTCGGCCATCGCTTGGTCGCGCAACTTCTGCACGACGCAGTTGACCTTCGGGTTGAGGCGTTCGATGGCGTCGATGGCGCTGTCGACGAGATCTTCGGGAGAGACCTCCTTGCGTCGCACCAGGTCGGCGAGGCCGAGGCCGTCGTACTTCGAGTATTCCTTGAGGATCATGGGTGCGGCTCCGATCGGGGACGTGAAGGCGGACTGCGGTGTGCGGCAGCGAAGACGATCATCGAACCGGGGAGCGGCGTGGACAATGACCCGATCGGGTCATTTGTCATGGGGAGCGATGACTCCGTAGCCCGGGTGCACTGTTCAGACCGGACACATAGGTAACAGTGTTCGGAGACATGGGTAACACCTTTCTGAGAGCGTGAGGCGTCTATCTGTGGGAGGCGCGCATGCCCTGGCAAGAGAAGTCCCTCATGGAGCTTCGATTCGCGTTTCTCGAGCGTGTACAGGCGGGCACTGAGCCCTTTTCGCGGTGTTGTGAAGCCTTCGCGATCAGTCGCAAGACGGGCTATCAGCTCGTGGGCCGGTTCGCGGCACAAGGCCGGGAAGGACTTGGCGATCGATCGCGCCGTCCGCTGCATTCACCCCGGCAGGTTTCGCCGGAGGTGGAAGCCCTCGTGATCGAGCTGCGGTTGCAGCACCCGGCCTGGGGCGGTCGCAAGCTCAAGCGAAGGCTGGAAGACCTGGGGCACACGGGTCTGCCCAGCGCGAGCACGATCACGCAGATCTTGCGCCGGCAGGGTCATTTGGATGGCCCCAGAGCGGGACAGCCTCGTGCGTGGCAGCGTTTCGAGCGGGCGGAGCCCAACCAGCTCTGGCAGATGGATTTCAAAGGTCATTTCGGCCTGCTCGACGGCGGGCGATGTCACACCCTCACCGTGCTCGACGACCATTCCCGCTTCAATCTGGTCCTCGATGCCTGTGCTGATCAGCGTCGCAGCACGGTCAAGGAGCGCCTGACGGCCGCGTTTCGCCGTTACGGTCTGCCCGAGCAGACGACCATGGACAACGGCACCCCCTGGGGCAGCAGTGAAGGCTCGCCCTACACCCGCCTGAGCGTGTGGCTGATGCGTCTGGGCATCCAGGTGAGCCACTCCCGTCCCTATCACCCACAGACCCAAGGCAAGGACGAACGCTTCCATCGCACGCTGGACTGGGAACTGCTCAGCCGCATCCCGCTGCACAACCACCGCCAGGTCCAGATCCAACTCGATGCCTGGCAACCCATCTACAACTGCCAGCGTCCACACGAAGCTTTGAAGATGGCGACGCCCGCCAGCCGCTACCGCTCCAGCCCTCGCCGCTTCCCGGATTTGCTACCGCCCATCGTCTATCGATCCGACGACATCGTGCGAACCGTCCACGGCGGCGGCCAGATCACCTTCCTGGGCCGATCCATCACCGTCGGCAAAGCCCTCATCGGCCAGCCCATCGCACTACGACCCACGATCGAAGACGGCTGCTACCACGTCGTCTTCTGCAACCACGTCACCCGAACCATCAACCTCAAAACCTTATAGTCCCCTTCCCACAGGTGATACCGATGTCTCCGAACACCTGTTACCCATGTCTCCGGTCTAAACATGCACCCCGGTTCTTTGCGTCGACGTGAGAGAAAAAGCCCCGGGTTGCACCCGGGCTACGTTCAACGCGTCGGTATTTCGAGCAGGCCCAGATTCATCGCCCGCGCCACCGCCTGCACGACGGTGTGCGCACCCAGCTTCTCCATCGCGGACTTTCGCTGGCGTCGCACGGTCTCCACGGAGCGATGCACGCGCCGTGCGGTTTCCGGTGCGCTCAAACCCGCAGCAGCGTGCGACAGCATCTCGCGTTCGCGTGGCGACAGGCTCACGCCCCGCGTGTCGCTTCGAAGACCGAAGCGCGAGGCGACGGCCGCGTGGAATCCATGGGCGAGCACGAACAGCTGATCGGAGACCTGCGATTGATGCGCACGCCAGGCATCGCCATGTCCATGCGCCAACGCGCTGACGAAGGCGAAGCCGCCATCGGGAAGATGGATTGGAATCGTCAGGCCATCGGTGAAGCCGAGGTCTTCGAGATAGGCGAGCGCCTGGCGCTGCGTCGTGTTCAGCCAGTCCGCTCCGATGACCTCGCTCCAGTCGAGCGGCAGCGTGCGCGGGTAGCCGGCGCAGAGGAACGGATCCTCGCGGCAATACCGCGTCCACCCCGCCATCCAGCGCGGCGGGAAATTGCGCGTGACGATATCGGGCGCGTTGTAGCGGCCGTCGGCGGCGCGGGCGCGCGGCATGAAGCCGTAGTCGACGGCATCGAAGCCGAGCGAACTCGTGGCCTCGGCGAGACGGTCGAGCGCCACGTCGAGCGTGCGGGCGGTCTGGAAGGATTCGGTGTGACGGCTCTGCTGCTGCATGGCGGGTCCTCCTGGGCAGCGCGGCCCGCTCTACGGCGGGCTCTGTCCGCGGTGGCGGATGCGGGATGAGACTAGCGGGGGTGGGAGGAGGGAGCAAAGGGTGGGCTGGGATTCGGACTCCTCTGCTGTGCTCCCTCCCCGCGACAGCGGGAAGAGGGAGCCATGCTGGCGTGACGGTCTTCGACATCCCTGGAACGGCTTGCCTTGGAAGGGTCCCGCGCGATCCCGATGGCGTGCTTGTTGCTCGATCCTGCCTGCGTGCGCCCAATGTCGTGCAACGCGACCGTCGCCCTGCTTCTCACCAACGTTCGAGAACGCGGCGTCTTCCCACCGCTGTTCACTTCTCTAAACCATGACCACCCGCAAAACCGACCCCCACATGTCGCGGCGCGCGGTGATCAAGGCAGGATTAGGCCTCGTGGCCGCAAGCGCGGCGCTGGGTCTGCCCGAGATCGCACCCGCCGAGGTCAAGATGAAACCCGACCTCGTGATGTACCAGCCCACGCCGAAGGATGGACACCAGTGTTCGCAGTGCGCGCAATTCCTGGCGCCGGACCATTGCACGGTCGTCGAAGGCAGGATCAGCCCGAAGGGCTGGTGCGCCGCGTTCGCGCCGAAGGGCGCTTCGTAGGCGGACGCGGGCGCAGCTGGACGAAGTGCGCGAATCCCGCCTGATGGAAAGCAACGGGCCCGCTCTTCCGCCTCGCCAAATTCGACGCCCGGGCGGCGCGCCGAGCGAAATCACCCCTCGCCGCGAGCTGCCTGTTCGAGGAATGCATTCACCTGCTCGTATTCGCGCAGACGCGCGCGGTCTTTCTCGGTGGGGTTCGGCAGGCGCGGCAGGTCCATGTTGTCGCGCAGGTCGGCGAGCTTCACCGCGCCTGCAACAGGATTCGGGGCAAGGCGTCGCGCTGCGTCCATGCGCGTCTCGCCCTTGAGCTTGGTCAGGGCCAGCACCGCTCCGACCACCGTTTCCGAAAATCCTTCGCGCCGCAGGTCTTCTGCCGTGACCGGCGTGTCCTCGATCACGTCGTGCAGAACCGCGGCCATGCGCTCCTCTGCACCGGAGACCGAGAGCATCAGGCGCAGAGGATGGAGGATGTACGGCGCGCCGCCCTTGTCGACCTGCCCTGCATGCGAGCGGGCAGCGATCTCGATGGCGCGTTCGAGAGTGCTCATGGCCAGGTGTCATCCCGAGTCGAACTGGTCCTCAGTCTGACGAAGTCCGGGGCATTCCTCACCACAGCCAAAAAAATCACCCATGACTTCCCCCGGCCTACCGGCGAGGGGACTCCGAAAGACCCGCGGAGCGGAATCCCGAAGGAAACCGCCCCGCAGGCCGCGTTCAGGCCGCATTGGCCAGCGCCCTGCGGGCCGTCGCCGTCGTGCCGCGGCCCAGTCCACCGACGAGGCCGAACACGTCGCGGGCCAGGCGGACAACGCGGACCACTTCGCTCACCGCGGCCGCCGAGTAACCGGCCTCGACCAGCTGCTGCTCGTCGTGGGCCCGGACGTTGCCGCCTGCCTGGACCAGGCCATCCACGAAGTTCTCCAGGGCGACCAGGCGCGCATCGGTCGGCGCGAGCACAGGGCGGGCGCGCAGGCCGGGGATGTGGCCCAGGCGGCTCTGCACGATCGCCTGCTCGACCGGCGCGAGGTCGGACTCATGGCCGAACAGGCCGTCCTGGCGGAACAGCGCGGCAAGCACCTTGCGGCTCAGGCCGGTGGCGCTCAGGACGCTGCTGCCAGCGGCGACGTCGACCGTTTCAACCGACTGACTGGAAGAAGAAAAGATCTCGTTGAAGAAAGACATGACGGACTCCTTGGACCTCGGGTCGGGACATTCCCGGCGCTTCATGGGACACATCCTGCTCCGGCTTGTAACGCACGAACATTCCCCCGATCCGCAGTTCTATTTTGCATTTTTGCAAATCATTCGCCAGGATCCACTCCGGCGAACCGGTTCGCGATGCGGACTGGAGCCATGCCAAGGTGTTCCTCGCAACCGCGTGTACCTGCCACCCCTTCGACCCGAACGATATGGACTGGGACGACCTGCGCTACGTGCTGGCGATCTCGCGCGCCGCCGGACTGAGCCCGGCGGCGCGCGCCCTGGGCGTGAATCCCTCCAGCGTCTACCGGCGTCTGGAGGCTCTCGAACAGCGGCTCGAGGTTCGCCTGTTCGAGCGCCTGCGCAGCGGCTATCGCCTCACGGAGTCCGGCGAAGCGCTGGCCGAGGCGGCCGCGCGCATGGAGGCCGAGGCAATGTCCGTGGAGCGCCGCGTGCTCGGCACCGACGTGAAATTGCAGGGCCACATCCGCGTGAGCACCAGCGAGGCGCTGGCGCTGCACGCCTTGCCGGCCTACCTCGCCGAGTTCCGCTCGATGTACCCGGACGTGAGCCTCGATGTGTCGGCAACCAACCAGATGGCGGACCTCACGCGCCGCGACGCCGACGTCGCGATCCGCGCGACCGCGACGCCGCCGGATCACCTCGTGGGTCGTAGCGTGGGCAAGGTAGGCGTGGCGTCCTACGCCTCGCCGGCCTACCTCGACCGCGCAGGCCGCGGTCGTCCGCTCGTGGAATACGACTGGATCGGCTTCGACGGCCAGCTCGCCCACGTTCGCCAGGCGCGCTGGACGGCGACGAACATCCCCGAGTCGCGGCTCAAGCTGCGCTTCGATTCCATCGGCGCGGTCGTGGAAGCCGTTGCGCGCGGCGTGGCCTGCGGCTCGCTGCCCTGCTTCACCGCCGACGACGATCCGCGGTTCGAGCGCCTGCCCGGCTCCTACCTGGCCACCGACGTGGAGGTCTGGGTGCTCACGCACCCCGACCTGCGCAAGAGCGCACGCATCCGCGCCTGCCTGCAGTTCTTCGGCACGCGGCTGGCCGCGGATGCGGCGCGCCTGCTCGGGCGCCCCGACCCCGTGGTCGGTCCGGCAACCGGCTGAAGGTAGAATCCGCCCACGCCCACGCGGACGCCTTCTCGCTTGGAACGCCAGTACCCCACGCTCGCTGCGAAAGACGCGCCTGCCGCGCCCGAGTTGCGCCTCGAGCCCGAACGAACAATCGATCCTTCGCCCATGCCTCAGCCGCGGCGTCGTCTCCGTCCGCGTCGCGTTCTGCTGTGGCTGGGCATCGGCCTGCTCGCGCTCACCGTGCTCCCCGTGCTCGCCTTGAGCGTGCTGCCGGCCTGGACCACGAGTTTCATGATCGGCTACCAGGTCGACCGCCTCTTTTCCGGTGGCGACCTGCCACCGCTCGAGCACGACTGGGTGGGGTCCGACGAGATCGCGCCCGCGGTGAAACTCGCCGTGATCGCATCGGAGGACCAGCGCTTCCCCGAGCACTTCGGCTTCGACATCGAGGCGATAGACAAGGCGGTGGAGCACAACCGCAACCATCGGCGGAAACGCGGCGCCAGCACGATCTCGCAGCAGGTGGCGAAGAACCTGTTCCTGTGGTCGGGCCGAAGCTGGCTGCGAAAGGGGTTCGAAGTGGGCTACACCCTGCTGATCGAGACGCTGTGGTCCAAGCGTCGCGTGCTGGCGATGTATCTCAACAGCGCGGAATTCGGCACTGGCGTGTACGGCGTGGAGGCCGCTTCGCTGAAGTACTTCCACAAGCCGGCGTCGCGACTCACCTACCCGGAAGCGGCACTGCTGGCGGCGGTGCTGCCCAATCCCAAGCGGCTCAAGGTTTCGGCGCCGTCGACCTACGTTCAGCAGCGGGCGTCGTGGATCCTGGGGCAGATGAATCATCTCGGGGTGGCAACGGTCGATCAGCTTTGAGCGTCCGGCCAAGCTGTCTCCCGGATCATTCTTTGCTTAGGTTCGCGGGCGTGTTCCAGAATGCTCCCATGTTCCCGCAGCTTCGCTCCCGCCGACTGATCTGGATCGCGTTGCTCGCGTGGCTGGCGCAGCTGTGCCTGCCCCTGGCGCACGCGGCCGCGATGGCGCAGCCCGAAGCGGGTCTCGCGACGTGGTGCGGTGGGTTCTCGCCGGCAATGACGCAGAAACTGGCGACGCTTCCGATCGAAGTGCGCGAGATCCTGCAGAAGGGTTCTTCGCATTCCGCTCATCCCCAGGACTGCGTGCAGTTCTGCGGCGGCGCGACGACCGGGGGCCCTGCGTACGTTTCCCCAATGCTCGCGCTGCGTGCTGCCGGTCTCGAAGCGCCGGCTGCGGTGATGGGCGAGACACCGGGCCGGCAGCCCGCGCCCAACCCGCCCGCACGCGGCCCTCCGCTGATTTCCTGATCCCGCGTTTTCTGTACGCGGCCGGCGTGGCGCCTTGCGCACACGCGATTCCGCGCACGCCCGTTGATGACGGGCGACCGATCAGGATGTTCGCCTCCCATGTCCAGGTTGTTTTCGCTCGCGGCCGCTACTGCCGCGGCCCTGCTCTGCAGTGCAACGGGTTCTGCCCAGAACGCGGTCCCTCCCACCGCGACGCCCGACGCGCCTCCGACGCTCGACGATGCCGCCGCATCGCCGCAGACCATTGCCGTCGCCGCCGGCGGTGATGAAGTCGACACCATCACCGTCGCTGGCAAACGTCGCGCGCTGACCGCCGACCTGCCGCAGACGAGCTTCGGCGTGACGGCAAGCGAGCTGCAGCTGCGGTTATTCGTCAACACCGAGGACGCGCTCAAGCACATTCCCTCCGTGGGCGTTCGGAAACGCTACGTGGGGGATCGCAACGCACTGCTCAGCGGGCGCTCGTTCAACGCGCTGCAGGCGCCGCGCGGCGTGGTGTATTCCGACGGCGTGCTGCTGTCGAATTTCCTGGGCCGCTTCAACGCGCCGCGCTGGAACATGGTGGCGCCCGAGGAAGTCTCGCGCGTCGACGTGCTGTACGGCCCCTACTCCGCGTTGTATCCCGGCAACTCGATCGGCACCACCGTGCTGGTGACGACGCGCGATCCGGCCGAGACCGCCCTGTCGGGACGCCTGCAGGCGTTCACGGAGCATTTTTCCGAGTACGGCGTCTCCGGCGATTTCGGCGGCGAGCAGCTGAGCCTGTTCGGCGGCGGTCGTCGCGGACGATGGTCCGGCACCCTCGGCGCCAACCGGTTGCGCAGCGACGGCCACCCGATGCAGTACGCCACGGGCACGCTCGTCGGGGTGCCCACGGACGCCCAGAACGCCGCAGCCGTGGACGTCACCGGCGCCATCCCCGACAAGGATCCGCGCGGGCTGAACCGCCTGATCCTCGGACCCAACGGACAGGCGCGCGAGGACGACGTCCAGGACCAGATCAAGCCGAAGGTCGTATACGAGAACGAGGCCTTTCGCGCCGATGCGCAGTTAGCCTTCTGGCGCAACGAGTACGACCGCGACGGCAAGAGCCTGCTTCGCGACGCAGCCGGCAACACGGTGACGCGCGGCACGATCCGCTTCCAGGACCGGGTCTACACGGTGGCCGACAGTTCCTTCGGTCCACAGACCGGCACCGAGCAACACCTGATGACCGCCGTCACCGCCCGGACCAAGCACGAGAGCGGTTGGAACTTCTCGGCCGTGACGTCGATATACGACATCGACGAGGACAGGCTGCGCTCGAACGTGCCCACGGGCAGCGGCGCGACGCAGAACCTCGAGGCCGGCACGATCGTCGACGGTGGTTCTGGCAAGGGATGGTGGAACGTCGACGTGCAGGCCACGTACGGCCGCGACGACCTCGCGCACGCGTTCACCTTCGGCTATTACCGCTCGCGTTACGAACTCGACCAGGAGCGCTACGCGACGGCCGAATGGCGGCACGGCTCGCGCGGCGCGCTGCTCGAGGACGCCGAGGGCGCCACCGTGACGCAGGCGTTGTACGCGCAGGACGTCTGGAAGTTCGCGCAGGACTGGTCGGTCACCGCGGGCGCGCGCTTCGAGCGTTGGCAGGCGCTGGACGGCCTGCGTGCGAACGCGACCAAACCAGACGGGCTGCGCTACGACGATCGTCGCGAGGAGGATGTCTCGCCCAAGCTCTCGATCGCCTACGCCCCGCCGGCCTGCACGCTGCGCTACTCGATCGGCCGCGGCCTGCGCTACCCGACGGTCTCGGAACTCTTCCAGGGCTCGATCGGCACGACCATCGTCAACGGACAGCCGCAGGCGACGATCCAGAACAACGATCCGGACCTCGAGGCGGAGGACGCGCTGTCGCAGGAGATCGCCTGGGAGAAGACCTGGGCGCGGCGACACAAGGTCCGTGTCTCGCTGTTCCGCGACGACATCGACGACACGGTCAATTTCCAGACCGACGTCAACGTCACGCCAAACATCACGAATATCCAGAACGTCGACCGCGTGCTCACGCAGGGCGTCGAACTGGTCTACGGCGTGGTCGACCTGCTGCCGGACGTGGACCTCGACGCCAACTTGTCGCTCGTGGATTCCGAGATCAGGAAGAACGAGCGTAACCCTGCGTCGGTGGGCAAGGACTGGGTGCGCATCCCGCACGTGCGCGCCAACCTCATCGCCAACTGGCGCTTCCTTCCCGGTTGGAATGCCAACGTCGCGTCGCTGCACGTGGGCAAGAACTACGGCGAGCTCGACAACAGCGACGAAGGCGGCTGCCGGCGCTTCGGCTGCACCTCGAAGTACACGACCGTGGATGCGCGCGTCGGCTACACCTGGCGAGAGCGCTACGAATTCGCGCTGGGCGTCTCCAACCTCACCGACGCGAAGTACTACGAGTTCCATCCCTATCCGCAACGCACCCTTCTCGCGCAATTCAGAGGCCATTTCTGATGGGCGCTTCGATCGACACCTCCGCCACCTCGCAGTCGGGCGATAGCGGCCTCCTCTACCGCCGCCTATGGCGCTGGCACTTTTACGCTGCGTTCCTCGTGATCCCCTTCGTGCTGCTGCAGGGCATCACCGGCACGATGTACCTGTGGCAGGACGAGTGGGCGGACTGGGCGCATCCCCAGCTGAGGTTCGTGACGCCCGCCGCGCAGCACGCGAGCGTCGATGCTCAGCTCGCCGCCGCGCAGGTGGCGCTGCCGCAGGCGCGCCCCACCACGATGATCGTGGCCGGCGTGGCGAATCGCGCAACGCAGGTGATGTTCGGCGGGCATCACGGCGACGGCGATGCGCTGCCGATTCCCGTCTTCGTCGATCCGTACAGCGGCCAGGTGCTGGGCCGGCTGTCCGGCTGGGAATGGATGCCGGGCTGGACGCGCAAGGTGCATGGCGGCTGGCCGCTCGGCGCCGCCGGTTCCTGGCTGCTCGAACTCGGCGCGTGCTGGGGCGTCGTCATGGTGCTCACCGGTCTTTACCTGTGGTGGCCGCGCGATCGAGGGCTGTTCGCTTCGCTCGTTCCGCGCACCGGCCAGGGCCCGCGCGTGCTCGTAAGAGACCTGCACGCGAGCGTCGCCGTGCTCTTCTCGGTCGTGATCCTGGCCTTCCTGGTCAGCGCGATGCCGTGGACTCAGTTCTGGGGCACCCAGGTGCTCAAGCCCTTTCAGGACGCGATCGGCCAGCCCTCGCCATTCGGCGCCGTCACGCGCGCGAAGAGTCACGTTCTGCCCGGCGTCGCGACGATGACTCTGGATGAGGCTGTCGCGCAGGCGAGGGCGATCGGCGTCACTGGCACTCTCGAGATCAAGCTCGAAGGCGAGGCCGACTCCGCGCTGTCGGTGCGCAACCGTCTCGCGCGCACTTCGCGCGAGACCGCCGTCGCATTCGATCGTTACTCGCGCCAGCCGCTCGTGAAGACGACCTGGATCGACTTCCCCGCAATCCCGCGCGCGGTCGCCACCGGCGTCGACCTGCACGAGGGCAGCTTCTTCGGCCGCGCCAACCAGTGGTTCAACTCGATCGTCGTGCTGGCGCTGGCGTGGGTGAGCGTCACCGGATTTCTTTCGTGGTGGATGCGCAGGCCGCGCGGACGCGTGGGCGCGCCGATGCGCACGCAGATCCGGCTGCCGCGATGGGCGCTCATGGTCGGTGTATCGCTGTGCATCGCGATGCCGATTCTCGGCGTCTCGGTGCTCGCGCTGTGGGCGGTGGACGCGCTGCGTGAGTGCCGGGCGCGACCTGCGCAGGATCTCAGCGCTTGAGCTTCCAGCGGTAGAACAACGCGGGACGCGACTCGGTTGCGGCCAGCGCGGAATCGCCGCCGGCTTCGAAGGCCAGCGATTCGAACATCGGCAGCTTTGGCAGGCGCTGCTCCAGCTGCGGGTGGGCGAGCGCCTCAGGCCAGTCCTCGTCAGCGGTGCGCTGGAACAGGCTCACGGACAGGGTCGACAGCACGATCAGGCTCAGGCCGTCCGGGGAAAGGTCCATGGCGGTGGCAGTGCCGCGCCAGTTTCGGCCGCCCATCGTCTGCACGCGTGGAGCCGACGTGGGGACGAGGTCTGGAAAATCGGCGAGCCGCCGCGCGACGCGCACGCTCTTGTCGTCGCCATCCAGCGGCAGCTCGTACAGGCCCACCGGGTGCCGCCCCTTGTCGGCCAGCAACACGCGGCGGCGCGGCACGTCGACGGTCATGGCCTCGCAGTCGCGCGGGCCATCCTCGTAGCGGAACCGGAGGGTGCGGGCGGGCACGACCGATACCTGTTCCGAAACCGGCTCGGGCACCAGGATCAGGGAGACCTCGGATCGCAGACTGAAGTTGTCGCCGGTGTCTGCGATCAGCAGCCAGGGGCGCCCGTCCTGTTCGAAGCTCGCCAGGTCCTCCCAGTCGTGATTGATCGCGCCTTCCACTCGCGTGACTTCCAGCCGCTTGAGGTCGGCGCCGATCGCGACCAGTTCGGCCGGGTTGCCGCTGTCGCTGAGCGCCCATTGCACGCCGGGACGCAGATGCGAGACGGCGAGCCCGGAGAGTTCGGGCAGGACCGTGTCGTCCAGGCTTCCGACGTACTCGAGGCCGGCAGCCGCGGGAGGGGGTTCGGCGTTCGACCCGCCGCAACCAGCGCCGCAGGCCAGAACGACCGACATGACAGCAATCACTTTAAGTTTGTCGCTCAAGCTCATGGTAATTAAGAGGAAGTCGAAGATGCCCCCAAAGCTTGTGCATAAGCTTGTGCAGAACCCCGGTAACGAATCCCTAAGTTACCGGTGGGGTTGCCATTTCTGCCCTGAGACCAGTTTCTGACCAAGCTATATTCCTGCATCTATTCCTACACTTATGCGTTTGCTACAGCATTCTTTCAATCAGGTTACGCAAAAACGGGGGTCCGGACGGCATGTGCATGCGACTGTGCATAGTGGCTCAGCACATGGTGCACTGCACAAGATTGTCTGAGCACCCGGTCGGACAAAGGAAGGCCCAGAATTCCGCATGAGCTACCGCCACCCCTGCGTGCTGTCCTTGTCTGGCCATGATCCGCTCGGCGGGGCCGGAATTCACGCGGATATCGAGGCCATCGCCGCGCAGGGTCTCCACCCCTTGAGCGTCATCACTGCCCTGACGGTCCAGGACAGCCGCAACGTTCAGCGCGTCGAAGCCGTCTCCGTCGACCTGCTTGCCGAGCAGGTCGATCGCTTGGTCGCGGACTGCGATATCCGGGTGCTCAAGATCGGCCTGCTCGCGGAGGTCGCGGCGGTGAGCTTCCTTGTCGAGCTCATCGATCGCCTGCGCGTTCCCGTCGTGCTCGACCCCGTGCTGCGGGCTGGTGGCGGGCGCGAGCTCGCCGGCGCTTCGCTGGAGGCCGCGATCCGCGAGCAGCTCGTGCCCAGGGCCAGCCTGCTGACGCCGAACGCCGCCGAGGCACGACGACTTGCGGCCCTTGCCCCCGGGGCCCCGCTCGAGGACTGCGCGCAGGCCCTGCTGCGACGTGGCTGCGTCAACCTGCTCGTCACGGGCGGCGACGAGCCGGGCGACGAGGTGGTCGACACCTGGTACCGGAACGATGCGGCACCGCGCCGCTACACCTGGCCGCGGCTGCCCGAGACCTTCCACGGCGCCGGCTGCACGCTGGCCTCGTCCGTCGCGGCGCGCCTGGCCGGGGGCGACGACATGGGCAAGGCGATCGAAACCGCGCAGCGATGGACACAGGCATCGCTGCAGCGGGCGATCGCCGTCGGCCGCGGCCGGCGCATCCCCTATCGTCGCTGAGAGAAACGGGTTCATGCGCGGCCTCTACGTCATCACGCCCACCGACCTGTGCCTCGAGCCGCCGCGACTGCTCTGCGCCACCGAGTCCGCGCTGCGCGGCGGCGCGCGCCTGGTGCAGTACCGCGACAAGACCGACGACCACGCGCGCCGGCTGGCTTCGGTTCGCGCGCTGCGCACGCTCTGCGATCGACACGGCGCGAAGCTGATCGTCAACGACGACGTGGAACTTGCGCTCCAGGGGAATGCGCACGGCGTGCACCTGGGACTCGAGGACATGGGCTTGGTCGAAGCGCGCGCGCGCCTGGGACCGGATCGCGCAATCGGCATCACATGCCAGGACTCGCTGGCCCGTGCGCAGGCGGCCAGCGAAGGCGGCGCGGACTACCTCGCCTTCGGCGCGTTCTTCGTGTCGCGCACCAAGCCCAACGCGCGCCGGGCCACGCTCGGGCTGCTGCAGCAGGCGCGCACGCTGACATCGCTGCCCCTGTGCGCGATCGGCGGCATCACGTCGCAGAACTGCGCGCCGCTGATCGAAGCGGGCGCCTGCCTGATCGCCGCGGCAGATGGCGTGTTCGGTGCGAGCGACATCGAGTCGGCGGCACGCGCCTACGCGCGGCAGTTCGCCTGATCGATGCGCGCGCCGCCCGACGCCCTGCTGCGAACGGCGCTGTGGGCCACCGCGCTGGCGAATCTCGGCGTGGCGCTGCTGGTGACCGCACCGCAGTCCGCGTTGGGACAGTTGGCGGGCCTGCCCGAGGCCCCGGTGCCAGCGGTGTACCGCGTGCTGCTCGCCTCGTTCATCGCGCTGTTCGGTCTCTGCTATGCGTGGCTGGGCAGGCGCACGGTCATCGACCGGCCACTGCTGACGCTCGCCGCATTCGGAAAGCTTCTTGCCTTCGTGGCCGTGTTCGGCCTCTGGATTGGCGGCGAAGCAAGCCCACGTTTCGCGCTTCTGATGGTCGGAGATCTGGTTTTTGCTGCGCTCTTCCTTGCCTGGCTGTTCGGTGATCCGCGTCGCCGCCCGTAGAATCCCCCGTTCCGAAGCTGCTGGCATCCGCGTCGCCCTCATGTCCCGATCCGACACGCCCCGTTCCGACGCGCTATTCGCGCGCGCGCAGCAGACCATTCCGGGCGGCGTGAATTCGCCCGTGCGCGCGTTCAAGTCGGTCGGCGGTACGCCACGATTCATCACGCATGCCAAGGGCGCATGGATTCACGATGCCGACGGTCGCTCCTACGTCGACTACGTCGGTTCCTGGGGTCCGATGATCCTCGGTCACCAGCACCCGGCGGTGATCGCGGCGGTGACCCGGCAGGCTTCGATCGGCATGAGCTACGGCGCGCCGACGGAGGCGGAGATCGAGATGGCCGAGCTGCTGTGCCAGCGCGTGCCAAACCTCGACATGGTGCGCCTGTGCTCGAGCGGCACCGAGGCGACGATGTCGGCGCTACGCCTGGCGCGCGGATTCACGGGCCGCGACAAGATCCTGAAGTTCGAGGGCTGTTACCACGGCCACGGCGATTCACTGCTCGTGAAGGCCGGCTCCGGGCTGCTGACCTTCGGCGTGCCGACCTCTCCCGGCGTGCCCGCCGAGCTGGCGGCGCTGACGCTCACGGCGACCTACAACGACCTCGACTCCGCGCGCGCGATGTTCGAAGCCCATGCCGGTGCGATCGCCTGCGTGATCGTCGAGCCTGTCGCCGGAAACATGAACTGCGTGCCGCCGCGCAAGGGTTTTCTCGAAGGCCTGCGCGACCTGTGTACGCGCGACGGCGCGCTGCTGATCTTCGACGAAGTGATGACCGGCTTTCGCGTGGGTCCGACCTCGGCGACCGGTCTCTACGGCATCGCGCCGGACCTGATCACGCTTGGCAAGATCATCGGCGGCGGCCTGCCGGTGGGCGCCTTTGGTGGACGCCGCGACATCATGCAGAAGCTCGCGCCGCTCGGACCGATCTACCAGGCCGGCACCTTGAGCGGCAATCCGCTGGCGATGTCGGCGGGCCTGGCGCTTCTGCGTGCGCTCGACGACGCGGCGATCTACGCCGGCCTCGAGGCAACCACACGCGCGCTGTGCAAGGGCCTGCAGTTCGCGGCGGACGCGGCCGGCATCGCGTTCACGACCACGCAGGTGGGCAGCATGTTCGGGCTGTACTTCGGTCGCGGCCCGATCGAGACGCTGGCCGACGTGAGCGCCTGCGACATCGGGCGCTTCAAGCGCTTCTTCCATCTCATGCTCGATCGCGGCGTCTACCTCGCGCCCTCGGCTTACGAGGCTGGCTTCGTCTCGGCCGCCCACGGCGAGAAGGAAATCACGCAGACGGTGGACGCCGCGCGCGATGCCTTCGCGCTGATCGCGAAGAGCTGATGCCCTTCGCCGGCATCCCGTCGGGCGTGAAGGCGTTCAAGCCCCCGTTCGCACCGCACGCGGTTCACTGCGGACTTGCCGTGCAGGACACGCACTGACGTGCTCGAACACGCGCAAGCCCTCTTCGCCTGGATCGGCGGGCACCCGGGCGAATCACTGGTGCTGCTGTTCCTGGTGTCCATGCTCGATGCGCTGTTCATCATCGGCGCATTCGTGCCGGCGGCGATCGTGCTGTTCGCGATGGGCGCGATGGTGGCGCTGGGCTCGCTCGAGCTCTGGCCCACGACTCTGATCGCGGCCGCCGGTGCGCTCGCCGGCGATGCGCTGAGCTTCGCGCTCGGCCGCCGCTACGGGGAACAGCTGTTCCAGTCTCGCTGGCTGCTGCGTTACCCGGATTTCGTCAACGGCGGACGGCGCTTCTTCGCGCGTCACGGCGGCAAGGGCGTGATGCTCGCGCGCTTCCTCGGGCCGGTGCGTTCGATCACGCCGGCGCTGGCCGGTGCCTCGCAGATGCCGGTCTTGTTCTTCCTGGTCATCGACGCCATCGCATCCTTGTTGTGGGCGCTGGTCTTCCTGGTGCCCGGCGTGCTCTTCGGCGCCTCGCTGGGCCTGGCTGCCGAGGTGGCGACGCGCCTTGCGGGGCTGCTGGTGATCAGCATCGCGCTGCTGACGCTGGGTATCTGGGCCGCGCGCGCGGCCATCGGGCTGTTCAATCACCGCGCCAGCGCATGGGTCCGCGGCCTGCTCGAATGGAGCCGGCGTCACCGCCGCCTCGGCCGCTTCGGTCCAGGTCTCGCCGATCCCGCGCAACCCGAGACGCCGGCGCTGCTCACGGTCGGCGCCCTGCTGCTGGTCGTAGGCGTGCTGTGGCTCGCGAGCTTCGGCGGCATGGGCTGGCGCGACTTTCCCGGTCCCTTCGATGCGTTGATCCACCAGACATTGTCGGACCTGTCGACACCCTGGGGTACCGCCGCCGCGCACTTCATCGCACGCCTTGGCGAATGGCCGGTGTACGGCAGCACCGCGGTGGCGGTGTTCGCCGTGCTGTTGTGGCGCCGCCGGCTACGCGCGGCGGCGCACTGGGTCTCGGCGCTGCTGTTCGGCGTGGCTGTGACGCTGATGCTCGAACTGCTGCCGCTGCTGCCACCGCCTGCGAATTTCTTCACGCACGGCGCCAGCGTTGAGCCGCCGAGGGACCTCGCGCTGGTCACGATCGTGTACGGGTGCGCGGCGACGCTGTTCGCCACCCTGCGCCCCGCTCGCGTGCGCCTGTTCGCGTACAGCCTCGCCACCGCCGTGGTGCTGCTCATCGGACTGGCGCGGCTGGTGCTGGCGCAGGAGTGGCTCGGCCTCAACATCTTTTCGATCAGCATGGGCCTGCTGTGGACGGCGGCGCTCACGCTCGGCTACCGGCAGCACGGCCCCGAGCGGCTGTTCGCTGGCAGCTTCGCGATGCCGGTGCTGGCCGCGTTCGCCATCGCGGTGGGCATGAGCTGGGGCGTGGACCGCGCCGCAACGCACGCCGCGGCGAGCACCCCGCTCGCGCTGCCGCACAGCATGCCGGGCAGCGTGTGGTGGGAGAACGGCTGGCGCGAACTGCCGGCGTCGCGCATCGACGTGCGCGGCCGCAGCGGGCGCAATTTCGATCTGCAGTGGGCGGCGCCGGAGGACCTCGTGGAATCCGAGCTGCTGGCCGCCGGCTGGCAGCCGCTGACGCCACTGAGCGCCGCCGACGCCTTGCGCTGGCTGACCCAGACCACGTCGATCGCCGAGCTGCCGGTGCTGCCGCAGGTGCACGCCGGCAACCACGCGCGACTGAGCCTGCGACGTCCGGTTGACGATGGACACCAGCACCTGATCCGCTTGTGGGACTCGGGCACCCGCGTCACCGCCGGGGAACGTGAAGTACCGATATGGCTCGGCGCGGTGACCGAGCAGCGCGCGCAGACCTACTATCGTCTGTTCCGCTATCCCGTCACTGAGCCCGACCGGCCGATCCTGCCGCCGCTGCCCGCGAGCACGCCGAACACCGCGATCCGCGCGGTCGAGCACGGCACGCACCGCGTGTGGCTGATGGGCGCGCCGCGGGTTCTTTACACTTCGCCGATCCCGGAAGCGGCACCCGGCCAGCCGGTGCCGCTGCAACCCCCCTGACATGACTTCCGATTCACCGAACCTGCTCTCCAAGTTCCGCTCGCGTCTCAACAAGGGCGACTCCTTCCTCACGCGCGACCTCGGCAGCTTCTTTGCCGCCGACAAGCTGCGCGCGGACGCGCTGGAGGATTTCGAGACGCGCCTGCTGATGGCCGACACCGGCATCGACGTCACGCAGTGGCTGGTCGAGCGCATCCAGACCGACATCAACCTCGGTCGCATCAAGAACGAAAAGCAGCTGCGCGAGACGCTGAAGAAGGCGCTGGTGGAACTGCTCGCGCCGGTGACAGAGCCGCTGCGAATCCCCGCCTTCATCAAGCCCTACATCCTGTTCGTCGCCGGCGTGAACGGCGTGGGCAAGACCACGACCATCGGCAAGATGGCGATGCGCTTCAAGCGCGAGGGCAAGAGCGTGCTGCTCGCCGCGGGCGACACCTTCCGCGCCGCCGCCACGCAGCAGCTCACGACCTGGGCCGAGCGCGCCGGCGTGCCCATCCTTTCGCAGGGCGAGGGCGCGGATTCCGCGAGCGTGATCTTCGACGCGGTGCAGTCGGCCAAGGCGCGCAACATCGACATCGTGATCGCCGACACCGCGGGGCGCCTGCACACGCAGAGCCACCTGATGGACGAGCTGCGCAAGATCAAGCGCGTCGTTCAGAAGCATGATCCATATGCGCCGCACGAGGTGATGCTCGTCGTGGATGCCACCACCGGCCAGAACGCGCTCACCCAAGCCGTGCAGTTCCACGAGGCGATCGGTCTGACGGGAATCACGATCACCAAGCTCGACGGCACCGCCAAGGGCGGCATCCTGCTGGCCATCGCCAAGCGCCTGTCACTGCCGGTGCGCTTCGTCGGGCTGGGCGAGGGCATCGAGGATCTCGAGCCCTTCGACGCGGAAACGTACGCCGAAGCCCTGATCGGCGGCGGCTGAGCGTGAGCACGACCGCCGCGCCCAGCGAGCACATCCTCGAATTTCACGACGTCGGCTGTCGCTACAAGGGCGGCGCCGAAGTGCTCAACGGGCTGAGCTTCCGCCTCGGGCGCGGCGAGATGCTGTTCCTCACAGGTCCGAGCGGAGCCGGCAAGTCCACCGCGCTGCGCCTGGCCGCGATGCAGCTGCGCGCCACGCGCGGCCGCGTGCTCATGAACGGAAAGGACCTGGGCGGCTTGCGCGCAGGCAAGGTGCCGGCGCACCGGCGCGAGCTGGGCATGATCTTCCAGGACTTCCAGCTGCTGCACGACCGCAGCGTGTTCGACAACATCGCGCTGCCGCTCGTGATCCGCGGCCTTGCTCACGCGGACCTCGCGCGGCGTGTGCGTGCCGCGCTCGACGCGGTGGGCCTGCTCAATCGCGAGAAGTCCCTGCCGCGCACGCTGTCCGGCGGCGAGCAGCAGCGCGTCGGCATCGCGCGCGCCATCGTCGCGCGCCCGCAGCTGATCCTCGCCGACGAACCCACCGGCAACCTCGACCCGCGCATGGCGCTCGACGTGATGCGCCTGTTCGAGCGCTTCAACGAGGCCGGCGTGAGCCTGCTGATCGCCACGCACGCGATCGACCTCGTCGAACAGTTCGGCCATCGCGTGATCCATCTCGAAGCGGGACGTGAAAGCCAGACGCGACCCGAAGCCGCGTCGCGGCTGGCGGCGATGCCGTGAGCAACCCCCGAAGTGATCTGCTGCTTTGCCGATTGAGCCGCGGAGGTTCGAGCGCATGACCTTGCAGCGCCCCAACTTCCTGCATCGCTGGCTCGGCGAACACGTCCGCGTATGCGTCGCCGCATTCGGGCGGCAGTGGCGCGACCCGATCGGCACCCTGCTCACGGCGCTCGTCATCGGCATCACGCTGGCTCTGCCAGCCGGCCTGCACCTGCTGGTCGAGAACCTGCGCACTGCGGCCGGCGGTCTCAACGAGACCCGCAACATCACGGTGTTCGTCAAGGACGGTGTGAGCGAATCCGATGGCCTCGCGTTGGCTGCCTCGCTGGGCAAGCGCGTCGAAGTCCAGTCCAGCACCTATACCTCGCGCGATCAGGCGCTGAAGGACTTCCGCGCGCGAACCGACCTGGGCGCCGTGCTCGACGCGCTCGAGACCAACCCGCTGCCGGCCTCGATCTCGCTGACCCCGAAGCAGGACCAGGACGCCGCCGCGTTGGGTCGCCTGGCGCAGGATCTGCGCGGGCGCGACAGCGTCGAACAGGTGCTGCTCGACAACGCCTGGAGCCAACGGCTGGCCAGCGCGCTGGCGTTGGCCTCGCGGCTCGCGCAGTTGCTCGCGGTGGCGCTGGGCACCGCGGCGGTGCTGGCGATGGGCAACACCATCCGCCTGGACATCGAATCACGCCGCGACGAGATCGTAGTGATGAAGCTGATCGGCGCGCCGTCCGGCTTCATCCGTCGACCCTTCCTGTACGCGGGGCTGTGGTACGGCATCTCGGGTGGCGTCTTTGCGATCCTGGCCGTCTACATCGCGCGCTACGCGCTGGCGGGGCCGGTGAACGACCTCGTCGCGCTCTACGAGGGCGCCTTCAGCCTGCGCGGCCCGGACCTGCAGACGCTGGGGATCGTTCTGGGCGCGGGCGCCGTGCTCGGCCTTGCCGGCGCGTGGCTCGCGGTGTCGCGCCACCTCGGGCGCGTCGAGCAGCGCTAGCCGCCTCCGCCGTGTTAGCCGGACCGGACCTGGTCCGGGGTCGTCGTTCGAGACGCGAGATTCCGGCCCTTTGGCTTTCGCAAAATCTAGCATCCGGGCTAGAGGCTAGTACGGCGGCACGCCCTTGTAGTTGCCCGGCGGCGAGTAGTTGCAGACCCAGACCTCGGCGGTGTCGCAGCGCGCGCGGCCGCAGCCCACGTGCGTCGAGTAGGTCGAAATCACCTGCGTGAAGTGCCCGCAGACCGAGCCGTGCGGCGCCTTGCAGGTCTGCGTCTTGTTGTCGTACCACTGGCCCTCGCTGGCCCAGCGGTCGACCACGCTCTCCGGCGTCTTGTGGTAGCCCTCGTAAGCGCCGCCACGCCAGTAACTGAAGACGTTCTCGCCCCAGGTCAGGCGTCGCTCCTCGCCCGTGCTGTGGCTGATCTTGCAGCCGCGCTTCGACAGCTCGTCGGCCCAGGCCTGCGCCACATCGGCGGCGGAGTTGGACCACGCGAGGGCCGGCGTACCCACCTGCTTTCGCCAGTGGTTGTGCGCCGCGAGCAGGCCGGCGAATTCGGGCGGCTCCACGTTGGGCCGCGGCGGAACGTTCTTGCTGGCGTCTTCCTTCGCGTCCGCTGCCCTTTCGGCCGCCTCGGCCGCAGCCTTCTTGGCCTGCTTCGTGATCTCGACCTCGTCGTCCTTGGTGATCTCGACCTCGTCGTCGGCGAGGGGGACCTGGCTGGCCCCGGCGTCTTCCGGGCTTTCGGGAGGCTGCAAGGACGCCTCGGCCGCGAACGGCTGAGGATCGCCGCCGGCGGACGGGTCCGCGGCGGGCTCCTTCTTCGTCGCGCAGGCGGCGAGCACCAAGGCCAGCGCCCCCAGCACTGCGGCGGCGAAGCGCATCGGCACGGAAAACCGCAGGGGATGCACGCTCATCGGGAGATCATGCCGCAAGGCCGGGGGAGCGGGCCAAGCGAGGTCCCGACGCAAGAAGGCCGGCTTTCGCCGGCCTCCCGCACAATGCATGAACTGCCGCATTCACCTTGCCGCATGCGGCGGAATCTTCGGCGTATACAGCGGCGACGGCTGCGATTCGAAGTACAGCGCGAGCTCCTTGATGTCCTCGTCCGACAGGCCGCCCGCCTGGGCGCCCATCACCGGGTTCTTGCGCTTGCCGTCCTTGTACTCGTGCAGGGCGTGCTGCAGGTAGTTGGCGTACTGGCCGGCGAGCACCGGGTACTCCGGCAGGATCGGCTTGCCACCGCCCGGCCCGTGGCACGCGGCGCAGATCGCCGCCTTCTTCTCGACGCCGCCGACTTCGTCGGCCGCGAACGTGGTGGTGGCGACGGTGACCAACGCGGCCACGGACAGAATTCGCTTGAAGTGCATGGCGGCGATCATCGGTGGTGCGGGGCCGTGGAGATGTAGGCCGCGATGTCGGCGATGTCCTGGTCGCTCAGGTTCGAGGCCTGGGCGTGCATGGTCGCGTGGGGACGATCACCGTCGCGGTAGGCCTTGAGCGCCGCCTCGAGGTATTTCGGTTGCTGTCCGCCGATCTCCGGCACGCGGTAGGTCGGATACACGTTGTTGTAGCCCGGGATGCCGTGGCATCCCATGCACGTGTTGGCTTTTTCCATGCCCGCCTCAGCGTTGCCTTCTGCCCATGCGGGCAGGCTAAGGACGGCGGCGAGGGCGATGAGGCCCCAACGCGCGAATTTCATGAGTGGCTGGCTCCCGGGGAACTTGCTTGCTGCATCGCGCGGTTCTAGGGCCCGCGGCGGGCCGCTATGTTCGGGGAATGCGTCGCGCCGGTCAACGCGCGGCCGTCACGCCTGCTTGGCTATAGTCGCGGCGACCACGGTCGCGTCGCGACCGCGATTCACGAACCCCTCCATGCCGAGCCTCGCCTCCTCCGACGAAGACCTATCCCTGCAGGTGGCTGCGGTGGACCTCGGCTCGAACAGCTTTCACATGATGGTGGCGCGCGCGAACGGCTCCGAACTGCAGGTCATCGACCGCCTTCGCGAGCCGGTCCGACTCGCCGCCGGCCTGGACCCCGACCGCCGCCTGCGCCCCGACGCGCAGGCGCGCGCGCTCGAATGCCTCAAGCGCTTCGGCCAGCGCCTGCGCAACCTGCCGCGCCAGCGCGTGCGCGCCGTGGGCACCAACACACTGCGCAAGCTCAAGCGCGGCGCTGAATTCCACGCAGCCGCCGAGATCGCGCTCGGCCACTCCATCGAGATCATCTCGGGCGTCGAGGAGGCGCGCCTGGTCTACGGCGGCGTCACCCACGGCATGGGCATGCCGCAGTCGCGCCGGCTGGTCGTGGACATCGGCGGTGGAAGCACCGAGGTGATCATCGGCCGCGGGCCGGAGCCCCGGCTCATGGAGTCGGTGGGCCTTGGCTGCGTGGTCCACCAGGCGAAGTTCTTCGAGGACGGCGTCATCACCCGCGCGCGCTTCCGCAAGGCGCGGCTCGACGCGCAGGTGGGGCTGGAATTCCTGGAACACCGCTATCGCAAGGCCGGCTGGGACATGGCTATCGGCGCCAGCGGGACGGTGCGTGGCGTCTGGCGGGTGATGCGCGAACAAGGCTGGTCAGACCAGGAACTGACCCGCGAGGGCCTCGAAAAGGTCGTATCCCTGGTCATCGAGCGCGGCCACGTCGACCGCATCGACTTCCCCGCCCTGCGCGAGGACCGCCGCCCGGTCTTCGCCGGTGGCCTTGCGGTGCTCGCGGGCGTGTTCGACTCGCTGCAGCTCGAGGCCATGGCGACCTCGGAGCGGGCCCTGCGCGAAGGCCTGGTCTACGACCTGCTCGGGCGCCTGTCCGACCGCGACATGCGCGACCGCGCGGTGCAGGCCATGGCCCAGCGCTACGACGTTGACCTCAACCACGCCGAGGCCGTGCGCGGCACCGCCCTCAAGCTGCTGCGACAGGTCCAGGGCCCCTGGCAGCTGGACCCGAAGCCTTCTGCCGCGCTGCTCGGCTGGGCCGCCAGCCTGCACGAGATCGGTCTGGTGATCGCCCATTCGCAGTACCACAAGCATGGCGAGTACATCCTGCGGAACGCCGACCTGCAGGGCTTCTCGCAAACCGACCAGCGCCTGCTCGCGGCCCTGGTCCGCTTGCACCGCAGCAAATTCTCGCTCAACGCCCTCGACGACCTGCCCGGCGCTTACGTCGAATCTATCCAGCGCCTGGCGATCCTGTTCCGGCTGGCCTTCCTCCTGCACCGCTCGCGTACCCCGGGCCTGAAGCCGCCGGTTCGGCTCACGGTGAACCGGCGCACCCTGGACCTGGGTTTCACGGGCGGGTGGCTGGCCGCCCATCCCCTGACGCAGGCGGATCTTGCCGAGGAAGCGGCTCACCTGGAAACGGTCCAGACGCGGTTGCGGTTCGCCTGAGTAGAATCGGCCGTCCGGCGGCGGCCGCGCCGGAAACGCGGCAAACTGGGAACGCGGCGGGCAACTCGCGCTTCCCGGTTTGGTATTCCAGCAACAGAATGTGCGGCAAAGGGAGGGGGCGCGGTCGAAGTCCCCATTGTCCGGCTTTCACCTGCAGTCGGCGGCCGGGTGTATCGGAGTGAGCCTTGAACGCTAGTGCGGTACCCCAAACCCCCGTCGTTCCGCGGGGTCCGGCAGATGCAGCCACGTTGAAGCTGGTCGAAGAACTCCGGGCGCTCGCGGCCGACACCCTGGGCCGCGGCATCGAACGGATGTTCGACGGCGCCGACGACATGTTGTTCGAGATGGCCCGCCGGGCCACCAACAACAAGGACCAGCGAATCTATTTCGACACCATGCGCGTCGTGCGCCTGGGTCGCCCCAAGATCGGCAAGATCTTCCGCGAGGAAATCAGTGCCGGCTTCGTGCCGGAGACCAAGCGCTCGGAAGAGAGCAAGACCGCAGAAATCGCCTTCGAGAACCTGACCCTGCAGGAGTCGAAGTCGCTCGAAGAGTCGATCGCCATCTCCACGATGGCGACCAAGGCCGAGAACCTCTACAGCAACCTGCTGTTCGAGCTCGGGCGTCGCCTGGAATGGCTGACCAAGGAACTCAACGCGCCGGTCTCGGCCAACGCCCTGGCGCCGGCTACGATTTCGGCGGCGTTCCGCCGCAGCGCCGAGGCGCTGGACGTCGAGTTCGACATCGAACTGGTCATCTTCAAGCTGTTCGATCGCCTGGTCATCAGCGACCTGGGCGAACTCTACAACCGCGTGCTGCGTTTCCTGGACCAGAACGGCGTCAAGCCGGCTGCGATCACGGGTGCGCCGCCGCGTCCCGGCCTCGTGTCTGGTGCCTACGGCGGCCTGCCGCCGGGCGCGGTCCCCGGCGACCCTTCGCAGGTCGCGGGCAACATGCCGGCCGGCGGGGGTGGCCTGCCGGTGCCGCAGGGCTACGGTTTCGCGCAGCCCCCGATGATGGATGCCGCCACGCTCAACGCCCTGCGCGCACTGAGCGCCAGCGGCGGTGGCGTTGCGGGCAGCAGCGTCGCCATGAGTACGGGCAGCGCGCCGCAGGGCTACGCGGGCGTGCCGGCGCACTACTACGGTGACGTGCAACTGGGCACCGACCTCGCGGCCGCCGCCTCGGGCCAGATCGTGCAGGGCTGGGACGCACCGCGCGCTTACGCCTACGTACAGCGCGCTGGCGCCGTCGGCCAGATGTTCAACGAACTGATGCAGGACCCGACGCTGCCGGCTCCGCTCAAGCCGCGCTTCGACCAGCTGCGCTTCTCGGTGATCAAGAGCGCGCTGCACGACTCCAGCTTCTTCGCCGACCGCCAGCACCCGGTGCGCGGCCTGATGAACGAGCTGACCACGCTCGCCGCGAGCGCTCGCACCAGCGGCATGGAAGCGCTGCGTCGCATCGAGGAGCTGGTGGGCCAGATCCAGGGCCAGTTCGACGTGGCCGCGGACGAGGTACGTACGCAGAGCGCTCTGCCCAGTCCGGTCGACGAGAAGACGCTGGAGCAGTTCTTCGCGCAACAGAAGGAAGACGCCCGCCTGCGTCGGCAGTCCATCATCGAGCGCACGCGCCGCGTGGTGGCCGAAGAACTGCAACTGCGCACGCTGAGCCGCAAGATGCCGGATGCCGTGTGGCCGATGCTGAATTCGGGCTGGGCGCCGCTCGCGGCCCTGCGCCTGCTCAAGCAGGGCGCCGACAGCGAGGGCTGGCGCAGCGAGGTCGACCTGCTGGTGCGCGTGCTCGAAACCACCGACCCGCGACGTCCGGCCGCCCGCAGCGAGGGCAATGTCGACGCGCTTGAACGGGAGCTCGCCCAGCGCTTTCGCGAGATCGGCATGATCGAGGGGCGCATAGACGCGCTGCTGCGCAGCTGGCGTTCGGGCCTGGAGGAAGTCGAAGTCGAGGCCGCCGCCAACGCCCACCTGGCGGCACTGCAGGCTCCGCGGTCCATGCCGGCACTCGCGACGCCGCCATCGTCGGCGGTACCGCCGCATGCCGCGGTGCAACCGCCTGCAGCGGGAGCCCCACCGCAGGAGGAGCCGCGACGGAAATCGGTGGCCGACACCGCGGCGCTGCTCGACGAGATCCCGTTCGACCTCGAGTCACCCAGCGAACCGGCGCTGCCCGAGGACCTCGCGCACATTGACGGCGAAGGCGAGCGCGTGTCCGTTCCGCACGACGACGAGCAGGAATCACTGCTGATGCCGGACATGCCGCCCGAGGTCGTCGCGTTCATCCCGGCAGGCGAGGCCGCGCCGGACGCTGCCGAGGGCCGCGCGCCGCTGGAGGAGCAGCCCAAGCCCGAGATGCCGGACGCCGTGACCCTCATGGATCTGCTGATGGTGCTCAGCAGCTGGTTCCGCGTGTACGACCATGACCGCGGCCAGAACCGCTGGCTCAAGGTCGTGGCGCATCATCCCGCGGATGGCACGGTGACCTTCGCGGAGTTTAACGGCCAGAACAAGCTGCAGCTACGCACGCAGGTCTTTCTCGACGACCTCGTGGCCGCCCGCGCCGAGCCCATCGACCTGGGCCCGGCCGCACGTCGCTCCCTGGACGCCTACCTGAGCGCACGGCTCGCTGCTGCGAACGCCGCCGCGCAGGCGGCGTAGCGGCCCAGGCGCCACCTCGATCTGCGTCGTCGCAGCGGCATCGCGTACGACCCCTCGACGCGAAGTCCAAGCAGGTCGCAAGTCCAAGGGGCGGGCGCCGCTACGAGGCCGCGAGGATCTTCTCGACCTTGCCCGAGCGGTAGAACGGTTCCAGCAGCCGTCGCACCGTCGGCGCGAGCTTGTCCGCTGCGTGCAGCTGCGCGAGCACGTGCGGCGCAAAGCGCATGGCCTCGCGCAGCATGATCTTGCGGTCGATGCCCAGGTCCTCGAGTAGCTCGGCCAGCGAGGCCTCGCCGTACTTGTCGAAGAAGGTGTCGATGCCGGTCTCGATCATCGCCGCGATGAACGGGGTGCCGCGCAGTTCCTTCCAGCACTCGTACAGGGTCACGAACAGTTCCTCGACGTCCAGCGCCGAGAGATCCTCGCGCAGCTCGCCGATGCTCAGGTCGCGCAGGCGCTGCCAGGAATCGATCGCCACCTCGCGCAGGGCGTCGTCGTGGTCGCCGTCGAGCAGCGACTGAGCGGTCTTCTGCGACACGCTGCCGACGCTGCGGCCGATGTGTCGCTTGAGTCCATCCTCCATCGCGTCCTCGAAGCCCGCGGTCGCGCGCTTGACCACAGCGCGGCCGAGCCTGAGCGCCGAGCGAGCGCCGGGAATGTTGTCCCCGAGGTTGCTGCGCGCAAGGTAGTCCCGGATGCCGTTGTAGAGCAGATCGGAGGCGATGCGCTGGTACAGCGGGCTCGCGATCACCTCTCCCACGAGTCGCTGGCGGATCGACTTGAGCGCGAGCACGTGATCGAGCAGGTCCTCGAACCGGCGCTGCGAAATCAGATCCTTCAGCCGCGTGTGCTCGTGTACCGGGTGCGCGTGCAACGTCCGCGCGATGTCGCCGACCAGCTCGGGGATGCCGCCTTGCAGGTCGAGTTCGATGGCGTAGGTGCGCGCCGTCGCCTTGATCATGTCGCGTGTCACCATCTGCTCGAGCTGCAGCTCCGCGGCATCGGCGAGCGCGGTGTCGAGCGCCGATTCGAGCAGGGGCGGCAGCTGCGCGCCGCCGAGCTGGCCGACCACGAACGCGACGTGCGCCTCGAGCAGCGCGTCGACAGGCTTGAGCTTGGCTTTCTTCACGTGGGCAAAGGTGCGGTGAGTTCGCCGCTAGCCTAATGTCTGGCGAGGGCGCAGCCATGACCGCGCGGCCTCCGGATGGGGCGGGCAAGCGAAGGGAGAGCACGGATGCGTCGAACGATCGCAGGCGGAATCCACCAGGCGAGCGCGCTCGCCGCCTTCCTGCTGCTGCTCACGGCCTGCAGCCCGATGCAGCCGGACCTGGGCCACCTGTATGCGACGCGCGCCATGGTGACCGCGCAACCGCCGGTGATCCTGATTCCCGGCGTGCTGGGCTCGCGGTTGCGCGACGCGAAGACCGGCGAGCAGGTGTGGCCGGGCAGTGCGCGCAACCTGCTATTCGGCGACCAGGCGCAGCTCGCGCTGCACGTGGACCCCGACACGCTCGAGGTCCAGCCGGACGACATCGAGCCGGACGGACTGTTCGAGCGCGCGCTCGGGCAGGACTACTACGGCGAGATCATTCACACGCTCGAGCGCGATGGCGGCTTCGTGCGCGCGCACGCCGGCGACGGCTGCGCGCGTGATCATCGGCGCTACTACGTCTTCGACTACGACTGGCGGCAGGACAACGTGGTCACCGCCGCGCGCCTGGACAGCCTGATCGAGCAGGTCCGACATGACTGCGACGATCCCGCGCTCAAGGTCGACGTGATCGCGCACAGCATGGGCGGGCTGGTCACGCGCTACTTCCTGCGCTACGGCCGCCACGACGTGATCGACGACAACGCGCTCGAGCCGAACATGGAGGGCAGCCGCAAGGTCCGCCGCGCGGTCCTGCTGGGCACGCCCAACCTCGGGTCGGTCGAATCGCTGGACGGCTTCCTGCACGGTCGCCGCATCGGCTTCAGCAGCGTGCCGCCCGACGTGCTCGCGAGCATGCCCAGCGTGTACGAACTGTTCCCGCACCCGCTCAATTCCTGGTTGGTGAACGCCGCCGGCGAAGAACTGCTGCGCGACCTGTTCGACGTGGACCTGTGGCGCCGCTTCGAGTGGTCGATCTTCGATCCGTCGGTGCGCAAGCGGCTGGCCGATCGCGGTTTCGGTGAAGGCGCGATCGCGGTGTTCGAGCGCTACTTCGAGAAGCGCCTCGAACGCGCCCGTCGCTTCGTGTGGTCGCTGTCGCGGAGTGCGCCGCAAGCCGACACCAAGCTGATCGTGTTCGGCGGCGACTGCCTGCCAACCGCGGCGCGCATGCTGGTGGAGGAGCAGGACGGCGACTCCGTGCTGCGCATCGATCCCGCCGACGTGCGCGACCGACGACCTGGCGTGGACTACGAGCACCTCATGCGGGAACCCGGCGATGGCGTGGTCACCAAGGCCTCGCTGCTCGCGCGCGACAATCTTGATCCGGCCGCGCCGCGCCATCCGCACGTGGATTTCCCGATCGCGGGCGCGTTCTTCCTGTGCGCCGAACACCGCAAGCTCACGGGGAATCTCAGCTTCCAGGACAACCTGCTGCACGCGCTGTTGTCGACGGACTGGCCTTGAACGACGGGAAAAACGCCCCCTGAAAGGTGGGCAAGCGGCGTCATCGTTTGCCCACACGGCCCGCGGTCGACGCGGCCGAGACGACTCAGAACCGGTACGCGCCTTCCTTCATCACGCTGGCGATGCGACGCATCAAGCCCCGCACCGGCGCGGGCAGCGGCGCACCGCCGCGCAGCGAAGCCTCGCGCCCGTGGCGTTGCTCGTCGGCGCGCATCGCCTGCAGCACCTCGCGCGACCTGGCGTCGTCGGGCGGCAGCTTCCGGATGTGCTCTTCGAGATGCTCGGACACCTGGCGCTCGGTCTCGGCGACGAAGCCCAGGCTCCAGCGATCGCCGAACAGGCCCGCGGCCGCGCCCATTGCATAGGAGGCGCCGTACCAGAACGGACGTAGTCGGCTGGGTGCGTCGCCCAGTTCCTGCAGGCGCGTCTCGCACCACTCGAGATGGTTCTGCTCCTCGGCCGCCGCGTCCAGCATGTGCCGGCGTGTCTCCGGGTTGCGCGCCGTGAGCGCCTGCCCGTGGTACAGGCCCTGGGCCGCGACCTCCCCCGCGTGGTTCACGCGCATGAGATTGGCGGCTTCGCGCCGAGCGTCCTCGGCCAGCCGCGGGGGCGCGCCTTCGTCGTGCGGGCCCACAGACGGCTTGCCGCCGAACAGCTGGCCCAGGCCATCGGCCAGGCCCATGAGCACGCGATCGGCGGGGGAATAGTCGCGCTGCGACATCAGGTGGCCTCCTCTCGGGGCGGCGGAAGTGGAGGCGGCGGCGGCACCGGCGCGGGTTCGCCCGCGTCCGGTGCCTCATCGTCGGTCCGCAAGTCGATGGGCTCGGGCTGACCGAGGAACTTGGGCTCGGTGCGCAGCACGAACAGATCCAGCACGGCCTTCACGCGCGCGAGGATCTCGCGCGGCGGGTTGCGGCGCCCGTAGTCGCCGTTGGGCGCCGCGGGCGCCACGAAGGCGGCCACACGCATGCCCAGCTTCTTGCCCAGGAACACGGCGCGATAGGCGTGGTAGCGCTGCGTGATGATCGTGCAGCGGTTGACGCCGAACACGTGCTGCGCGCGCGCCAGCGAATCGAGCGTGCGAAAGCCGGCGAAGTCCATCGTGATGATCTTCTCGGGCACGCCGGCCTTGACGAGTTCCTGGCGCATGCGCTTGGGCTCGTTGTAGTTCTCGCTGGGATTCGAGCCGCTGACGATCAGGTGCTTGACCTTGCCCTGCCGGTACAGCTCGGCGGCCGCCTTCAGACGCTGGATGAACTGCGGGTTGGATTCACCCTCGCGCGTGTACGAGCTGGTACCCAGCACGATGCCGACGTCGTTCTCCGGCAGCAGCGCGTAGTTGGTGTAGAGATAGGCGTCGGTGCTGTTGATCACCCAGCGGTTGCACAGCACCACGAACACGACGAACAGGCCGATGAGCCACCACAGCAGCATTCGTAGGCGACGCCTGCGTCTCAAGTCGGGAACTCCGGGCTGCGGGTGGTCGATCGAGGGCGAGTTTAGCGGCCGCGGCGCTGCGCGGACACGAACCCGGGCTCAGCGTTCGAGCGTGTACAGCAGGTCGCCGCCCGTATGCACGCCCGACTCGGTGGAGAACTTGAAACCGTGGCCCAGTTCGTACAGCAGCTTGAAAACCTGCCCCGGCTGGAAGATACCGACACCGTAGGAGACGTAGAGTTTCGGCGACAGGTACTTGCCGACCGTGAACCGCGCTTGGTCGGCCGTCGCGCCGGCCTCGGCGCCGATCGAGATATCGTCCAGCCCCAGGCCGCCGCGCACGTTCTGCGCCAGGAAGTCGGTGCCCGTCAGGCCCAGCGACAGCGCGGCATTGGCCAGCATCGCGCGCTCGTCGCCGCCGTTGCCTTCCTCGATCGGCCGCCCCAGCACCAGCCACGACAACTGCCGCTCCCGCGGCATCGCCGGGGTGGAGAACAGCTGGAATACCGGCTTGTCGAGCGTGCCGCGCACAAGCACGCCCACCTCGATATCGTCGCGCGGCTTGCGCTGCGCGCGGATCTCGATGGCCGGCTCGGTCAGCGGTCCACCGTTGAACAGCAGGCGCCCGGTCTCGATCTCGAGGTCCTGCCCGTAGGCCTTGTAGCGGCCTTCCACGAGGCGCACTTCGCCGCGTCCGCTGCTCGTGCGATTGGGTTCCTCGATGGCGCGCACGCTGCCTTCGAGGCGCGTCTTCAGCCCGAAGCCCTCGAAGCGCACCTTCGGTCCCAGGTTGAGTCGCACGTCCGCGTGCACTTCCATGCCCGCCTGGCCGACCTTGTCCTCCTTGCCGGTGACGAGCACCTGGTCGCTGCTCGCGCCGATGCCCGTGTCGAAGCTCGGCGGCGTGATCTCCGCGCGCGGAACATCGATGTCGCCGCGCAGCTCGAGCTTGTTGCCGAGCAGGCTCACGTCGAGCTTGGGGCTGACCCAGGCGCGCGCCTCGGACATGTCGGCGGCCTGGAACTGGTCGCCGCGGATGGCGAGTTCCACCTTGCGCGGCTTGGCCGCGAGGTCGGCGGTACCGTCCACCGTCAGCGTGCCGCCGCCGGACTTCGCGGATGCCGAGATCTTCATCGCGCCGTCAGCCGAGTCGGCGCCCACGCGCGCCTGCAGCTCGGTCAGCTCGATCCCGGGCCTCGCAAGCTTCAAGTTCGCGTCGAGCAGCTGGATCTGGCCGGAGGGCTTGGGCTGCGCGAGCGTGCCGGTCCAGTTCATGCGGCCCTCGAGCCGGCCGGTGAATGCCTTGATCTCCTCGCTCGCGATTCGCAGGAAACCCAGGTCGCGCAGCGCCACGTCGAGCTGGCCCTGCAGAGGCCGCGTCGCATAGTCGCCCGCACCCGGCGCGAGCTCTGCGTTGAACTGCAGCGACCCGTCCTGCAGGGGCAGGTTCAGCCTGGCCACCGCGCGGCCACCGACTTCCTCCACCAGCAGGCTGCCGCGCTCGGCCTTGAGCAGGCTCTGGCCGTCGCGGCGCACCTCGATCGGATCGGTCGACAGGTCTGCGCGCGCCTCCGACAGCTGGCCGTCGCGCAGCGCGACCATGCCGGTGCCGTCGACACCGCCGGTCAGTTCCCAGCCCGCCGGCAGGAAGGACTTGAAGTACGCGAAGTCGAGCTGCTCCAGGCGGAACGCGGCGCGCAACTGGTCGGCCTCGCGCGAGACCTGTGCGCAGGCGCGCGAATCGGGCGGCGCGTGCCAGCAGGCCGGCTCGAGCTGCACGCTGCGGGCATCGGCGCGCAGGGCGGCCGGCGCTTCCAGCGTCCACTCGGCGAGGCCCGCGGGGGCGAAGCGCCCGCTGGCAACGGTCCCGCTCCAGGCGCGGTGCGCCGCATCGAGGGCGCCGCGGAATTCGAGCTGTACGTCGGCCGGCTCCGCGTCCACGTCGAGCTTGAGCACGTGGTCGCTCGCACGTCCTGCGAGGTTGACCTTCGCGTGCGCGACCTTCGTCGGGCCCGCGAGCTCGAGCAGCGCAAGCTCGAGCCTCCAGGCACCCGCGAGGTCCACGTCCGCGTCCACATCGACGTGGCGCACGACCAGCGTCCGGTACTCGATGCCGTCGATCGCGCCCTTCGCCACGACATGCGGCGCCTGCACCGTTCCGCGAAGGCTGGCGTCGAGCTTCGCGCTGCCGTGCAGGCCAGGCCATAGCGCGGCCAGGTTCGGGCTGTCGAGCTTCGCGCTCACGTCGAACGGCGGCGTGACCTGCCCCCTCCCGTCGAGCTTCGTGTCGCCGGTCACCAGCTGCAGCGCGTCGAGCTTCACGGTCGCCCCGACGGCGTTGCCACGCGCGTCGAGTGCCAGCGGGTACCCGCGCAGCTTCGAATCCTTCAGCGCGACGCTGAAATCCACCTCGGGCGTCTGGCCGCGCATCTGCGTGCGCGCCTGGACGCGGCCATTGAGCCTGCCCGGCCACTGCGGGGCGACCAGGCCCGGATCGATGTCCTTCACGACGAGGTCGGCGTCGGCGATCAGCGCCGGCGACCACGTGACACTCGCCTTTCCTTCGACGAGCGACTTGGCGACCGCCAGGCGCAGCGTGTCGAGCACGACCCGGTCCAGCCCGCCGCTGCCCGATGCGCGCGCGTCGCCGTTCTGGCCCTCGGCCGCGAGCTGCGCGTCGAGCTTGTAGCGATACGCCTGCGGCGTGCCGCTGACGTCGAGCTTGCCCTGCGCGCTGCTCACGCGCGGCGCACCCTTGAGCGGCCAGGCGAGCTTTGTCCACGCGAGATTCGCCTCGAGCTGCTCGGCGGCGTAGCGCCCCTTGCCCGTGATGTTCGCGCTGTCCCCGAATGCGAACCTGCCCTGCGCGCGCAGATCCTTCGCAGTGCCTTCCAGCTTCAGGGTCCCGCTGCGGCTCCACACCACGGGCTCGCCCCGCAGCGGCCACTGCAGGTCGGTCCACTGAAGGTCGACCTTCGAATCGCGATCGTCCAGCTGCACGCGGCCGCTCGCCTCGACGCGCGCGGGCTTGTCGCCCTCGGTGACCACGGTGAGCTTTTCGACCTGCACCGATTGCGAGGACAGCGTGGCCTTCGCGCTGGCCGCGATCAGCCCCACGCGCTCGTGGCGGCCTTCGAGACGTTCGACCGCGAACTCCGCGCCAACCCATTCGAAGCCCTCGACGCGCGCCACGTCGACGACTTGCGGCAGCGGCTCGGGTTGCGTCGGGTCATCGGGTGGCGGCGCGTGGATTTCGAGGTGCGCGAGGGTCGCGTGCTCGACGCGCACGGCGATGGGCAGCTGCGGCACGCGCGGCGGCGTGCGGTCCTTCGGCTCGTCGTCCTTCTCGCGCAACCGGATCACGAGGCGGCCCGCCGAGAGGTTCGAGATGCGCGCCTCGCGCCGCAGCAGTGCAGCCGGTGACCAGCCGAGCGTCGCGTGGTCGAGTTCGACCTGCGCGCCCGGCACCTCGAGCTTGAGGCCCTCGATGCTCAGCGGCCCGAGCAGCCGGCCCTCGACCTTCTCAACGCGCAGCTCGGCGAGACCCGCGCGGGGCACCCAGTCGAACAGCCAGCGCGCGCCCGCCTGCGTGCCCACCAGCCAGCCGGCGAAGACCATCGCGCCCACGATCAGGCCCGACAGCAGCACGCCGAAGATCACCATGAAGATGCCGACGATCCTCATCAGACGCCCACCCTGACGCCGATGTGCACGCGGATCGGCGAACCGTCGCCGTCGAGCGGGTGCGCAAGGTCGAATTGCAGGCTGCCGATCGGCGCGCGGTAGCGGATACCGAGACCGACGGCCTTCGACAGCGTCGGGCCCGGGTCGTCGTCGGCGCCACCCGCATCGGTGAACAGCGCGACGCCCCAGTTGCCCCAGACGCGGTACTCGCTCTCCAGGCTGAAGACGCTCAGGTATTTTCCGCCGACGACGTTGCCTTCGCTGTCCTTGGGCCCCAGGGACTGGTAGGCGTAGCCGCGCACGCTCTGGTCGCCGCCGGCGAAGAAGCGCTGCGAGGCCGGCAGTGCGCCGAATTCCTCGACGATGCTGTAGCCGAACTCGGCGCGCCCGATGAAGCGAAGGCGCCAGAACGGCGACATCACCACGCGCGCCGTGCCGCGCGTCTGCAGGAAGCTCGTGGTGGACAGCACGTTGTGCAGCGCGCCGTGCACATCACCCGACAGGAACCAGCCGTGGCGGGTGTAGATCGGATCGTCGGCCACCGTGCGCGTGAGGGTCACGCCCGGAGTCAGGAGGTCGGCGGTGGCGTCGGTCTCGCCGAAATCCGATTCCTCGTGCGCGAACTCCAGGTACAGGCGACGCGTCCAGTCGCCAGGCTGGCGGTTGAGGCTGGTGCCCAGCGTGTACTTCTTGGTGTCGCCGTCCTCGAGTTTCTCGGTCTCGGCGCTCGCGTTGAAGCTCAGGCTCTCACCCGGCTCGCTGCCGAGCGGAATGATGTACTTGCCCGCAAGCGTGTTTTTGATCTCCGAGAGCCGGAAATCGGTGTTGATGGTGTGGCCGTACTGGTTGATGCGACGCCAGTCGGTGCCGACCGACACGCGTGCCCCGGTGTCGGTACCGTAGCCCACGCCGAAGTCGTAACGCGTACGCGCGCGCGGCGTGGTGCGGATGTCGATCGGCACGCGGCGCTCCTCGTCGACCGCATCGCGCCGCGGGTCTATCTCCACCGACTGGAAGTAGCCCAGGTCGGACAGCCGGAACTGCAGGTCGAGCAGCTTCTGCGGATCGAAGGGCGTGCCGGGGTGGATGCCGATGTAGCGGCGCAGGAAGGCCGGGTCCAGCCCTTCCTGCTTGATCGTCACCGGCCCGAAGAAGTAACGCGGGCCAGTGTCGAGGTGCAGGATCGCCTGCGCCTCCTGTTTCTCGGGCTCCACGCGCAATTCGGACACCGCCCAGCGCGCGTCGAGGAAGCCGTTGGCCAGCGCCGCGTCGCTCATGCGCTTCTTGGTGGCCTCGTAATCGGCGTGGTTGAGGCGCTCGTCGAGCTTGAGCGGGAGGCGGCGCATGCGCTCCTTCAGGGCCTCGAAGTCCGCACCCTCGCCCTGGAACCGGGTGTCGATGGCGGTCACGTGCGTCGCCGGGCCCAGCTTCACCGTGTAATGGGCCACCCAGTCCGGCGCCGCGCCCTCGAGGCGGGATTCGATCTCCGGTGCGTAGTAGCCGAAGGGCTGCAGCGCGCCGCGGATGTCGTCCGGCGCCTGCTCGTGCAGACGTTTGACCTGCACCTCGTCGAGCTTCTCCTTCTCGGCGCGCACGTGCAGGCCCAGCCGCGCCTGCACGTTGTCACGCTCGTTGCCCGTGAGGCCGTCGATTTCGACGCGCACGCCGGCCGCCGCCGCGAACGCGGAAAACAAGCCGAGCAGGAAGGCGGCCCCCGTCGCGGCGCGATGGGGTCGTGTCAGAATCATCCGGGGAATATTACCGGGGCCAAAAGGATGTCCGAGGTCACGCTGGTCATCGGCAACAAGCGATCATCGTCATGGTCGCTGAGGCCGTGGCTGTTCCTGCAGCACCACGGCGTGAATTTCAGGGAAGTGGTGGTCAACCAGGACCAGCCGGGTGGCCAGGGCAACGTCGCCAAGTATTCCCCGTCCGGTCGTCTGCCGGTGCTGCTGTCAAACGAATTCGCGGTCTGGGAGTCGCTCGCGATCTGCGAATTCGCCGCCGAGTGGTTCGCGCTGCCCGCGGCCTGGCCGATGGCGCCGGGCGCCCGCGCGATGGCGCGCTCGGTAGCCCACGAGATGCAGTCCGGCTTCGTGCACCTGCGCCGCGAACTGGGCTTCGATGCCGCGCGCACGCCCGCGCCCGCGGCGATCAGCGCAAGCGCCCAGGCCGACGTGACGCGCATCCGCAGCGTCTGGCGCACCGCCAAGGCGCGCTTCGGTTCACGCGGCGGCTGGCTGTTCGGACAGTTCGGCATCGTCGACGCGATGTACGCGCCGGTGGCGCTGCGCTTCCACCAGTACGCCCTGGACCTCGACGGTGCCGAGCGTGACTACGTGGCCCAGGTGCTGGATCACCACGCGGTGCAGGCCTGGCTGGACAGCGTGCAGCACGCTCAGAACGAAATCCGGCAGCAGCCGGCGTCGAGCAGGGGCGATGACTCGATACGTTCGGTTGTGATCCCGCGCTGACGCGGCCGCGGGGAGAGGGAGCACAAGCCTCGCAGCGCGGGCGAAGTCCGCGATTTCAATCACCGAATGGAATCCGCGCCGGACTTCGAGGCTGTGAATAAATCTACTGCGCTCGGCATTTCGCGCCGCTGCGCTGCTCGAAATCCTCACGTACTGCTGTGTACGCTGCGGTTTCTGCGCTGCTCGCGACGCGAACTGCCTTCGCTCGCTACGATTTCTTCAC
>JBKJPX010000035.1:0-70376 GCA_046594215.1 Panacagrimonas sp.
GGTGCCGCTGCTCGACATGCGCCGCTATCACCATCTGCTGGCAGGCGCGAGCTGGATGAGCGAGTACGGCAACCCGGACGATCCGGCGCAGTGGGCCTACATTTCCCGCTATTCGCCCTACCAGAACGTCCGCCCCGGCGTGAAGTACCCGAAGGCACTGCTCACGACCTCGACGCGCGACGACCGCGTGCACCCGGGCCATGCCCGCAAGATGACGGCGCGCCTGCTCGAGTATGGCCAGCCGGTGCTGTACTACGAGAACATCGAGGGCGGGCACGGCGGAGCGGCAAACAACAGGCAGAAGGCTTACATGGATGCGTTGTCGTACACGTTTCTGTGGAAGGAGTTGCGGTAGCTTCGGACTTGCAGGCCGTCCGAAGGCTCCAGAAGCCGCCCCTCACCCCTTCCCTCTGCCCATCGATGAAGCCGATGGGGAGAGGGAGACCATCGAAAGCGAAGCCCTCCTGCCACCCTCCACCCGTTAGAATTGCGCCCCTTTTGACGCCCCAGCCGTCCTCATGACGTCCCTGACGTTCGCCCTCTCCAAGGGCCGCATCCTCGAAGACTGCCTGCCGATGCTCGACCGCCTCGGCCTCGCGCCGGCCGGCGACATCGATCGCCTGCTGCGCGTGCCCTCGCGCGATCCGAACCTGCATTTCCTGATCATCCGGCCCACCGACGTGCCGACTTACGTGGAGCACGGCGCGGCGGACCTAGGCATCGTGGGCAAGGACGTGCTGATGGAGCACGGCGGCGAGGCGCTGTACGAGCCCATGGACCTGGACATCGCCAAGTGTCGGCTGTCGATCGCCGCGGTGAAGGGCTCGCCCTTCGACAAGCCGGGCAGTCCGACCACGCAGCGCCGCCGCGTGCGCGTGGCCACCAAGTACCCCGAGATCACGCGCCGCTTCTTCGCCGCGCGCGGCGAACAGGTCGAGATCATCAAGCTGTATGGCTCGATGGAACTCGCGCCGCTCGTGGGTCTTGCCGACCTGATCGTGGATCTCGTCGCGACGGGCAACACGCTCAAGGCCAATGGCCTGGTCGAGACCGAGATCATCTGCCAGGTGAGCTCGCGCATCGTCGTGAACAAGGCCTCGATGAAGATGAAGCACGCCGCGCTGCGTGACCTCCTGGCACGCCTGCAGACGCTCAAGGTCGCGGCCTGATCCGATGAAGACCAACCGCCTCGACACGGCCGACGCCGACTTCGACGCGCAGCTCGCCCGCCTGCTGGATCGCGCGCCGGCGCAGGATCCGAAGGTCCTGCAGGCAGTCGAGCAGATCGTCGGCGACGTGCGCGCGCGCGGCGACGACGCGCTGCTCGAGGCCACCAACCGCTTCGACCATTCGAACTGGACTTCGGCCGCGCAGCTTGAACTCACGCGCGCGGACCTCGCGGCCGCCTGGGCAAGCCTTCCTTCCGACCTCAAGCGCGCGCTGGAAAAGGCGCACACGCGCATCCGCGACTACGCGCAGCGCCAGCCGCTGAAGCCTTTCGAGTTTGGTGACAGCTACGGCAACCGCCTGGGCCAGCGCATCACGCCGCTGGACCGCGTGGGCATCTACGTGCCCGGCGGCAAGGCCGCCTACCCGTCCTCGGTGCTCATGAACGCGGTGCCCGCCAAGGTCGCCGGCGTGCCGCAGATCGTGATGGTGGTGCCCACGCCCAAGGGCGACACCAACGCGGCGGTGCTGGGTGCGGCGCACCTGGCGGGCGTGGACCGAGTGTTCCGCATCGGCGGCGCACAGGCGGTCGCGGCGCTGGCCTACGGCACGCAGACCGTGCCCGCCGTGGACAAGATCGTCGGCCCGGGCAACGCCTACGTGGCCGCGGCCAAGCGCCTGGTTTTCGGGCAGGTCGGCATCGACTCGATCGCCGGCCCTTCCGAGATCGTCGTGATCTCCGACGGCGACAGCGACCCGCGCTGGATCGCGATGGACCTCTTTAGCCAGGCCGAACACGACGAGGACGCCCAGTCGGTGCTGATCTCGCCGGATGCCGCCTTGCTGGACAGGGTGGCGCGTGCGATGGACGAGCGCGTCGCCGACCTGCCGCGCGCCGGGATCGTGCGCGCCTCGATTGGCAACCGCGGCGCGTTGATCCAGGTGCGCTCGCTCGAAGAGGCCGTCGACGTCTCCAACCGCATCGCGCCCGAGCATCTGGAACTGGCGGTGAACAAACCGCGCGCGCTGCTCGACCGCGTGCGCCACGCCGGCGCCGTGTTTCTCGGCCGCCACACGCCCGAGGCCTTCGGCGACTACTGCGCAGGACCCAACCACGTGCTGCCGACCTCGCGCGCCGCGCGCTTCTCGAATCCGCTCGGCGTGTACGAGTTCCAGAAGCGCACGAGCCTGATCGAGTGCAGCCCCGAGGGCGCAAAAGCGCTGGCGAAGATCGCCGGCACCATCGCGGATGCCGAGGGCCTGCAGGCGCACGCGGCGTCGGCGCGGGATCGGGCGTAGACCTTAGCCGCGAAAATCCGGGGGGTTTCCCCGGCCCCGCCCGACGATCCCGCATTTCGTCCGGGCCACGGTGTCGGTTCCCCGCGGGCGATGCGCCTGCCAGACTGCGCCCATGCTGCTGCGCCTCTCCCTCCCCGCCCTCGCCCTGCTGCTCGCCGGCTGTGACCCGTCGTTCAACGTCGATTTCGTCGCCACCCCGTTGGCCGACACCACCGCCGCGGTGACCCTGCGCCTCGAAGGCGTGGACCTGCGCAAGACCGACGGCACGACCGTGACGCTCACGCGCAATTCCACCGGCGAGTTCCGCGTGCAGGGCCTCACCCAACCCGTGGCCGCGGAGTTGTTGTCGAAAAGCAATATCGACGGCGGCGAGTACGACCGCCTGCGGCTGCGCCTGGCCGACGATCCGGGCACCGTGGCGCGCACCGCTCAGACCACCGAGGACATCGAGGCCGGCACGGCGACCGGTGACGACACGGCGGTGGCCTTCGACATCAACGCCGACAAGAGCGGGACCACCTCGCTGCTCGTGGCGCTCGACACGGTGCTGTCGCTTTCCGAGAAAACGGACGGGCCGGGCTTCACGCTCGACCCGGTGATCCGCGCGATGGACAACGGCGACGCGGCGCGCGTGAGCGGCAGCATCCCCACCTCGCGATTCGCTGACGCCGCCTGCAGTACGGGTACGCGCCTGGTCTATGCCTTCGTCGGCACCGGCGTGACTGCCGACGAGCGAGACGGCGTGGGCGTGGAACCCATTGCGACGGCCCCGATCGAGCGCAGCGTGGCCGGCGGACCCGGGAGTTACGTCCTGGATTTCATGCCGCCCGGCGAATACACGCTGGCCTTCACCTGCGAAGGGCAGTTCGAGAACGGCCGCCTGCACTCGGACGACGAGGCCATCGACTTCTTCGACGGGCCGGACGTGACGCTGGAGCCGGGCGACAACGTTCGCGTCGACTTCGACGCCTGAAGAGATCCTGCGTCTTCGCGTTATGAAAGGCCTGCGGAAGCTGCCAAGCTAGCCTGGATCTCTTTTCGAACGCTGCGATGGAAGACAAGTCGGCGCTGCTCGGCAGTCTCAGGATCGATCGCGGACCGCTCGAGGAGCCTTCGTCGGGCAAGGGACGCATCGTCGCGCTCGGCCTCGCCATCGTCGCGCTGATCGCCGGACTCGCGTGGTTCTTGCTGCGACCGCCCGCGGCCATCGCGATCACGACGGTCACCGCGCGCAGCGCGGGCGCCAACGCGGGTGGATCTGTGCTCGACGCTTCCGGCTACGTGGTGGCGCGCCGGCGCGCGACGGTCTCGTCCAAGGTGACCGGCCGGGTGGCCGAACTGATGATCGAGGAAGGGTCGCGCGTGGAGCAGGGACAGGTGCTGGCGCGCATCGACGATTCCAACCTGCGCGCGCAACTCGACCTGTCGCGCTCCCAGCTCGACGCGGCGCGCGCACAGCTCACCGAGGTCCAGGTGCAGCTCGTGGAGGCCGACCGCAATCTCAGGCGCACGAAGGAACTGGCAGGCCGCCAGCTGCTGAGCCAGTCCGCACTCGACAACGCGCAGTCCAACGCCGACACGCTGCGCGCGCGCCTGGAGAGCACGCGACGCAACGTGTCGGTGTCGGAGCGCGGCCTCGCCGTGCAGCAGCAGCAGCTCGACGACACCATCGTGCGCGCGCCATTTGCCGGGGTGATCACGGTGAAGAACGCGCAGCCGGGCGAGATGATCTCGCCGCTGGCAGCCGGCGGCGACGGCACGCGGACCGGCATCGGTACGCTCGTGGACATGGAGTCCCTCGAGATCGAGGTGGACGTCAACGAGAACTTCATCAACCGCGTCCATGCCGGCCAACCCGCCGAGAGCGCGCTCAACGCCTACCCGGACTGGAAGATCCCGTCCGAGGTCATCGCCGTGATCCCGACCGCGGATCGCAGCAAGGCCACGGTGAAAGTGCGCATCGGCCTGAAGGTGAAGGATCCGCGCGTGCTGCCCGACATGGGAGCGCGCGTCAGCTTCATGGCCGAGAAGCCCGCGCCGGGCGCGCCGGTCCCGAAGCCGGTCGTGCTGGTGGCGAGCGAAGCCCTGCGCAAGGACGACTCCGGCGTGTCGGTGTTCTTGGTCAAAGGCGAGACCGTCGAGCTGCGCAAAGTGACCGGGGGCAGCGTCAAGGGCGGCGACACCGAGATCACGGCCGGCCTGTCCGGCGGCGAGACGCTGGCGGCCAGCGCACTCGACAAGCTGGCCGACGGCGTGCGGGTGAAGCAGGCGCGGCCGGAATAATCATGGGCGGCAGGCTCATCGAGCTGCGCGAAGTCTCAAAGCACTACGTGCGCGGCAAGCAGAAGGTCGAGGTCCTGCAGCGCCTGAGCCTGGACATCAATGACGGCGATTTCCTCGCGTTGATGGGACCGTCCGGGTCGGGCAAGACCACGCTGCTGAACCTGATCGGCGGGCTCGACCGCGCGAGCCAGGGCAGCGTGATCGTGGCGGGCCAGCCGCTGGAGAAGCTCAGTTCGGGCGGCCTGGCTGCGTGGCGCGCGCGTAACGTCGGCTTCGTCTTCCAGTTCTACAACCTTCTGCCGGTGCTCAGCGCGGCGCGCAACGTGGAGCTGCCCTTGCTGCTCACGCGCCTGAATGCTGCGCAGCGCGCGAGGCACGTGCTGGCGGCACTGAACGTGGTCGGCCTGGCCGACCGCGCCCAGCACAAGCCCAGCGAGCTTTCGGGCGGACAGGCACAGCGCGTGGCCATCGCGCGTGCCCTGGTGGCCGACCCGACGCTGCTGATCTGCGACGAGCCCACCGGCGATCTCGACCGCAAGACCGCGGACGAGATCCTGGGCCTGCTCAGGGAACTGAGTCGCGACTACGGCAAGACCATCGTCATGGTCACGCACGATCCCAAGGCCGCCGAGTACGCGACGCACCAGCTGCACCTGGACAAGGGTGCGCTGGTGGAGCAACCGGGACCGTGAAGTACTTTCCGCTGCTGTGGGCCGCACTGTGGCGACGCAAGCCGCGCACGATCTACACGGGACTGTCCATCGTCGTCGCCTTCCTGTTGTTCGGACTGCTGCAGGCCTTCAACTCGGCGATCAACAGCGGCGTGGAAGTCTCGGGCGCGGACCGCCTCGTGACGACGGGCAAGTACTCGCTGACCCAGGTGCTGCCGTACTCGTACTACCAGCAGATCCACAACGTGGAGGGCGTCGCCGACGTCACGCACGCGACGTGGTTCGGTGGCGTCTACCAGGCCGAGCGAAATTTCTTCGCGCAGTTTCCGGTCGACGCCGAGTCGTACCTGAGGATCTACCCCGAGATCATCCTGCCGGCGGAACAGAAGCAGAGATTCCTGGAGACGCGCACGGGCGCCATCGTCGCCAAATCTCTGGCCGACCGCTTCGGCTGGAAGCTCGGTGACCGCATCCCCATCCAGGCCACGATCTGGCCCAAGGCCGATCGCAGCAATGCCTGGGAATTCGATCTCGTGGGCATTTTCGACGCACGCACGCAGGCCGAACGCGGGCAGCAGGAGATGATGCTGTTCCGCCACGACTACTTCGACGAGGCACGCCAGTTCGGCAAGGGCACCGTCGGCTGGTACATCGTCAAGGTGAAGAAGGCCTCCCAGATGGCCGAGGTGGCCAAGCGCATCGACACGCTGTTCGCCAACTCGACCAGCCCGGTGAAGACCCAGACCGAGAAGGCCTTCAACCAGTCCTTCATCAAGCAGATGGGCGACATCGGTTTCATCATCACCTCGATCATGGGCGCCGTGCTGTTCACGCTGCTGATGCTCACCGGCAATACGATGATGCAGAGCGTGCGCGACCGCGTGCCGGAACTCGCCGTGCTCAAGACGATCGGCTTTCGCGACGGGCAGGTGCTGGCGCTCGTGCTCGGCGAGGCGATGTTGATGTGCCTGATCTCCGCCGCGCTGGGCGTGGCGCTCGCCGCGGTGCTGATCCCGGTGATGACGCCGCATCTGCCCGCGGGTTTCGCCGGCATGGGCCTGCGTCCCGCGACCCTGGTCAACGCGATGCTGATCGCGAGTGTGCTGGCGCTGCTGGTCGGCGCACTGCCGGCGCGGCGCGCGATGCGCCTGGACATCGTCACCGCCCTGGCCGGACATTAGAGACGCCACGGATGCTCAAGCAGATCCTCGCCGTTACCTGGATGAACCTGCGCTCGATCCCGAGTCGCCTGGGCACTTCGCTGGTGATCGTCGTGGGCATCGGCGGGGTGGTCGGCGTGCTGGTCGCCCTGCTCGCGATGGCGGAGGGCTTCAGGCAGACATTGTCGTCCACGGGCCGGGCGGATCGCGTACTGGTGCTGCGCTCGGGTTCCAACGACGAGCTCGCGAGCGTGTTCAACATCGAGAACTGGAACATCGTGCGTGACCTGCCGGGCATCAAGCGCGACGCCAGGGGAAAGCCGCTGGCCATCGCCGAACGCTACATCCTCAGCGACGTGCGCAAGCGCGGTGAGCACACCGGGGCCAACGTGGTGGTGCGCGGCACCACGCCCGACGTTTTGCGCGTGCGACCCGAGGCGAAGATCGTGGCCGGCCGCATGTTCGAGGAAGGCAAGCGCGAGATCGTGGTCGGCGCCGGCGCGCTCGGGCAGTACCAGGGTCTCGAGATCGGCAGCCTCGTGGAAGTACGCGACGGCGCCTGGCCGGTGGTGGGCGTGTTCGAAACCGGCGGCGACGTGCACGAGTCCGAAATCTGGGTGGATCTCGCGAGCCTCAACCAGGCCCTGCGATCCTCGTTCTACGCCACCGCCACGATCCATCTCGAAAGTGCGAGCCCGCAGGCACTCGAGGCGTTCAAGCAACACATCGCCGGCGATCCGCGCCTGAACCTGGGCGTGCAGCGCGAGCCCGATTACTACGCCTCGCGCTCGGTGGCGCTGGAAAAGTTCATCACCATCCTCGGCTACTCGGTCTCGGTGATCATGGCGATCGGCGCCGTGTTCGGCGCGCTCAACACCATGTACGCAGCGGTCTCCACGCGCACGACCGAAATTGCGACGCTGCGCGCGATCGGTTTCAACGCTACGCCCGTGGTGATCTCCGTGTTGATCGAAGCGGTGCTGCTGGCGCTGATCGGCTCCGTGCTCGGCGCGGCGATCGCCTACGTGGTGTTCAACGGCTACACGGTGTCGACGCTCAACTTCCAGACCTTCAGCCAGGTCGCGTTCGCGTTCCGTGTGACGCCGCACCTGCTGGTGCAAGGCGTGATCTGGGCCTGCGTGATCGGACTGCTCGGCGGACTGTTCCCGGCGGTGCGCGCCGCGCGCATGTCGGTGGCCGAGGCGCTGCGCGCGAGCTGAGGCGGCCCGATCGGCTCCGCAGGGCGGCGGCGTGACCGGCATCGTGAGTCGAAAAGACGGCGGCCCGCAGGAACCTGATCGACTTCACCGGCCGGCACCCATCCCGTTTTGCTCTGCAGACGAGCGGATTTGGTCGAGAACGGACAAGGATTGGCACCCGCTTTTCGCGTCAGAAATCGTGAGCGCGGTGACAGATCCTCGACGCAAGTGCCCGCGGCGCCTGAAATAACGCTCGTGCCCGCTTCGGCGTTGCCTGCCGCGCCTTCCAGGGCCCCTTAGCCTCCAATTGCTGCGCCCGGGTTCACAGTTACCTGCCCCCTTCGGATCAAAGGCTTGAAAGCGGCGACCAAGGGCGTTGCGCCGGCCCGGGCCAGGACTAGAGTGCTGACCAGGGCGGCATCTGCCAATCCGTTCATCAAAAAATAAAGCCCGGCACAGTTCTTGTGCGAACGAGAGCATGCGACACGACCTCCTCCTCGAAAACACGCTAGAGCCGACCGGCGTCCACGCCGAACTGGAGCGACTGACGGGCGAGCGTGGCAGCAGGAAGCTGAGGCTGTCGCTGGCCTTCGACGGCACGCTGGAACCCGCCTTCCTGCGGCATCGCGCGGAGTCGGTGCTGATGCTCCAGCGGATCGCGATGATCCTGGGGATGGTGTTGTACTCGATATATTTCGCGCACGATTTCGCGACCACCCGTCTCTACGCGGACCCGCTGATCTGGGGAACGCTGTCTGCGTTCGCCGTGCCCGGCAACCTCGCCCTGTTCATCGCCACCTTCCTGCGCGAACCGTGGCGCTACACCTTGATCGTCGCGCGCGTCGGCGCGCTGTTCCACACTTTCGGGATGCTGCTGCTCACCGGCCTGGCCGCCAAACGCGGAACCGAGGTGCCGTTCCAGTTCCTGACCATCCAGCTGCTGTACGACTTCTTCCTGCTGGGCCTGGTCTGGTCCGAGGCCAACGTGCTGGCGATGTTGACGATGGCCACCTCACCGATGCTGATGATGATTCTGCAGCGCAGCGAGGCGCAGGTATTCGACTTCACGTTCTTTGTCACCGCGACGGCGGTCCTGAGCAGCATCGGATGCCACCTGCAGGAGCGCGCCCAGCGGGTGTCCTGGTTGCGTGCGCAGTTGCTGCAGTCGATGTCGGAACGCGACCCGCTGACCAGCGTCTACAACCACCGCAGCTTCTACTCGCGCGGCGACAAGCTGATCCGCCAGGCGCGCCGAGAAGGCCGCAACGTCGCCGTGCTGGGCGTCGACATCGACTACTTCAAGCGCTTCAACGACGTCTACGGCCATCTCGCCGGCGACGAGTGCCTGCGCCAGGTCGCGAACATCGTGGCGGAGCATGCGCGTCGCCCGCTCGACCTGGCAGGCCGCCTGGGCGGCGAAGAGTTCGCGGTATTCCTGTACGACACCAACCGGGCGAACGCGCTGTCGCGCGCCGAGGACCTGCGCGAGGCCGTGAAGGCCCTGCATATTCCGGGGAAGGTGCGCATCACCGTGAGCGTCGGCGTGGCCACGGCCACGCCACTGGACGCAGTCACGATGGAAGCGATGGTCGGCCAGGCGGACGTGGCGCTGTACCGGGCCAAGCACGACCAGCGCGACTGCGTGCGCGAATGGGCCGACAACAAGGTGCGCCCTTCGCTGCAGCTGGTCTCCGGCTCGCCCCCTCCTTCCTGACCGGGAGTGGCGTGCGCACCGCGCACGAAAGGCGGGCCTCCGGGATCCACCGAAAGGCGCGCGGTGCGCACGCCACTGCCTACCGCAGGTACTGAGCCTCGACGCTCGCTGGATTGAACTCCGATTTCTTCATCGGCCCGTCGTAGCGCGTCGGCGGCTCCTGTCCCACCAAACGGCTGGCGAAGTAACGGCCGTCCTGCAGGTCGTAGGTGATCACCGGCAGGCAGTTGGCGGCCTGCGCGTCGTACAACGGCAGCAGGTGCCCTTCCTGGAAGCGCCACAGCTTGCCCGCGCGATCGTAGTTCTCGACCAGCACCACGTTCCAGGAATCCTCGTCGACGTAGAAGACCCGCTGACCGAAGCTGTGCTTCTTGCCGCCGCGCTCCGTGGCCTCGATGACCCAGACACGGTGCAGCTCGTAGCGCGTGGCTTCTGGGTTGAAAATCCCGCGCGTCAGCAGGCTCGGGTAGGTGTGGCTGCCGTCGGAGAGACGGTAGCCGTTGTACGGCAGGATCAGTTCGCGCTTGCCCACGAGCTTCCACACGTAGCGGTCGAAAGCGCCGTTGTACATGTCGACCATGTCGACGAAGTACATGCCGTCGGTGGCCGGGAAAGGCTGGTCGTAGCCCACCGGCGGAATGCGGAACAGCTTGCCGGTGCCGGGCGGGCCGACCCAGATCGCGCGGGCGTCCTTTGCCGAATTCGCGGTCTCGTGCACCAGGGCCACGAAGTTGTTCACGCCCACGCCCGTGAAGCGCAGCAGGTAGTACAGCAGGATGTTCTGCGACCCGATGTCGACCGGGTCCGCAGTGTTGCCGTAGCGGAAGTACACGCGTTCGTCGAGGCGCACGTCGAGCGTGGTCTTGCCGTCCGCACCGAGCACGTACTGGCGGCTGCGCGCCTCGGTGGTGTTGCCGCGATAGCGCGTGCGATGGTTCCACATGACCTCGACGCCGGACTCCGGCTTCGGGAAGGGCACGCCGAGCTTCGCGCCCACCAGGGAATCGGAACCCGTGAGCTTCGCGCGCCCGATATTGCCCTGGCTCGCGTCGTAGATCGCCTGCGGATACGCCACGCCGCGACGCGTCACGTACACCGGCATGCGATAGCCCGGGTAGCGCGACAGCAGCTGCTGGTGCCCGATCGAAAGCTGCGCCTTGTACTGCGCGAAATTGGCGCCGGTGATCGTGAACTGGGGGCGGTCGGACGGATAAGGATCGACCAGCCGCTGGCCCTTGGTGAAACCGGCCGGCCATTGCGAGGGCGTGAGCCCCCCGGTCCATGTCGGGATCGTGCCGAGGGCGTTGCCGTTGCGTTCCGCGCCGATCGGCGTGAGCTCTCCGCTGCCGCCCGCACCGCGCGTCGACGTCACGCTGCTGCTGCCGCCAGCGACACTGTCGGTGGCGACGACGGTCTCGCTCGCGGCCGGCAGGTTCACGCCGGGTCCGAGCAGGCGGCTGCTCAGCGCCACGTCGTCCGCCTCGCGTCGCGCCGTCTGTGCCGCCGCGGCGAGCGCCTGCTCGCGCGCGCGGCCCGATTCCAGATACGTGATCCAGTCGCCCGCGAGCTTTTTCTGCGGCGCGTATTGACCGGCCTCCTTGAATGCGCCGAGCGCGCCGTCGACGTCGGCAAGCTGGTAGCGGGCCAGGCCCAGGTTCATCAGCAGCGGGCCCGATTTGCCGCCGAGCTGCATCGCCTGCGCGAGTGCCTGCGAGGCGTGCGCGTAGTCCTCGCGCTCGAGCTGCAGCTGCGCCATCTGCTCGTAGAGTTCGCGCGAGGGCTTTGCGACCGAAAGATCGTTGAGCACGACCAGTGCGAGCTTGGGTTCGCGCGCACGCACCCATAGCGCCGCGAGCAGTTTCTGGTTGTCGGCGTTCTTCGCCACCTGCCCGCCCTGCATCCAGCCCTGCAGCACCGAGCCGGCCTCGAACGGCGCACCGATCTGTCCGGTGAGCGTGACCAGGCGCAGGCGATCCTCTGCGCTCGTGAGGTACCCGAGGCGACTGGCGATCTCCATCGTCGCCTGCGCGCGTTCCTTGTTTCCGGCCTTCAGATACAGCGCCGACAGCTGCAGCCAGGCCTCGCGCTGCGCCGAGTTGCCCTTGAGCTGCTGCTCGAGCAGCTTTGCCGCATCGCCTTCCTGCCCCGCGCCGATCAGCGCGGCGACCAGCGCCTTGCGCCAGGTCGGATCCGGCTTTGGCGAGGCCGCGATGCCCTTCTGCAGCAGCGGCACCGCCTCCTTGTAGCGCCTGTTCTCGAGGTAGGCCGCGCCCAGGGCGACGAGGATCTCGGGGGTTGCGCTGCCCGATTTCACGAGTGCTTCGAGTTGCGGCACCTGCTGCTTGATGTCGCCGCCGGCCATCGTCAACGCGGCGAGATCCTTCTTCATCATCTCCGCCGCCGGGCCGGACAACGCGCCGATCTTGATCGCCTCCTGCAACAGGCGCTGCGCCTCCTTGTAGTCCTTCTTCTCGACCGCGGTAGCCGCAAGGTCGCGCAGCAGCATCGCGCGCGCGTAGGGGTCGGTGGTGGACCTGAGCAGGACGGCCGGATCCTGCGCCTTGGTCTGCTCGGGAGGAGCTGCGACTTCGCGGACTTCACTCTTGTATTGGTCTGCCATCACCACGTCGGAAAGGCACAGCAGGCCAACAGCCACCGCCCACCCGCGCGACAGCGCCCGGCCGGTTAAGGCGCGCGAAGCGTCGCCTTGAACCGGCCGAATTAGTCCGGCGCGCCGCCAGCGTCGCCCTCCGCCGGCGAACGCCCAGCGCGGCGCTCCCGGATTAGTTCCAGTTATAGACACAGTCTTCGTGGTTCATCGGCACGCGCTGCTTCACTTCAGCAGCCTTGCCCGTCGGTTCGTAGATCCAGTTGGTGATGCTCTCGACGGCCGCCGCCTCGAACACGCCGCGCGGATCGGCATCCACGATGCGGATGTTTTGCACGCGTCCGTTGGGCATCACGATGAATACCGCCTCGACCCAGCCATTGAGCTTCTGCTTGCAGGCCCAGTCGGGCATCTGCGGTCGCGCGGTCGACAGCGGCACCAGCGGCTTGCCCTTCCAGCCTGCACCGCCGTTGCCGCCACCCGAACCTGCCCCCGAGCCCGTACCCGCAGCACCGTTGCCGAAACCGCCGAACGAACCGGCCTTGCCCAGCGACAACCCTGCCGCGCCCAGGTTGATGGGCACCGCGATGTTTCCGACCTCGACCGGATCGACGACCAGGGTGGGCATGTTCAGCGCGGGCAGGTCGGGCCGCCCGAGCGCCGGCGGCGCCGCCGGGGGCGGTGGTGGCGAATTCTCCACGGACTTCAACACGTCCTTGGGCTGCTCCGAGGGCGGCTCCACCCTGACGATGTCGACCGCGTCGAGCGTGCGCTGCGGGCCCAGGCCCTCGCCCTCCGGCCCCCGGATGATCCAGCCGAGCAGCAGGAACAACAAGGCCGTGAACAGCAGGCCGAAGACGGGCAGCACGAGCCAGCGCTTGCGACCCCGATCCTGCATCGCGCTGCTCATCGTGGGCCTGGGATCCGTGGCGGGACTACTTGGGCGTGGCCGCGATCGAGACGTCCGGCACGCCGGCAAGGCGCGCCTGGTCCATCGCCTCGACCATCAGGCCCGCGCGCGCATCCTGGTCGGCCTGGATCACGACCACGGCCTTGGGCTTGTCGCGGCGCATGCGTTCAATCTCCGCACGCAGGCGGCGGATGTCGACGTGCTGGCGGTTGATCCAGATCTCGTTCTGCGCGGAGATGGCCACGAAAATGCTGGTCTTGTCCTCCTGCTTGGCAGTCTTGGCCGCGGGCTTGTTCACACGGATGCCGGACTCCTGTACGAAGGCGGCGGCGATGATGAAGAAGATCAGCAGGTTCATCACGAAGTCGAGCATCGGCGCGAGGTCGATGCCGGTGTCTTCGGGCGGTGGATTGTGGCGGCGGAACTTCATAAAAGCAGTTGCCCGTTGTCGGTCTCAGTCTCAGTGGACGAGTCGAGCGCTCCGCGCTGGGGGATGAAGGCAACCCTGAACGGGCCACTGACACTGACAACTGGCATCTGCTTCTTCATCCTGGCGCGATCAGGTCATGCAAGCGCTCGGCCTCGACCCGCACGCGTGACTGGAACAGGTTCGAGAAGAACAGGCCGATCACGCTGACCACGAGCCCGGCCATCGTGGCGATCATCGCGTGCGAGATGCCGTCCGCCATGGCGCGCGTGTCGCCGCCGCGGCTGAAGGCCATCGCGTCGAACACCTGCAGCATGCCCATCACGGTGCCGAGCAGGCCCAGCAGCGGCGCCATCGGCACCATGACCTTGATGATGGGCAGGCCGTTCTCCAGGCCCACGCGCAGTTGCGAGATCAGCGCGATGCGCACGCGCTGCGCAACCCAGGAGTGCCGCTCGGTGCGCGCGCTCCACTGCGCGAGCGCCTCGGTGCGTGCCTTTGGATAGATGCGCCACAGGTACCAGGCGCGTTCCATCGCGACGGTGATCAGTACCGCACAGGCGGCGAGTATCCAGCGTGTCACCCAGCCGCCGGCGTCGAGAAAGTCGCCGAGCGTGTCGTACTGGATCGCGAAGGCCTCGAAGGCGAGATCAAGCACCGCGCCGCGCCCCCGCCTCGAGCCGCTGCGCGAGCAGGCCCGCCGCCTGTTCGTCCAGGATCTGCGTGAGCGTGCGCGAGCGCGCCACCAGGAAGCTGTTCACGAAGAGCAGCGGGATCGCGATCATGAGGCCGAGCACGGTCGCGATCATCGCCTGCGAGATGCCGCCCGCCATGAGCTTGGGATCGCCGGCGCCGACCTCGGTGATCACCTGGAAGGTGATGATCATGCCGATCACGGTGCCGAGCAGGCCCAGCAACGGGCCGGCGGCCACGATCATCCGCAGCAGCGACTGGAAGCGCTCGAGCCGCGGCGTCTCGCGCAGCACGGCCTCGGACAGTCGCGTCTCCAGGATCTCGGGATCCTGCGTTGTGTCGCTCTTGAGGCTCGCCAGCACGCGGCCCAGCGGATTGTCCTGCCACGGCTGCGCCACGTTGCCGAGCTGGCGGCGCACCCGGATGCCGACTAGCAGCAGGTACACGAACTGCCAGGCCGCGAGCACCGCGCCGAGAACGCCGATGGCGATGATCACGTAGCCGACGTATCCGCCCTGGTGGATGCGCTCGACGAAGGTCGGGCGCTCCGCGATCAGCCGCAGCAGGTCTCCGCGCGAGGGATCGACGAGCACCGCGTGCACGCCGTCCTTCGCCTCGCTGAAGTCGTGCGCAAGACCGCCGTGCCCCTCGGGCTGGCGTGGCAGCAGCGCCAGGCGCCCCGTCTCCGGCTGCAGACTGAGATACCCGTCGCCGGTCAGCGCAGTGAAAAGACCCACGCGCACGACCTCGCTCTTCTCCTTCTCGCCGAGCGCATCGACGACATCGGTGGAGAAGCGCGCGACCTTGCCGCTCTCGGCCGCCTCCTGCGCGTACAGGAACCAGAGCTTCTCGAGGTCTGGAACGCTGGGGATCTCGCCGGCCTGCGCGATGTGATCGAGAAAATCGATACGGTCCGGGTACTGCGCGGTGACCAGCGAGCCCGCGACCTGGCCGCGGAACTCGCCTGCAGCCTGCGCGATGGCCGCGTACATCTGGCCGGTGTCGCCGACGCGCTCCGTGAGCCGCTTCTTGAGTTCCGCGATCTCGCCCTGCCCCGCCGCGAATTTCGCCTTGGCCTGGGTTGCGCGGGCGTTGGCCGCGGCGAAGTCGGACTCGGCCTTGGCCAGCAGCGCGGCCTGCTCGTTCTTGTTGCGCAGGAAGCGCTGCTCGCGCTCGGCGTTGAGCTGCGCGTCCTGCTGCGAGCCCTGCTGGATCTGCTTGAGCAGTTCGTCCATGCCCTTCTGCGCGAACGCAGCCGGCGTCGCGCAGGCCAGCATCAGCACGCCTGCGAGCCAAGGTCTCACGAGGGGCTCCGCGCGGCCGGCATCGGCAGTTTCAGCAGGTCCGGCGCGGCCGTTTCGCGCGCCATGCGCAGACCGTGGCGGATCTCGCTGACGTGTTCGTGTGACAGCTCGACCCACTTCTTCTGCCCGGCGTCCCACATGCCGGCCTGTTTGCCGTCGGCGCTCAGGTAGTAGAGCGCCGTGCGGCCCACGCGCAGGACGTCGACGGTGCGGTTCTCGACCTCCACGCGCTCGGCGCCCAGGCTGCGGCCGTACTCGGCCTCCACCTGCCAGGCCTCGAGGATGCGCTTGAACTTGTCGGCGTTGTTCGCGCCAGGATCGCCCATGAGCTTCTTGACGGCTTCCAGGCGCTCGCGGCGCTCGGTGGCGAGAAACGGGAGGTCCAGCGCGATGAATTTCTCGAGGCCCTCGACCATGCGCAGCATCAGCGGCAGCAGCTCGCGCTCGGTGCGCTCCATCTCCTCGATCTGGCGGTTGAGCGAGGCCTTCTCCGCGTCCTGGGCCGACACCAGCTCGCCGAGCTGGGTGGCATAGACCGTCAGCTGCTGCGCCTGCCAGCTCGCGGAGCGGTAGCGGTCCAGCATCGCGCGGGTCTGGTCGTCGAGCTGGTCGATCTTGCCCTGCGAGGCGCGGGACGCCCGGTTGGCCTCGACCGTGGCGTCGATGGCCTTGCCCATCGGATCGGTCTGCGCCCCGGCGGTGCCGAGGACGGCGACCAGCAGCAGCGCGCAGCCGCAACCTCGCCCTAAATTCATGCGCAAGCGTCTCCTCTCCTCGATCGGTCCATCTTGCCCACCCCGCGTCGCTAAAATCCACCCACCGAACGGACTAGTGGCGGAGAAAATTTCATGGCAGCAGCAGCCCATTCACCCGGATTTCTCGCGCTCGTGGACGCGGCCCGTCGAGAAGTCCGCGAGATTCCCGCGGGCGAATTGCGTAGAGAGCTCGACGGGCTCAAGACCGCTGCGCTGATCGACGTGCGCGAGGAGAGCGAGTACGCGGCCGGACACATCCAGGGCGCGGAGCACCTGGGCAAGGGTGTGATCGAACGGGACATCGAGACGCGGCACCCCGACCGAACGCAGCCGCTGTACCTCTATTGCGGCGGCGGTTTTCGCTCCGCGCTGGCGGCGCAGAACCTGCAGAAGATGGGTTACACCCAGGTCGCGAGCGTGGACGGCGGGTGGAAGGCACTGAAGGACCTGTTCCCGACCGCAACGGCTTAGGGTGCGCAAGCGGCTTGACGTTTGCCCACGCACCCGTGCCCTTTAAAACTGCACCGCGTAGGCAGGTGAAGCCCGCCCGACGTCCGAGTTACAGGTGCAGCCCGCACTCCGTCTTCGGCTTGCCCAGCCAGCGTCCGGCGCGGCCTTCGCCCGGCACCGTGCAGTGCGTGCAGCCGATCGACTGGTAGCCCTTTGCCACGAGCGGATGAAACGGCAGATCGTGCTGGCGGATGTAGTCGTCGCGTTCTTCGCGCGTGACGTCGATCATCGGGTTGAACTTGATCATGCCGCGACGGATTTCGAAGATCGGCAGGCCGGCGCGATGGTCGGTCTGCCAGTGCATCAGGCTCGACACCCACACGTGGAAATTCGGCTTGATCGCTTCCAGCGGCTCGACCTTGTTCACGGAGCAGCAGAAGTCCGGGTCCTTGAGGTAGGTCTGCTCCTGTTGCGTGAACTGGTGCTTCCAGTCTTCCGCCTTCACCCCCACGACCTTGAGCTTGAGAAGCGCCACGAGGTAGTCGCGGTACTCCACCGTCTCCGGGAAGTGGTAGCCGGTATCGATGAAATGGATGACCTGGTCGGGCCGGATGCGCGACACGATGTGCAGGAAGTACGCCGAGGTCGCCGCGAACGAGGAGGTGAACATCACCTTTTCCGGCGCGAAATCGAGGTAGAGCTGGTTCAGGCGCTGCTCGAAGTTCATCGGCGCATAGCGCTCGTTGAGTTCCTCGATCTGCGCCTCGTTCAGGCCGGCAAAGGTGGACGCTTTTTCCATGGTCATATGGGTAAAACCGGGCCTGCGAGGGCCAGCGGTGCCTGTCTTTCTTGTTGGGTCGGGCAGTGTATGGGTGCGGTCTTCGGGCGCTCAACGATCCCGGGCTCAATTCCGGAAACGATATAAGTACATGTCATTTCGGGCCGCAGCGCCCGTGAACCGCAGAAGGCGCCGGGACTTCTTTTGGGGCCGAAGCAGGCGACCCCGATGAACGCGCTGCGGCCCCGGATTTCTTCCGGGCTTCGGGCTTACCGGTCTTCGCTCAGCCCCGCCGTCAGCAGCCGCGCCGTCTGGTTCACCAGCGGGATGATCCGGCTGTAGGCCATGCGGGTCGGGCCGATCACCCCGAGCCGCCCGGCGACCTGGCCGTTGAAGAAATACGGTGCGGTGACCACGCTGACCTCGTCGAGAACCCGGTAGCCCGACTCCTCGCCGATGAAGATCTGCACGCCGTCGGCGTTGAGACACTGGTCGAACAGGTTCAGCAGCTCGCGCTTCCGATCGAGAATCTCGAACAGGCCGCGCAGCCGAATCACGTCGCCGAGTTCCTGGAACCCCATCAAGTTGCTGCCGCCCGCCAGCACGTAGTCGCCGCCGCGGGGCGACTGGTCGTCCACGGCCTGCGCGGCCATGGCCGCGGCCTCGCGCAGCACGATGTTCACGCGGTTCTGCGCGTCGACCGCCTCGTCGAGCAGCGCGCGGTGCAGGCCCACGAGATCGCGTCCGGCGAAGTGCTCGTTGAGCGCGTTCGCATACTGTTCGAGCTCGTCCGCACCGTAGGCGCGCTCGGTGTGGATCACGCGGTTCTGCACCTCGCGCTGGTTGACCACGAGGATCGCCAGCACCCGGTTGCCCGATAGCGGAAGGAACTCGATGCGGCGCAGGATCGAGAGATTGCGGCGCGGCAAGGTCACGACGCCGGCCATCGCGGTGAGCTGCGAGAGCAGGCTCGAGGTCGCCTGCATCAGGTCGTCGGTCTTGCGCGGGGGGCCGGCCAGGGTCTGCGCGATGTGCGCCTGCTCGGCATCGCCGAGCTGCTCGGGCGTGAGCAGCTGGTCGATGAAATAGCGGTACCCGCGCGCGGTCGGCACGCGCCCGGCCGAGGTGTGCGGCGACACCACGAAGCCCAGGTCGTCCAGGTCGGCCATCACGTTGCGGATCGTCGCAGGCGACAGGTCCAGGCCGCCCGCACGAGAAAGCGTGCGCGAACCCACGGGCTGTCCATCGTGGATGTAGCGCTCCACCAGAAGCTTGAGCAGCTCGGCAGCGCGTGGATCCAGCGGGGTCGACATCGGCGGGTGTGGATCGAAAGGTCGGCTTGACGCTATGGGTCCCGTTTTGTGGTGTCAAGGCGGGCCGGAACCGGGGGCCGAGCGTGTACAGTGGCAGAGCCAACTCGGTCGATCGGTCCATGAAACCTTTCCGTGTCGTCGGCGTCATCGGGAAGCGCCGCGAACCCAACGTCGAACTGCTGCGCGAGCTCTGCGCGTCGCTGCGTCGCCTGGGATGCGAGGTGCTCATCGAAGACAACGCCGCGCTCGGTAGCGATGCGCCCGCCACGCGCGTCGACCGCGACCAGCTCTCCGCCCGCAGCGAACTGATCGTGGTGGTCGGCGGCGACGGCACCCTGCTCGACGCCGGACGCTCGCTCGCGCACACCCACAAGCCGCTGCTGGGCATCAACCAGGGCCGGCTCGGCTTCATGGTGGACGTGGCGCCCGAATCGATGAACGAAAGCCTGACGGCGATCATCGGCGGCGACTACGCGGTGGAGGACCGCCTGCTGCTGTCGGCGACGGTCGAGCGCGGCGGCTCGCGCGACGGCTCCGCACGCCTGGCCGTCAACGACGTGGTGATCCGCAACCAGGCGACGATCCGCATGATCGAATTCGAGACCTGGCTAGACCGCGAATTCATCAGCAATCACCGCGCGGACGGCATGATCATCGCCTCTCCCACCGGGTCCACGGCCTACGCGTTGTCCGGCGGCGGCCCGCTGCTGCACCCCAGCCTGTCGGCGATCGCGCTGGTGCCGATCTGCCCGCACACGCTGTCGGACCGCCCGATCGTGGTGGACGGCCAGCGCCCGATCCGCATCGTCATCCGCGGCGTCGATCGCGCGCAGGCCATGGTCACCTTCGACGGCCAGACCAGCGAGACGCTCGAACCCGGCGACGTGGTCGAGGTCAGCCGCGCGGCGCACCCGCTGCGCCTGATCCATCCGACCGGCTACAGCTACTTCCGCATCCTGCGCGACAAGCTGCGCTGGGGCAGCGGCCCCGCCTCGGCACAAGAAAGGGTTTAGGGTCTGTTGGCCTGCGCTGGATCGCTGCGGCCGAGTCAGTTTTGGCACAGCGCAAGGAAGGAGGAGCGAGGTGTACTCGAAGTACATGAGCGACGGACGGACGTAGCGATGGGCCAAAACTGGCCGGCCCCTGAGGGTTGCAGCGACCCAACATAGATCAACAGACCCTCATGCTCGATCAGCTGCAGATCCGCAACCTCGCGACCATCGAGGCGCTCACGCTCGAACTCGACGCGGGCTTCACCGTGCTCAGCGGCGAGACCGGCGCGGGAAAGTCGATCCTCATCGACGCGCTGGGCCTGGTGCTCGGCACGCGCGCCGATCCGGCGCTGATCCGCAGCGGCAGCGAGCGCTCCGACATCACCGCGAGCTTCCGCATCGAGAAAGGTTCAGGCGCGGCGGCCTGGCTCGAAGAGCACGCGCTCACCGACCAGAGTGACCCCTCGCACTGCCTCGTGCGACGCGTGCTGCAGAACGAGGGTCGCACGCGCGCCTTCGTCAATGGCACCGCGGTGGCGGCCGGCTCCCTGCGCGAACTCGGCGAGCGGCTTGTCGACGTCTATGGCCAGAACGAGAGCCACAGCCTGCGGCTGCCCGACGTGCAGCGACAGATGCTCGATGGCTACGGTGGCCTTTTCGCGTTGGTGGCCGAAGTCGGCGCGCGCGCCGGCGAATGGCAGGCTCTCGAAGGCGAGATCGAGCGCACGCGCCGCGCCGCCGCGCAGGATCCCGCGCAGATCGACCTGCTGCGCCACCAGGTGCGCGAACTCGAAGCCCTGGCGCTCAAGGACGACGAAGTCGAGGACATCGCGGCCGAGCACAAGCGCCTGGCCAACGGCGGTCGCCTGATGCAGGACGGCGGCGCCGTGCAGGAACGACTCTATGGCGCAGACGGCGCGGCGCACGACCAGTTGTCGAAGAGTCTCGCGACCTTGCGCGCGCTGTCGGCGCTGCACGCCGGCTTCGGCGAGGTGGAGTCTCTGGTCGAGTCCGCGCAGGCGCAGGTCCGCGAAGCTTCGGACACGCTGCGGCGTCTGCTCGACAAGCTGGACCTGGACCCGCAACGCCTCGTCGAAGTGGAGGCGCGCATGGCCGCGATCCACGACCTCGCACGCAAGCACCGTGTGCGCGCCGAGGAGCTTCCGTCGCGGCTCGAGACCCTGCGCGGACAACGCGACGACGCGGCCGCCGCGGGCGGGCGCGTCGACGCCCTGCTCGCCAGCCAGGCGACGGCGCTGGCGAGTTACCGCGACGCCGCGCAGAAACTGGGAAAGGCGCGCCGCAGGTGCGCAACGAAATACGGTGAAGCGGTCAGCGCCCGCGTGCGCGAACTGGGCATGCCCAACGCGCGCTTCGAGGTCCGCATCGAAGCCGCCAACCGCAAGCGACCCAGCGCGATCGGCGAGGACGATCTCTGCTTCGACTTCAGTGCCAATCCCGGCCAGCCGCCGCGACCGCTCGCGAAAGTCGCCTCGGGCGGCGAGCTGTCGCGCGTGTCGCTGGCGCTGCAGGTGGTCGCACAGCAGGAAGGCGGCGCGCCGACGATGATCTTCGACGAGGTCGACGCCGGAATCGGCGGCGCGGTCGCGGAATCCGTCGGCAACGAGCTGCGCGCGCTGGGCAAGCGCCGGCAGGTGCTGTGCGTGACGCATCTCGGACAGGTCGCGGCGTGCGCGCAGCACCATCTGGCCGTGAGCAAGTCAGTCGAGGCCGGCCAGACATTCACGAACGTCACCCCACTCGACACCAAGGCGCGCGTGACCGAGCTGGCCCGCATGATTGGCGGCAAGAGCACGACCGCTGCGAGTGAGGCGATGGCGCGGGAATTGTTGAAGTCGGCGAAGGCGCGATAAGCCGCAGCCCGGACCCGTGCCTGCGGTCTGAACACGAAGTCCGGGGTGCGTTCTTCGATTCGTGCCGGGAATCCCGGACTTCGTCCTGCCCAGTCCTTACGTCACCTTCGCTCGCCCGATCGCGTATCGGACCAATCCAGGCGCGAGCCGCTTCAAGCGCACCAGCATCGCCTCCTTGGCCCCGACGAACGCCTCGTCGCGATCGCGTCCGACCGCCGCCCAGGCCTGCCGTGCGCATTCGTCCGGCGCCATGCCGCGCTCGGTCGAGGGGTCCATCTTCCCGTACAGCCCACCCGCGCCGGTGATCGCGTTGAGCGTCACCTGCGTGCGGATGAAGCCGGGACAGATCAGCGTGACCTTCACGCCTTCGCGCCAGACCTCGGCGCGCGCGGCGTCGTAGAAGCCGTGCAGCGCATGCTTGGCCGCGGAGTAACCCGAACGCAGCGGCGTACCGAGATAAGCCACGACCGACGAGATCACGACGAGGTGCCCGGACCTTCGCGCCAGCATGCCGGGCAGCACGGCCTTGGTCAGCGCCACGCAGGCGAAGAAGTCCAGCTCCAGGATCCGCCGGTACACGTCCATCGACGTGTCGACCACCAGTCCGCGCTGCGAGATGCCCGCATTGTTGACGAGCAGGTCGATCGGTCCGAAGAACGCCTCCGCGTCGCGCGTCGCGGCCTGGGCATCGAAGGCGGTCAGGTCCAGCGGCAGCACCGCGACCGCCGCCGGGTCCGGGCAGGCCGCGCGCACACGCTGGAGTTCGGATTCGCGGCGCGCGCTGAGAACGAGCTTCGCGCCCTTGCGTGCGGCTTCGAGCGCCATCGCCTCGCCGATGCCGGAACTTGCACCCGTGATCCACACCACCTTGTCGCGAAGCTGCGTCATCAGAGGCAGTGGTCAGTGCCAGTTGTCAGTGTTCAGTGGCCGGCGTCGGCGGCGGACAGGCGCGGCTGACACTGACCACTGACCACTGCTTCACTCAGGCCTTTTCGAAGCTCTTTTCCCACTTTCCGAGTGCAGCCAGGCCATTCATCTTCGCGCGGTGCAGGTGGGCGGCCTTGCCGGCGTCGACGTTCTTGCCGCTCCAGGCCTTCTGCGCCGCAGCCTGCAGGGCCCGGCCATAGGAGAAAGTCAGCTTCCAGGGCAGGTTGCCGATCCTGTTCATCGCATCGAGGTGGGCGGTGGCCAGCTCGTCGGCCTGGCCGCCCGAGAGGAAGGCGATGCCCGGCACGGCGCTGGGAACGCAGCGGCGCAGCACGCGGAGGGTGCGCTCCGCGACTTCGGCCACGCTCGCCTGGGTCGGGCACTTGACGCCCGACACGATCATGTTCGGCTTGAGGATGATCCCCTCGAGCAGCACGTCCTGGAAATAAAGCTGCTGGAACGTCTCCTTCAGGATCCAGGTCGTGACGTGCTCATTGGTCTCGGCAGTATTGTCGCCGTCCATCAGCACTTCGGGTTCGACGATGGGGACGATGCCCGCTTCCTGGCACAGCGCGGCGTAGCGGCCGAGCGCGTGCGCGTTGGACTGAATGGCGTTGTAGCTCGGGGCGCCGTTGCCGATGACGATGACGGCGCGCCACTTGGCGAAGCGGGCACCGGCCTCGCGATACTTCACGAGTCGTTCGCGCAGGCCGTCGAGGCCCTCGGTGATGGTTTCATCGGGCTTGCCGCCAGGAAGCGGCTTGGCGCCGGCGTCCACCTTGATGCCCGGGATGACGCCCTTGCTCTGCAGCAGCTTCGGAAACGGCTGGTTGGCGAGGCTGGACTGGAACAGGGTCTCCTCGTACAGGATCACGCCCGAGGTGTGCTTCTCGAAGTCCGGCGTGGTGAACAGCAGGTCGCGGTAGGCGCGGCGGTTGGGCTCGCTGTTCTCGACGCCGATGTTGTCGAAGCGCTTCTTGATGGTGCCGGTGGACTCGTCGGCCGCCAGCAGGCCGCGGCCCGGCGCCACCATGGCCTGGGCGGTTTCTTGAAGGATTTTCTGGTTCATCGCGGGGGACCTCGATCGTTAGGTTTTTTCGGCGGAACGGGAGGAATTCCCCTCCGGGCCCGGACGCCGTGACGTCTGTCGAACCCCTCCCACGTACATCGACTGTCATGCCGTGCCCGCCGATCGGAGCCTCAGGCAAGGGTGGCGGAGAGGGAGGGATTCGAACCCCCGGAACCTTTCGGTTCAGCGGTTTTCAAGACCGCCGCAATCGACCACTCTGCCACCTCTCCGCGGAAAGACGGTCAGAAAAAAACAAGGTGTTGATTCGAAACTGGTGCCGGGAACAGGAATCGAACCTGCGACCTACGCATTACGAATGCGCCGCTCTACCAACTGAGCTATCCCGGCAGGGGCGGCGATTATAAAGGGGTGGGCGTGGGCGCGACCAGCCCGGACCTCGCCTGCCGCGCCTATCCCACGATGTCGCCACCTGCGCTCCCTCCGGATCCGGATGGGCACGCAGGATCGGCGCTCGCTCACCAGCAAGCATGGGGCGTGCGCGTGCCGCTCTGGTCGATGACCAGCGCCGGGCAAGGCGTGCCGCGCTGACTATCAACTTCCTGTCCTGCCCCTGCGATTGCCGCGGCCCGCACGTTGAACAGAGTCTCCGTGCCGGATGTACCGAAGCGGTAGTACCGGGCGATCGCGGAACCCGGGGAAGGGACTGGGAGATCGTCGGTCCGTGTCGCGTAGGCGACGTGGTTGGCCCGCCAGCGCTCCTGGGCGAGGTACATCTCGAACAGCGCGGCCTGCGCCTCTGCGCGCCGGGATTTCCTCACCATCCATTGATAGGACGGCAGGGCGATGGCGCCGAGAATGCCGACGACGGCGACGACCACGACCAGTTCAATGAGCGTGAAGGCGGGCGGCATCCGGATGTTCATGCGAGGCGACCTGAAGTGCAGCGGGCGTGTCTACGACGCTAGCAGCGCCCGGCCCCGGTACGACACGCGCAGTTGCACGTGCTCGCTCCGCGCATAGCCGAAGACCGGAACCGGAGCCGACTGTCGGCCGCTCTCCGACGAGCGCGCGCACTTCACGAGTCCCGCATGGGCATTCGCACGTAGCGTGGCGGCCATGGCCGTCGCACATTACGACGCGCTCCCGCCTTGCACGAGTCGGCCATGCAGCGAAGGAATGACCTCCATCCCCCGTCTCCTCGATCACGCGATCGAGCCCGTCGGGACATGCGCGGCTTCTCCCTCGCAGAACTGCTGGCGACGATGGCGATCGTCGCCATTGCGTTAGGAAGCGCCGTGCCATCGTTCTCGGAACTGGGTGCGCGCAACCGGCTACGCAATGTGGTCGAGCGCCTGCGCTCCGACATCCAGCTCGCCCGTGCCGAATCCCTGCGTCGCGATCGCGATGTCATCCTGAGTTTTCGGAGCGGCAACGGCGGTAGCGCCTGGTGCTACGGCCTGAGTCTCACGCCGGGCTGCGACTGCCGCGTGGGGTCCGGACCCGGGGCCTGCGAGCTGGATCCCGGCGTCAGCACGGCGGTCTCCAGCGGCCAGAGCCTCGGCATCCGTCTGACGTCGCTTCCGTTCGCGGTCGGCGACGGAAACCTGGTCCTGTCCGCAGTACGTCCGACCCTCACCGCGGGCTCGGCGCGGTTCGCGTCCGCCCGCAACGAAGCCGAGGTGCGCGTCGCTGCGATGGGCCGCGTGCGCCTGTGCTCGCCGGCAGGTGAGACGCGTCTGTCGTACATGGACCGGTGCTGAGCCTGTGCAGGGACTCTCGTCACAGCGCGGCACGAGTCTGATCGAAGAGCTCATTGCGATGTCGTCAGGGCTCGCCGTCGTTCTCGCCGGACTGTCTTTCCTGCTCGGCTCGCTCGCGGCTCAATCGGCCAACCTGCGCCAGCTACGCATGAACCAGGATCTGCGCACGGTGCTGGACGCGGTGACCCGCGACTTGACCCGAGCGGGCACATGGACGATGGCGGCTGAAGTCGCCCAGGCCTCCATGAGCAACGACCTGAGCCTGGAAGGGACGCGTGGGACGATCACCGTAGGGATCGTCGGCCGCGGCGGAACGAGTCCGGTCGACGCCTTCGCATCCGCCCACGCGGCGGCGGCACTGCGCCAGCAGACGCTGGTGCTGCTGTTGCGCGACGGCGCTGCAACGACCCGTTATGACTTGACCGTGAGCAGCATTCCGGCCGCGAGTCGCATGATCGTGACCGCGCCGGTCGGGGTCACGCTACCGACGACGCGCATTCCCGCCGGAGGCTGGACCATCCTCAATCCATTCGACGGCATCCTGGTCGACGCAGCCGGAAGCTGCGTCCTGCTGAGCTACGACCTCGACGGCGACGGCGTGCAGGGCCCGCGGGAGCATTTCGGCTATCGCAGGGACGGCGCCCGCAATGCCGTGCAATCCACCACCACCGCCACTTCTTGCGGAGCCGGCAGCTGGGAGACGCTCACCGATCCGGCGTTGCTGCGGGTCTCCAGCTTCGAGGTCCAGCACCTGCGAACAGCCCTGCCCGCCTCGACAGGTCTCGCAGTCTCGCTGGATCGGTTCGCGGTGCAGCTCGGTGGCGCCCTGATCGCGGAGCCCGCCACTGCACGGCAGCTCGAGCAGGTCGTGATGGTTCGCAATCCCACACTCGAGTGAAGCGATGCATCGCGTGAACGGAATTTCCGGATGCGGGTGGGACAGGCGCTGCCAGCGCGGGGGCGCCGCGCTGAGCGTGGTGCTCGGCATCATGGCGATCGCCGCGACGCTCGCGGTGGGGCTGTCGCAGATCGGCACAGGTGAAACGAGGCGCACCGCCCATGAGGTTCGTAATCTCGAAGCCAGGGTCGCCGCGGAAGCGGCACTGGACCGGGCGGCGACCCGGCTTCGTCGCGACCTCGGGCAATTGCGCTCGACCGCGCCGGGCGGATGGATGGAACACGGCGCCGAGCGTTGGCATCCCTGCGCGGCGGCGCTGGTGGCGCCGCCCTGCGGCGACGGTACGCAGAACCGCTTCGACGAACGATGGGTGGCCCGTGCCGACATCACGGGCCTGATCGCGCCGCAGGAGCACGTCGCCGGATCGTTCGGCGCGTACTACGTCGCCCCCGCCTTGCGTGCGGGTGACCCGATGCCGTCGCGATCGACGATCCACGTCATCGGCGAAGGGCAGTCGTCGGACGGGAGTGCGCATGTCCGCATAGTTCGAACTTACGCCATCCGGCCGCTCGTGGGCCGCGTCCCGGACGCACCGGTGATCGCGGCTGGCGACATCGCCGCCGAGCGCGGCCTCACGGCCATCGGGAATCCCGACGGGGCCGGCGCAGGAATTCCACTATCGATCTGGGCAGGCGGCCCTGCGCGCGCGACACCGGGTTATGCGCTGGAGACCTGCGGACCCACCGAATACCTGGCCGCGGCGCGCGCCGACCTGGGTACCGCCGATACGTCCGAACCTGTTCTCGCGCCCTGCCCGGAATGCAGGTGCCCCGAGCCTCCGGCTCAGACCGGCAGCAGTGCGCCGTCGAATACCGCCATTCTCGACGAGCGCACGGTGCTCGCCCCGTCCGATGCCGGAACGTCGCGATTCCCGACCGACCTGTTCCAGTACGTGTTCGGCGTGCCCGGCGTCGAAGCCGCGGCGGTCATGGCGCAAGGCACGGTGCTTTCCGACTGCGCGGGGCTGGGGCCCGAATCCAGCGGACTGCTCTGGATCCGCGGCGATTGCGTGATCGCCGCCGACACTGCGGTGGGATCCCCGGCCGCGCCGGTGGCGCTGGTCGTTCAGCACGGCAGTCTTCAACTGAGCGGCGAAGCGGCCCTGATCGGGATCGTCGTTCTGTTGGACCCGCCGGAAGCGAGCGCATCCCTGAGGGCGGCGGGTACAGCGACGATTTACGGGGCGCTGATCTCGACCGGGCGCCTGGAAATTGTCGGCGACCGCTTCATCGCGCGTTATGAGCGCCAGGTACTCGAAAATCTCGCGGACACGTCCGGCATCCTGTTGGAGGTGCCGGGAACCTGGAAAGACTACCGATGAGCCCGCGCGTTTTCCGCGCGCCGCCGGATCGCATGCGCGGTGCCGGCCTGATCGACGTCCTGATCGCGATGCTGGTTTTGATGGGCGGCGTCGCCGGTCTTGCTCGATTGCAGGCGGTAAGTCTTCGAGACAGCAGCGCGTCGCTGGCCCGCGGCAACGCGGCGCGGCTCGCCCAGACCAAACTCGACGATCTTCGGAGCTTCACGCAGCTCGAGGCTGGAGAAAAAGGGATTTTCGGCTACGACGAGATTGGCGTGGATGCCGGCGGCGCAGAGAACGGCGACGGAACTCTTCGCATATCGAGTGGAGCAGTCGTCGTGGGAAACACGCGCTTCTCGCGGCGCTGGCAAGTCCGCCCGCTCTACGCCTGCACGAACGGCGAGATGGCGACGATCCCCTGTTCCGAATCCCCGTCGGGTGCGCGCCCCGATCTCTACGCGCTGTCGATCATCCTTTCCTGGAACAGCGTCGAAGGGACGTCCGACATGCTGACGCTCGAGGGCAGCGCGAGAGCAGCCGACCCCCTGCTTCCCACGCGATGGCTGCTGTCGGCCTACGGCGAGGGGCCCCTGGCCGGCGACGTCTCCGCGCCTGGATCGCCATGACACCGAGCCACGTGCGCAGAACCCCACGGAACGCAACATCGCCTTCTCAGGGGTTGATTGTGCGTCCCGGGCCCCGAGGGCTCGAGCTCGATCGGACCCGCGTCGCGATGATGTCCTGGAGGGCATCGCGACCGCGCCGCGAGGTCATTCGCGGCCCTGCGTGCGCCCCTGTCGCGTCACACCCCGCTCGGTCACGAAGGCATCGATGAGACCGGCGGGGGTCACGTCGAACACCGGATTCCAGGTATCCGTTCCAGCGGGGGCCCAGAGCTTGCCCTGGTAGCCCGTGAGTTCGGTCGCGAGCCGCTCTTCGATCGGAATACACCGCCCTTCCGGGCAGTCGGGATCGTAGGTACTCGTCGGCGCCACCACCATGAACTTCGTGCCGTGGTGTTTGGCCGCGATGGCGAGCGCATAGGTACCGATCTTGTTCGCCGTGTCGCCGTTGGCCGCGATGCGGTCGGCGCCGACGATCACCCAGTCGATCTTCTCTCGGCTCATCAGGTGCGCGGCCGCGCCGTCCGCGATCAACTTTGTCGGGATGCCCTCCCGCATCAGTTCCCACGCCGTGAGTCGCGCGCCCTGGAGCCAGGGCCGGGTCTCGGTGTTGTAGACCTGCGCGATCCGGCCCTGCTGCCAGGCCGTACGGATCACGCCCAGCGCGGTGCCGTGACCGCCGGTGGCGAGCGCGCCGGTGTTGCAGTGGGTCAGCACCCTCGCCCCCTGCAAAGGAAGGAGCGCGGCGCCCAGTTCGCCCATGCGCAGGTTCTGTTCGAGGTCCTCGCGGTGAATCGCCAGCGCCTCGCGCAGCAAGCCATCGGCGCTGCGGTCCGCGACTCTACGCATGCGATCCAGCGCCCAGCGCAGGTTCACCGCCGTGGGACGCGACTGGGCCAGCACCTGCTCGGCCGCGTCGTAGTCGCGGCCGAGCAGCGCGTCCAGCGCAAGGCCGTAAGCGGCGGAGATGCCGATCGCGGGCGCTCCGCGCACGGCCATGCCGTGGATCGCCGCAGCAACCTCGGCGGCGGTGCGGCATTCCACCCAGGTTTCGCGCGTGGGCAGCTCGCGCTGGTCGAGCAGGAGAAGGTGGTCGCCGCTCCAGACGATGGGCCTGACCGCGTCGCTCATGAAAGGGTCTCCGTGCAATGCGGGCTAGAATTCGGGCTGAATTGTAACGACCGCGCGTGAATTCCCCGTGGCTTCCCCCGACGCTCCCCAGGCGATCGACCTGCTGATCATCCCTTCGGCGCTGGTGCCGGTGGAGCCGGCAGGCACCGTGCTCACCGACCACGCGATGGCGATCGATGCCGGCCGCATCCTCGCGATCCTGCCCGCGGCCGACGCCCGCGCGCGCTATGCGGCCCGCGAAGTGCGCGAACTGCCGCACCACGTCGTCCTGCCGGGCCTCGTGAACCTGCACACGCACGCGGCGATGAGCCTGCTGCGTGGCCTTGCGGACGATCTGTCCCTGATGGACTGGCTCACCAATCACATCTGGCCAGCCGAAGGCGCACACGTCTCGCGCGCCTTCTGCCTGGACGGCGTGCGCCTGACGGCGGCGGAGTTCATCCGCGGCGGCGTAACGTGCGCCAACGACATGTACTTCTTCCCCGACGCCTCGGCCGAAGGCTTCTCGGGCGCCGGCCTGCGCGCGGTAGTGAACCTGATCATCATCGACTTCCCGAGCGCCTGGGCCTCGGGTCCGGATGAGTACTTCGCCAAGGGCATCGCTGTGCACGACCAGGTGCATGGCGACCCGCTGATCCGCACGATCTTCGCGCCGCACGCGCCCTACACCGTCAGTGACGATTCGCTGCGCAAGGCACGCGCCTACGCCGACGAACTGGGCATCGGAATCCACATGCACGTGCACGAGACCGCGTCCGAGGTCGCCGACGCGGTCGAAAAGACCGGCAAGCGTCCGTGGCAGCGGCTCAAGGATCTCGGAATGCTCGGTCCCGACTTCATCGCCGTGCACATGACGCAGCTCACCGACGCCGAGATCGCGGAGGCCGCGCAGTTCGGCGTGCACGTGGCGCACTGCCCGGAGTCCAACCTCAAGCTCGCCAGCGGCTTCTGCCCGACGCACAAGCTGCTCGCGGCCGGCGTGAACCTGGGCATCGGCACGGACGGCGCCGCCTCCAACAACGACCTGGACCTGCTCGGCGAGACGCGCATTGCGGCGCTGCTGGCCAAGGGCGTGTCGGGCGACGCGCAGGCCTTCCCTGCTGTCAGGGCACTCCACGCCGCGACGCTCGGCGGCGCCAGGGCGCTGGGCATGGATGCCGAGATCGGCTCGCTGGTGCCGGGCAAGGCGGCCGACTTCATCGCGGTGGAGATGAACGCGCCGCACCTGCAGCCGGTCTACAACGTGATCTCGCATCTCATCTACGCCGCCGGTCGCGGCGACATCAGCGACGTCTGGGTCGCCGGACGGCCGCTGATGCGCGAGCGTCGACTGCTGACGATCGACGAGGACGCCGTGATCGCTGCCGCGATGCAGTGGCGCAGCCGGATCAGGCCCGCACCATGAGCACGAGCTCCAACGTCGACAGCAGGGAGATCGGTCACTTCGACCGGCTCGCAGCCACCTGGTGGGACCTCAAGGGCGAGATGGGCGCGCTGCACACGCTCAACGCGCCGCGCGTGCGCTTTATCGAACAGGCCTGCGGCGGGCTCAAAGGCAAGCGGGCCATCGACGTCGGCTGCGGCGGCGGCATCCTCACCGAAGCGCTCGCCGCCAAGGGCGCCACGGCGCTGGGCATCGACCTCGCGGAAGCCGCGCTCGAGGTCGCGCGCCGGCACGCGCTGCAGTCGAAGCTGCAGATCGAATACCGCACCAGCGCTGCCGAGGCGCTCGCGGCCGAGAAGCCGGGCGCCTTCGATCTCGTGTGCTGCCTGGAGATGCTCGAACACGTGCCCGACCCCGCCAGCGTGGTGCGCGCCTGCGCACAGCTCGTCGGGCCCGGCGGCGACGTGGTCTTCTCCACGATCAACCGCAATCCGAAGAGCTTTGCGCTCGCGATCGTCGGCGCCGAGTACGTGATGAGCCTGGTGCCACGCGGCACGCACGACTACGCCAAGTTCATCCGGCCTTCGGAGCTCACGCAGTGGTGTCGCGAAGCGGGCCTCGACGCCGTGTCGCTGCGCGGCCTGCGCTACAACCCCTTCCTGAAGTCCGCGAGCCTGTCCGACGACCTCGACGTGAACTACCTGCTGCACTGCCGGCGCTCGGCATGAGAAGGTTTCAGTGAAGGGCCGCATCAAGGCCGCGGTGTGGCTGTTCGATCTGGACGGAACGCTGGTCGACACGGCGCCCGACCTCGGACACGCGGCGAATCTCGTGCGCGGCGAGTGCGGCCTGCCGCCGTTGCCGCTGGCCGACTATCGCCCCGCCGCCTCGTCGGGCGCGCGCGGCCTGCTCGGGATCGGTCTGGGCATGAAGCCCGATCATCCCGAATTCCCGATGCACCGGGACAGCTTCCTCGCGCACTACCGCGCCGGTCTTTCGCGCGCGACCCGGCCCTTCCCTGGAATTCTCGAACTGCTGCTCGCCATCGAACTGCACGGCGCGCGCTGGGGCGTGGTGACCAACAAGCCCGGCTGGCTGACGCAGCCGCTGCTCGCCGACCTGCATCTCGCCACGCGCGCGGCCTGCATCGTCAGCGGCGACAGCACGCCCAACCCGAAACCGGCGCCCGACCCGCTACTGCTTGCCTGCGAGCAGATCGGCGTCAAGCCTCGCGACTGCGTGTACGTCGGCGACGACTTGCGTGACATCGTCGCGGCCAAAGCCGCGAAGATGCGGTCGATCGGCGTCGGCTGGGGCTACACGGGCAGCACTCCGATCGCGGAGTGGAACGCCGACATCGTCGCGGCCACCGTGGTCGAGCTGACGTCGATCGTGGGCTGACGTACCGCCGCGCACGCGCTGTTCCGGGTTCGCCTTCTCTCTTTTTCTCATCACGCACGACAACGTGGCCGCCGACTTCGACTACACCGCTGCTCCGAACCTGCTGCGCAACCGCGTCATCCTGATCACGGGCGCGGGCGGCGGCCTGGGCGGCGCGCTCGCGGTGGCGTGCTCGAAGCTCGGCGCCACCGTGGTGCTCACCGGCCGCACGGTGCGCAAGCTGGAGGCGGTGTACGACCGCATCGAAGCCGCGGGCGGCACGCAGGCGGCCATCGTGCCGATGAACCTGATGACCGCGACGTGGAACGAGTACGAGGCGCTGGCCGCGACGATCGAACAGAACTTCGGCCGCCTGGACGGCCTCGTGCACGCCGCAGCGCATTTCAAGGGTTTCATGACCCTCGAAGACCTGGAGCCGCGCGACTGGCTGGACTCGCTCCAGGTGAACCTCACGGCGCCCTACACGCTCACGCGCCTGTGCCTGCCGCTGATGCGCAAGTCGACAGATGCGTCGGTGGTGCAGGTATCGGACGACGGCGGTCGCCGCGTGCGCGCCTTCCACGGCATCTACGGGATCACCAAGCATGCGGCGGAAACGCTGTTCGCCAGCTTTGCGCTCGAACTGCGCAAGGAGGAAGGGCTGCGTTTCAACAGCTTCGATCCGGGACCGATGCGCACGGAGTTCCGCACCAAGGGCTACGCGGGTGAATCGGCGGGCGAAACGCCGACGCCGGAATCGCGGCTGGCGCGCCTGCTGTGGTTGCTCGGGCCGGATAGTCGCGGAGTCAGCGGGCAGGCGTTCTGATCTTTTGCAGCGCGGACGACGTCCGGAGCCCTTTCTCGCGAATGAGAAAACGCCCCGGACTTCGGCCAGCCTGCGATCGGCGTGTAAGAAGTGCAGGCTTCATCTGCTCACGCATCGTCACCTCGCACGGCGTGGGCAAACGAGAAGGCGATCGCCCAACCTACCGACTTGGTCTTTTTCCAGGGCGGCTTTTTCCGCTTGACGGAAACGAGGGTCGCGACGAAGGCGCTTTCCTGGCGCCGAAGGGCTTGCCGGCCGCCGGGGCTGATTTGCGATCCTGTCGCTTCGGCTCCCGTGACGTCCGATCCTGCCGCGGCGGCTCGGCCGAATTGCGCGCGAAAGGCTTGGCCGCCGCGGGCCTTGCGCCGGCCGCCTTCTTGGCACCAGCCGCCTTCTTGCGAGCGGGCGCTTCATCACCCTTCGGCGCCGCACGCGATCGCTTGCCGTCGCCAGCGGGCTTGCCACGCCCCGGAGAAACCACGTCCTCGTCCCTTCGCGGCGCCCGCGTCGGGTAGTGACGTTCAGGGGCACCGGAAATCTTCCGCGTCGGATCGGGCGTATCGAGCTTCACCGCCTGCAGCAGCGCCTGCATCTCGTCGGGCGTCGCCTCGCGGTAGCTGCCGGCCTTGATGCCCCGTCCGAGCTGCACCGGACCGTAGGCGATGCGGATCAAGCGGCTGACCTGCATGTCCACCGCTTCGAACAAACGGCGAACGATGCGGTTGCGACCCTCGCGCATCTTGATCTCGTACCAGCGGTTGGCCGCGCCTTCGGCGTCCTCGGCATCCGGGGGATCGGCGGATTTCAGCGACTCGCACTTCGCAGGACCGTCCTCGAGCTCCACGCCCTTGAGCAGGCGCTTGCGGATCTCGTCCGTCATCTCGCCGAGCACGCGCACGGCATACGTGCGCGTGACCTCGAAACTCGGATGGGTCAGGCGGCGCGCCAGCTCGCCGTCGGTGGTCATCAGCAGCAGGCCCGAGGTGTTGATGTCGAGACGGCCCACCGCGATCCAGCGTCCGGTCTGCAATTCAGGCAGCTTGCGGAACACCGTGCGTCGGCCGTCCGGGTCGTCGCGCGTCACCAGTTCGCCGGTCTTCTTGCGGAACAGGATCACGCGCACCGGCCCGGCCTTGCGGGCCAGTGCCACGAGGCGGCCGTCGACGCGCACGTGATCGTCGTGGTTGATCTTCTGCCCGACCTCGGCCGGGCGGCCGTTCACGGTGATACGACCTTCGCCGATCCAGTCCTCGATCGCACGGCGACTGGCGATGCCGGCGGTGGCGAGCAGCTTCTGGATTCGTTCGGACACGGTTCGTCGGCAGCTCTAGTGCAGCGTGGCTTTGTCGGGCGCTTCGCCCGGCGCGGCCGGGTCCCCGGCTTCGTCCAATTTGTCCTCGGCCGTCGCTTCCGCCGCCTCGTCCTCCTCGTCGATCTCGGCCGCGGCCTTGTCCACGGCCTGCTCGGCCGCCTGGCCCAGGCGCGCGAGCGCGGCGTCGAGCTGGTCGAGATCCTTGATCTCGGGCAGCGACGGGAGCTGGTCGAGCGAGCGCAGGTTGAAGTCGTCGAGGAACTGGTGCGTGGTGCCGAACAGCGCCGGACGTCCCGGGACTTCCCTGACGCCCAGCTCGCGGATCCAGCCGCGCTCGAGCAGCGTGCGCAGGATGTTTGTGGACACGGCCACGCCGCGTACATCCTCGATCTCGCCGCGCGTGATCGGTTGGCGGTAGCAGATCAGCGCCAGCGTCTCGAGCAGCGCACGCGAATACTTCGGCGGCTTCTCCTGCCACAGGCGACCGACCCACTCGGCGTAATCGGCCTTCACCTGCAGGCGAAAACCGCTGCCCACTTCTCGCAGCTCGGTGGCGCCGTGCGCCACGCGCCCGGCCAGCTGGTCGAGCGCCGCGCGCAGGTCCTTCTTCGTCGCGCCGAGCTCCGGGCCCAGCAGGCGCGACAGCTGGTCGAGCGACAGCGGGGAGTCCGACGCCAGCAACAGGGCTTCGAGGATGTGCTCGAGGCGCGTCAGCGCGGCGGGATCGGTGGCGGCTTCCGAAACCGGAAGCTCGGCCTGGCTCGCGTTTTCTTCTTCGGTCGGGGTGTCGTTCATCTGGATCTTCCGATCTCTTCGAGTCCCGCTCCCCGCAGGCGGGGGCCGGCCTCACTGGCTGTTGAAATCATCGTCGAGCTCCTGGCTGACCTCGACGTACTCGCGCGGCCTGGCCGCACCAATCATCACTTCCGCGAACGGACCGTCCTGCTCCAGGTCGATCATCGACAGCTTCACCATCTCGAGCAGCGCGAGCAGGCAGACCACCACGCCCATGCGGCCCTCGTCCGGATCGCAGAGATCGGCGAACCGCTGCCGCCCGCCGCTCACGCGCTCCAGGATGTGCGTCATGCGTTCCCGCACCGACAGCGGTTCTCGCGTGATCTGGTGGCGCGTGAACAACTCCGCACGCAGCATCACCTCGCGGAACGCCAGCATCAACTCGTGCAAACCCGGTCTAGGCAAGGGCGCATCGCTTGGCACGATTTCGGGACGTGCAGATGCACGATGGAGTTCGCGACCCATCCGTGGCAGTGCGTCGATGTTCTCGGCCGCTACCTTGAAGCGCTCGTATTCCTGCAGACGACGCACGAGCTCCATGCGCGGATCGGAGACGTCTTCCTCCTCCGTCATCTGGCGCGGCAGCAGGATGCGCGACTTGATTTCGGCCAGCAGCGCGGCCATGAGCAGGTATTCCGCGGCCAGCTCCAGCCGCATGTCCTGCATCAGGGCGATGTACTGCATGTACTGCTGCGTGATCTTGAGAACCGGGATGTCGAGGATGTTGAGGTTCTGGCGCCGGATCAGGTACAGCAGCAGATCGAGCGGACCTTCGAAGGCCTCGAGGATGACCTCCAGCGCGTCCGGCGGGATGTACAGATCCTCCGGCATCTTCTCCATCGGCTGGCCGTTGACCATGACGTGTCGATCGGCGTCGCTGGCCAGCGGCAATTCGGGGGCCTCGACCACGGCATCGGATTCGTTCACGACGTCTTTTGCTCCGGTGCGAGCTGGAATTGCCAGAGGAGGCCGTCTTCCGGGTGCTCGATCTCGCGCTCGAACGCGAAGCCCTGCTTGCGCAGGATCGAGATGGAAGCGTTCTCCTTCGGCAGCGTCTGCGCGGTCACGGTTATCTCCGGATCGGCGTTTCGCGCGATCTGCACCAGTTGGCGCGCCATCTCGGCGGCGATGCCACGACCCTCGTACTCGGGGAAGGTCATGTAGGCGATCTCGACGCGGCCATCCTTCGGTGGCGAAGTGAACGCGCAGGCGCCGACGACGTCGCCGTCGCGATCGGCGAGATAGCCGATCCACGGCGGGTGGAATCCGGTGGCCTCGTAGAGATGGGCGGTGCCCTCGAGCACGTCGCGACCTGCCGGCGGAATCGCGCCGGGGCAGCGCGCCGGCGTGCCGTCCGCGCCGATCTCGATCAGCCGCAGCTTCATTCGGCGATGAACCCGAGCGACTCGTGCACGCGCGTGAGCGTGGCGTCCGCCCTGACCTGCGCACGGCCGGCGCCGTCGCGCAGGACGCGGACCAGGCCCGCCTCGTCGGCGCGCAGTTCGTTGTAACGCGCCTGCACGGGCTCGAGACACCCGACCACCGCTTCGGCCACCGCGCTCTTGAGCTTGCCGTAACCCTGTCCGTTGTACGCGGCCGCGATGGCGTCCATCGATTCGCCCGTGGTGGCGGCCAGAATCGACATCAGGTTGGAGACGCCGGGCTTTTCCCTGAGGTCGTATCGCACCTCGTTGCCGAGGTCGGTCACGGCGCGCTTGAGCTTGCGCACGATCGTATCCGGCGGGTCGAGCAGATAGATCGCGTCGGTTTCGGCGTCGCCGGACTTGCTCATCTTCGCGGTGGGATCCTGCAGGCCCATGATGCGCGCGCCCACCGGCGGGATCATCGGCTCGGGCACGACAAAGATCGGCGCCTTGGGCGTGCCGTGCGCGTTGTTGAAGCGGATCGCCACGTCGCGCGTGAGTTCCAGGTGCTGCTTCTGGTCGTCGCCCACCGGCACGCCGGTGGCGTCGTACAAGAGGATGTCCGCGGCCATCAAAACGGGATAGTCGAACAGGCCCGCGTTGATGTTGTCGACGTTCTTCGCGCTCTTGTCCTTGAACTGCGTCATGCGATTCAGCTCGCCCATCTGCGTGTAGCAGTTGAGCACCCAGGACAGGCGCGCGTGCGCGGCGACGTGGCTCTGCACGAACAGCACGTTTTTCACCGGGTCCAGGCCGCAGGCCAGGTACAGCGAGATGAATTCCAGGCAGCGGTCGCGCAGCACCTTGGGATCCTGGCGCACCGTGATCGCGTGGAGGTCTACCAGCATGTAGTGGCAGTCGTGCGTTTCCGATAGCGGCACCCAGTTCTTGATGGCGCCCAGGTAGTTGCCGAGCGTCAGGCGACCGGACGGCTGAATGCCGGAAAGGACGACGGGGCGCTTCTTGCTGTTGTCGGGGTTCGATGAAATGTTCACGACGCGGATCAGGTTTATTCGGTCACGTCGACGCCGATGGAGGCATAGACCAGGCCTTCGACGAGGGAGAGCGGCACCGTGAGGATCTGGCCGAGCACGCCGGTGGCGAGCAGGCCGATCAGGATCACCATGCCCCAGGGCTCGACGCGCGAGAGCGGCAGCGCCAGCGAGCGCGGCAGCAGGCCCACGGCGATGCGCCCCCCGTCGAGCGGCGGCAGCGGAATGAGGTTCAGGACCATGAGCACCACGTTGATGCCGACGCCGGCGATGCTCATGTCGCGCAGCAGCGTCCACCCGCCCTCGGGCGAGCCGGCCGTCGCATAGGTCCACAGGCCGAAGGCCCAGCCAAAGGCCATCGCCAGGTTCGAGACCGGTCCGGCCGCCGCGACCAGGGCCATGTCGCGCCGCGGCGAGCGCAGCTTGCGAAAGTCCACGGGCACGGGCTTGGCCCAGCCGAACAGGAAGGGACTGCCCAGCAGCAGCAGCGCCAGGGGCAGCACGACGGTGCCGATCGGATCGACGTGGCGGATGGGATTGAGCGTCAGGCGGCCCGCGCGCTCGGCCGTATCGTCGCCGTAGTGGCGCGCGACGAACCCATGCGCCACTTCATGGACGGTGATCGCCGACACGACAGGGACTGCCCAGATCGCGATCTGCTGGGCCAGGAGGGAAAGATCAGGCATCGCCCATTATCGCCCATCCTCCATGCGGTCCGGACGAAGGAAGCGACCCGTGCCTAGGTGTTCTTCCAGGGGTTGGCTGCGTCCCCTCGACGGTCCCTGCCGGCCCTGCGGTCGGACTTGTCCTCGAAGCGCAGCTGCTCGCGGCGATCGTGGTCGACCCGCCGAACCGTGGTGCGGCGGTCCACGACGCGCATCCAGGCGCACTTGCAGGTCTGCGGGTGATCGCAGGTTTCCAGCGGGATGCGCGGGATCTTGCCCTCCGGGTACCAGACGGACTCAATCCGTCGAATGGCCGCGCAGCAGTCGGCGCCCGGATTGATCATGCGACCCGGACGACGCTCCGGACCGGCTGCCTGGGGTTCATGAGGTGCGGCGGGCTCCGCCGCGACGCGTTTGGAAGCCGGTTTTCCACGCACGCGCCGCCAGTACCAGTAACCCGCGCCGCCAACCGCCAGCACGAAAATCAGCAGAACCAAGCCCATTAATTTTGCTCCTCGCGGACCGGTGACGCGTACGCGCTGTCCCGACCGGCTGTTCTATGTTTTCCCCTGGCTATGGTGGCACAGCCCACCCATGCGCCGCCTGATGCGGCTTTCGGTGACACCCTGGTCCCCCGGACCCGCGCGCCGCTCGCTTGCGGGGCCATGCCTTGGCCACGCCCCGACGCGACGACCGCGTTCGCTCAGAGCCCCAGGCGACCCGTATCGCCCTTGCCTTGGCGCACCAGCACCGGGGTCTCGCCACTCAGGTCCACGATCGTCGTCGGCTCGGTGCCGCAGAAGCCGCCGTCGATCACGACGTCGACCGCCGCATCGAGTTCCGCCCGGAAATCGCCTGGCTCGGCGACAGGGTCGCTCGACCCCGGAAAGATCAGGGTGCAGCTGATCAGCGGTTCACCGAGCGTGTCGAGCAGGGCCTGCGCCACGACGTGCTCGGGCACGCGAATGCCGATGGTCTTGCGCTTCTCGTGCGCGACGCGGCGGGGCAGCTCTTTCGTCGCGTTGAGGATGAAGGTGTACGGTCCCGGCGTGTGCTGCCGCAAGGTGCGGAACTGCCAGTTGTCCACGCGCGCGTAGGTCGCGATCTCCGAAAGGTCGCGGCAGACCAGCGTGAACTGGTGGTGGCGGTCGAACTGGCGGATGCGGCGAAGCCGCTCGGTGGCGTCGCGATCCTCGAGCTGGCAGCCCAGCGCGTAGCAGGAGTCGGTCGGGTACGCGATCACGGCACCCTGTCGAAGACGCACGGCGACCTGCGCCAACGTGCGCTTCTGCGGGTTCACTGGGTGAATTTCGAACCAATCGGCCACGCGCGAATCTTCCTGATAGTGCCTGTGGAGAAGCTGAACACGGCCGGATCGACGGCGTCGCGGGCGGGCAGCCTCCTATAATGCCCCAATGAAATCCATGATCGACCTGCTGCCCGGCCTGCTGTTCCTGGTGGCGCTGTTCGTCGGCGACATCTACAAGGCCACCGCCGTGCTGATGGGCTCGCTGGTGCTGCTGGCGGCCTGGCATTGGTGGAAGGACGGCAAGCCGCACAAGCTGCACACCTTCAGCGCCGTGGTGGTGGTGATCCTGGGCAGCGTCACCCTGCTGGTCCACGATGCGAGCTTCGTGAAGTACAAGACCACCGTGGTCAACGGCATCATCGCCCTGGCCTTCCTGGGATCGCACCTGATCGGCGACAAGGTGCTGCTGCAGCGCATCCCGCAGCAGATGATGGTCATGCCCGACCACGTGTGGCGGCGCGTGAACCTGGCCTGGGCCGGCTTCTTCGCCACCATCGCCGTGCTCAACCTGTACGTGATGCACAACTTCGACGATCGCGCCTGGGGGCTGTTCAAGACCTTCGGGGTGAGCGGCCTGATGTTCGTGTTCATGCTCGCCCACCTGCCCTTCGTGTCGCGCTACATGGTGACCGAAGAGCCGCCGCCGAACGCTGGCTGAGGCCCGCTCATGCTCTACGTGATCTTCGGACTCGACGCTCCCGATTCCCTCCCCAAGCGCGCCGCCAATCGCCCGGCGCACCTCGAACGCGTCAAGGCGCTGCACGACCAAGGCCGCATGGCGATCGTCGGCCCCTTCCCCAGGATCGACGCACCCTCGATGGAGGCCGGCGCCTGCGGCAGCCTCATCGTCGCGGAGTTCGAGAGCCTGGAAGCGGCGCGCGCCTGGATCGACGCCGATCCCTTCAGCAAGGCCGGCGTCTACGCGACCGTCGAAGTGCACCCCTTCATCAAGCTGAGCCTGTGACGCGCGAAGCGCGCATCCGCGAGGCTCTGCTGCGCGGCTTTCCCGACGCGCAACTCCGGCTGGAAAACGAATCCCACCTGCATGCGGGTCACGCCGGCGCCCTCAGCGGTCGGGGCCATTTCCGCCTGCACATCGTGTCCGCCGCGTTCAAGGACCTCACGCCCATCGCGCGCCACCGCGCCGTGTATGCGGCGCTCGGCGAATTGATGCAGACCGACATCCACGCGATGTCGATCGACGCCCGCGACGCCTGATTTTTGCTGCGGCTCGCGCGGTATCCCGCACCACATCGATCCGCTAGCATCCCGCGCTTCGAAATCCGGAGCCGCACATGCGTCGTGTCGTGTTCAACCAGAAGGGTGGTGTGGGCAAGACCACCATCGTGTGCAACCTCGCCGCCATCGCCGCGAGCCGCGGGCTGCGCACGCTGGTCGTCGATCTCGACACCCAGGGCAACGCGTCGCAGTACCTGCTCGGCGCCGGGGTGCGCTCGGCGGATCGGAGCATGGCGGACTTCTTCGAATCCACCCTGTCTTTCAGCCTGCAGGCGCCGCCGTTCGCGTCGTACGCAACGCGCACGGGCTTCGAGAACCTCGACGTCGTGGTGTCCAGCCCGAAGCTGGAGGAGCTGATCGTAAAGCTCGAGGCCAAGCAGAAGATCTACAAACTGCGCGACGCGCTCAAGAAGCTCAAGGGCTACGACGCCGTGTTCATCGACACGCCGCCGGCGATGAATTTCTACTCGCGGTCCGCGCTGATTGCCGCGGAGCGCGTGCTGATCCCGTTCGACTGCGACGAGTTCGCCCGCCAGGCGCTCTACACCCTGCTGGAGAACCTGCAGGAACTGCGCGCCGACCACAACGAAGACCTCGAGGTCGAGGGCATCGTCGTCAACCAGTTCCAGCCGCGTGCCAAGCTCCCCGCGCGGATGCTCGAGGAGCTGCGTGCGGAAAAGCTGCCGGTCCTGCCGAACACGCTGTCGAGCTCGGTACGCGTGCGCGAGTCGCACGAGCAGCACCGGCCGCTGATCCACCTGGATGCGAGCCATCGCGTCACCCTGGAGTACGTGGCGCTGTACGACGGCATTTCGAAGGCGGCTTAGGCCGGGCAGAGACGCGCGGGTTTCTAGGCGTAATCGTCGAGCAGGCCGCGGCGCACGAAGACCCGGGCAGCCGGAGTCGCAGAGATGTCGCCCGCCGCGTCCCCGCCCGCCGCGTGGTGCTGGAACGAGGACGCCGTCTGCGCCTGCTGCGGATTCGCATGCCCGCGGTTCTGCGAGAACACCTGCGCCTGGTCGAGCTGCAGGCCACGCGCGGACAGCAAGGAGGCCAAGGTCGGCAGCGAGGTCTGGACCACGTCGCGCACGCTCGAATCGGCCATGTCGAAGCGCACGCTGACCCTGTCGCCGTCGATCTTGAGCTGTACGTCGAGCGGTCCGAGGTCCTCGGGATTGAGCTGGATCCGGACTTCGGAGACACCCTTGCCCACATGCCAGGCCACGGCTTCCGCGACCTGCTGCGGCGCCTGGGGTTGCTGGATGTCGACCAGGCTGTGCGACATCGGGACGGGACCCGCCGGGCGTATCGGCGCCGACGCAGGTGCGAACGCAGCGGCGAGCGCGCCCAGGTCCGGTGTGGATGTAGCGTCGCCCGATGACGCGGGTTTTGCCGACGCTCCATCGGCGACGATTACGGTCGCGTCGGGAAGCACAGCACCGGCGGTTACCGGCACGTCGTTGAACGCCGCGTCGGGCATCACCGCGAGCGTTCCCGGCGTGGCTGCGGAGGTCGTCGTCGCGGCAGTGTTCGTCGCCGCTGCCGCGTTCGCGGCAATGCCGCCGGAGCCGGAGGACGCCGCATCCGCTGCGCCGGCCGCCGGGGATGGCACGACCGGCGCGGGGGGCTGCATCGCGAGGCCCAGCTCGGCCCACAGCGAGGACACCACGTCGCCCGACACGGTGGTGGACGACGCGTCCGCGGTCGTGTCCTTGTCCGCGCGCGGCGACCGTTGACCGTCCCCGGGAACCTCGTCAACGACCCGCGAGAGCAGCGACATCAGGTGGGCCAGATCCGACGCGAATTCCGATGGCTTCGCCGGGCTGGGGGTCGACGGTGCGTTCCCCGCAGGCGCAGGCGCCGACGCAGGAGCGCTTGGATGCACGGTCGCGCCCGACGCCGACGGCAGGGTAGCAACGCAGGCAGGGACGCTCGCCACGGCGCCGGACACTTTCAGTCGGCCTGCAGGTACGGCACGCGGCCGAACGCAAGGGTGCCGAATTCGTCGAGCTGCTTCTGCGAACGCTGCTCGGCCACACGCGCGTCGCGATCCGCCGCGGCGTCGTACAGCGCGTCGTACTTCCGCTGCCCGGCGCGTCGCTCGAGCCAGAACTTGGTGGACTCGCGAAGCGCCTGCGCGGCGGCTTCCACGGTCCGGCTCTGCTGGCGCTCGGCCTCGTCGAGGCGGGCCAGGAACATCTCGCGATTGGCAATCAGGCCGGGCTTCAGCGGCAGGGGCCGCGCGCGGTATTCCTCGACGTAGCGGCGCAGTTCGACCAGACGCGTCTGCTGCTCGTTGAGGCCGCTGCGGCTGCGCGAAACGTCCTCCGCGGCCTGGCCGGTCTGGGACTCGGCGAGGCGCGTCAGGACGTCGAGGCGCTGCGTGCTCATCGTCATGTGGAAGCCGTCCTGTGCTCTTTTGGTCGGTTATCGGTTGCCCGGCGTCGCGGGCGCGGCGGGCCCGAACAGCGTCGCCAGACGGGCATGACTTTCAGCCGTTCCGGAGCCCTCTTCCGCGTTCTGCTGAAGAAAGGCTTCCATGGCCGGCCAGGCGGCGATGGCCTGGTCCACGCGGGGGTCGGAGCCCTTCTGGTACGCGCCGATCGAGATCAGGTCGCGGTTCTGCCGATACGCCGCGTAGAGCTGGCGGAAGCGCCGCGCCGAGGCCTGCACGGCCGCCGACGTGACGTCGCCGGCCACGCGCGAGACCGAGGCCTCGACGTCGATGGCCGGGTAGAGGCCGGCGTCCGCCACGGCGCGCGAAAGCACGATGTGGCCGTCCAGGATGCCGCGCGCGGTGTCGGCGATGGGATCGTTCGGATCGTCGCCCTCCGTCAGCACCGTGTAGACCGCCGTGATCGAACCGCCGCCGGGCATGCCGTTGCCGGCGCGCTCGACCAGCGCGGGCAGGCGCGCGAACACCGACGGCGGGTAGCCGCGCGTCGTCGGCGGCTCGCCGACGGCCAGGCCGATCTCGCGCGCCGCCTGCGCGAATCGAGACAGCGAGTCCATGAGCAGCAGCACGTGGCGACCTTCGTCACGGAAGGCCTCCGCGATCGAGGTGGCCAGCCAGGCGCCGCGCATGCGCTGCAGCGGCGGGCGGTCGGCGGGCGTCGCCACGATCACCGCGCGCTTGAGCCCTTCGGCGCCCAGATTCTTGTCGATGAAATCCCGCACTTCACGGCCGCGCTCGCCGACCAGTCCGACCACGACGACATCGGCCTGCGTGAAGCGGGTCATCATGCCGAGCAGGGTCGACTTGCCCACGCCGGTGCCGGCGAACAGGCCCAGGCGCTGGCCGCGGCCGACGGTGAGCAGTGCATTGAGTGCGCGCACGCCGACGTCTAGCGGCTCACGGATCGGCTCGCGCATCAGCGGGTTGATGCTGGTGGCGCGCAGCGACCGGCGCGTGATGTTCTGAAGCCGGCCCAGGCCGTCGAGCGGCAGGCCTTCGGAATCGAGCACGCGCCCGAGCAGGCCATCGCCCACGGGGAACTCGGCGCGCCGGGTCAGCGGAACCACGCGTGCGTTCGGCAGCAGGCCGTGCATGTCGCCGGCCGGCATCAGGAATGTGCGGTCGCCCGAAAAGCCGACGACCTCGGCCTCGATGCTGGAGTGATCGGCCGCGTCGATGCGGCAGCGCCCGCCGATCTGCATGTTGAGGCCGGAGGCCTCGAGCGTGAGACCCACGACGCGCTTGAGCGTGCCCTCGACGACGACGGTGTCGTGCTCGCGCGCGCGGCGCGTGCGGTCTTCGAGCGTGCGCAGCAGGCGCGCGTTGCGGATGGAGGCGAACGTGTTCATGCGCGGCTCACGCCGAATCCCCCAGCAGCCGCTGCGCGAGCTGGGCCTGCCGCGTATCCAGCCGCGCATCCACGCGCGAGGTGTCCGACTCCACAACGCAGTCACCCGGCATCATTTTTCGATCGGCGACGAGGGTCCAGGTCTCGGCGCCCTCTTCCCCCTTGAGCTGCTCGGCGACCACGCGCGCGTCGTCCGGGTGCAGGCGCACGCGCAGGCCGCGCACGGGCTGCGCGAGGTGACCCACGGCGTCGCGCACGATGCCGATCATCTTCGCCGGATCGGCCGTGAGTTCGTGCTGCACGAGCCGCCGCGCCAGCTCGAGCATGAGCGCGACCAGCGCCTGCTCGGTCCTGGCATCGACTTCGGCCACGGGCGCCGCGAGATGCGCCAGCAACTCGCGCAGCCGCTGTGCCTCGGCGGCGGTTGCAGCAGCACCCGCGGCATAGCCCTGCGCATGGCCTTCGGCGTACCCGCGCGCCTGGCCTTCACGCGCCGCTTCCGCCTCGAGCTCTTCGAGATGAAGCGCCGATGGCGGCGGCCTGTTGCGGCGGCGCAAGCCCTCGTCGAAATTCGGCAGGGTCCAGGCGGCGGCCTGGGCCGCGTAGGCTTCGGCCGACAGGATCGAGGCGAAACCGGTGTTTTTCTCCGGCGTGGCGCTCACATCATCTCCTCACCCTTGCCGGCGCCGAGCACGATGGTGCCGGCCTCGGCCAGGCGACGCGCTGCTGCGAGGATTTCCTTCTGCGCGGCCTCGACATCGGACACGCGCGCGGGACCCTTGGCTTCCATGTCCTCGAGCAGCATTTCTGCTGCGCGCTGCGACATGTTCTTCGTGATCTTTTCCTTGACCTTGGCGTCGGCGCCCTTGAGCGCCATGCCCAGGGTCTCGGTGCCGATCTCGCGCAGCAGCGTCTGGATGCCGCGATCGTCGACGGCGCCCAGGTCGTCGAACACGAACATCAGTTCCTGTATGCGATTGCCCAGCTCCGAATCGGCCTCGGTGATACGCCCGCTGATCGCCTGCTCGGACGTGGAATCCATGAGGTTGAGGATGTTCGCGGCCTTCTTGACGCCGCCGACGCTGGAGGACCGCGCGTTGTTTCCGCCCGCGAACTGCTTCTCCATGATCTCGTCGAGCTCCTTGAGCGCCGCGGGCTGGATGCCGTCGAGCCGCGCGATGCGCATCAGCACGTCGGCACGCATGCGTTCGGGCAGCAGCAGGAGCACCTCGGCGCCCTGGTCGGAATCCAGGTAAGCGAGCACGATCGCGACGATCTGCGGATGCTCGTTGCGCACGAGGTCCGCAACCGCGCGCGTCTCCATCCACTTCAGCGCTTCGAGGCCCTTGCTGTTGCGCCCCAGCAGGATGCGATCGATGAGGCCCGCGGCCTTGTCCTCGCCCAGCGCGCCCACCATCACGCGGCGCACGTAATCGTCGGCGCCCACGCCCAGCGAGGTCTGGCTGTTGAGCGTGTGCACGAAACCTTCCATGACCACGGTCGCGCGATCGCGTGAGACGTTGCTCAGCGCCGCCATTGCCTGCCCGACCTTCTGCACATCCTTGGGCGCCATGTGCTTGAGCACCTCGGCGGCCTCGGTCTCGCCCAGCGACATCAGCAGGATCGCTGCGCGCTCGGGACCAGGAATAACCTCTTGCTGCTGCCCGGGAGTTCCATCGGCCATTTCAGCTCGCTCCTTCTTCCGCCAGCCAGGATTTGACGACCTGAGCGACGCGCTTGGGGTCCTGGCCGACCGCGTTGCGCGCTGCCGCAAGTTTCTTTTCGTACGGGCCGGCGGTGTCGATCACCTCGCCCTCGTCTTCATCCACGGCTGCATTTCCCGCGCCCCTGCGCGAGCCCGCACGACCCGGCGTCCCGTCGCCGTCCTCGTCGCGCACGAGCACACCGCCGATCACCGGCCTGGGCGTCACCGGCGGCGGCGCGAGGAGGACCTTGAGCGCCGGCCGCAGCGCGGCGAAGATCAGCACGAGAATGGCGAGCAGTCCGAAGCCATGGCGGATCAGCGTCTGCACCTGCGGCTGCTGCCAGATCGGCGTCGCGGCCTCGGTCTCCATCGCGGCCGCGGCAAGGAAGCCCACGTTCTGCACGGTGACGCGATCGCCGCGCGTCTCGTCGAAGCCCACCGCGTCCCTCACCAGCGTCTCGATCTTCTTCAGGTCTTCGGCCGCCAGCGGCTGCATCACGGTGCCGCCCTTGCCGTCCGGTCGCGGCAGGTTGTCCACCAGCACCGCGATCGACAGCTTCCTGAGCCGACCCACCGCCTGGCGCGTGTGCGACAGCGTGCGGTCGACTTCATAGTTGCGCGTGGCGTTGCGGCTCTGGTTCACCGGCGTCTCGGCGGCCGGCGCCGCGCCCGGCGCCGCCGGCTGGCCGAGCAGTTGGTTGACCAGAAGCTGCGGCTGCAGTTGCGGCGGCTGGTTGGACGTGGCGCCCGGCACGCCCTGGGCGGCGCCGCCGGGCCCGCTGGTGCTCTGCTCGCTGGTCTGCTCGCTGCGCACGACGGTCTTGTCCGGCGCGTAGGTCTCCTTGGCTTCCTCGGTCACCGAGAAGTCGAGGTCGGCCGACACCTGCGTGCTGATCTTGCCCGGGCCCGTGATGGGCAGCAGCAGCGCCTCGACGCGGCGCACGTAGTCGGCCTCGACACGCCGCGCATGCTCGAACTGCTCGGCGGAGGCCGCGAGCTCGTCGTTGTCCTTGCCGCTGAGCAGTCGCCCGTACTGGTCGATCACCGTGACCTTGGGCGCGGCGAGGTTCGGCACGCTCGAGGCCACCATGTGCACGATCGCCTCGACCTGGTTGGCCTCGAGGCTGCGGCCGGGTTGTAGTTCCACGAGTACCGACGCGCTCGCACCGTCGCCGGGGCGCATGAAGGCCGAAGCCTTGGGTATGGCGAGGTGTACGCGCGCCGCCTTCACCGGCGACAGCCGGCCGACGCTGCGGGCCAGCTCGGTCTCCAGCGCGTGGTTGTAACGCGCGCCTTCGAGAAAACTGCTGACGCCCATGCCCGGATCCTGCGCCATCGTCTCGAAGCCGGTGTCGCCGCTCTTGGGCAGGCCCTGCGAGGCGAGCAGCAGGCGCGCCTCGTGCACCTGTCCGCCGGCGACCATGAGGCGGCCGGTGAGCGGGTCGAGGTCGTAGTCGATGTTGGCCGCGCGCAGCGCCTCGGCGGCGGCAGATGCGTCCTGGCCGACGAGTTCCGGAAACAGCTCGATCCGTCCCGGCTGCTGCGACCACTTGAAGATCGCGATGCCGCCGGCGATCGCCGCGGCGATCCCGACCAGCAGCAGCACCTGCCGCACGATCGGGAGATCCTTCAGGCCGCGAAGATGGAGCGCGGGACCGGGCAAGGGCTGGGGAACGTCGGTGGCGGCCACGGGTCAGCGCCTCACAGGGGCATGTTCATGATGTCCTGGTAGGCGCGCACCATGCGGTTGCGCGTCTCCACCAGGCCCTTGAATTCCACCTGCGCACGGCTCGACGCGAGCATCACCGACGCAAGGTCTGTGTTGGCGTCGCCGAGCTGGAACTTGTTCTGCAGGTCGCCGGCCTGAGCCTGCGTCAGGCTCACCTTGTCCAGCGCGGCTTCCATCACACGGCCAAAGGCCGGCATGACTTCGGTGCTCTGGGAGATCGGTCGCGACGGCGCGTTGGCCTGCGATTGCAGGGCGCGAATCTGTGACAGAACGCTACGGACGTCGATGTCGGACATGCGCGGGGGCGGGCTCGGTTCCCCCGGAGTCGAGCAACTCCTGTTCCAGCGGATGGGCGCCGGATTCCCGGCGTCGCGCTCGAAGAGCTTATCGGCGCCGGTTCGCAGAACTTGAGGCGATACCGAAGCCTGTGTCGCTCGGACGAAGTCCGCGGCCTTTGCTCAAGCAGCGAGGAACGCCCCGGCCTTCGTCCGCGCTACGCGGTCATGAGGCCGGCGGGAAATCCGTGGACGTCGACACCGGTTCCCACGCCGCCATCTCGGTCTCGAGCAACTTGAGCTTCTCCCGCACGAACCGCAGCGCGTCGTTTCCCAACAGCAGGTGCGCGGGCGGGTTGTCCGAGGCGACGAGCTTGAGCACGGCCTGCGCGGCCAAGACGGGGTTGCCCGGCTGATTGCCGCTGTGCGACTGGCGGCGCTGCCGAGCCGGCTCGAACGTCGCGTCGTAATCCGCGATGGCGCGGGCACCGCGAACCATCGAAGCGCCCGCCCAGTCGGTGCGAAACGCACCCGGCTCGACGGCGGTGACCTTGATGCCGAAGGCCTTCACCTCCTTGCCCAGCGTCTCCGAGATGCCTTCGAGCGCGAACTTGCTGCCGTGGTAGAAGCTCAGGCCCGGGAACGTCGCCAAACCGCCCATCGACGTGACGTTGATGATGTGCCCGCTGCGGCGCTTGCGCAGGTAGGGCAGCACGGCCTGCAGCACGGCGACCGCGCCGAAAACGTTGACCTCGAACTGGTCGCGCAACTCGGCCAGCGAGGATTCCTCGAAGATGCCTTCGTGGCCGTAGCCGGCATTGTTGATCACCACGTCGATCGCCCCGACCGTGGCTTCGATCTCGGCGACAACCGGCGCGATCGAAGCGATTTCGCGCACGTCCAGCCGACGGCCGAACGACGCACCGGGCTTCAGCCGGTCGAACTCCGCGCGCTGGGTTTCATCGCGCACGGTCCCCACCACGGTGTCGCCCTGCGCCAGCGCCGCTTCGGCGAAGGCGCGCCCGAATCCGCGCGAGGCGCCGGTGATGAGCCATATCTTCTTCGAGGGATTGTTCAAGCGGCACTCCGGGCGAAAAGAATTGCTGCGGCGGGACGGCAACGGACGGGAAACCCTAGCCCTGAGCGGGGAAGTCTCAACGCCGACCGCGGCATCGATCGCATTCCCTGCGCGACATGCGCGCGACGCATCTCACGGGTAGGTGATGGACAGGATCTCGAACTCGACCGGTCCGGCCGGCAGCTTCGCCATCACGACGTCGCCCACCTCGTGGTTGAGCAGTGCGCGCGCGAGCGGCGAGTCGACGCTGATGCGGCCCTGCGTGGCGTCGGTCTCGTCGGGTCCGACGATGCGGTACGTACGCGGGTCGCCCTCCTCCGCGGCCAGGTCCACCGTCGCGCCGAAGTAGACGCGATCGGGTTGCGCCGGCTTCTGACCGGCGACCTTCAGGTCCGGAATGCGCTTCTGCAGGTAGCGCACGCGACGGTCGATCTCGCGCAGCTCCTTCTTGCGGTAGTGGTACTCCGCGTTCTCCGAGCGGTCCCCTTCCGCCGCCGCGGCGGTCAGCGCGCGGACCGTCTCCGGCCGCCGGACCGTCCAGAGTTCGTCGTACTCGGCCTTCAGGCGCGCGTAGCCCTCCGGCGTCACGTACGGCGAGGACCTGGCAGGCGCCTCGCGGACGCCGCCATCCTCGGCGTCGCCGAGATCTTCTTCCTTGCCCCAGCCGCGTGCCATGGCGCCCTGCCCCGAACCCGTTCGCGGCAGGATCAGGGAAGGATCCGGCGGGCGCAAATGCGCCGCCGGCCTGTGCGAGGCCGCCGCGGCACCTGTCGGCGCGTGCACCTCGCGGGATGCCACCGTGGCGGCACGGTCCATCCGCGAATCCGAACCTGCACCGCGATCCGTACAGAGAACCGCGGCACGCTTTCGACTGGCGAAACAGTCCGCGAGTCGGGTCGCACCGCTATGCTCGGTTCAATCCGAATAATGCTCCGACGAATCGCCCAGCCTGCTGGCGTCGCGGGCTTCCTCAACTCAAGGATCGTCGATGCGCAGCCTCGCCACACTTTTCCTGGTTCTGATCGTGACCGCCTGCGGTGGTGGGGGTGGTGGTGGCGGCGGCTCCGACGATGTCGGCGGTGGTCCCGATCCGGTACCCGACCCCGGCCCGCCGCCCCCGCCGGTTCCCGGCGATGTCTCGGCTGCCGTGCTCGCAGCCAAGATGGGGCGCGCCAATCGCCTGCTCGTCGGCCTGGGCGACACCGATCTCATCGACCTGCAGCGGCAGAGCCTGGCCATCGACATCCACGAGCGCTACCTGCCCGACAGCGGGCCCGGCGACTTTTCCTGGCTCGACTTCTCCAGCGCGGACGATCCGCAGGGCGCGTATGTCAACGACGTTGGCGCGGAGGCCGATGCCGCGGGCGCGGTTCCGATGTTCACGCTGTACGGCATGGCGATGTCGGGCGACGGCAACCTCGCGACGCTCGATTCGCAGCCGCTGATGCAGTACTACTGGAGTCACGTGGTGCTCGCGTTCGATCGCATGGCCGTCTACAACAAGCCCGTCCTGGTGAACTTCGAACCGGACTTCTGGGGTTACGTGCACGGCGAGACCGGCGGCGATCCGACCCAGCGCTTTGCCTGGGTCAAGGTGACGCCCGACTGTTCGAACCTTCCCAACAACGTCGTCGGCGTCGCGCAGTGCCTGATGAAGATCGCCCGCACGCACGCGCCCAAGGCGCTCGTCGGATTTCCTCCCGCCGACTTCTCCTTCGGCACGCCGGCCGTGGTGGATTTCATGAACCGCATCCACGCGCAGGACGCCGACTTCATCGTGCAGCAGACCATGGATCGTGACGCCGGCTGCTACGAGCTCAAGTCGGCGGCCGGCAACTGCGACCAGCGCATCGAGCGTAATCCGTACTGGAACCAGGCGGCGTTCAACACGCACTTCGCCGAAACACTGCAGTTCCACCAGGGCATCGGCGGGCTTCCGATCATCTGGTGGCAGACGCCGCTGGGCGTGGCGTCGAGTTCCTCGGGCAGCACCCTGCACTTCCGCGACAACCGCGTGGAATATTTCCTGACGCATCCAGAACAACTGGTGGCGGTCGGCGGCGTGGCCGTGGTCTTCAGCGCCGGACAGTCCCAGCAGACCAACATCAACACCGACGGCCACCAGTTCCAGGACCGTCTCAACGGCTACCTCGCAAATCCCGAGGCGCTTCCGATCACACCCTGAAGAGGGTGTGATCGGGGTTCGCGCGTCAGCGCCGCAGGCCTGCGCGTCTGCAGACCCGCCCGGGTTTCACGCCTTCTTCGCAGGCGGCTCGTAACCCATCACCGCCTTGATCTCGAGAAACTCCTCGAAGCCGGCCTCGCCCCACTCGCGCCCGTTGCCCGACTGCTTGTAGCCGCCGAAGGGCGCGGAAGGATCCAGCGCGGCGCCGTTGATGTGGACCATGCCGGTGCGCAGCTTGGAGGCCACGCGCCGCGCGTGCGCGAGGTCCTTCGACGAGACGTATCCCGACAGGCCGTAGGGCGTGTCATTGGCCATCGCGATCGCCTCTTCCTCGGTGTCGTACGGCAGGATGCTGAGCACCGGCCCGAAGATTTCCTCGCGGCTGATCGTCATGTCGGGGCGCACGTCGGCGAACACCGTCGGCCGCGCGAAGTAACCCGCGTCGATGCCTTCGGGCCGGCCCGGTCCGCCGGTGACCACGCGGGCGCCTTCCTCGATGCCCTTGCGGATGAAGCCCTGCACGCGCTCGAACTGCAGCTTGCTGCTCAGCGGCCCCATCGCGACGCCGGCCTGGGATGCGGGCCCGACCTTCACCGACTCTGCCGTCGCCTTGGCGACCTCGACCGCTTTGTCGTACTGCGCACGCGGCACGAACATGCGTGACGGCGCGTTACAGGACTGGCCGCTGTTCTGCATCATGTGCAGCGTCCCGCTCTTGACCGATCGCTCGATGTCCGCGTCCGCGAGGATGATATTGGCGGACTTGCCGCCCAGCTCCTGCGCCACGCGCTTCACCGTGTCGGCAGCGCGCTTGGCGACCTGCACGCCGGCGCGCGTCGAGCCCGTGAACGATACGAGGTCGACCTCGGGGTGCGACACCAGCGCCTCGCCCACCGTGGGCCCGTCACCATGCACGAGGTTGAACACGCCCTTGGGCACACCCGCCTCGTGCAGGATCTCGGCGAACAGGATCGCGTTGAGCGGCGCGATCTCCGAGGGCTTGAGCACGCAGGTGCAGCCGGCGGCGAGCGCCGGCGCCACCTTGCACATGATCTGGTTGATCGGCCAGTTCCACGGGGTGATGAATCCGCACACACCGAAGGGCTCGCGCGAGATCATCGTTGTCCCGCGCAGTTCCTCGAACTTGTATTCCTTGAGCACCGCGATCGCGGCATAAAGGTGCCCGAGTCCCGACGGCGCCTGCGCGCCGTTCGCAAGATCGATCGGTGCGCCCATCTCCGACGAGATCGCCTGCGCCACGTCCGGCATGCGCTGCTTGTAGACCTTGAGGATGGACTGCAGCAGCGCGATGCGTTCCTCGCGCGTCGTCTGCGAGAACGTTGCGAAGGCCTTGCGCGCCGCCATGACCGCGCGATCGACGTCTTCGGCGGTGCCCAGCCGGATCGTTGCGATGACCTTCTCGGTGGAAGGATCGATGACGTCGTGCGTCTTGTTCGAAGCGGAGCGCACCCAGGCGCCGTCGATGTAGAAGTCTTCGGTGTGTTCCATGGCCTGCTCCGTTCGCGAATCGAACGGCGAGCATTGCACGCATCGCCATCGCAGAAAACCGACGTGTCGCCGGGGCCCTCACGCAACAGGCTGAAGTCTCGCGCGGTTGGCGCGGTCGCGCCGCGTGCGCCAGGGTTGCAGGACGACAAAATGCAGCGTGACGAGCAGGATCAGCGCCCCCGCAGCGAATCGTCCGGCATCGTCGTCGCGCCATCCATCGATCGCGATCAGGACCGCCAGCCCCACGCCGGGCAGCGCCAGCCAGGACCACCATCCGAACCGGTACGCCGTTCCGGCAATGGTGTTCACGACCAGCACGATGTACTGCTGAAGCGCGAACGCAACCGCCAGCGCAACCAGCAGACCCGGCAGACCGGCCCCGAGCGCACCGCCCGGCATCGCGAAGACGCCTGCCAGGAACGCGGTCGGCAGTCCCCCGACCACCGCCAGCACGAAGGGCGCAGCCGCGGCCGTCGCCTCGAGCGCAAGCAGGGGCCGTTTCCACGATGACTGCCGTTGCGCCCGATTCGCGCGCCTGCCGAGCACGATTGCGGCCAGCAGGAACGCCGGCGGACCCAGGAGGATCATCTGCGGCGACAGGAACATCGAAGCCACGCCGAGCCAAAGCCAGGCGTAGATCGGACGCAGATGCGGCTTGTCCTGCAGCGGGGGGTTCCAGGCCAGCCACAGCAGACAGGCCCAGCCCACGAAGCCCGCGAGGGCCTGGCCAACCGCAAGCACCCGCGGCGCCTCGTTGGCGCCGTCGAAAGCGCTTTCTAGCGAGGTGGCAACGGTTTGAGTCCATAGCAGCATCAGCGGAACCGCGCTGAGCGAGATCGCCCACCCGCCAAGCGCATTGCGGGGTCGCATCGCAGCCACGTCTTGCTCCACGCGAGGCTCGCGCGATGCGCGCAGCTGCGGTTCCAGCGTCCCCGCCACCGCCGGTGCTGGCATCGCCAGTGCTGGAACCGCCAGTGCCGGCACCGCCGGTGCTGGCACCACCTCGGGACGCCGCGGGGAGATCGGCGCAGGAAGCTCCCGTGGGAGCGGCTTCAGGGACGGGGTCGGTTCCGCAGCCGGTGCCGGAACGCGAGGCTCGACGGGCGACGCCACGGGCGATCGCTTGAACACAGGAGCCGTTGCCGCCGGTAACGCGCGAGGGGTTGGCAAAGGCGCAGGCGCCTCGACGCGAAGCGTCGCGGCAACCAAGGACGATGATCGTGGCTCGTGCACCGCCTTCGCAGGTGCCGACGAGGAGATCGGCACAGGCAGCTCCTGTGATAGCGGCCGTAGGGACGGGGTCGGTTTGGCAGCCGGTGCCGGAACGCGAGGCTCGCCGGGCGGCGCCACGGGCGATCGCTTGAACACCGGAGCCGTTGCCGCGGGTAACGCGCGAGGGGTTGGCAAAGGCGCAGGCGCCTCGACGCGAAGCGTCGTGGCAACCGCGGACGATGATCGTGGCTCGCGAACCGCCTTCGCAGGCGCCGACGGCACCGAAGGGACCAACGGCACCGACATCGCCGAAGGGACCGGGGGCACCGACGGCACCGAAGGAACGGACGGGACCGACAGCGCCGACGGCACGAACGACAGGTCAACGTGGTCCGGCAGGCCGGACGGTTCGGGGAGCAGGCGATCGCCCTCGATCGTCCACCGGTACTCTCGGAGCCTCGTAGGCGCGCCTGGCGACATCGAGGGTTCCTTGATCGCCAGCGAGCCGCCGTCTGTCACGTCGAACATCCCCGACGTGAATGTCTCCTTCGCGCCGGCGCCGTCGCGCTCGGTCAGCGCCCAGAAAGGCAGTTCGGCATCCTGTGAAACGCAACGCGTCCAGCGACCATCGGGATAAAAGCGCCAGTAGTGCACCCACACGCTCTCGAACAGAAGTCCCTCGTGCGTCTCCGATCTGCGCAGCGTCTTCGACCGAAAAAAGCCGTCGGTGCGGATCGGGGGAGTCGCGGACGCCTGCCTCTGAGCGGCTCGCGCGTTTGGACGGCCGAAGAGCCCTTGTCGTCGCGCGATCCCTGGTTGTTCGCCACTCGAGGCGTCTGGTTTCTGCATCTGCGGAGTCTCCGGCTGAGCATCGTGGCCACACATCGGGGCGGCCACATCGCAGAGCCTGGATTCATGGCGTCGACATCGATGGCGATGCTTCGCCCCCGGGCGATGGATGGGCGCCGGTGAGCGAGTGCATGTCGCGGGGTGACATCCCATTCCAGATGCGGGCCCCGCCCGACGACACTGCTTGCGACCCGCCTGAGCGGCAACCGTTCCCTCGTGGGCCGGACAGCAATTCCAGTACCCGCCCCCATCGACCGCCTCAGCGCGGAGCAACGCTCTGGACGCTCACGAACCTTGTTACTGCAGCATCGCCGTAGCCCGCGCGAGTCGCTCCGCCTGCACGCGATTCAGGTTCCGGAACACGGTTGCCGCGATCCACGGGAATCGCCGGCGCAGCCGCTCGAGATCGTTCGAGTCGAAGCGCAGCAACCGCACCGGCGTGACGGAACTGACGTTGGCCGTGCGTCGCTGGCCGAAATATCCCGCCTCGCCCATCACCGCGCCGCGGCCCAGCGTGGCGAGCACCTTGCGATCTTCTCCGCGCTCGATCCACACCTCGAGATTGCCGTCGACGATCACGTACATGTCGCGCGAGAAATCGCCCTGGCGGATCACGTTCTCGCCGGGCTTGAAGTTCTCGAGCTTGGACATGAGCGCAAACACGCGCGCCTGTCGCAGCGACAGGCCCGACAGCAGCGGGATGGTGTGCTGCGGCGACTGCCCAAGATCGAGGCGCAGCAGGTCCCACAGGGTGACGATGCGCAGGCGCGAGCCCAGCGCGGGCGTCAGCATCAATTCGGAGATCCACGCGAGGAACAGCGTGAAAGAGGCCAGCAGGCCGAACTGCATCTGGCTGCGCAGCTCGCTGCCGGTGAGCGCGAGCAGGCCCAGGCACAGCGCGACGGTGGTCAGCGTCGTAGGGCGCAGCGTCTCGCGCAGCGCGATCTGCACGGCCTTGGTCTCGCTACCGGTGGCGCGCGCCTCACGGTTGAAGCGCGTCAGGAAGTGGACGGTGTCGTCCACCGCCACGCCCAGCACGATGCTCGCGATCAGGCTGTTCGTAGGGTTCAGCGGGATGCCGAGCAGGCGCAGGGTTCCGAAGTAGATCGCCACCGGGACGAGATTGGGCAGCAGCGCCCACAGGCCGGCACGCGCAGAGGTGAACATCAGCGCCAGCAGCGCCCAGATCGCGAAGCAGGCGATGGCCAGCGAAACCCACTGGCCCTGGCCGATGGCGTTGACGGTGCGCGTGGCGAGCACCGGCGTACCGGTGATTGCGCCGTTGAGCGGTGGCTGCAGCTTGGCCAGCCGCTCTTCCACGCGCTCGACGAAGCGCGTGATCTCGATCGAGTCGCCCACCTTGATGCGCACTGTGACCAGCGCCGAGCGGAAGCGCGCGTCGATGACGCGGCGGATGTCGTCGCCACCGGCAAAGACCAGCAGCTGCTTGATCGCCGCAGGGTCGTTGGGAACGGAGAAGTACGCAGGGTCGCCGTTGTTCAGGCTCTGGTTGAGCAGCTTGAGGTGGTCGACGTAGGAGATCGTCTGTCCGACCTCGGGTTGCTTGCGCAGCCACGTCTGGAGGTCGTCGATGCCGCGCACGAGTTCGGGATCGGTGAGCGCGTCGTTGACATGCGTCTCGATCAGCACGGAGACGATATTGGCGCCGTTGAAGGTCTGGTTGATCGCCTCGTATTCCTCGCGTACCGGGTTTCCTTCGCGGAAAGACTTGATGTAGTCCGTCCCGATGGGAATGCCCGACGCGAGCCACAGGTTCACCGGCACCAGGATCAGCGCGATCCAGATGATCGGACGGCGCCACTTGATGTCGAACAGTGCGATCTTGTCGGCCCAGCGCTCGGCGGCCTGCTCGCCGAGCTCGCGCCGTTGGCGCCCGCAGCGCATGAGGTCCAGCAACGCGGGCAGGAACAGCAGGATCAGGATGCTCAGGTACACGACGCCGATGCTGGACAGGATCGCGAATTCACGGATCGCCGGCAGCGCGTTGGGCATCAGCGCGAGGAAGCCCGCGATCGTGGTGGCGCCGGCCAGCAGCAGGCCCAGCCCCACGCGGTTCATCACGTGCAGAACGCGCTCACGCCGCTCCTCGGCGGTGGCGGCCGCCATCGAGAAATAGTCGGACAGCAGGTGGATCGAATAGGCCAGGCCCAGGGTGATCACGAGCGGCGGCGTGATGATCGAGACCAGGTTCAGCGAGTAGCCGAGGTTCACCGCCGTGCCAGCGGTCCAGAGCAAGGCGACACTGACCGTGAACACCACCGCAAGCGTCGCGCGGAAGCTGCGAAACGCCACGTACAGCATCAGCACCGTGATGGCGTAGATCATCGGCACGCTGAACATCAGGGTGTCCAGCATCGCGGCGGTGCTGGCCGCCTTCACCACCGGGCTGCCGGCGAGCCACACCTCCCGGCTGCCCGTGACCTCGCGCGCCATGTCGCGGAACTGCTTGGCGTAGTTCCGCTTGCGGAACAGCTCCTCGCCCTCCGAATCCAGGCCGATGGCCAGCGCCGTGTGTACGCCGTCGTCGGCGACCAGCACCCCGCGGTAGATCGGGTTGGCGGCGATCTGCTCGGGGAAACGCTTCACGGCCTCGGGATCGGCCGCGGCCTGCTGCGTGAACGTGCTGACCTCCAGCTCGTCGCCCTGCGCCAGCACGTTCGGTGCGGTGCCCAGCGAGAACACGCTCTTGACGCCGGGAAACTTGCGCAGGCGCTGCGTGAGCTGGTCGAGGCGCGCCATGTTGTCCGACGTGAACATCGGCTCCAGACGTACCGACATCAGCACCGCGTCGGCGTCGCCGAACGTCTCGCGCACGCGCTCGAAGATCTGGCGATCCGCATCGTCCAGTGGCAGCAGCGTCTCGGTGGACGGATCGAGCCGGAGGCGCGAGTTGAAGCTCGGAAGCTCGAACAGGCGCGCCATCGAGTACGCCGACACCAAGAGCACCATCAGCAGGACCAGCGACGGCCGGCGCGCGACGAGCTGGATCAGCTTCTCGAACGCATTCACGGGCTGGGCGAAGCTCCGATGCTCAGATCAATTCCCCAGGTAGAACGCGCGCGGATTGAACAGCCGGTCCGCGAGGTCCTTGTCGCTCATCAGCCCGGTGATCTTGATCTCGGTGTGCGTCTTTTCCTGCAGATCCTCGATGCGACCCTGCGTGAAATACCAGTAGGGGCCGGACTGCGCGAGATATTTCGCGCTGCTGGTGAAGCGCTTGCGCACGATGCCACCTTGCTGGAAGTCCGCCTTGAGCACCATGCAGCTCTTCTGGTCGATCCAGGCGTAGACCTTGTCGAAGCGCGAACCGGCCGACGCATCGGCGGCCATCGACAGCACCCAGGCGGGACGCGACTCGAGATTCTCGACGCGGTCGAGCTTGAGCGTGCCGCCGGACATCGCGTAGGCGATCTGCTTGACGTCGGAATACGACAGGTCGGTACCGAACAGCGAGCCTTCCTTCATGCCGCCATTGATGCGCCGCACCTTCTGAAGCGCGGGGATGTAGACGTACATCTCCTCGTTCTTGCCCGACCGGTCCACTTCCTTGACAAGGTAGGCGGCGTCGCGCATGTCGGCCGGCGCGGTGACCCGCATCATCGCGTTGATCTTTCCCTTGTCGAGACGCGCGTGCAGCTTTCCCACGAGCGTGCGCGTACCCCCGGTCTTGTCAGTGGAGGCGAGTTCGAATTCCCGAACCTGAAGGGCTTCCGGGATGTTCGCCTTCATGCAGGCGGTGATCGATTCAACGGTATCGGCAGCCTGGGCCGGAAGCACCCCGAGCGACACCAGGCAAAGAAGCGTGATCCATACACGCATGTAATGGGTCCCTCGTACCGTCACTATCCCCGCCCGAAGCTTACCGGCACAGAGGGCGCGTGCGCGGACCCGGGTCCGGGGAAGCGCGCAGTCCGTCACGGCCGACACGCGAATGGTGATCCACCTCGGGCCCGGCCGTGACGAGGCGGGCGGTCAGCGCTTACATTCGAGAAATGGCCCCCAAAGTACTGCCCGGCGCCGCGCGCCGCACGACGTCCGCGAAGAAGCCCCCCCACCGCGCCGGCGAGGACGTGGAGTTCACCATCGATGAACTCGCGCGCGAAGCGAGCACCACCGTGCGCAATGTCCGCGCCTACCAGGACCGCGGCCTGCTGCCACCGCCCGCCAGACGCGGGCGCACGGGCTGGTATTCGAGCGACCATCTCGCGCGGCTGCGGCTGATCAACAGCCTGCTGGCGCGTGGCTACACGCTGGGCAATATCGCCGAGCTCATCGATGCGCTGGAACGCGGCCACGACCTGCACCAGATCGTGGGGCTGGAGCGCGCCATCGCCAGCCCCTGGTCGGCCGAACAGCCGCGCCACTTCACGCTGCCCGAGCTGCTCAAGATGTTCGGCATCGTGTTCAACCCGCGCACCCTGGGCAAGGTCATCGAGCTGGGCCTGCTCGAGCCGGACGGGCTGCGCTACCGCGCGCCCAGCCCGAAGATGCTGATCGCCGGCGCGGAACTGGCCAAGGCCGGCATGCCGCTGGACGAACTGCTCAAGGTGATCGAAGGCCTGCGCGCCAACGTGCAGCGGGTGGCCGACCAGATGGTGCAGCTGATCGCACGCCTGCTCGACCACTACGGCGAGGGCCAGCTGCCGCCGCCCGAGGATGTGCCCAAGCTCGCCGAAACGATCTGGCGTCTGCGCCCGCTGGCGATGATGGCGGTCGAAGCCGAGGTGTCGCGCGCGCTGGAGAAGTCGGCCAACAAGTTCCTCGGCGAGCGCGTGGCGCAGATCCTGGAGCAGATGCAGCGCTGAGGTCTGTACCGCTCCAATAGGCTTCCTCCCAGGCCGCGCGGCCGATCGCGGGCTGCGTCCGGGCCACGGTCGAGTCAGGACGACGACCACGCCTGCGTTGCCGCCAGCCGCGGCCGCAGCCTCGCGGCGTGATGCGTGGCGCCCATCCGCTCGTAACGATCGTGCGCCCGCCGCAGCAGCAGTGCCCGGGCCTGCTCGTCGCTCGTGCGCGCCGCCTCCAGCTCGTCGACTCTGGGCTCCACGCCCAGTGCGTGCACGTCGTCGACCAGGAAGCGCGCGCGCTCGAAGCCTGCCCGCGCCGCGCCGTCGTCGAGCGCCTCGCGCGGCAGGGCCAGACGCGCGATCCAGGCACGCAGCTCCCAAAGTCGCGACCCGGAAGCCTGCGCACTGGCAATGCCGGCCTCGGCATGGCGCGCGGCGTCGTCGATGCGGCCCAGCCCCAGGCACGCCTCGGACAGCACCGCTAGCTGATGGGCCTCGAACTGGTGCGCGCCCTGGCCGCGTCGTGTCAGCGGCCGCGCCGCGCTGAGCGGGACCATGGCCTCGGCGTAGCGGCCGAGCAGGCATAGCGCCTGCCCTTTAGAACGCAGCGCCACCGCGTCGAAGAACGCGCTGCCGAAGGCGTCCGCCTGCTCGACCGCATTCTCGGCCTCTTCCATGACCCCGGTCGTATCTCCGGACAGCCAGGCCATCTCGACGCGCAGCCCGTGCATCCAGCTCGCGCTGCGGCCGTCGGCCTCGGCCAGGCGGATGGCCGTGTCCAGATCCTCGCGCGCCTGCCCGAGCTTCCCGTTCCAGGCGAGCTGGATCGACACGAAGGCGCGCGACATCGTGTTGTCGGCGTGGATCGGCCCCTTGAGCCAATCGTCGCCGCTGGCCCAGTTCACCAGGTCCAGGCCGTCGCGCAGCCGCCCGACCGAGGCGAAGGCCAGCAGGATCGAGAGCCGGAAGCGGCGGGCGAGCGAGGCCCGCGCGTCGTCGGGACAGTTGCGCACGCCGGTCTCGGCCAGTTCCATGGCGAGGTCCGCGTGGCCGCGCCGCAGCTGCTCGTTGGCGAACGCGATCGACAGTTCGGCGGCGCTGGCCAGGTCGCCGCAGGCGTCGGCCATCTGGCTCGCCTCGGCGTAGGCACGATCCACCGTCGTCGCGTCGATCGAGATCAGCTGCGACAGGCGCACCAGCCCCGAGCGCGCGAGGATGCGCAGGCGCTGCACCTCGGGCGACACCGGAGCGCGATCCAGGTGCTCCACCGCGCGCTGGAACTGTTCGGCCGTGATGCGGGCGTCACGCGCGGAAAACCACAGCGCCGCGCGCAGATTCCAGCGCCCGGCGTTGGCCCAGTCGCCCGCCAGGGTCCAGTGCTCGGCGATGCTGCGCGCCAGCGCCTGCACCGGGTTGTCGGCGCAGGACTTCTCCAGCTGCGCGGCCAGGCGCGCGTGCATGCCGCTGCGGCTGGCCTCGAGCTGCGCCTGGTAGGCGACCTCGCGCATCAGCGGCTGCGCGAAGCGACGATGCCGGCCCTCGCAGCGCAGGAACCCAGCCTGTTCGAGCGCTGCCAGCGAGGGCGCCGGGTCTTCGCCGGGTTCGCAGACCAGCGCGAGCAGTTCCGGATCGAACGTGTTGCCGATGACCGAAGCGGCCTGCAGCAGGGTTTTCTGGCGTGGCGGCAGTCGATCGATACGCGCCGCGATCAGCGCGTGCACGGTGTCCGGGATCGGCAGCTCCACCACCGGGCGCACCACGCGATATGCGCCCTGCGCGCCCTCGAGGTGACCGGTCTCGGCCAGCGCGATCACGGCCTCCTCCACGAAATAGGGATTACCACCCGCGCGCTCGGCGACACGTGCCCCCAACCCCGCGAGCGACGCGTCGTCGCCCAGCCAGGAATCGGCCAGCCGTGTCAGCGCCGTCGTGTCGAGCGGTCCGAGCATCACCGTGTCGTCCGTCGGCGGTGCGGGCGACGGCGCGGCGTCGGCGCGCCAGTTCAGAAGCAGCAGGGTCTGCGTGCCGACCACGGCCACCGCGAGTTGACGCACGAATTCGAGCGTGACCGCGTCCAGGTGCTGCAGATCCTCGAAGAGCAGGATCTGCGGCTCGCCGGCCTTGGGCAGGTAGTGCGCGAGCAGGCTCATCATCGAATCGCGCAGCGACGCCGCAAGCGCCTCGTTGAGCTCGCCCGGCCTGCCCACGCCGGCGAACTCCATCGCGAAGGCGAGCGCGCCGGGCCGGCTGCGCACCGGCTCGGGCAGGTCGTCCTCGATGCAGGCGCGGATGCTGTCGGCGTCGGCACCGGGGTCGACGCCGATGCGCGACAGGTACAGCGCGCGCGGCGCGGCCATCGGCTGGTGGCGCGCATAAGGCGAGGCGGCGGCGCGGTGCACGCGCACACCGCGCAGCGAAGCCGACGCCAGGAATTCTTGGCAGAGGCGCGACTTGCCGACGCCGGCCCCGCCCACGAGCGATACCACGCGGCCACGGCCGCTGGCAGCCTCGGCCATGCAGGCTTGCAGGCGCGCGAGTTCGACCTCGCGACCGAGGAACGGCGCGGCGACGTCCGCTGCGCGCCGCGCAAGGCGCGAGCCCTGCTCGCCGCGGCCCAGCAGCGCGAACACTTCCACCGCGCGATCGATGCCGTCGACGCGCGTGGCGCCCAGGCTGCGCAGGGTGAACGGTCCCTCCACCTGGAGCGCCGTGGCGCGCGAGAGATAGACCTGCCCCGGCTCGCAGATCTGCTCGAGCCGCGCGGCGAGATTCACCGTCGCGCCCTGGGCGGTGTAGTCCATGCGCAGGTCGTCGCCGATGCGGCCGACCACGACCTCGCCGGTGTTCAGGCCGATGCGCAGGGTCAGGTTCAGACCGCGCTCAAGCCGCAGTTCGTCGGCGAACCCGCGCACCGCCGCCTGCATCTCCAGCGCCGCGTGGCAGGCGCGTTGCGCATGGTCCTCGTGCGCGACGGGCGCACCGAACAAGGCCATCACGCCATCGCCGGTGTACTGGTTGATGGTGCCCTCGTAACGGTGCACCGCGTGCGCGAGCAGGCCGAAGAACCGGTCGAGGATGGCGTGCCAGGCCTCGACGCCGGCCTGCTCGGCGAGGCGTGTGGAGCCCTTGATGTCGGCGAACAGCACCGTGACGCGCTTGCGCTCACCGATCATCGCGGAGCGGTCCTTGAGCACGCGCTCGACGAGGTGTCGCGGGGTATAGCCGGCGCGCGCGGCACTGCTCGCGGGCGCGTCGCCAAGGCGCGTGCCGCACTGGTTGCAGAATCGCGCGCCGTCCGGGTTGTCGGCAGCGCAGCTGGGACAGGCGATCATGCCGGCATCTTAGGGGAGAGCAGCGCACATGATCCTGATTGCCGGCGCCGGCGCGGTGGGTACGATCCTGACGACGCACCTCGCGGCCGCCGGTCGCGACGTGCGTCTGTACGCGAGGCCCAAGGACGTCGCGCGCTTCGATGCGATCGCACGGGTGCGAACAGAATTTCCGGACGGACGCCCGGGACTGTCCGCGTCGCGTCCGCCACTGGTCACCACGCTCGACCTGCAAGGCGTGGAGGCGCTCGTGATCGGCGTGAAGTTTCCCGATCTCGCGCAACTCGTCGACCAGTTGCCGGATCCGATCCCACCGGGCTGCATCCTCGTGTCGACGCTCAACGGCCATGCGCCCCTGCGCCTCCTGCGCGAGCGGCGTCCAGCTGCACGCGTGGTGCCGATGAGCGTAATGATGAACGGGCAGCTGCTCGCGCCGCTGCACGCGCGCCTGGCGACGCGCGCGGAGATCGTGCTCGGCGATGCCGGCGCTGCGCTGCTTGCATGCTTCGAAGGCACCGGCATGATCGTGAAGGCGGCCCACGGGGACGAGGCCGTGTGGGGAAAGCTGCTGATCAATCTCGCCAACGCGATCTGCGCGCTGACGCGCACCACGTTCAAGGACCTGTTCCTCGACTCCGATCTTCGCCGCGTCTACGTCGCCGTGCTCGATGAGGCGACCGGGGCGCTCGATGCCGCAGGCCTGCCGTGGAAGCTGCCGCTGGCTCTTCCGTATCGCGCCTATCGCTGGGCCTTGTTGCACGGCGGGTCGCTGCCCTGGTGGTTCGCGAAATACCGTAACGGTGTGCGCGAGGGCGCCTACCCATCGATGGTGTCGGACGTGGACGCGGGCAAGCCGACGGAGGTCGAACAGCTCAATGGGGAGATCGTGCGGCTCGGCGGCGTAAGCGGATTTCCGACGCCGGTGAATGCGAAGCTGGTGAAGTTGATCGGGACGGGTGGAACGGCCGCGAGGATGAGTCCTGCGGAACTGCACGCAGCTGCGCTCGCCCTCCCCGCGCAGCGGTGAGAAGGCCGGGTGAGGCGCCGCTCTTTCGCTCGCGCCTGGAATTGCACGCCATTCGGAGATTCCTGAGGCCTGCCCTCACCCCGCCCTCTCTCCGTGCAAACAGCACATCCGGAGAGGGAGACCCGCAAAGCTTTTCATCGGGATTCAGCGATTGTCGAGCCGCTGTCCGTCCCCCACATCGCTGGCGCAGAATGCCGGTATGACCAACCCCCTCCTCCGACTCGACTGGGTCGATCACTTCGCGAAGCTGCCGGACGCGTACTTTTCGCGCGTCGCGCCCGCACCGCTGTCCGCGCCGCGCATGGTGCATTTCAACACCGCGCTCGCCGCGCAGCTCGGACTCGAAGAATCCGCGGCACGCGACCCGGAGCTGCTCGCGATGATGTCCGGCAACGCCATCCGCCCGGATGCAGGCCCCATCGCCACCGTCTACGCCGGCCACCAGTTCGGCAGCTTCGTGCCGCAGCTCGGCGATGGCCGCGCGATGCTGCTCGGTCAGCTGCGCAATGCCGGGGGCGAATTGTTCGAAGTGCAGCTCAAGGGTGCGGGCCACACGCCGTACTCGCGCTTCGCCGATGGCCGCGCGGTGCTGCGTTCGAGCATCCGCGAGTACCTGTGCTCGGAAGCCATGCAGGCGCTCGGCATCCCGACTACGCGTGCGCTGGCGCTCACGGCCTCGCCCGACCCGGTGCGACGCGAACAGGTCGAGGGCGCCGCGATCGTGTGCCGCGTCGCGCCCAGCTTCGTGCGCTTCGGCCACTTCGAATTCTTCTACTACCAGCAGCGCAACGAGATGCTCGCGCCGCTGGCCGACCACCTGATCCTCGACCACTTCCCGCAGTTCGCGGATCTGCCGAACAAGTACGCAGCCTGGCTCACCGAGGTGGTCCAACGCACGGCACGCCTGATGGCGCAGTGGCAGAACGTGGGCTTCTGCCACGGCGTGATGAACACCGACAACATGTCCGTGCTGGGCCTGACCATCGACTACGGTCCGTTCGGTTTCCTCGACGGCTTCGCCAGTGGACACATCTGCAACCACTCCGACGAAGCGGGCCGCTATGCCTACGAGCAGCAGCCGCGCGTGGGTTACTGGAACTCATCCAAGCTGCTGCAGGCGACACTGCCGCTGCTGCATGAAGAGCCCGAGCAGGCGGTCGAGATCGCGCAGGGCATTCTCGCGCACTACCCGTCCGTCTACGCGGACGCCGTGCTTGGCGGCTGGTGCGCGAAGCTCGGGTTACGCGAAGTCCGCGAGGGCGACCGCGACCTCGCGAACCTGTTCCTCAACATCCTGGATCGCGGCAGCAACGATTTCACGCGCTGCTTCCGCGGACTCGCGAACGTGGTCTCGAATGCCGACGCCGCCCCCGCGGTTCGCGACGAGATCACCGACGTGGCCGCGTTCGACGCCTGGCTCGCGAGCTATCGCACGCGCCTGCAGGCCGAGGACAGCGAGGACGCCGAACGCCGCGTGCGCATGAATCGCGTCAATCCCAAGTACGTGCTGCGCAACCACCTGCTGCAGTCGGCCATCGAGAAGTCCGAGCACGGCATCGACGACGAGGTCGACCGCCTGTTCCGGCTGCTGTCGCGCCCGTTCGACGAACAACCGGAATTCGAGTCTTACGCGGCGCAACCGCCGGAGTGGGCGCGCGAGATCAGCGTGAGCTGTTCGTCGTGAAGTTCGCGGTCATCAGCGGCAGCGGATGATCTAGGGCGGCCTCGGACCGCCCGGGTCGGCTTCGACGGCCGGGCGTTTGGCTTCCACCACCGGCGGCGGCGGTGCGGGTCGCTTGGGCGCGACGAACAGTTGCTCCATAAGGAACGGATCGTCGAAGTGCGCGCGTCCGACGGAAGTCGTCGCGTGGTGGCTCCACTGCCGAAGGGCACCTGCGTTCCGCAGGCCGCTCGGCCACACCCAGAAACGCTCGCTGCGCTCGGTGCCGACGATGAAGCCATCCGGGTCGAACAGGCTGCGGGTGCCGCCTTTGGGGTCCGGGAGGTTGAGCAGCTCGTCGTAGGTCTTGAGCGCGTACGTCGCCTGCCGGCCCGTGCCCGCCGCCGAAGCGGGTATCACGCGCATGACGTCGTGCGTTCCCGTCCTGAGGCGTACCGCGATGCTGCCCGACGGCACGTCCGTCTGAGGGAACATTACCGATTCGATCGCATCTTCGCGCCGCTGCAGCGCGGACTGGACCGGGAAATCGAGGTGATCGGCACCGCTGGCGCGGATGCTGTCGTGCATCAGCGGGCGACCCTGCTCGTCGAACGTGACGCGCCAGATCAGTCCATCCATCGCACCGCCCCCGCCATCGCCCTTGCTGCGCGCAAGGCGTTCCGGGAACCAGTAGAAGTAGCTGATCTGCAGCAGGCTGCGTCCGCCGAAGCGGGTCAGTCCCGGTAGGTAGTACACGACCGGCATGGCGATATCGACGTCCGGTCCGTTGGCGGAATGCACCGGCGCGCCGAGACGATCGTAGTCGCCGACGGTCTCGATCAAGAGCGTCGGTGCGTGCGTATAGGCCAGGTGCACGACCTCCGACCACAGCAGGCCGACGCGGCCCAGCAGGTCGCGAGGCTTGTTGCGCAGGTCGATGGTTCCGGGCTCGTACTCGTTCTCCGGATTGGCCATCACCTTCCACGTCATCAGCTCGGACGGCGCCTGCGGCGTCTCCAGCGGCGCCGCGAACCCGGCTTTCAAAGCCTCACGTTCCTCGGCGATACCGCGCTTGAGGAAGGGCACCGCAAGCGCATACAGGCCCGCAACGCGCTGGCCCGTGGAGTAGTCGTCGGGTACCGCGGAAGCGGCCTTCAACTTGGCGCGAAATGGCTCATCCTCGAGTTCCCAACTACGCAGCCAGCCTCCGCAGGCGCGCATGTCGAGCAGCAGAGATGCCGCCTCCTCGTTCGGCATCTTCAGATTGTGCAACTCGATCTCGCGCGACTCGTCCTCGTTGGCGCGCAGGTAGCCCACCCATTCCCAGAACGCGGCCGTGTCGGGGATCTCGTTGGCGAACGAGGCCGAGAACCTATCGCTGCGCAGGTACGGAAAGCCCTCGATACGGTGGTAGCTGGCATCGCCCACACCGGCCGCGGCGATGCGCGCGTCGACCTGCGTGTACAGCTGCAGGCACTTGTCGCCGTCAGGCGTCTCGGGGCGCTTGCCCGTCGTCATCGTGGAGCAGGCACAGACCAGCAGGGGCGACAGCAAGGCCGGTACCCACCTTGCGATTTGAGGGGTCATGTCCACTTTTCCTTTCGACGCGAGGCCTTGAGTACGCCCCTTCGAGGAAAACAGACTCAGCGCAAGGGCGTCTATGCGGGCAAGGCCCTATTGCGACACACGACCGCGCACGGGCGCGTTGCGCGCCCGGACCCGCTGCGGAATCAGTCCGCGAAGACCTCGGCAATCAACTCGTAGGAACGCAGCCGCGCCTCGTGATTCCAGACGTTGGTGACGACCATCAGCTCGTCGGCTTTGCTGCGGCTGGCCATGGACTCGAGTTCGGCTGCAACCTGCGCCGGCGTGCCGACCACGCTGGGGCCACGCATCCGTCGAACCTCCAGTCGCTCCGATTCGCTCCACGGATAACACAGGGCTTCCTCTGGACTGGGCAGGGCCGCGTGTTCGCCGCGCGCCATGCGCAGCCATACCAGTTCCATGGTCAGGGCCATGTGCTCGGCCTCGGCCTGTGTCGGCGCGCAGATGGCCGCCACCGCAAGGATCGCGTGCGGCCTGGGGAACAGTTCCGAAGGCTGGAACGACGCGCGATAGGCCTCGATCGCCGGCTCCGGCGGCTCGCGGCTGAAATGGCTCGCGAATGCGTATCCAAAGCCCGAGGCGCCCGCGGCGCCCGCGCTGGCGCCGCTGGATCCGAGGATCCACACCGGCGGCAGGCGTACGTCGTCGGGCATGACGCGTACCTTGGCCAGCGGGTGGCCAGGCGAGAAGCGCGCCTGCGACAGGAACAGCAGTTCTGACATCAGCGGCGAAAACTGCTCGCCGCTGAGGGAACGCAACGCGCGGCTCGAACCGGCCTCGGATCCAGGGGCACGTCCGATGCCGAGGTCGATGCGGCCGGGGTGGAGCGCGGCGAGCGTGTGGAAGGCTTCCGCGATACGCAGCGGCGCGTGGTTGGGCAGCATGATGCCGCCCGAGCCTACGCGGATGCGCTGGGTGGCCGAAGCCACGTGCCCGATCAGGACCTCGGGCGCGCTGCTGGCCACCATCGGCATGCTGTGATGCTCGGCGAACCAGTAGCGCTCGAAGCCCAGGCGCTCCGCGAGCCGCGCGAGATCCACCGTGCGACGCGCCGCGAACGACGGCGGCGTGCCTTCCGGCACCGGCGCGAGATCGAGGACGGACAGGGGAAATTTCATCGGCGTCGATCCGCCTCCGGTGGGACCGGCCTCAGGTCGAACCGAGGAAATCGAGCTTGCCGATCTCCAGCCCGTTGTGACGCAGGATGTTGTAGGCCGTGGCGCAGTGGAAATACACGTTGGGCAGCACGAAGAACTGCAAGTATCCCTGCCCTTCGAAATTGAGATCGCCGCGCGGGGTCTTGATCGTGACCGCGCGCTTCTCGCTGCCATCGATCTGCGCGGCGGTGACGGTCTTGAGGAACACGATCGTCTTGTCGAGGCGCGCGTCGAGTTCCGCGAACGTGGTCTCGTTGTCCTCGAACTTGGGCACCTCGACATCGCTCAGGCGCGCCACGCAGCCTTTGGAGATGTCACCGGCAATCCGCACCTGCGAGGCCAGTGGCAGCATGTCGGGGAACAGCCGGAACCCGATCATCGCGGCGGGGTCGATCTTCTTCGCTTCGCAGTGAACAGCGGCCTTGGCCAGGGTCGCGCGCAGGTTGCTCAGGGCGCGGACGAGGGCGGGAACGGAGGATTGGTACATGCCGAGTGACATAGCGGGCTCCAGTGACGACGAGGAATCGAGGCGAGCGATTCTACTCGCCGCGCATGACGTTGCCCGCAGCGCGTGTCACCCTCATGGCTGGCCCGGTTTCCCTTCATTCCGCGTGAGCGCAAGATCGTTGTTGTCGGCGCTCGTTCTGGGCATCACCCTTGCCGTCGGCGTCGCGATGCCCGTCGTCGCGGTGACCGCGCCGATGAGCTGGCCCGAGGTGCAGGCGCGGCCGCTTCCGCAACCCGGCGTGCGCGTGACCTACGGCAATGCACCGCAGCAGTTCGGAGAACTGCGCGTGCCACCCGGGCCGGGGCCGCACCCCGTGCTGATCCTGATCCACGGCGGCTGCTGGCACCGCAGCTACGACCTTCAGTATTTCTCGCACCTGGCCGACGCGCTGATGCGCGAGACCGGCGCTGCGACTTGGAATATCGAGTACCGGCGCCTCGGCGACCCCGGCGGCGGATGGCCCGGCACCTTCCTCGATGTGGCGGACGCCACCGACCACCTGCGCGACCTTGCCGAACGCCACCACCTCGATCTCGAGCGCGTGATCGCCATCGGGCATTCAGCGGGCGGGCAGCTCGCGCTGTGGCTGGCCGCGCGCGGTCAGCTCCCGCCCGGCAGTGCGCCGTACCGGCCCCACCCGCTGAAGCTGCGCGGTGTGATCGGCCTGTCCGCGATCACCGATCTCTCGTCCTATTCCAGGCCGACGGGCGGCTGCCACGCGGCCGTGGGTGAATTGCTGGGCGGACCTCCCGAGCGACAGCTCGTGCGCTACCAGCAGGCCTCGCCGCAGGCGCTGCTTCCCCTGGGCGTACCGCAGTGGCTGATCCAGGGCCAGGAAGATCCGATCGTGCCGGTCAAGAGCGTGCTCACGTACGCCGATGCGGCGCGCGACACCGGCGACAAGGTGGTGGTGACGGTGGTGCCGGGCGCGGGTCACTTCGAACCGGCGCTTCCGGGCACCAACGCGTGGCCGGCCCTGCTCGAGGCGGTTCGTGCAGCGCTGCAGAAATAGCGCGGCTAGGTGTGGAGGTTCCATAGGTTGTTCATCCGGCTATGGAGGTGGGACTCTGAGCTTGTCGAGAGTTCAGGACCACTAACAGGGAGCCGGATGAACAGTCATGAGAATGCCCGACTGACCGCAAAAGGACGAGCGCGTTTGATCGAGCGTGCGGACCAGATCGGGGTCGTAGCGGCCGCCTGCGAGTCGGGCTTATCGGTTCGCACGGTGCGCAAATGGAGGGCTCGATTCCGATCCGAAGGCGAGCCGGGTTTGCGTGACCGGTCC
>JBKJPX010000098.1:0-28572 GCA_046594215.1 Panacagrimonas sp.
GGCACGTCCTCGAACCAGACACGCACTTCGCGATCGCCTTCGGGCTGGATGCGCGTCGGCCCCTTGCCGAGCGAACCCTGCTTGCTGGCCTGGTCCACCGCTGCCATCAGCGACAACCCGCGGCCCGCGGTCGCGGCGGGATTGCGTCCGCTCGAGGTCTGCAACTGCGCGGCGGCCTGCTCCAGCTTGATCGCGACTGCGCGCGCGGAGTCCAGCGCGGCCGTGCGTTGCTCGCGCGCCTTGACCATCGGATCCCACACGGCGAGATACAGCACGATGAACAGCAGCACCACGGCGCCGATGCCCAGCGTCCAGCGTTCGCGAACCTGCAGCGCGAGGAAGCGCTCGCGCATGCGCGCCGACTGCGCCTGGAAATTCTGTACGGCGGCGTTCATGCGCGACTCAACCGGGCACGGATCTGCACGGTGCCCGACTCGGCGTTCGCGGACTGCACTTCGAGCGCCGTGCCGGGCTGGTTGGCGAACCAGTTGCGCAGACCTTCCAGCACCTGCAGGTCGGACGCGGTCATCGACAGGAACAGTGAGCCCTCGCGGTACTGCACACCGGTGAGTTTCAGGCCTGGACTCGCCGCGAGTGCCTGCGTCAGCGGATCGAACAGGGCCAGCGGTCCGCTGGCGCCGCCACCGGCACCCGTTGCACGCATCAGCTGGTCGAGCTGGGCCGAGAGATCGACCACGCGGGTCTGATCCGGGAACAGCTGCTGAAAGCGCGCGATGTTGGCGTCGTCCTGTCGCCGTAGTTCAGCGGCGAGTTTCAGGTTCTGCATGACGTAGCCGGCGCCGCCCACGACGAGCCAGGACAGCAGCAGGACCGCGGCCACGCGCCAGGGCTTCCACAGGCGCTCGATATCGCGGCTCTGCGCGTAGCCGCCCTGCAGCAGGTTGATGGAGTGCTCGGGGCGCAGGTTCGCGGCCAGCGCGGTGAGCGCGCTCGGCTGTGGGAGCAAGGTCACAGGCCAGTTCAGCCGCGACCAGTCGACCGGCGATTCGGCTGCGATCTGGAGTCGCAACGGGTGCGCTCGCTCGGTGTCGGCCATGGCGAGGTAGCCCGCAAGGTCTTCCGCGCAGCAGGCGAAGCCCGACCAGGCGCCGCTGCGCACGACGACCTGGTCGCCGTCGGCGAGCGCGGACCAGGCGCCATCGGCGCCCGGCATCGGAAGTGCCAAGGTCTCCGGCACCACGAGGTCGGGCTGCATTCCGCGGGCGCGCAACAGGCCCAGCACGCGCGTGAAGCGCGCGCGCGACACGATCGCGACCGGGTGGCTGCCGTCCTCGAGCCGCGAACCGACGGCGAAGTGCAGGCTCTCCACGTCTTCGGCCACCTGCTCTTCGAGCGCGTAAGGGACGGCCTGCAAGACCTTGGACGTCTGCTTCGCCGGCACCTTGACCACGGCCATGCGCACGTCGGTGGCAGGAAGGAACACCACGATGCGTCGGCCGGTGTGTCGGGCGCGCTCCGTGGCCTGCTCGAAGCTGCCGCGCTCGGCACGCAGCGCGCGCACGTCCACGGCGGCGACGCCGAATTCGCACGGGGACTCGATCGTCTCTCCCAGACGCAGGTAGAAGGTTTCGCGCACGCCCGGCGACCGTTATGGAAAGAGTCTTTTTATTCGGAATCCGTGCTGCGCTGAAGCACCACGGGCATGCCCTGGGAGGGCCTGAAAATCAGGCTATATAGTGCCACACGTCCCTGGCCTACCACGGCCTGCAGGTGCAGCTCGAACAGGCGGCTCGAGACGCCGACAAGCTGCGGACTGGACATCGCCGACGTCAGGTTGAGCGTCGTGGCGATCTTGCCTGCGTCGGTCAGCGGCTTCTTGAGCCGCGTCTGGGCGAACTCCGCGAGTTCGGTGCTGCCGGGTCCCTTGGGGTCCAGCGCGAGCAGCAGGGGAAGGTCGGCGGTGTTCACGTTGATCGGCGTTACGCCCTTGACCGGCAAGGCGGTGACGTGGGGCAGCAGCAGCTGGTAGATCTTGCGCGCGTCGTCGGTGCGCTGTCCGTACAGCGCGTCGAGGACCTGGCGCAGCTCCGTGACCGTCGCCATCGCACGGTTGGCCGCACGATGCGGCGGTTCGAGGCTCAGGTAGTCGGTGTCCTCGCGGCCGCTGTTGGTGGGTATCTGATCGCTATCGATCCAGTCGCGGATCGAATCGGCGAGGTCCTGCGGATTGGAGATCAGCTGCGGCCCGCCTTCGATGTTCTGGATCAGGTTCGTGAAGATCTGAACCTGCTGCTGGTAGGGCGTGAGCGGCACCGCCCCCGCGCCGCCGTTCGGGTTCGGCTGCGCCTGGTCGCTCGACTCGCCCAGGTTGTTGAGATTGAAGCGGGCCGTCGCGTCGAAGATCGCGCCGGTGATCGCGCCGTTCTCGACGGGCAGCGTCTGCGGCTCGGCCCACGGCTGGTCGAGCGAGGTGTGCTTGGCGGCCTTGCCCGTGCGGTCGAGGATCGTGCGTACCCAGTCCTCCGCGCCGGACGCGTAACCCCAGGCCATCTCCGAGTCCTGCACGGTTGCCGTGCGCTGAATCGCGTAGTAGCCGCTTTCCTGAGCAGCGGTGGCCGCGATGACGGCGATCGCCACCACGAGCACCGCGGTGATCAGGGCGATGCCGCGCTGCCGGACGAGGGGCGTCCTCACAGGTCCGGATCTCCCGACGAAGAAGGTACGCCGGGATCGTCGATCGGCGTGTCCGGGGTCGGATCGGGCGTGGACGGCGAGGGGGTCGTGGGCGTGTCGGGGAACTCGGTCGGGTCGCGCGCGCCGCGCGGGACTTCGGCGGAGGATATCGCCGACGCCGGCAGCAGGCCTTCGGTGGTGATCAGCCCAGGGCTCGTCGCGATGCCCGTGGACGAGGTGCCGCTGTCGCCACCCGAGATCAGGCTGGCCTGTGTCGTGCGGAACACGAAGCGCAGTTCGCCCCAGTCCTTGGTCACGAGCGTGACCTCGACGGCGATCGGCGGCGGTTCGGTCGCCGTGCCCGCTGCGGCCGCATCTGCACTCTGGACAGGCCACTGGGTCTGCCATTCGTAGCTGGTGTCGGAGAAGCGCCAACGCACTTCCTGCACGTTGTCGAGCAGGGCGAGCTCCGGCGGCTCGGACTTGTCCGGCAGGTCCACCGCGTTCCAGCTCGTACGCATCAACTTGTGATCCTTCACGCGGTAGCTGACGCGCTCCAGGCTCGAACGGCTGCTTCCGAATGGATTGCGGCGTCCGCCGCGGATCAGTGTGAGCACCTGGTCTCGATCGATCGACATTGGCGCCTCGGCCACGCCATAGACGTTGCGTGCCGGGCGATCACGCACGTTCTGGAAATCCTGGCGCAGTCGAACGAAGGCGCGCTGCAGCGACGCGGTGCGCTGCATCGAGTCCTCGATGCCGCGGCGCAGGTTCAGCACGCCGCGCAGGCCACCGTAGGCCATGGCCGCCATGATCGCGAACACCACGACCACGACGAGGATCTCGATCAGCGTGAAGCCGCCCGCCCTGACGTGCCTTCCCGCGTCGCTACGAGGAGCGGCGCTCACGATGCGAGGAAGCCCGTGACCTTCGCGAGCGCGGGGTCCTTCTGCGTGCTCGCCTTCGGCCCGGCCCGTCGGACCTCGATGTCGACCCTGCGCAGGCGGGAATCGTCGGTCTTGATCACGACCGCGTCCCAGCGCCATTCAGAACCACCCATCTCGACCTTGCCGTCGGAACGTCCGGTGTCCGGCGGCTGTTTCTTCATCTGCAACTCCGCGAGCTGGTTGTGTGCGACCCACAGCGCGACGGTCTTTTCCTTGAGGTATCCGGCGTTTTTCGCCTGCTGCGTCATCGCGCTGATCACACCCGCCATCGCGATCCCCAGCACGGCGAGGGCGACCATGACCTCGAGCAAGGTGAAGCCGGCCTCCCCGGACGACGGCGCGTCGCGTGCCGGACAACGCCACACCGCCCACCGCGCGCCGGTTCGAAAGATCACTTCTTCTTCTCGGCCTTGTCGCCGAGCCGGCGCGAGCTCAACTCGCCCAGCGCATTGCCTTCGACGCGGTAGTAGGTCAGCACGTCCTTCATCTTCATGTCGAGCGTGAACGCCGTCATCTCACCGCTCGACAGCACGAGGACCTGCGGTTCGAGTTCCTTGTCCTTGTCTGCATCGGACTTGCGTGAGGACGAGGCTTGCTTCCGCGTCTCGCCTTCCTTGCCGTCTTCGGTTTCTTCGGCGTCCTTGTCGATGGCGGCGGGCTTCACCGGCGGCAAGAGGCGGCCGTCGACGCGCAGTTCAAGAAAGAACGGCTCCGGCACTTCGCGCCGCCGGAACATGCCGTCGTCGATCACCTTCCACTTTCCGCTCGAAGCGTCCGGCGTCACGAACTCAAACCCGTCGGTGGTGTGACGAAGACCGATTTCCACGCCCTTGGCCTGGGCCTCGTCGGAGGCCATTCGTAGAAGTTCCTCGAGCCGCCGAGACTCGGACTGCATCTTGTCGTCAACCGAGCGGCCACGGATGCTCAGCGTTACGGCGGCCGCGAGCACGCCGATGATGACCATCACGACCAGGATCTCGATGAGCGTGAAGCCCTTCGATCCGGCGTGGCGACAACCGATGCGAAAAATCAGGTCCGCGGCGCGAGGCCGTCGACGGGCAGGGCGGCCTCGGGGGCCTGGAGTCTGCATCCGGGGTGCATGCCGTGGACGCGGCGGTCAGCCGCCCAGGTCCCAGTTGCCGATGTCGGCCGCCGCCCCGTCGCCGCCTGGCCGGTCGTCGGCACCGAGCGAGAAGATGTCGACTTCGCCCTTCACACCCGGCGACAGGAACTGGTACGGGTTGCCCCAAGGATCCTTCGGCGGCTGCGCGAGATAGCCGCCGGGCTTCCAGTTCTTCGCCGGCGGTTCGCCGGAAGGCTGCGCGACCAGCGCCTCGAGCCCTTGCTGCGTGCTCGGGTAGTTGTAGTTGTCGAGCTTGTAGAGGCTCAGCGCCCCTTCGATGGCGCGGATGTCCTGCTTGGCGCGCGTGATGCGGGCTTCGTCCGGGCGGTTCATGATCTTTGGAACCACGACCGCGGCCAGGATTCCGAGAATCACGACCACGACCATGATTTCGATCAGGGTAAAGCCCTGGTTTGCGCGAGGGCACGGCTTTTTCATGTTGCTGAAGACGAGATGGCCGACGCGGAAATGCGCCCGAAGATCATAACAGCGGCCATGTTGCGGAGTTCCGTACAGACCGCGAAGACGCCGCTGCTCATGGCCCTGGCGATCGTGTTGCTGGAAGGCCTCGGCGACGTTTCCCGGCGGTACCTCGCGTTTCATCGCCCGGACATCGAGGCTGGCCAGTTGTGGCGCCTGCTTACCTGCCATTTCGTGCACCTGGGCTGGTACCACGCCCTGCTGAACCTGCTCGGCCTGCTGGCCCTGATCGTCCTGTGCCCACGACCCCTGCATCCGCGCGAGTGGGGTGCGAGGGTGACTTGGCTCGCGCTGTGGATCGGCATCGCCCTATACCTTGCCGCTCCCGATGTTGATCGTTACGTGGGCCTGTCGGGCGTGCTGCACGGCCTGTTCTTCCTGGGCCTGGTGCCGATGGCGCGTCGCGGCGACGCCATCGCGATCGCCTGCCTGGCCTATCTCGTCGGCAAGCTTGCGTGGGAACAGGTCGTGGGGACCCCGGTGTCGGAGGAGCACGCGATCGGCGGCCACGTAGTGACGCTGGCGCACTTGTTCGGCACACTCGCCGCCCTCGTTTATGGATTCGCATTCGGAACGTTCCGAAGGGGAGTGGACACGCAGTGAAGTACGCCTTGCTGTTTCCGGGCCAGGGTTCGCAGTCCGTCGGCATGCTGGCCGGACTCGGCGCAGCTGAGGTCGCGCAGACCTTTGTCGAGGCCTCCGAGGTGCTCGGTTGGGATCTCGCCAAGCTCGTGAAGGAAGGTCCCGCCGAGGATCTGAACCGCACCGAGAAGACCCAGCCGGTGCTGCTCGCAGCCGACGTAGGCCTGTGGCGGCACTGGCAGACCCTGGGACTTCCCGTACCGGCCGCCATGGCGGGGCACAGCCTGGGCGAATACGCGGCGCTGGTCGCGGCTGGCAGCCTCGACTTTGCGGACGCCCTCAGGATGGTTCAACTGCGCGGTCAGCTCATGCAGGCCGCGGTCCCCGGGGGAATGATGGTGGTGGTCGGCATGGAAGACGCGGCGGTTGACGCGTTGTGCGCTTCCTGTCCGGACGGAGTGCTCGAAGCTGCCAATTTCAATGCGCCGGGCCAGGTCGTGGTGGCCGGCGACTTCCGCGCGCTGGACTGGCTCGAGGCGAATGGCAAGAGCAAGGGAGCGCGCATCATGAAGCGTGTCGCGATGTCGGTTCCCTCGCACTCTTCACTGTTGCGCGGAGCCTCCGACGAGCTGGCCGCGGCGCTGGCGAAAATCAAAGTCCAAGTCCCGTCGGTTCCGGTCCCGCACAATCTCGATGCGACGAGCCGGTCCTCGCCCGACGATATCCGCGGCGCACTCGCCGCCCAACTGTATCGCCCGGTCCGGTGGACGCAGACGGTGCAGAAGCTCCAGGCGGACGGCATCACGCACCTGTTTGAATGCGGTCCGGGCAAGGTGCTGGTCGGCCTGAACAAGCGCATCGCCGACGGCCTGACGTCCATCGCGTTGGAAGACGCCGCCGGAATCGCGCAGGCCGCGCAGCTGGTCCGCGGCTAGCAGGAGAATCAGATTATGAAGTTGCAGGGAGAGATCGCCCTCGTCACGGGCGCCAGCCGCGGTATCGGCCGCGCGATCGCGGAACGACTCGCGGCAGAGGGCGCGATGGTCGTTGGGACGGCAACCGGCGAGACCGGTCGCACCGCGATGGCCGCGTGGCTCGAACCGCTGGGTGGCCAGGCGCGCGTGTTGAACGTCACCGATGCCGCTGCCAGCGAGGCACTGGTCGAAGAGGTGAGCAAATCGCTCGGTCCGATCACCGTGCTCGTGAACAATGCCGGCGTCACGCGCGACACGCTCTTGCTGCGCATGAAGGACGAAGACTGGGACACCGTCGTCGCCACGGACCTGACGTCTGTGTTTCGTCTCTCGCGGCTCGTACTGCGCGGGATGATGAAGGCGAGGAAGGGTCGCATCGTATCGATCGGCTCCGTCGTAGGCTCGATGGGCAACCCCGGGCAGGCTAATTACTGTGCCGCGAAAGCGGGCGTTATCGGGTTCTCGAAGTCGCTCGCCCGCGAGATCGGATCGCGTGGTATCACCGTGAACGTGGTGGCGCCGGGCTTCATCGATACCGACATGACCAAGGACCTCGGGGAGGCTGCGCGCACCGCGCTTCTGGGCCAAGTCCCGGTTGGTCGACTGGGCGCTCCGGCGGACATCGCGGCGGCCGTCGCGTTTCTTGCGTCGCCCGAGGCGGGCTACATCACGGGCGAGACCCTGCACGTCAACGGCGGCATGCACATGGGCTGACGCCCATACGTGCGCGTCTCCAACCGGAATGTGTTTTGCTGGCCTTGCCCTAGGGTCGGCCCGTACAATACCGCGGCTTAAACCAACCCCGAGGGGAGTTTTTACATGAGCAGTCTCGACGAGAAGGTCAAGAAAATCATTGCGGAGCAGCTGTCGGTTGCGGAAGACCAGATCACCCCGAACGCTTCGTTCGTGGAAGATCTCGGTGCCGACTCGCTGGATACCGTGGAGCTGGTGATGGCACTCGAGGAAGAGTTCGAAATCGATATTCCTGACGAGGAAGCCGAGAAGATCGTGACGTTCCAGGACGTGCTGAACTACATCAAGACTCACACCAACCAAGCCTGAGTGTCTGCACGAGGATCGAGCAGCCGCAACATGAGCAGCCGCCGGCGCGTCGTCATCACCGGGCTGGGCATCGTGTCCCCGGTCGGGTCCAGCCTCGACCTGGCCTGGTCGAACATCCTCGCCGGTAGATCCGGCATCGTTCCCATCACCGGGTACGACGTCTCTCTGTACACCACCCGGTTCGCCGGGTTGGTGTCCGAAGACTTCAAACCGGAATCGGCGATGGGGCCGAAGGAGCTTCGGAAAACCGATCCCTTCATCCACTACGGGGTCGCCGCCTGCAAGCAGGCGTTGGCGGATGCAGGAATCGTGATCACCGAGGCGAATCGCGAGCGCATCGGCGTGCTCGTGGGTTCGGGGATCGGCGGGATCGGCAAGATCGAGGACGAGGTCGAGGCCTTGCACAAGGGTGGACCGAAAAAGGTCTCACCCTTTTTCGTGCCCGGGTCGATCATCAACATGGTGTCGGGTTACGCCTCGATCGAGATGGGGATCGCGGGGCCGAGTTTCGCCACCGTGAGCGCCTGCACGACCGCGGCGCACAGCATCGGCGTGGCCGCCCGACTGATCCAGGCGGGCGACTGCGACATCTGCCTGGCCGGCGGCGCCGAGGCAGGCTCGAGCCCGGCCGGCATGGCGGGCTTCTGCCAGGCACGCGCCTTGTCGACGCGCAACGATGATCCGCAGCGCGCGAGTCGTCCCTGGGACAAGGATCGGGACGGGTTCGTGCTTGGCGATGGCGCCGGCGTCCTCGTTCTGGAGGGTTACGACGAGGCCGTGGCTCGTGGGGCCCGCATCTACGCGGAGCTGATCGGTTTCGGCATGTCCAGCGACGCCTACCACATCACCTTGCCGCCCGACGATGGCAATGGCGCACGGCGCGCAATGGTCAACACCCTCAAGGACGCCCGCATCAACCCTGAGCAGGTCGACTACATCAATGCCCACGGCACTTCGACGCCGGCCGGCGACATCGCCGAGACGAAGGCGATGAAGGGCGCGTTTGGCGAGCACGCGGCCAAGCTCGCGGTGAGCTCCACCAAGTCGATGACGGGGCACCTGCTCGGCGCTGCCGGCGGAATCGAGGCGGTGTTCTGCTGCCTGGCCCTGCGTGACCAGGTCATTCCTCCGACGATCAACCTTGATAACCCAGGAGAGGGATGCGATCTCGACTACGTGCCGCACACGGCACGCCAAGCCAAGCTCGACATCGTGCTTTCCAACTCCTTTGGGTTCGGCGGGACCAACGGAAGCCTCGCTTTCGCGAAGTTAAAGTAACTTCTCAACGCGCATGAGCTTGCGCGTTGAACTCCCTGATCTGATTGATCTTGTCGAAGTCCATCGCCGGGACCCCAAGACCTTCCCCTTTCTGCTCGAGAGTGCGGCAGGGCATCGGGATGCCGGTCGCTTCGACATCCTTTTCGGGTTTCCGGGGACGGAATTGCAGGGGCAGGACGGCTTCGACCAGTTTGCGATTGCCGTCAGCGGGGCCTCGGCGCCGCAGGAAACCGACCTGCCGTTTGTAGGCGGCTGGTTTCTGCTGATGGGCTACGAGTGCGTGCGTTGGATTGAGCCCTCGTTGCGACTTCCGCCATCGCCGTTCCGGCTTCCGGATTTCCTGGCGATCCGGTGCACAGCTGCCATCGTCAACGACCGCCAGCGCGGCGTCGCAATCCTGGTTTCGGAGGGAGAATCCGATCAGATAAATTACATGAAGAATGTTGTTCACAACATTGATCGTGATCATGATACGTTGGACGATAAGATCGTCGATCACGTCGATGAGGACTCGGATGGTTCGTTCCTCGATGGCGTCGAACGGATCCGGCGCTACCTGCTCGATGGTGATGTTTTCCAGGTGAATCTTTCCCGCGCCTGGCGTGGCGAACTACGGCCCGGCAGGACCTACTACGACGCCTACCGTCGGCTGAAACGCCGGAATCCTTCTCCCTTTGCAGGATTGGCGGTTCGGGGCGACGTGGCCGTCCTCAGCTCTTCCCCCGAGCGCCTCGTGCAGTCGCAGGGTGGCTGGGTGCAGACGCGGCCCATTGCCGGAACGCGGGCACGTGCGCCCGGCGACGACGACGCCGCGATGCGGGCCCAGCTGATCGGCAACCTCAAGGAGCGCGCCGAGCACGTGATGCTCATCGATCTGGAGCGCAACGACCTGGGACGCGTGTGCGAGCCCGGCAGCGTCGAGGTCAACGAACTGATGGCCTTGGAGTCTTACGCCCACGTCCATCACATCGTGTCCAACGTACGCGGGCGCCTGCGGGCCGGAGTCGGCCCCGGGGACATCCTCCGCGCCGTATTCCCGGGCGGGACCATCACGGGGTGCCCGAAGGTCAGGGCGATGCAGATCATCGCGGAGCTTGAAGGCGTGGGTCGGGGACCCTACACCGGGGCGATGGGCTACTGGTCGTACGGCGGGCGCCTGGACACGAACATCCTGATCCGCAGCCTCGTGATCCAGGACGCGCAGGTGAGCTTTCGGGCGGGTGCCGGAATCGTCGCGGACTCGCAGCCGTTGGCCGAGCTCGCTGAGACACGCGCGAAGGCCAGGGGACTGCTCCTCGCACTGGGCGAGGACGCTTGATGTTCTTCAACGGCGAGAAACTCGAAGGTCCGTGGACGGGGACGCGCGCGCTGCATTACGGCGATGGCGTTTTCCGCACGGGCCTGGTGATCGGCGGGCAGCTTGTCGATAGGGAACGCCAGCTTGCGAAGCTCGCCGTTGACGCCGGGCGGCTCGATCTCGAGTTCTTGGATGCCCTGCACTCCGAAATCGATGCGGCTTGCGCAGGCGTCGAGGTCGGTGTCCTTCGGATCGTCCTGAGCCGGGTCGACTCGGGTCGCGGCTATCGACCCGAAGGGCGCGCCTGCGATCGCATGCTGCAGATCAAGCCGGCGCCGGAACTGGCGCGCGAACTGTGGACGCACGGTATCGACGTGGGCTGGAGCAAGGTCCTGCTCGCCATCCAGCCGCGCCTGGCCGGAATCAAGCATCTCAACCGTCTTGAGCAGGTGCTGGCCAGTCGCGATTGCCCTGTCGATCGGCACGAGGTCGTGATGTGCGACGCGGAAGGTCGCGTGACCTGCGGGACGCGCACGAACCTGTTTTTTGTCATCGACGGCATCCTGGTAACGCCCGATGTGGCGCTCGCCGGCGTCGCAGGCATGATGCGCGACAAGGTCATCGAGCTCGCGCGGCGTTGCGGCGTCGGCTGCGAGATCGGCCTGATTTCCCCTGACGAGGTCCGCCACGCCAGCGAGGCCTTCGCCACCAACAGCCTCGTGGGGATCTGGCCGATTCGCCGGGTCGGAAGCCTCGATCTGAAAACACCTGGCGCGGTGACGCAGACGTTGTGCGAGCGGCTGGAGCATCCGTGGAGCGGACGATGAAGCGGCACCTGCTGGGCCTGCTGTTCACCACTTTGCTGCTCGCGATTGCCGCCGGCCTCGTGGCGATGGACGCGCGGCGCGAACTCATGAGTCCGCTGGCGATCACGCAGCACCAGACGCTGGAGCTTCGCCCCGGTGGACGCCTGCGCGACGCCATCGCCGTTCTACGCCAACGCAAGCTGTTCTCCAAGTCCAGGCATGGCATCTACCTCGAATTCTGGGCACGCGCGAATGGCCAGGCCGCGCAGATCAAGGCAGGCGAGTACGCGCTGGATCCCGGGCTGTCGAGCCTGGACCTGTTGTCGTTGATGGTGGGGGGCAAGACTCTGATGCACGAACTGCGCATCGTCGAAGGCCTGCGCTTCGACCAGGCGCTCAAGCTGATCGCCGAGCAACCCGTGCTGCTGCACACGCTCGCGGACACGCGGCCCGAGACGGCGATGGCGGCGATCGGGCAACCGGACGTTCACCCGGAGGGCCGCTTCTTCCCCGACACCTACCGGTTCCCCAAGGGCACGACCGATGTCGCTATCCTGCGGCAGTCGTTCGAAGCGATGAACCATGCGCTGCAAGAGAGCTGGGCAAAGCGGGCGGCGGATCTTCCTTACGCCCGCGCGGAGGACGCGCTGACGATGGCCTCGATCGTCGAGAAGGAAACGGGCCTGGGCGAGGAGCGACCGCGGATCGCCGGGGTGTTCGTGCGCAGGCTCAGGATGGGCATGCGACTGCAGACGGACCCCACCGTCATCTACGGAATCGGCGAGACCTTCGACGGTAATCTGCGCAAGCGCGACCTGCTCGCCGACGGGCCTTACAACACCTACATGCGAACCGGCCTTCCCCCGACCCCGATCTGCCTGCCCGGTCGCGCGGCCATAGAGGCGGCGATGCATCCCGACGATGGCGCCGAGCTGTTCTTCGTTTCTCGAGGCGACGGTTCGCACCAGTTCTCCACGACCATCGAAGAGCACGAGGCCGCGGTGCAGAAGTATCAGCTGGGCGGTGTGTCGGGGCCCGGCCGATGACGACGAGCGCGCGCGGCCGGTTCATCACGCTCGAAGGCGGCGAGGGCGCAGGTAAGTCCACGCAGCTCAGGTTCATCGCGAACTGGCTGGAGCGAAGCGGCCGCGTGGTGGTGCAGACGCGCGAACCCGGAGGCTCGCCCTTAGCCGAGGCGGTGCGCGGCCTCGTGCTCGGCGACTGGGCCGAGGGCATCGACGCCCAGACCGAATTGCTGCTGATGTTCGCCGCGCGATCGGCGCATGTCTCGCACCGGATCCTCCCCGCACTGCTGCGCGGGGAGGACGTCGTCTGCGACCGCTTCGTCGACGCGAGCTGGGCCTATCAGGGCGCCGGCCGCGGCATCGCGGCGGAACACCTGCAGGCGCTCGAACGCCTCGCACTACGAGAATTGCGACCAGACCTGACGATCGTGTTCGACATTGCGCCCCAGATCGGACTCGCCCGTGCGAAGAGCCGCGGTGACGCCAACCGATTCGAGTCCGAAACCCTTGCGTTCATGGGGCGCGTGCGCGACGCCTACCTGGTTCGCGCGGAAGCGGACCCGGCCCGTTATGCCGTGCTCGACGCCTCGCGTCCCCTGGCGGACGTGCAGGCCTCGCTCGCGCGCCTGCTCGAACAGCGCATGGCGCTGGCGTCGTGAAGATCGAAGAACTTCCCTGGCAGTCCGAACTGTGGACCCGCGTGAACGAGGCGCGACGCCACGGGCGGCTTGCCCACGCCTTGCTGCTCGCGGGACCCCGCGGCCTCGGCAAGCGGAGTTTCGCGCGACGCCTGGCGGCGAGCTTGATGTGCGAGAGCGTCGCAACCGACGGACGTCGATGCGGCGAATGCCGCGGCTGCAGGCAATTCGATGCCGGTTCACATCCGAACCTCACCTGGCTCACGCGGGAGTTCAACCAGAAGACCGACAAGGAGAAGCGCGACATCTCGATGGAGCAGCTGCGCGAGATGATGGAGCGCCTCAGCCTCTCGAGCCATTATGGACAGGCGAGAGTGGTCGTGATCGACCCCGCCGACGCGCTCAACGTCAACGGCGTCAACGCGGTGCTGAAGACCGTCGAAGAGCCGCCGACCGGACTGCACATCCTGCTGATCTCGGAACGTCCGATGGCGCTCGCCGCTACTTTGCGCAGCCGCTGCCAGCGCCTGAACTTCCAGATTCCGCCTGCCGCGGACGCGGTGGCCTGGTTGCGGGCGCACGCGCCGGCGTTGGACGCGGCGACCGCACTGCGCGAAGGGGGCGGGGCGCCGATGACGGCCCTCGCTGCGGAGGAGTCGGGTTCGTTCGAGCTGCACCGGGCGTGGCGCGACCAGCTTCTCGCGGTGGCCTCGCAGAAGGCCGAACCGCTCGCAGCGGCGGGTCGCCTCGCGCCGGCAGGCACCAAGCTGTCGCCGGAACTCGTTCAGGACTGGCTTCGACAGTTCCAGCGGGTGTTGCACCAGTTGCTGCGAGCGCTCGCCGGCGTCGGCGACGAAGGCAGCTGGGACGGGTTGGCCACGCGACTCGGGTCCGGCCATATCGAGCAGCTTCTGGCCGAGACGATCGAGAGCCAGCGGCGGGTGTCGGGCAATGCCAATCCGCAGCTGACAGTCGAATCTCTTATGATTTCGTGGTGGCGCCGTAACGCGCCGTGACCGCCTGATTCGCGAAGGACCTACAGCGCATGAGTACTCCCCCCCCGCGCCCAGGCGGCGCCCAACCTGGCATCCTGACCTTGAACATCAAGGACAAGAGCGCCCTGTTCGCCGCTTACATGCCGTTCATTCGCAACGGCGGGCTCTTCATCCCCACCAGCAAGGAATACCGCCTCGGCGACGAGGTTTTCATCCTGCTCACGCTGATGGACAGCGCCGAACGGCTGCCGGTGGCCGGGAAGGTGGTCTGGGTGACGCCGCGGGCCGCGCAGGGTAAGCGTGTGCAGGGCATCGGCGTGCAGTTCAGTCTGCAGGACGGCGGTAGCACGCAGCAGAAGATCGAATCACAACTCGCCGGCACCGCCGGCTTCGACCGGCCCACCCAGACGATGTGAGCCGCAGACGCCGCGTGGTCAGGCGGCGTCGTTGAGACTCGGTGACAGCATGTAGGCCTCGTAGCCCTTGTGCGTGAGCACGAACGCGGCGACCGAACTGCGCCTTCCGGTGTCGCATACGCAGATAAGGCCTTTCTGCTGCGGCAGTTGCGACAGGCGCATGCGCAGCATGTACAGCGGGATGTTGATGGCTTCCCGCACCGAGCCGTTCTGGAACTCGCTGGGCAGCCGCACGTCGATGAAGCAGGCCCGGCCACTCCCCACCATCTCCATCGCCTCGCCATGTTGCACGCGGCGGGTCAGCGGCTCGTTCAGCAGCTTGCGAAAATCGTCTTTTGCCAGCCGCATCAGCGCTCCGCGCGTCAGCATCGTGACCGTCGCGTTCCGAGGCGTATCCGAAATCAACGCCTCTTCGCCGAAGCAGGATCCGGTTTCGAGTTCCGCCAGACGCACCGCCTTCCGGCCCGCCGCCTGCTCGCGCGTGACGATGCAGCGTCCCTCGGTGATCACGTAGAAGTAGTCGCCCGTTTCGCCCTGCGTGACGATGGTCTGTCCCGGCACCGTCTCCACGCGCTCCATGCGCATGAAGATCGCCTGCAGGTTGGCCGGGGGAACCATCTGGAACGCCGGCGTCTGCAGCAGGCGCGTCATCCAGTCGTCCGACTCGCTCGCAGAATTGGGATCCACCTCGCCGACCTCCAGCGCGTCGGTCTGCTCCCAGGTGAGCATTACGTCGAGCAGGTGGTTGTCCACGGCCACGCAGCGGACGTCGGTGACGCAGTAGGCGTCGGTCTTTCGGGGGGACTGGTGGGGCAGGCGGTGCTGGGCCTGAACGCTTTCGCCCACCAGGCTGCCGAGCACTTCGCCAGAGCCGTTACGGATCTCGATCTGACCTTCCAGCAGGTACAGCGCGTGGCGAGCGGGCTGCCCGATCCTGAACAGGTAATGGCCCGCCTTGGCATCGATCAGCGTCGCGTTGCGGGCAAGGTCGCGCTTGCTTTCGGGACGCAGCGAGCTCATGGGGATAAGCTTCGCGAGAAGATCAGCGGTCAGGGTTGGGGCAGGGGTCATGCGGTTGCTCTCGCGGCCAACAACTTGTGCCAAAATCCCATTTTCGTCGGCGGCAGCACGCCGACGGTCTTGCTCCGTGACGATACACCAGCGTGCGGTCGGGACGAAATTGTTGGGAGAAGCTGGCACGAAGCCGGCAGAATCAATATCGATCAGGAACTTGTTCGGAGACAAGACATGGCCAAGACCACGCCAAAAAAGAAGGTCGCGCCCGCGGCAAAGCGCCAAACTGCCAAGCCTGCCGCCAAGAAGGCGGCGCCCAAGTCGAAGCCGGCGGCCAAGAAATCCGCCCCGGCGAAAAAACCCGTCCTGAAGAAGGTCGCGGCCAAGGCCAAGCCAGCCGCCAAGTCCAAACCAGCTTCCAAGGCCAAGCCGGTGGCCAAACCGGCCCGCAAGGCCAAGCCCGCGCTGCCTCGCCCGGGACCGGCCGCCAAGTCGGCTTCGGCGAAGCCGGCGGCCAAACGCCCCGTTGCCGTCAGTCACCGGCCCCAGGCCAGCGCCGTCGCCGTCCAGGCGCGACCGGCCAAACCGGTGGCAACCACGTCCCGCCAGCGCTCGGCGGAACTGCCCCACGGCACTACGCTGACCGAAGACCAAGTCCGCCGGGCCCCGGATTCGGCCTACATGAACGACAACCAGCTCTCGTTCTTTCAGGACCGCCTGCTGCAGATGCGCGGCGAAGTCCTTGCCCGGGAGCTGGACGTCAAGGAGCGGCTGCATCAGCGAGAGGTTTTCGCCGATCCGGCTGATCGCGCGAGCGCCGAGGAAGAGCACTGGCTCGACCTGCGCCTGCGCGAGCGCGAGTCGCTGCTGCTCAAGAAGATTGACGACGCGCTGCGCCGTATCCGCGACCGCGACTACGGCTACTGCGAAAAGACGGGCGAGGCCATCGGTATTGCGAGGTTGCTCGCGCGGCCCACGGCGACGGTGTGCGTCGACATCAAGGGTCAGGACGAGCGCGCCGAGTCGCAGTACCGGGATCGGTAAAGCCGCAGGCTTCCTTTTCGTGCCGTCGGTAAGGCCTTCCGGTGAGGCGCACGCAGAGTAATCTCCGCGGACACCATGATCGCAGGACGGTCCTGCGCGCAGCCCGACGTACTGGCAGATAAGAAGCGGAGTCGGACACTGGATGCTGCGCTTGCATAGGCCCGTCGTCCTGCTCCCCACTGCTGGGGCAAGGTTGCGATACAACAGCGTTCATCCTCTCCGACGACCGCCCGATCGGACGTGACCGGGCCGTCTTCCCGTACGATCTGCGATGACCCCCCGCGAGTGCGCACTTCGGAAGTGATCGGCATGGCCCCTGGCGACGCCTCAGAAGGTGCAGACGACACCGGAGCGTGGCGCACCGTGCTCGACTACGTCGACGCACCTGTAGTGGCGTGTGATCTGACCGGCCGCCTGACTTACTTCAATCCGGCCGCGGTGCAGTTCTGGGGCGGTCGTCCGCAGCCAGGCGCCACGTGGTGCCAGGGGCTGCACCTCTGGCGCGATGGTCGGCGGGTCGACGCGCGCAATTGCCTGCTCGCCGAGGCGATTCGCGAGGAGCGCGAGGCCTGCGACGACAACATCGAATTCGAGGGAGGCGACGGCGTGCGCCGTCGTATCGCGGTCCGCGCGGCTCCCATGCGTCGACAGGGCACGATCATCGGGGCCTTTGCGGTTGCGCGCGATAGCGTCGATCGCCGCGCGTTGGGGCTCGCACGCGAGCGCCTGACTGCAATCGTGCAATCGTCCGACGATGCGATCATCAGCACCGATATCGACGGTGTGATCACAAGTTGGAACGAGGGGGCACACCGCCTTTACGGCTATGTGGCCGAAGAGATGATCGGACGCCCGATGTCGCTCCTGATCCCGACGGATCGCGCTGACGAGGAGCCCGGCGTGCTGGGACGCGTGCTCAGCGGCGCTACGATCGACCACTACGAAACCTTCCGGCGCCGCAAGGACGGTACCGAGGTCGCCGTGTCGCTGAGCGTCTCGCCCGTGCATGACGATGCCGGCGTCATCGTGGGTGCCTCGAAGATCGCGCGCGACGTGAGCGAGCGCCATGCAGCGGACCTCGTGCGAAGCCGCCTCGCGGCCATCGTGGAGTCATCCGATGACGCGATCGTGAGCAAGGACCTGCATGGAATCATCACGACCTGGAACCGCGGCGCAGAAAGGCTGTTCGGTTATGCCGCGAGCGAGGCGGTGGGCAAGCCCATCACCATCTTGATTCCGCCCGAACGGCTGGACGAAGAGCCGCAGGTGCTCGGGCGAATCGTGCAGGGCGAGTCGATCGAGCACTTCGAGACCCTGCGACGGCATAAGAACGGCGCGCTGCTCGACATCTCGCTGACGGTGTCCCCGATCCGCAACCGGCTGGGCGTGATCGTCGGGGCCTCGAAGATCGCACGCGACATCACGGAGCGGAAGCGCGCGGAGCGCCAGCTCGCGCTTGCCGACCAGCGCAAGGACGAGTTCATCGCGACGCTCAGTCACGAGCTGCGCAATCCGCTGGCTCCGCTGCGCACCAGCATCGAGGTCATGCGCACCCAGCTCGACCTCCCGCCGACGACGCAGAGCCTTGTCTACATCATGCGGCGACAGGTGGATCACCTCGTGCGCCTGGTCGACGACCTGCTCGAGGTATCGCGCGTCTCCCGCGGGACCGTCGTCCTCGAGAAGGTGACGCTGCTGCTCGACGACGTACTGCGCGACGCGGTCGAGATCAGCCGACCGCTGATCGAGAGCAGTGCCCACCAACTTACCGTGGCGCTGCGGCCCGGCCGCTACGGAATCGTGGGGGATCGCGTGCGCCTGGTGCAGGTGTTCTCCAATCTGCTCAACAACGCGGCGAAATTCACGCCCAAGGGCGGCGTGATCACCCTGGATCTGCAAGCCCTCGAGCAGGAGGCCATCGTCCGGATTGCCGACACCGGCGTGGGCATTCCATCCGACGACCTCGAAAATATCTTCGGGCTGTTCACGCAGCTTGCGCAACGCCATTCCAGCGGCGGGCTCGGTGTGGGACTGTCGCTCGCACGGCGGCTGGTGGAGATGCACGGCGGTTCGGTGCGCGCATCGAGTGAAGGAGTCGGGCATGGCACGACCTTCATCGTCCGGCTCCCCTTGAATCTGGGGCTCGGCACCGTGATTTCGCCCGTCCTCGATATGCCGCGACAGGGTGCCGCGGCGCGCTGCGTGATGATTGTCGACGACAACCAGGACGCCGCGGATTCCATGGCCGCATTGTTGACGCTCTTGGGCCACCGGATTCATGTCGCGTATACCGCCGAAGCCGCACTGGTGTTGGGGGACCGTGTGCAGCCTGAAATCGCACTGCTCGACATCGGCCTGCCCGGGATGAGCGGCTATGAGCTTGCGCAGCAGATCCGGGGGCGTGACTGGGGCGGGCGCGCGATGCTCGTGGCAATCACGGGATGGGGACAGGACGGCGATCGCAGGCGCGCCAAGGCGGCAGGATTCAACCATCACCTGGTGAAGCCGGTGCGCATCAGTGTCCTGGAGGATCTGTTCATGTCAGCGCATCTCGATCAATGACGAAGTCTCGAGTGTTCCTGCGAGTGGTGTCCTGAACTGAGAAAAGGCGAATCTCTCCGGCAGATCGCTCAGGTGCGTATTCGCTGGGATTCGCTGAGCCCTCAAGCTTCGCGCGCGTTTCGGGCCAAGGAAGGGTGCAGCCCCGTCGGGTGCCGGACTGCCAAGAGGCGACGAGCAGGGCGAGCCGGCACGGGACCGCGCCCCAGGACCACCGCATAAACTGTTCGTTGCTGGAGGGCGCGTTGCAAGTCGCTTCCGTCGCCATGGGTCTCTATCTCGTATTTGCGTTTGCCGGCCAGTACCCCTGTAGATCGTGTCGAGGTTCGCATCCGCGATAGCGGCGATGGAATCGGAGCGGAGGTCGCTTCTCAGCTATTCGAGCCATTCAATACTTCCAAGTTGACGGGAATGGGAATGGGGTTGGCCATCGCTCGTTCCCTGGTTCGAGCCAACGGTGGCGACCTGGAGCTCGAAGCGCCTTCCGCGCCTGACACCTGCTTTTTCATCACCCTACCGGCGGCGTAAGAAGAGGATCCTGAGATCATGCATGAACAGCAGGTCTATCTGATCGACGATGACGATCCTGTCCGGGACGCGCTGGCCGTCCTACTCGAACTCGATGGAATCAAGAGCCTTGGGTTCGCCAGTGGCGAAGCGTTTCTGTCCGAGCTCGCCGCTGACTGGTGTGGCTGTGCCTTGGTGGACCTGAAAATGCCTGGCCGCGACGGACTGCAGGTGCATGCGGAAATGGTGGCGAGGAATGCGGCGCTGCCGGTCGTGATCATGACCGAGCATGGCGATGTCGCAACCGTCCGGACTGCGTTCAAGGCCGGGGTGCACGACTTTCTGGAGAAGCCCCTCGAGCCTGCCGTGCTCCTCGACGTGATTCACAGTGTTTTCGACCTTGATCAGAGCCGCCGCCGACGGCGGGACGAAATCGGCCAACTGCGCGAGAAGGCCGACCGGTTGACCCGAAGAGAGCGCCAGGTCATGCAGCACCTTTCCGAAGGACACTAACACTGAGACATCGCGCTACGACTCGGGATCAGTCCGCGTACGGTCGAGGTCTACAAGGCGCGAATGATGGAAAAGATGGGCACGCGCAACCTCGAAGACGTGATCGGTGCGTCTGCTGTTCTCGGGGAAGATGGGCCGGAGTGGCATCGATAGATACGGGCATGCCTGTACGTGGCGCGAGCGGATTGGCCTGTGCCCTTTGCCTCGAGAGAACGAGCAGAGTGAAGTCCGGGGTCCATTATCTGAGATGTCGGACGTCGCTTACGAGCACGGAATCGCGCACCCGTCGAATTTCTGCCGAGCATTCGAGACTGCGTTTGGCCTACGACCTGTGGACGTGACCAAGACGCGCAAAGCGAATAGGCAGGAACCCGCTCGTACGAGTTAGGGGCTTTGGAATTCAGCGGAAATGAACGGGATCGCCAAGTCTCCACCGAATGGCAGCACTACGACGGTTCGCTCAACCGCTGAGCTATCGAGTCACCGTGACCGATCAACGCTCGAGTTTGCTTCTTGCACGTGCGCCAATCGAAGGCGTGAGGCGACGTTCTGCAGCGCTGTCCGGTCGATAGTCGCGGACGCTGCCATCCCGTTCGACCTACTTGGCTGGAATCCATCGCCTCTCTATCACGCCGAATACCAGCTGTGCTGCCAGCGCGAGGACAGCAGCGGGGACGGCGCCTTCCAGGATCAGCGCGTGGTCGTCGAGCCGGATCCCCGTGAGAATCGACTGGCCGTACCCGCCGGCCCCCACGAGCGCACCCAGGGTCGCGGTGCCGATATTGATGACGGCGGCCGTTCGCACGCCCGCGAGTATTGATCGAAAGGCCAACGGCAGCTCGACGAAGCGCAGCTTGGCCATCGGGGAAAGTGCCAGCGCATCGGCCGATTCCCGCAGATCCAGCGGGATGTCGGCCAGGCCTGCGTGTGTGTTCCGAAGAATGGGCAGCAGGCTGTAGATGAAAAGGGCCACGATTGCGGGCGCATAGCCGATCCCGAACCAGGGGATGAGGAACACCAGCAGCGCGAGGGCGGGGATGGTTTGCAGGACGTCGGCCACGGTGAAGATCACACGGCCTGCGCGCGGCCGACGAAACGCGAGAATGCCCATCGGGACCGCCAGCAGGACGGCGCCCGCGAGCGAGATGCCGACCATGGCCAGGTGTTCGGAGGTGCGTCGCGCCAAACGCCGACCGCGCCCGTCCTTTGCGACCCGGGATTCAACGCCGATCGCGGATCGTAGGAAGGCCTGCGCAACCTCGGCCTCGGGAACGTGGTCGAGCTTCGCCCGGGCGTTGAGCCGAGCCATCGTAGCCGCGTCGATTTTCCCGGACAGTCGGCCGAGAATCTGCTGTACCTTCGTGCCGACATCCTTACGGCACACCAGGATGGCCTCGTAGGCTGGAAAGTACTGCCGATCGTCTTCCAACGTGACCAAGTCGTAGTACGGAATCTCGGCGTCGGTGGAATAGAGATCCGTGACATCGATCGATCCCGCGGCGAGAGCCCTGTAGGCGAGGTCGTGATCCATTCCACGCACGTCGGCCTCGGGCAGAGCGTACGCGGCGCGGACGCCCGGCCAACCGTCCGACCGGTCGAGAAATTCGTTGCTGAAAGCGAGTCGTAAATTGGGGTGCGCCGCGAGGTCTGACAGGCGGGCTATGGCGTGCTTCTGCGCCAAGTCGCGGGTCATTCCGAGCACATAGGTATCGTTGAACCCAAGGGAGGCGGAAGCCCAAATGCCGTCCCGCTCGAGCAGCGCGCTGAGCGCCGCATCCGTCCGAGGTGCTTCCTTCGAATAGATCTCCGCGCGCAGCGTCCCGGTGTACTCCGCGTAGCAATCGACGTCGCCCCGGCGCAGGCTGCTCCACACCACGGTTGTTCCCCCCAGTTCGCGCTGATGACGGGCAGAAATCCCGTCACCGGCGAGCAGTTGGGTCGCCAGCTCGCCCAAGATCACGGATTCGGTGAACGCTTTCGATGCGATGACCACATCCCGAGCGGCCACGGGCGACAAGGGCAGCGCGAGCACGAGAAGTGCGATCCCTCGGACGAGGCCGCTAGGCATCGCGCGGAGGCAACGGTTGCTGCGCTTCCAGGAACACGGCCACAAACGGATCGGCCGGCTGTCGCTGCAGATCTCCCAGCGTTCCTTGTTGGAGGACGCGGCCCTCACGCATCAGCACGATCGAGTGAGCGAAATATGCCGCCTCCGCCAGGTCGTGGGTGACCACCACGACGGTCTTTGCAAGACTTTCGAACACTGCACGCAACTCCCGCTGCAGGTCGTGCCGGACGATGGGGTCCAAGGCGCCAAGCGGCTCATCGAGGAGCAGTACCTCCGGGTCGAGCATCAGTGCCCGCATGAGGCTCACGCGCTGCCGCTGTCCGCCCGAGAGTTGGTGAGGGCGCCGCGCAAGCAGTTCCTGCGGTAGCTGTACGAGCCGAGCGAGGTCATGGACCCGCGCCTCGGTCCAGCTCGTTTTCCGACCCGAATGACGCGCACAAAGCGTGACGTTCTCTCTCGCAGTCAGATGCGGGAAAAGGCCGCCAGATTGGATGACGTAGCCGGTGCGCCGGCGGACCGATGGCAACACATCGCGTTCAATGGGCGTCCCATCGAAGCGCACGCTGCCGCGCGTCGGAGCGACAAGGCCCATGGCGAGTTTGACCAAACTAGACTTTCCGCAACCACTCGGCCCGATGAGCGCGGTGGTCTTGCCCCTCGCAATCGACAAGCTGACGTCGCGTAATGCGAGCGTCCCTTTATATTCCAGCGTGAGGTCCTCGAAAGTGATCACGCCAGCGAGTCTGCGCCAATCAACGAGCCCGGAAAAGGAAAACGCCGAAACGCGGTGCCGGCGAAATCCAGCTGCGCTCGAGTGACCAGCCGGCCTCGCGGGCCAGTGCCGTGATCGATTCGGGCGTGAACTTGTGCGAGTTCTCGGTGTGGATCGATTCACCCCGCGCAAACGAGAACCGATGACCCGCAACGCACACCTGCTGCGCGCGGACGCTGACCAGGTGCATCTCGATCCGCGAGTGGGCGGAATTCCATCGCACCTCGTGGTCGAAGGCCAGTGGATCGAAATCGCCGCCGAGCTCGCGGTTGATGCGCTTGAGAAGATTGCGATTGAACGCCGCGGTGATGCCCTGCGCATCGTCGTACGCCGCGTACAGCGTCTCGAGGTCCTTCACTTGGTCGGCGCCGAGCAGCAGGCGGTCGCCCGGCGCCAACGGGCGGCGCAGCTGCCGCAACAGCGCGCGGGCCTGCGCGCGATCGAAGTTGCCAATGGTCGAGCCGGGGAAAAACAGAAGCGTCGGACGGTCTTTCAAGGGCTCGGGCAAATCGAACCCTTGCGTGAAATCGGTGACCTGCGGGAGGATGGTCAGCATCGGGTAGTCCGCACGCAGACGTTCCACCGCCGCGCCCAGGGCCGGCGCACTGATGTCGAGCGGAACATAGGTTCTGAGCCGGGACGTTGCGTCGAGCAGCATCCGCGTCTTGACGCTGGCGCCGCTGCCGATTTCCACCAGCGTCGTGTCGTCCCGGAGGGTGGCCACGACTTCAGGTGCAAGCTCCCGCAGCAGCGCTATCTCCGTGCGGGTCACGTAGTACTCCGGCGTCTGGCAGATCGCCTCGAACAGCGCCGACCCGCGATCGTCGTAGAAGTACTTCGGTGAAAGGCTCATCGGATGACGACTCAACCCAGAGAGGACTTCCGGAAGAAAATCGTCATCGGTTTCGTCGGCAGGCGGGCCGACGTCGTTCGCCAAGCGGACGCCCGAGAACATCCAGCGCTGGCCCGGGCGGTAGAAATTTCGGTAGGAGATGCGCGTGTGCCCGGGTGGCGTCGCGGCGCATCCACCACGCAGCACCATCTGCCCGCTCATGAACTTGCCGTTGTATTCCCCGATGGCTCCATGCGCGGTGCGAAAGCGCGGATAGGGTGCGTAGGAGGAGGACGTCCACTGCCATGCCGTGTCGTCGACCTGCTCCATCTCCGGGAGTGTGCGTACAGCGTGCTCCCACTCTGCCTCGGTCGGAAGCCGGGCGCCTGCCCATCGGGCGTAGGCGTCAGCCTCGTAATAGCTCACCTGCAGGACCGCTGCATCCGACGTCACCGGCTGCAGGCCTGCCGGCGTCATCTGTGACCATTGCCCGCCGTGTTCTTCCCAGTATTGCGGTGCTTCCCAGTGTTCGGCCTCGCGCTGGGCCCATCCATCCGAGAGCCAGTACTGCGGTTGCTGGTAGCCGCCCGCGGCCATGAAGGACAACCACTCGCCGTTGGTGACGAGGCGATCGGCGATCGCGTAGGGCGTCAACCACACGCGGTGGGGCGGGCCTTCGTTGTCGAACGCGAACTGCGCAGCTTCGGACCCCAGACGGAACCATCCTCCCTCGCTGCGATGGAAGTCCGCAGTACGCCCGCCCGTGGCGAGCGCCCAGTCCGGGTCGAACACGGGTCGCAGCGGCGACTGCGCGAAAAGGTGCATTGCATCCATCACCAGCAACTCCTGGTGCTGCTCCTCGTGCGCGAGGCCCAGGTGCACCAGGCCCTCGAACTCGTGCGCGTGCGGCTCGCGTAGGAGCGTGCGCATCTGGAGGTCGACATGTCGCCGATACTCGAGCACCTGGTCGAGAGTCGGGCGCGTCAGCAGACCGCGTGATGACCGCGGGTGTCGCGGGCCCACGGACTCGTAGTAGGAGTTGAAGAGAAAGTCGAAGCGGTCATCGAACGTCGAGTATCCGGCCATCCGATCGCGCAGCAGGAAGCGCTCGAAGAACCAAGTGGTGTGAGCCAGATGCCATTTCGCAGGACTGGCGTCCGGCATCGACTGGACCACCATGTCCTCGGGACTCAAATGGGCCACAAGTTGCAAGCTGCGGCCTCGCACAGCGAAGTATCGCGCCGCCAGGCCCGTGTCGCGGGGATTGAGCAACGATTGCGATCGAAGCGATGCCGACGTCGCGGCGTCGAAGGCGGTGGACCGAGCACCGCCGGCAGGAGAAGGCATCAAGAGTTCCTCGTAACAAGTGCAGGGGAGGGCGGCAGCCCATCGCGCGAAACGCCATTCGCAAGACGCATTCCCGATTTCCGGTGGCGGTCCGAGCACTATGCAGCGGACGCTGGATAGGTGATTGTGAGGCGGTGGAGGGTGCCGCCGAGATCCGGGCGATCCCGCAGGTCGTTGTCGGTCCGGATCGGTGATCCCGATCTTGCCGCGGCCCGCGCGGTCGCGACAGCCTCGGCCGCTACATGGACAACATCCCGGATGGGCTTGCCTAGCCAATCAGATCCCATCCATCGCGGCGGGCCGGCCACTTGGCAGACGTTCGTGACCCGGTCGTCGGCCTCGCGGTGTTGAGTCTGCTACTAAGATGACGCTGGCCGGGACTCTGCAGTAGTTTGTCGCCCACCTATTCTTGAGCTTGGTCGACCGCCAGGAGAACGATGTGACCATCCGACAGATCCTGCAGCCTTCGCCGCAACATGCAATCAGCATCGACCCGGTACGACGGAGGGTAACGGTCACCTTTGACCAGCAGGTGATCGCGCAGAGCGACGTCGCGCTCGCCCTGAAAGAAGCTAACTACCCGCCCGCGATCTACATCCCGCGAGCCGACGTGAAGATGGAACTGCTTTCTCGTACGCGGCTTACGACGTACTGCCCGTTCAAGGGTGACGCGAACTACTACAGCGTCGCCGTGTCGGGGACACATGGCGAGAATGCCATCTGGACGTACGAGGCGCCCTTCGAGGCGGTGGCTTCCATCAAGAATCATTTGGCCTTCTATCCCGATCGCTTCCAGATCGCTTTCTGATCTGCGCCTGGACCAGGAGGCGAAGCCGTGAGCCGCATCGCTGGGTCACGCGGACGCGTTCGGGGGCCCCTCGCGTTCCGAATGCAAACGCTCAGCGCGGCGATTCCGTTGGAGCAACTCGGCCGCGACTTGCGATTCGAGGCGACGTCGACCAAGGCCGTATCCGTGTCTCCCGCGCCTTTCGCAAATATAGGGGGCAGATCCCACAGAGGATCGTGTGGTGGAAAGCAATGGCAAAGCCAAGTCGGAGCGACACTTTTCACGCGAAACCAGAAAAGGTGAGGATGCACGCCCGTAGAGTCGACGTTCGCCCGATCCCATGCGCTTCGAAACCCTAGCGATTCACGCCGGCCGCGAAGTCGATCCGGCAACCGGTGCAGTATCCCCGCCCATTCAGCTGTCGAGCACGTTCCAGCGAGGCCCTGACGGTGGTTTTCCGTCGGGCTTCAGCTACTCCCGCGCGGATAATCCGAATCGCGCGTCGCTGGAAACGCTGATCGCGACCCTCGAACGAGGCGCAGCGGCCTGCGCCTTCGCTTCCGGTAGCGCTGCATCGGCGGCGGTGTTCCAGTCGCTCTCGCCCGGCGACCATGTGGTGTATCCGACTGAGGTCTATCACGGGACGCGATTGCAACTCGGCACGCTCTTGGCGCATTGGGGCCTGCAGTCCGATGCTGTCGACCTGAGCAAGCCCGGCTCATTGGCCGCGGCGCTGAGGCCAAACACGCGTCTGGTGTGGGTCGAGACGCCATCGAATCCCCTGCTGTTCGTTACCGATATCGCCGAGTCAGCACAGCTGGCCCACTCGGTGGGAGCGCGCCTGGTCGTGGACAACACCTTCGCCACGCCGGTTCTGCAACAGCCGCTGTTGCTAGGTGCAGATCTCGTGATGCACTCCACGAGCAAGTACCTCGGAGGTCACAGCGATCTGATCGGCGGAGCGGTCGTTTTTCGCGTCGCCGACGACTGCTTCGAGCGTGTGCGCATCCTCCAGGCAGGCCTGGGCGCCGTGCCGTCACCCTTCGACTGTTGGCTGCTGCAGCGTTCGATCGCCAGCTTGCCCTGTCGAATTCGGACGCACGTTGCGAACGCGCAGCGGGTGGCGGAGCGATTGGCAGCGCATTCGGCAATCGACGCCGTGCTCTATCCGGGTTTGTCCACGCATCCGGGACACGATATCGCGCGCCGGCAGATGGTGGGCGGATTCGGCGCCATGGTTTCGTTCCGGGTTCTCGGCGGCCGCGATGCCGCGATGCGCGTCGCCTCGCGGGTGAAGCTCTTCACGCGCGCTACGAGTCTGGGCGGCGTGGAGAGCCTTCTCGAGCATCGTGCTTCGGTGGAAGGTCCTCATACCTCGACCCCACAGGATCTGTTGAGGGTCTCGGTGGGATTGGAGAACGTGGAAGATCTGATCGCTGATCTGGAGCAGGCGCTCGCCACGTGAGATGCAGCGAATCCTCGATGTCCCTTCGTTTCTGGTGCCACAGCTAGGCGCGAGTCTGTGCTCAGAAGCGCCGTATTCGGCCGAAGCGGACGCGACGGGTGTCCTTGAGGATGATCAGAATGAGGCGAGTCTCCCGTGCAGGCGGCGCGGGTTGGATGAAAGGGTCAATAACAACCTCGTACTCATGACCCAACGGCGCAGTCGACCGTCTTGCGACCGTCTCGAAACGAGAAGAATCAAGCCATACTGTCGTCTCCTGACTAACGCGGGTTCAGACGCGCGGAAGCGACATGCGGGCAGTGAAATCGCGACAAGGCCTTGGGCATCGATGATGGTCACGTCCTTGCGCGACTTGCTTTTGGAATGGCTCAGCGCCTGGACGCTTTGCGAAAGCAAGTACCCGGCGTCGACGAATACCACGAAGCGATTCATTGCGATTGATTCCCGGTTTTACCCGCACCCATTCTGCCGGGGTCCGGATTGCGGTCATCGCAGGACGCTTGGTCGTCGACCGGCAGGGCATTCGCCCGATGGGTGCAGATCGTGATGGTCGACTGTCGGAGAGCAAGTTCAGAACATCCGCCCCTTGGTGATCAAGGGCGCTGCTCTCGAGATGCAGAGAACGAACTTTCAAAACCGCCGGAGGCGCCCGCCCCCCGTCGCGAGGGGTTTTGAAGAGGTATCTTCAGACGCCTGTTCCGGCTCAGTGAGCCCGCCATTCTCCCGCCGAATATCCATAGCGACGGCGAAGGATCCGGCACTGGGGTAGATTTCGCGGGCAAGCGTGCGTGACATCAGTTCGTCTGCGTCACATCGCAACACTAACGAACAGTGGGGTCCCATGACATTCAAGAATCCGCAGTATCTGGTGACGACGGCGTGGCTTGAGGATCACCTTTCCGACCCGGAACTCCGCATCCTGGATTGCACGCTCTATCTGCCGAACTACTTCGACGAGAGCGCTTCGCGACGCATCCAGATGGTGAGTGGCCGCGCGAACTGGGAACAGGGTCATATCCCCGGCAGCGCATTCGTCGACTTGCGCGACGACCTATGCGACTCGAGCAACGACCGGTTCATGTACCCGATGCCGCCGGCCGAACAGTTCGCCGCAGTGATGTCGCGGCTCGGTGTGGGTCCCGGCACGCGCGTCGTGCTCTACGACGACATCCTGAACATGTATGCCGCCCGGGTGTGGTGGATGTTGCGCGCTTTCGGATTCGAGAATGCGGCGGTGCTCGACGGCGGCTGGAAGAAGTGGAAGGCCGAGGGCAGGGCCGTTTCGACCAAACCTGCGGCGTACCCGCCTGCGCGGTTCGAGGCGACATTCCGGCCCGACCGGATCGCGACACGGGACCAGGTCAAAGACGCGATGGACTCCAAGGGCACCTGCCTGCTCAACGCGCT
>JBKJPX010000067.1:0-9442 GCA_046594215.1 Panacagrimonas sp.
CGACCCACGGACGTGATCGCGGATCGGTTGGCGGAGGCGATTTTTCGGGGGCCGCGCGGCGTAGCGTAGTCGTGGGACGCCCTGCCTTTCTCCCTCTCCCCGCGACAGCGGGGAGAGGGCCGGGGTGAGGGGCAGGACGTGAGAAGCAGCGCCCAGCGCTGCGCATGTCGCATCTGAAGCCTGCCCCTCACCCCAACCCTCTCCCAGTGCGATGAAGCCGCACGGGGAGAGGGAGATGAAGGTCACCGTGGCTACTGCGCCGGTTTTTCGCCCGGCACTGCGGGCAAGGCCGGCATGGTCGGCATCCCCGGGACCTGGGGCGCCGCACCATCCGCGGTCTCCGGCTTCGGCGCTTCGGGAATCGTGAACAACTCGTCCACCAAGGCCTTCGACAAGGTGTAACGCACACCAAGGGCCTTGCTCGACAGCGTGAGCTGCGGATCGCGCGCCTGCACCACGAGATCGAGCGTGCGGCCGTCGTCGAGCGTGATCTTGACTGCGTCGCCGGTGGAGCCTTCGGGCGGCTCGGCCGCGTTCCAAAGTGCGCGCGCGTTGCGCCAGGACTCGGCGAGCTGCGCGAGCTGCGCGGGTTTGGCGTCCGCCTTCTGCAGGCGGCTCCACGCGCCGTCGGCGCCCTTGTCCAGGGTCAGGCCCGGCAGTTCGATGCGGCGGATCGTCGCGCCTTCGGGGACCACGGCCTTGGACACGAGGTCGGAGTAGTCGGCATCGAGCGCGGCGCTCGGCGGATCGTCGATGAGCCCGACCACCTTGCCGGAGGACACGTAGCGGCGGTACTTGATCGGCTCGGTGCCGCCGATGTCGATGCGCGTGTCGTCGAGCGTGACCGTGTACTTCGGCGGATCGAGTTCGAGCTCCTTGAGATCCACGCCGGTATCGAGCTTGGCCTTGGTCTCGAGGTCGACCAGCGACAGGATGCCGCCGATCTCGTACTTGTCGGTCGCGCTCTTCACCGGCTCGACCAGCCACCATGCGCCATCCTTCTTCTCGAGCTTGATCGCCGGCTTGCCCGGGTGCTCGAGCGCGATGCGGGTGATTGCGTCCTGCTTGAGCGGGGTCAGCGGCGGTCCGACTTCCTCCTTCTTCTGGCCGAACCACAGGGCGGCGCCCAGCCCACCGGCGAAGACGAGCAGGGCGAGGTTGAGATAGGTGCGCTTCATGGATTCGTTTCTTCGCTCAGCGACGGCGACGCAGGATCCAGCGCGTGACGCCGACGCCGATCAGCAGCAGCGGCAGCACGATCACGAAGCCCGCACCGATCAGGATCACGGCCCAGTTCGGCAGGAACAGGTTGGTGTCCGGCGCCTTGGGGACGTCGATGTTGAGCTGCGAATCGCGGCTGGCCAGCCACTGCACGAGATTGAGGCCGAGTTGCTGGTTGCCAAGCTGACCGATCGAGGCGTCGGACAGGAAGTCGGCATCGCCGACCAGCGCCACACGCTGCTCGCGCGTCGCGGCGGGCTTGGGCGCTTCGCCCTCGGCAGGCTTGGCCGGCGTCGGTGCGGTCTCGTCCGGTAGCTCGCGCGTCAAGGTCATGCCGATGATCAGCGGCCCCGCGATGTCGCCCGCCTTGGTGTCCAGCGACACGCCCTCTTCACTGATCGGCTGCGTCTCGAGCCAGGCTTCCTTGCTCGTCGTCAGCAGCGGCAGCATGGTCCAGCCCGCGCCGGACTTGTCAGCCGTGAGAGACCGAACGAGCGGAAACAGCGTGACTTGGTCGAGACCCTGCGTGACGGGATTCTGCGGATAGTCGAGCGCGGCGAAGATGCCCGGGTGGCCGGTGCCGAGGACCTCGTAATCGGGAAACACCGCGTAGCCGTTCTGCCAGGTGATGCCCAGCGTGTCGGCCACCGGTTGCAAGCCGGGCGGTGCGTCGGGATCGGCGAGCCAGAGAAGATTTCCACCCTTTTTCACGTACGCGTCGATGAGCTTGATCTCGCCCTCGAGCATCGCGCTGCGCGGACTCGCGATCACGAGCACCGAGGTGTTGTCGGGGATCGACGGTGTCTTCACGAGGTTCAGCGGCTGGAAGCTCAGGCCTTTTTCCTTGAGCACCTGCGCGAAATGCGTGTACGCGGCCTGGTCCTTTCCGTCGAGCACCGCGCGCTCGCCGTGGCCCTCGAGGAAGACGATCCACTTCTCGCCCGTGTAGCTCAAGCGCTGCAGCGCGCCGGTGATGGTCTGCTCGGACATCGAGCGCAGGTTCTCTCGCCGGTGCTGGTACTCGACCACGACCTCGCCCGCGAAGGAGACGTTGTACTCCTTGACCTTCTGCGGCTGGCCGCTGGGGTCGATGAACTCAAGCTCCACGTCCTTCTTGAATCGCCGGTACTGGTCGGCAAAGAACTGGACCGTCGCGCGATCGGGCGCGCCGGGGTAGGCGAACGCGATGAGCTTGATGGGATCCTTCATCGAGGCCAGCTGCTTCTGGCTTGCCGCGGAGATGGTGTTGCGCTTGTTGAACGTCCAGTCCTGTTTGACGCTGTAGCGCACCGACAAGATGCCGAGCATCACGATGACGCCGAGGAAAAGCGCGCCGCCGAACAGCTGCTGCAGGAGGTTCTTGTTCTTCTGTTTCATGGGGTCATCGCGCCTTGGTTTTTCTTCAGTTCCGTTCCATGTCGAGCCGCAACACGGTCAGCCACAGGAACAGCGCGGTGAACAGCAGGTAGTAGACGACGTCGGAAGAATCGAACAGGCCGCTGATCAGGTCCTGGTAGTGGCTGATCAGCGACAGATAGTCGAACACCGGCGCGAACGGCGAATCGAAACTTGCCGGCATCTTGAGCAGCCAGATCACCAGCAGTGCGGCGAAGCTGCCCACCGCCGCGATCGTCGGCTCACGCGTCAGCGAGGAGATGAAAAGTCCGCACGACGCGAAGGCCATCGTCAGCAGCAGCAGGCCGAGCAGGCCGGCGGCGAGCCGGCCCAGATCCAGGTGCACGACGGGCAGCAGCGAGGCGGGCATCAGCGCGAGCAGGCCGATGATGGCAAGTACAAACACCATCACGCCGAGGAATTTGCCGAGCACGATCTCGATCAGGGTCACGGGCGCGGAGAACAGCAAAGTCAGCGTTCCGGATTTTCGCTCTTCGGAGAACAGGCGCATCGTCATCAGCGGCAGGATCAGCAGCAGGATGATGGTGGCCGAGCCATACAGGCCGCTGCCGACGTAGTCGGACACGCCGACGGACTGCTCGGCCATGTCGGAGTTGCGCACGTATTGCACGACGGCGCCGGCGAAGATGTAGCCGAAGATAAGCTGCGTGACGCCGAGCACCGCCCAGGCCAGCGGCGAAACAAAGATGCGGCGGGTCTCGTTGGCCGCGATCGCGAAGGTGTTCCTGATCATGCTGCGGTCCTCAACACGGGCACGGCATCGCCCGAGGTCAGTTCGACGAAGATCTCTTCCAGCGTCTTGGCTTCCAGCCGCAGTTCCTGCAGGCCCCAGCCGCGTTGAACAGACAGTGCAGCGAGCGTCTCGCGCGGATCGGATCCCGGCGCCACGACCAGGCGGAAGCGGTTGGCGTCGAGTGCCTCGATCGCGGTGACGCCCTGCACCTCGGACAATTCGCTTGCGGCGGGCGGACGCGCAAGACCCAGGATCAGCTTCGGGTTGCCCAGATGGGCGTCGATGGCGGCGTCGTACACGAGGCGACCGCGGTTGACGATCATCACGCGGCCGCACACGGCCTGGATCTCGGGAAGGATGTGGCTGGACAGGATCACGCTGTGCGTGCGGCCCAGGTCGCGGATCAGCGTGCGGATCTCGCGGATCTGGATCGGGTCGAGGCCCACGGTGGGCTCATCGAGCACGACCACAGGTGGGCGATGGATGATGGCCTGGGCCAGCCCCACGCGCTGCTGAAAGCCTTTTGAAAGATTGCCGATGACGCGGCGACCGACGTCGGTCAGGCCGCAATCGCGCTTGGCCGACGTCACCGCGTCGAGTCGCGCCCTGGAGGCGATGCCGTGCAGGCCGGCGCAATAGCGCAGGTATTCGTCGACGGTCAGCTCGGGGTAGACCGGCGGCACCTCGGGCAGGTAGCCCAGCTGCTGCTTGGCCAGTACGGCGTTCTCGCGCAGCGACTGGCCCTTGATGAAGACCTCGCCATCACTCGGCGCGAGGTTGCCGGTGAGCATCTTCATCGTGGTGGACTTGCCGGCGCCGTTGGGGCCGAGCAGTCCGAGGATCTCGCCGGGGGCGAGCTTGAGGTTGAGGTCTGCGACCGCCACGTTGGGGCCGAAACGGCGCGTGAGGCCGCGCGCCTCGATGAGGATGTTGTCGCTTGCCATCGGTTTTTGTCGGACTCGAAGAGTGATGGACGCGCGATGGACCGCGTGGGGGGCGGACGGTTCCGCTGCGCGGCGCGATTCTACGGGTTCGCGGCAAACGCGCTGCCGCGCCGGTGCATCCCCACGTGCGGATGCGAAGTTTTCATTTGCTAAGGTGGGACTCCTTCGACCGCGGGTCCCCCGATTCCCCGATCATGAACCCGACCCTGATCCAGTCCGTCGCCGCCGCGATCTTCGGTATCGCGCTGATCCATACGTTTTCGACGAAGTTCTTCGAGCACCTGGCGAACCGCCACCCGGCGCACGAGGGCATCTTCCACCTGCTGGGCGAAGTGGAGGTCGTGTTCGGATTCTGGGCAATGGTGCTGGTGGTGCTGATGTTCGCGCTGGCCGGCAAGGCCGAAGCCGTGTCGTACGTGGATTCGCGCAATTTCGCCGAGCCTCTGTTCGTGTTCGCGATCATGATCGTGGCCGGTAGCCGGCCGATCCTGAGTCTCGCCACGCTGATCGTCCGCGGCGTGGCGCGCGTGATCCCGCTGCCGCGCTCGATGGCGATGTACTTCACGATCCTGTCGCTGGTGCCGCTGCTGGGCTCCTTCATCACGGAGCCCGGCGCGATGACCCTGGGCGCGCTGATGCTGCGCGATCGTTTCCTCGATGAGGAGGGCCTGAGCACGAGGCTGAAGTATGCGACGGTCGGCGTGCTGTTCGTGAACGTCTCGATCGGGGGCGTGCTGACGCCGTTCGCGGCGCCGCCGGTGTTGATGGTCGCGGGCAAGTGGGGCTGGGACATCGGCTTCATGCTCACGCATTTCGGCTGGAAGGCGGCTATCGCCGTCGCGGTGAATGCGGCCGGGGTGACGGCCCTGTTCGCTTCGGAGCTGCGCAAGGTCGCGGCGCTCGACGAGTCGAAGCGCGCGACGATCCCGTTTCCGATCATGGTCGCGAACATACTGATCCTGGCCGGTATCGTGATGTTCTCGCATCACCCCGGCTTGTTCCTGGGCCTATTCCTGTTCTTCCTCGGCTTTGCGACCGCCTACCGTCGCCACCACGGGCGGCTGATCATCCGCGAAGGGCTGCTGGTCGCGTTCTTCCTGGCGGGCCTCGTGGTGCTCGGGGGCATGCAGCAGTGGTGGCTGCAGCCCCTGCTGCTGCGCATGAACCCCAATGAGGTCTACTTCGGTGCCACTGCGCTCACGGCCATCACCGACAACGCGGCGCTGACCTATCTCGGCTCGTTGGTGGAGGGCCTTACGGACGAGTTCAAGTACATGCTGGTGGCGGGCGCCGTCACCGGCGGCGGCCTGACAGTGATCGCGAATGCTCCGAACCCGGCGGGGTACTCGATCCTGAAAGGTCGATTCGAGGACGAGAGCATCGGCGCACTCGGGCTGTTGCTGGCCGCGGCGCCGCCGACGCTGGTGGCCATTGCGGCGCTGCGCTTTCTCTGACGAGGAATGGGCGAATGAACGAATTCAAGGGAATCGAGGAACTGGCCGAGCGCCTCACCGCGATCCTGCCGCCGGGGTTGAAGAGCCTGCGCGCCGAGCTGGAAGACAACTTCCGCGCGGTGCTGCGCGCCAATCTCGAACGATGGGACCTGGTCTCCCGCGAGCGTTTCGACGTACAGGCCGATTTGCTGGCGCGCACGCAGAAGCGACTCAAGGAACTGGAGATGCGACTGGCCGCCCTGGAAGAGAAGGATCGCGAGACGGCGGGCGTGAAGCCTTAACCGCAGGCGAGAAGGACGGATCGCATTCGTCCGCCGTCGCATGTCGCTCGCCACTATCCATTCCCGCGCCCTCAACGGGCTCGTCGCGGACCTGGTGACCGTGGAAGTACATCTCGCGCCAGGCCTGCCGGGCATCTTCATCGTCGGCCTGCCCGAGGCGGCGGTGCGCGAGGCCAAGGATCGCGTCAAGGCCGCGCTGCAGACCTGCGGTTACCCGTTTCCGAATCGCCGCATCACCTGCAATCTCGCGCCGGCGGATCTTCCGAAGGAGGGCGGCCGCTTCGACCTCGCCATCGCGCTCGGCATCCTCGCGGCCTCCGGCCAGATTCCGGAGCGCGCGCTCGAGGGCATCGAGGTGCTCGGCGAACTCTCGCTGTCCGGCGAGATTCGCCCGGTACGCGGCGCACTGCCGGCTGCGCTCAAGGCTGCGCAGGCGCAGCGCAGCCTGCTGGTGCCCCTGGAGAACGCGGCCGAGGCGGGTCTCGCCAGCCGTGCGCGCATCCTGGCCGCGGGGCACCTCGCGCAGCTTTGCGCGGCGCTGCATGCCGGTGCGCTACCGGCATTCGAAGCCGCAGTGACGGATGTTCGCGTGTCGTCCTTGCCGGACATTTCGGAAGTGCGCGGCCAGCACCTGGCGAAGCGCGCACTCGAGATCGCTGCTGCCGGGGGCCACTCGATGCTGATGGTCGGGCCGCCCGGCGCCGGCAAGAGCATGCTGGCCGCGCGCCTGCCGGGCCTCATGCCGCCGATGACCGAGGAGGAGGCCATCGAAGTCGCGGCCATCGCGTCGGTGAGCCAGGGCGGATTCGATGTCCAGCGCTGGGGGCAGCGGCCGTATCGCGCACCGCACCACACGGCGTCGGCGGTCGCGCTCGTCGGGGGAGGATCGGTCCCGCGACCGGGCGAGATCACGCTGGCGCACCTCGGGACCCTGTTCCTCGATGAACTCACCGAGTTCGATCGCGGGGTGCTCGAAGTTTTGCGCGAGCCCCTCGAGAGCGGCCAAATCACGATTTCGCGCGCCGCCCGGCACTCCGATTTCCCGGCCCGCTTCCAGTTGATCGCGGCGATGAACCCCTGCCCCTGCGGCTACCTGGCAGATCGTTCGGGGAAGTGTCGCTGCACGCCGGACCAGGTGGCTCGATACCGCGGAAAGATCTCGGGACCGTTGCTCGACCGGATCGACCTGCAGCTCTTCGTGCCGCGCGTGGAGCAGGCGTCGCTTATCGCTGCGCGGGATCCGGCGGCGCAGACCAGCGAGCAGGTGCGCGCGCGCGTCGCTGTCGCCCACGCGCGGCAACTCGAGCGCGCAGGAAAGCCCAATGCACGCCTGTCGCCGAAGGAAATCGATCGCGTCTGCGCCTTGGAGGCGCCCGCGCGCACGCTGTTAGACACCGCGATGACGCGCATGGGCCTGTCGGCACGCGCCTATCACCGCGTGCTCAAGGTGGCGCGGACGATCGCCGACCTTGCGGGTGTCGAGGCGATCGCCTCGTGTCACGTGGCGGAGACGCTGCGCCTGCGGGAACTGGATCGCGCGATCGCACAGTAGCAAGCATAAAAAGGGGCCGCGCGATGCGCGGCCCCTCGACTGCAGTGTGAAGCGACAACTTGAAGCTTAGAACTTCAGAATGCCCTTGATCGTTGCCGTGTACTGGTCGTCCTCGGCGCCACCGTCGATCGGGAAGAACACCTCGTTATTGGCGCTGCCGGCAACCTTGTCGGCGCGGACTTCCGCGAGCAGTTCGAAGTTGTCCGTGAAGGCCTTGCCCAAGGTCACGGTCGCTTCGCGCAGGTAGGTGTCACCCTGACCCTGGCCCGCGTCGGCGCTGATGTACTCGCCGCGAACCGCAACGCGCCACGTCGGCAGGAACTTGAAACCGACGTAGCCGGCCGCGCCGAAGGTCTCGACCTGACCGCCGCCGCCGCCTTCGCCGCCCACATCGCCTTCCGTATTGAAGTAGTCGGCGTTCAGGCCCAGGTAGAGGGCATCCGTGGCCTGGAAGTTGACCACCAGGTCGAGCGTATCGCTGCGCAGGTTGGCGCTGTTGCCCTGGCCGCCGCCATCGCCCGAGTCCTCGTTACCGGTGTAGCCGGTGAGGTAGATCGACAGGTTCTTGAGCGGCGTCAGCGCGACCTGCGCTTCGACCGTCGTGTCGGTGTTGTTCTCGTCGAAACGCGAACCGCCGAACTGCGAGTTGACCAGGCCCAAGGTCACGGACGCGAGGTCGTTGATCTTGTACGTGCCGCGGATGCCTTCATGGCGCAGCGGCTGCAGGAAGAAGAGCGCCGAGCGGCTGGCGTTGATGTTGCCCGACGAGTTGATCACTTCCATGCCGGCCAGCGTCACGAAGCGGCCGCCCATCGTGGTGAAGTTGCCCGCGGTGTAGGAGACAAAGCCCTGGACCACGTCGAACTCGTCGCCGCTGCCGTCACCGGTGGTGATCGAGGCGTCGTCGCCCGCCAGCACGTTGAGCGTGCCGCCGAAGCCGCCTTCGAAGGCCTTGCTCGCGGTCAGGTTGACCTGGTGGAGCGAGAACGCATCGTGCTCCGTGTCGAACGCGCGGCCGAGCACGGCATCGTTCGGCGACCAGTCGTACGACGCGTCGACGGTGCCCCCGACGGTGATGCCCGAGTTGCCCAGCACGTCCGACAGCGTCGGGCCGGCGGCAACCGCCTGAGTTCCGGAAAATGCCGCGACCACGACCGCAGAGCTAATCAGTACCTTGGTGAATCTCATGGGTGCCTCCTGAGGTAATTTCTATCCCTCGCCGCCGCAGGATGCGGTCGACGCTTATGGCCTTGTCCACTCAACAGCGCTGAAACGCGCTGCGCCCCCAGACCAGGCCAGTCCGGTTGTCCCGTGGTGATCGTCGCTAAGCCCGAATCCCCACGAGACGGGCGCTTTATTACCAATTTTGATGCCAAGTTGATGCCGCAGCTGTGGCGGCCTAACTCCCTGTCGGCTCAGACGCCGCTCTGTTTCAGCATTGCTCCAATGGCGGCTTTGATCTCGTCATCGGACAAATCTGGATTGCCACCGCGCGGCGGCATCGAGTTCTTCCCCTTCATGGCGGACGCTGCAAGGCCTTCGATTCCGCCAGCGGCAGCGGCGCGCGCAGACCATGCGGCCTTGTCGCCCTCTTTCGGTGCGCCGAGCACGCCGGCCACGTGGCAGGCATTGCAGACCTTGGCCAGCACTTCTTCGCCGGTGTACGGCGCACGGGCGACCCTCGTCGAAACCTTCACAAGGGCGGCCGGGTCGGTCACGGCCGCACCCACAGGGCGGATTCGCTCCTCGAGCTTGACCAGCGCTTCCGGATCCGGACCGAGATCAGGGATCAGCAGCCGGGCGGCGGTGATGCAGACGAAGAAGATGGCCCCCAAGGCTGC
>JBKJPX010000001.1:0-61822 GCA_046594215.1 Panacagrimonas sp.
TCGAGTGGCGGCAGTGGCGCCTACGCGACGCGACGCATGAGCAGCGGCGCCAACACGCTCTCATACAACCTCTACACCAGCAGCGGGCGCACCACGGTGTGGGGCAATGGGACCGGGTCGACCGCGATCGTCAGCGACGGCTACCTGCTGGGTGTCGGCACCACGGTGCGTCACTACACCGTCTACGGTCGCGCGCCGGCCCTGCAGAACGTGCGCTCCGGCGCCTACCTGGACAGCATCACCGTGACCGTGGATTACTGAGCGGCTCGTGCAGGCCTTGACCGGCCCTGCCTGGCTACCGCGCCGCGTAGTTCCGCTCGATCCAGCGCTGATACTCGCCCGACTGCACGGCCTGCACCCACTCGGCATTCGCGAGATACCAGTCCACCGTCTTCGCCAGCCCGGTCTCGAAGCTCTCGCGCGGCGTCCACCCGAGTTCGTGTTCGATCTTGCGCGAGTCGATCGCGTAGCGGCGATCGTGACCGGGCCGATCCTTCACGAAGCTGATGAGCTTCCTGTGCGGAGCGGCGTCGGGCAGGCGCTCGTCGAGGATCTCGCACAGGCGGTGCACGACATCCAGGTTGCGCCGCTCGGCCTTGCCGCCGACGTTGTAGGTCTCGCCGACGACGCCGCGCTCGAGCACGGTGCGCAGGGCGCGCGCGTGGTCATCCACGTAGAGCCAATCGCGCACGTTGGCGCCGTCGCCGTAAACGGGCAGCGGCTTGCCGGCGACCGCGTTGGCGATCATCAGCGGGATCAGCTTCTCCGGAAACTGGTATGGCCCGTAGTTGTTCGAGCAGTTGGTCATCAGCGTCGGGAAGCCGTAGGTGTGATGCCAGGCGCGGACCAGGTGATCGGAGCCGGCCTTGCTGGCCGAGTAGGGGGAGTTGGGCGCGTACGCGGTGGTTTCGCTGAACGCCGGGTCGTCGGCGCCGAGGGACCCGAACACCTCGTCGGTCGAGATGTGGTGGAAGCGGAAGCCGTCGCGCAGCGCGCCTTGCGGCAGCGCGCGCCAATACGCCAGCGCCTCCTGCAACAGCACCATCGTGCCCAGCACGTTGGTGGTCACGAACTCGGCCGGACCATGGATCGAGCGATCGACGTGGCTCTCGGCCGCCAGGTGCAGGATCGCGCGCGGACGGTGCTCGGCCAGGACCTGGCGCACCGCGTCGGCGTCGCAGATGTTGCCGCGCACGAGCACGTGGCGGTCCGAATCCAGGGCCGCGCCGAGCGACAGCGGGTTGCCGGCGTAGGTCAGGGCGTCGAAGGAGACGACGCGCGTATCGGTCTCGGCGATGAGCTGGCGAACCAGGCAGGAACCGATGAACCCGGCGGCGCCGGTGACGAGAAGGGGAGCTTGCACGGGAGGACGAGCATTCAAGGAACGTGCAAGGTAGCCGACCGCCCAGGCTTTCCCAAATGCGGCGCCCGGTGCGGCCCGCGAAGTTCGTTGACAGTCTCAGGAGTCGCTCCTAAGCTTCGGGAGCGTCTCAAAATCTCAGGGGAAAACCGTGCGCAAGACCATTGTGAGTGTCGCCTTGGGGGCAACGCTCGCGCTGTTCGCCAATTTCGCCAGCGCGGACGAGTACGGCAACGACATCGAGGGCAAGCCGTCCGGGGGCGCAATGGCCTTCGACCTCGTCGTCGTGCGACCGGTCGCCCTGGTCGCTACGATAATCGGAACCGGACTGTTCTTCCTGTCGCTCCCGCTGTCGCTGATCCAGGGCGAGCCGCCCGGAGACCCGGCCAAGAAGCTGGTGATCGAGCCCGCGAAGTACACCTTCGACCGTCCGCTGGGCGTGATGGACTAGCAGCGGGTCGCGATTCGAACCCAGCCCCCGACCGCGTTGCGGTCGGGGGTTTTTTGTTGGTGGCGGAGTCGTCAGCGGGGCGCTACCCCGGTCAATCCGTAACCCGACCGACCCAGACGTCGCGCAACACGTTGGGCGGCTCGAGGGCAATCGCGGGTAGCGAGCGGTGCGGCGGTATCAGGCCCAGGCGGTGTTATCGGTGCGGCTGCGCTGCCGGCCGTCGCGGTCGTGTCGTTCCGCTCGGCGCTCTTTGCGGGTGGGTTTTGGCTTCGGCACGCGCGATCCGCAAAATCTCTTCAGCGATATCTTCCGGAGACAGAATGAAGTCGATGCAGCCGCTGGCAATGGCGCTTTCCGGCATGTCGGGCTGGATTGCGGTCGCCAACTTCTGGGCAATCGTGATGCCGCCCACCTCCTTGATTCCGCACAGCGCTGCGGCGCCGTCACCGTCGTAGCCGGAAACGATCACGGCGATCAGCTTCCCGTCCCAGAACTGCGTGAGGGACTGCAGGAACACCGTGATCACATCAGGCCAGCCGCGCGGCTTCGAAATCGGCGTGAGGTGGAACACTTCGCCATCGACGTGCAGATCCCGGTTGGCGGGGATGATGTAGACCCGGTTGGGTTCTATCAGCAGGTTTTCAGTGATGAGTTCAACCGGCATTCGAGAAAACGCGGGCAGCACCTCATGCAGTTGCGTCGGCATCGTGGTGATGTGATTCACGATGACGATCGCCACGCCCATGTCGGCCGGCAGATGTTTGAGCAGGCGGATGTAGGCGTCCAAGCCCCCTGCGGAGCCACCGACGCAAACCACGGGAAAGTTCTTCACCGCATTGGTCTCCCGGTACGGTGGAGCAAATGCCGCTGGTGGGCACCGGAGCCTGCGCTTGCCCGGGTGTGCAGTCTGTTCGCCAGCGCACAGGCGACGTGCAAGTTTTCCTGCGCACGAACGAACGCTTGTTCAGACAGAATACGGAGCGATTCAAAGGCTGAGGCCCCCTATGTCGACCAAGTTGCGTCACCACGCTGAAGATCGGATCAGGGGGGGTACCGCGCCCCCGACGCGCGGTTGGCTCCCCGGTACGCAGGCGCTGACACTGCTGCATCGGCTGGCCGGCGCGCCCGAGAGCGCAAGCGATGCGCTCAAGCTCCTGCACGAATTGCAAGTGCACCAGGTGGAATTGGACCTGCAGCACGAACAGGCCGGACAGGACGTCCGCCAGCTCACCGAAGAGCTGGCGAATTACACCGCCCTGTTCGACCAGGCCCCGTTCGCGTACCTGGCCCTCGAACCCGGAGGTCTGGTGATTGCCGCCAATCGGATCGCCGCGGACTGGCTGGCAGCCGAGACGGGACACGGGGAAAAGTGGGCCGGCCGCCGTATCGAAGAACTGCTGGCGCCTGGATGTCACGCAGCGGTCCGGGATGTGCTCGCCGCCCTGCGCAAGGGCGAGGGTCGGCAGATGTGCACGGTGCAATCCAAGGCCGGTGGCGCCAGCGCGCACGCCGTGGCGACTGCATGGCCTGCGGGCGGGCAGGTATTGATGGCCTTCGTGCCCGCAGGGCCAATACGCGGGCACTGAAGCACTCGGCAGGCCGCGCTTGATCGGCCTCGGACCGGAGGCCGACATGGCGCACACTCCGCCATGACCTCTTCGCCAACAACGCTTGCGAAGCGCCAGCCCGCGGCGGCTGTGAGCATCGTTGGAATTGGAGCCTCGGCTGGCGGCCTGGAGGCGCTCGAGCACTTCTTCGCCCGGGTGCCGGAGAGGTCCGGCCTGGCCTACATCGTGGTTCAGCACCTGGACCCGACGCAGAAAGCCATGTTGGCCGAACTGCTGCAGCGGGTGACTTCGATGAGTGTCCGCGAGGCCGGCGAACAGATGCGCGTCGAGGCCGACCATGTTTACGTGATTCCGCCGAACGCCGAACTCAGCCTGGCTCAGGGCGTGCTGCACGTGACGCGGCCGACTGAGGCCCGCGGCATGCGGCTGCCGGTCAATGTGCTTTTCTCCTCCCTGGCCCGCCACCAGGGTGCCTCGGCCGTCGGTGTCGTGCTGTCGGGCATGGGATCGGACGGCACGCTGGGAATGCTGGCCCTGAAGGCCGTGGGTGGCCTGACCGTCGTGCAGGAGCCTTCGTCGGCACAGTTCGACTCGATGCCGCGCAGCGCCATTACCGCAGGCTGTGCCGACATCGTGGCGCTGCCCGAAGAGATGCCCGACCGCATCTTGGCCTTCGTCTCTCTGGCTGGCCATTTGGAGTCGCCCATCGCAGAACGGGCGGGCGACCCCACGCCGACCGATGAGCCGTTCGATTCGCGGGGCGACGCCATCGAGAGCGTCTTCAGCCTGCTGCGGCAGAGAACACGGCACGACTTCTCGGCCTACAAACCCAGCACGCTGAACCGCCGTATCGAACGCCGCATGGCCGTGCACGGTCTGGCCACGAGAACCGAATACGTGCGCGTTCTGCGGCAGAATCCCCAAGAAGTCGACTTGCTGTTCAAGGAACTGCTGATAGGCGTCACGAGCTTCTTCCGCGATGCAGCGGTCTGGCAGTACATGCTCGATACAGCCCTGCCCGCGCTGCTGGCGAGTCGGGGAAGCGAGACGAAGTTTCGGGCCTGGGTGGCCGGCTGCTCCACCGGCGAAGAGGCCTACACCTTGGCGATCGTGTTCAACGAGACGATCCGGCGCTTGCCCGAGCATCACGATTGCAGCCTGCAGATCTTTGCGTCCGATCTGAGCCCTGACGCCATCGCGGCGGCCCGTGCCGGCCGGTACGCGGCCGCGATCGGCGCCGGCATGCCGCCGGAGGTCGTGGCGCGTTACTTCGCATCTCAAGGGAACGCGCTGGTCGTCGGCAAAACCATCCGCGACATGGTGCTCTTCGCCCAGCACGACGTCGTGCTCGACCCGCCTTTCACCCGGCTCGACATCCTGAGTTGCCGCAATCTGCTGATCTACTTCGACGCCACGCTGCAGCGTCGGCTGCTGCCGCTGCTTCACTACAGCATGCGCCCGGGCGGTCTGCTGCTGCTGGGGAGCTCGGAGACCGTCGGCTCCTTCAGCAAGCTGTTCGAGCCTGTGGACTCCAAGCTGCGTCTGTACCGGTGTCGGCACACCCCGTCAGCACCAGGCCCCGAGTTCCTTCTAAAGTCGTTCCCGCCCCTTTCGAAACTGACCAAGAAAACGCCAATGCCTTCTTTACCGAACGCAGCGCACGACGGCGATTCATTGCAAACCGCCGCCGACCACGTGCTGCTGCAGGTGCATGCGCCGCCGGCAGTCGTGGTCAACGCCGAGGGCGACATCGTCTACATCAGCGGCCGCACCGGCAAGTACCTTGAGCCCGCGGCCGGAAAGGCCAACTGGAACTTTCACGCCATGGTTCGCGAAAGCTTGCGCGAGCGCATCGTCGGCGCGCTGAAGCAGGCCGTGACGACGAACGAGGCGGTAAAAGTACATGGCCTTCAGGTCGTCGGGGCTGACGGCATGCAAGGTGTGGAAGTCACCGTGCAGCCGCTGCACGAGCCAGCGGCGTTGCAAGGCACGATGATGATCGTCTTTCGAGAGGTGGCAGCACCGCTGCGCGGCGGCCGGCGCAGGGGCGCCAGCGCGGTGGAGGCCACGCATGCCGCCGAAGTGCAGCAATGCCGGGACGAGATCCAGACTCTGCGCGAGGAAAACCGCGCCTCCAGGGAAGAGCTGCAATCGGCGAACGAGGAGCTGCAGAGCACCAACGAAGAACTGCAGTCAGCCAACGAGGAGCTGACCACTTCCAAGGAAGAGATGCAGTCGATGAATGAGGAGCTGCAGACGGTGAATTCCGAGATGCAGTCCAAGCTCGACGACCTGGCGCTGGCGCAGAGCGACATGAAGAGCTTGCTCAACAGCACCGAGATCGCGATGCTGTTTTTGGACCAGAACCTCAACGTCCGCCGCTTCACCGATCGTGCCGCCAAGATCATCAATCTGCGCGACAGCGACATCGGCCGGCCGCTCAGCGACCTCACCACCAGCCTTCAGTATCCGGCCCTGCGCAACGATGCGCACGAGACGCTGCGCACCTTGGTCTTCTCGGAAAAGCAGATCCAGAGCAGCGACAATCGATGGTTTTCAGTACGCATCATGCCGTATCGCCGGCTGGACAACGTGATCGATGGCGCCGTGATTACCTTCGTCGACATCACCGCCACCAAGAAGGTCGAAGCGACTCTGCGCAAGGAGGCCGACGCCTGAAATGGACGACGCTCTCGCCTGCGCCGGAGGAAGCGTTCTGCGTGACGCCGCCTGACTTGTCAGGCGTCGCGGCAACAGGCGCGGGTGCTCCCACTTGACGACGGCGTAACACCCGCAGGCGCGGGCCTCGATCGCGGGGCGAGCACCTCAGAGCGTCAGCACCCGAGCCTTGATCCGACAGAAAACGCGGCGCGCGAATTCACCTTGCGGTCCCCGAGAGACTCGAAACACACTCGCTTTCAGCGGCCGGAGTCCCCGATCCGACCGCTGCTTCCCCGACACCGCGCCCACGCATTGCACGTCGCGAGCACTCCAGATACAGGCCGCGGTCAGCGCAGCACCTTCCCGTCCGAATCCAGCACCTTGACCTCGCCCAGCTTCAACGCGCGGATCGGTGCCTCGATCTTGGCGAGGTCGCCGACCACGATCCAGGTCATCTGGTCGGGGTGGATCAGCTTCTTCGCGCCGGCATTGACCTGCGCCTCGGTGATGCCCTGCGCCAGCGGCACGAGGTCGTTGTAGTAGCTGTCCTTCAGGCCGAACTGCAGGATGTTGATGAACGAGGACGCCACCTCGGCGCTGGTCTCGTTGTCGCCGGGCAGGCCGACCACGAGGTTGTCGGTGGCCAGCTTGAGCTCGGGGCCCGTGATGGGCTTGTCCTTGAGGATGCCGTGCAGCTCCTTGAGGATCTCCCCGAGGCTGTCGGCGGTCTTGTCGGTCTGCACCTGCGTGTAGACCACGAACGGCCGCTGGCCTCGCGAAGCGCCGAGCTGGCTGCCGGCGCTGTAGCTCCAGTGCTTGTCCTCGCGCAGGTTGAGATTCAGGCGCGAGATGAACATGCCGCCCAGCACGGACGCCGAGAGGTTCATGGCGATGTCGTCCGGATCGGTCTTCGGCGGCGCCAGGTGGGCGCCCAGAAGCAGCGTCTGCCCGGCGTCGCGCTTGTTGAGCAGGAACACGCGCGGCGCGGTCGGCAGTTCGACCTTTGCCACGTCCTTGACCGGCCGGGCCTCGGCGGGCGGCTTCCAGTCGCCGAACGCGCGTTCCAGCAGCGGCTTGGCGGCGGCCATCGTGGTGTCGCCCACGACCAGCAGGCGCGCGTTGTCGGGTCGGATCCAGCGCGCGTGGAAGCGCTTCAGATCCTCGACGGTCATCGCCTGCACCGAGGCCTCGGTGCCGTTGCCGGAGCGCGTGCCGCCGTAGGGATGATCAGCGCCGTAGATCAGCGCGGGATAGACGCGCGTGGCCATGCCCTGCGGCTGCGACTTCTCCTGCTGGATCGCGGCGAGGCGCTGCGCGCGCAGGCGATCGAGCTCGGCCGACGGGAAACGCGGGCGGCGCACGATGTCGGCCAGGAGGTCGAGCGACTCGGGCAGCTTGCCCTTGAGGCTGTTGAGCATCACGAACGAGGTGTCGAGGTTGGACTGCGCGCCGATCTGCGCCGACAGCTCTTCCTTGCGCTCGGCAACGCCCAGCACATCGCGCGCGCCGGCGCCCTCGTCGAGCATGTCCAGGGTCATGCGCGCGGTGCCAGGACGATCGCGCGGCTCGGCGGCCTGGCCGGCGTCGAACAGCAGCGCCACCTGTACGACCGGCGCGGCGTGGCGCTCGGCCAACACCACTTCGATGCCATTGGACAGCTTCGCGCGCTGCAGCGGCGGAAGTTCCAGCGCCGGCGCCGGGCCGGTGCCCGGAAGCTTGCTGCGGTCCGCGCCGTCCTTGGCCGCCTCGTAGTCGGGGATCGGCTCGACCGTGAGCACGTACTGGCCATCCGACAGCCAGTTCTGCGCCACGCCGCGCACGCTTTGCGGCGTGGCCTGCGTGATCCACTGGAATTCCTTCTTGTACCAGTCCGGGTTGCCACAGAAGACCTGGTACTCGGCCAGCGTCTGCGACTTGCCGTCGAAGCCGTCGATGCGCTCGAGGCCGCGCACGAAAGCGGCCTCGGCGCCGGTGCGCACGCGCGCTACTTCCTTGGCGGTCGGGCCGTCCTTGAGGAAGCGCGCGACCTCCTCGTCGATGGCCTTCTCCACCAGCGCGGGGTCGACGCCCGGCGCCACCAGCGCGTCGATCGTGAACTGCGAGCCGATCTCGAACGGGCCGAGGCCGGCGTTGATGGCCGTGACGACCTGGTCGCGGTAGACCAGGCGCTGGTAGAGCCGGCTGGTCTTGCCGCCGGCGAGGATCTCGGCCGCCAGGCTCAGCAGGTTGGTGTCCTGCTCGCAGTAACCCGGCACGTTCCAGACCTTGAAGATGCGCGCCTGCGGCACGCGGTCCTGCGTCATGGCGCGCTTGGTGCCGGACATCTTGGCGGTCCAGGCCTCGGCACGCGTGTTCGGCGGGCCGGAGGCGATGTCGCCGAAGTAGTGCTCGACCTTCTGCTTGACGTCCTCGGGGTTCACGTCGCCGGCGATCACGAGGGTGGCGTTGGCCGCGCCGTAGTGATCGGCGAACCACTGCTTGACGTCCTCGACCGTGGCCGCCTTGAGGTCGGCTTCCGAGCCGATCGAGGTCCAGGAATAGGGATGCGTGGCGGGATACGTGGCGGCGGCGATCAGGTCGGGCGCCTTGCCGTAGGGCTCGTTCTCGTCCTGGCCCTTTTCGTTGAGCACCACGCCGCGCTGCTCGTCGAGCTTGGCCTGGCTGATCGCGCCCGCGAGGTGGCCCATGCGGTCGGACTCCAGCCACAGCGCGAGGTCGAGCGCCGAGGTCGGCACATTCTCGAAGTAGTTGGTGCGGTCGTACCAGGTGGTGCCGTTCATCTTCGAGGCGCCGACGGCCTCGAGCGGGCGGAAGAACTCGTCGTCGTAATGTTCCGAGCCGTTGAACATCAGGTGCTCGAACAGGTGGGCGAAGCCCGTGCGGCCGGGGCGCTCGTCCTTGCTGCCCACGTGGTACCAGACGTTGACCGCCACCAGCGGCGCCTTGTGATCCTCGTGGATCAGCAGGGTCAGGCCGTTGGGCAGGATATGCTTCTGGTACGGGATGTCGGGCTTGAAAGGCGCTGCGGCGGCGGGTTTGTCGGCCGCGAGGGCCGTGGTTCCGGCAAGGCTGAAGGCCAGGGCGACGCACAGCGCTCGAATCATGAAAACGCTCCAGGACAAGAAGGTTCAGCGGACGCGCAGTAGAACATGGGGAACCCGATGAGTTCCCCGGGTTCCTCGGCCCCGCGGTGGTTCGTCGACGACGCCCACCGCCTGCAGCCCGCCGCGCGCGAGCTGCCTTCTCCCCATTACGACGAAAGACCGGATCCGGACGACATCGGCCTGGTCGTGCTGCACAACATCTCGCTGCCCCCCGGTGAATTCGGGGGTGGCTGGATCGACGATCTGTTCCTGGGACGGCTCGATCCGGCGGCGCATCCCTACTTCCGGCAGATCGCGCAGCTGCGGGTGTCGTCCCACCTGTTGATCGCGCGCGATGGCAGCGTCACGCAGTACGTTCCCTTCGATCGCCGGGCCTGGCACGCGGGGGTGTCGAACTGGCAGGGGCGCGAGCGCTGCAACGATTTTTCCATCGGCATCGAGCTCGAAGGCGCGGACGACCGCGACTTCGAGGACGCGCAGTACACGTGCCTGGTGCAGGTGCTGCCGGCGCTGTTCGCACGCTACCGGCGGCTGGGTTCACACAAGCTCGCGGGTCACTCGGACATCGCGCCCGGCCGCAAGACCGACCCCGGCCCGCACTTCGACTGGACGCGCCTGCATTCAATGCTCGCGGCGGCGTCATAGGATGGAGGCCAGGACACTTCGGGAAGATGGTTCTTCGCATGCGCATCGCCGCTGCCCGCCGTTGCAGCTTCACCCTCATCTCGGCTTCGTGCCGCGCGGAAGCCTGAGACGGGCATGACCCTGATCGCCATCATCGTGGCGCTGGTCGCCGAGCGGTTGCTCGGCCACGTGCCGGGCTGGGGCACGCCGCTGCTGCTGCGCGGCTACGTGTCGGCCTGGCGTCGCGCCGTTCCGCTGAAGTCGCTGTGGCGCAGCGCGGTGGCGGTGCCGGTGCTGCTGGCGCCGCCGGTGCTGCTGTGCGGCTGGCTTCAGGACGCTATCGAGGGACCGGTCGCGCACATGCTGTTTTCGGGGCTGGTGCTGTTCCTGTGCCTGGGACCGCGCGACCTGGCCGACGACGTGAAGCAGTGGCTGGACGCGCGCGCCGCGGGCGACAAGGCCACTCACGAGCGCCTCGCGCGCCTGCTCATGACGGGCCCTGGCCGCTACGCCGACGACGAGTCGCCGCAGACGCGCGGCCTGCTGGGCGCGATGTTCATCCAGTCGCACGAGCGCCTGTTCGGCGTGCTGATCTGGTTCTTCATCTTCGGCGCGGCCGGCGCGGTGTTCTATCGCATCGTCAGCCGGCTGCCGCGACTGCTGGTGGAGGTGGAGGATTCGCCGGGCGCGTCGGCCGCCGAGACCTTGCACGCGCTGGCCGCATGGCTGCCGGCGCGCGCCACCGCGGCGTTGTTCGGGCTCGCGGGCAGCCTCGACGACGCACTCAAGGAGTACCGCGTGCTCATGGAACAGCCGGCGCATGGCTGGCGCAGCCACACCTGGGCGGTGCTCGCCGAGGTCGCGTCGGGCTCCATCGAGTTCGAGACCGAGGACGGCTCGAGCGCCGAACCCGCCACCCTGGAACTGGCGGCCAGGGAAGTGGTGAACCTGCAGTTTCGCGCGCTGGTCATCCTGCTGGCCTTCGTGGCCGTGTTCGCGACGGGCGACTTCCTGTCCTGATCGATGGATCGATCGCTAGCTCGTTCGCTTGAGCGAGCGCCGCACCCCCGCTTCCCCGGAATCCGCATGACGCAAGCCGAAAGCTGCAACCGCGAAGCCGTCCAGCACAACTTCGATACCTGTGTGTTCGTCGGACACCTGGGCATCGTGCTGCTCGGCTGCGGACCGGGCTGGTGCGAGGCCGAACTGGTGCTGCGGCCCGAGCACCTGCAGCACTCGGGCGTCGCACACGCCGGCGTGATCGCGACGCTGGCCGACCAGTGCGCGGGGGGCGCGGCGATGACGCAGCTCACCCGGGATACCCTGCTGGTGACCGCCGAATTCAAGATCAACATGCTGCGGCCGGGTCGCGGCGAGCGACTGTTCTGCCGCGGGCAGGTGCTCCGGCCGGGGCGTTCGCTGTGCGTCTCGGAGTCGGAAGTCTTCGCCATCGACCGCGGCCGGCGTGTCCTGGCGGCCAAGCTCATGGCGACGCTCGCCGTCGTGAAGCCCGCCGCGTCGTCGTGATCGCGCGCCTCGTCTGCCTGCTGCTGGCGCTCTGCGCCGTAGTACGGCCCGCGCAGGCCGCCATGCGCGTCGTCGCGCTGTCGCCGCACCTCGCGGAGCTCGTGTGTGCGGCCGGGGCCTGCGACCAGCTCGTGGGCGTGGTCAAGCACAGCGACTATCCCGAGCAGGTGCGCGCGGTTCCGCAGGTCGGCGATGCGCACGCCGCCAATCCCGAGGCCATCCTCGCGCTCAAGCCCGACGTGATCCTGTCCTGGGACGGCGGCACGCCGGTGCGCACGGTGGAACTGCTTGAGCGCGTGAAGCTGCGCGTGGTGCCGATCCGCGTGCGCTCGCTCGAAGAGGTCGGCGACGCGCTGCTGAAGATCGGCGCGCTGCTGGGCACCCAGGGCATCGCGCGCGCGGAGCGGGATCGCTACCTCGGGCGCATCGCGGAACTGCGGGCTCGCTATGCGCACGCCGCGCCGATCGACGTGCTCTACCAGATCGAGCCCGATCCCATCTTCACGATCAACGGCGACTCGCCGATCAGCGAGGGCCTGGCGGTCTGCGGTGCGCGCAATCTGTTTGCGGACATCGAGCGCCTCGCAGGCCCGGTCGGTCGCGAGGAGATCCTCGCGCGCAATCCCGGCGCGATCGTGTTCGGCAGGCAGGACGACGTCGAAGGCATCCGGCGCGGCTGGGCGCGCTTTCCACACCTGCGCGCGGTGCGGGCGAACAACGTGGTGGCGATCGACGCGGACAAGCTCGAACGCGCGGCGCCGCGCATGGCCGAAGGGATCGGGGAGTTGTGCGTGGCGCTGGATGCGGCGCGGGCGCGGCTGGCCGCTTCGGAAAATAAATAGCGCCGGACCGTAGTCCGGACGACGTCCGGGATTGTTGCCCTGGGACCGGGAACCCCCAGACTTCGAGCGGGCTGCGCCTAGTTCTTCTTCTTTTCCGGCTTGTCGCGCTTCCAGCTCGACTCGCTCGCGCCATCCGCACGGCCGAGCACGCGCGCCACCACGAACAGGTAGTCCGACAGCCGGTTGAGCAGCTTCATGATCGGCGCGTTGACGGGTTCCTGCGCGTGCAACGCCCACACCGCGCGCTCGGCACGCCGCGCGACGGTGCGCGCGACGTGGCAGGCGGCGGTGGCCGGGCTGCCGCCCGGCATGATGAATTCCTTGAGTGGCGGCAGGGTCTCGTTGAGATCGGCCAAAGCCTGGTCGAAGCCGAGCACGTCGTCTTCCTTCACCAGCGTTCCGCCCGGCCACGACAGCTCGCCGCCCAGGTTGAACAGCAGCTGCTGCGTGCTCGTGAGCTTCTCGCGCACCGCGTCCGGCAGCGTGTGCGTGAGCACCACGCCGATCTGCGAATTCAGTTCGTCGACATCGCCCATCGCGCACACGCGCAGGTGCTGCTTGGGCACGCGCGAGCCGTCGGTGAGGCCGGTGGTGCCGGCATCACCGGTGCGCGTGGCGATCTTGCTGAGGCGGTGGCCCATCTCGGTTCCCCGAAGAAAGAAGCGGTGAGCCGCAAGGCTAGGCCACCGCGCTCCGATATCAAAGGTCGAGACGGACCGTGACGTAGGCGGTGCTATCGGGCTGGCGGAATCCCGCGGCGGTCTGGTAGTCCTTGTCGAGCACGTTTTCGACGCGGCCCTGCAGGCTCAGCTTGGGCAGGATCTGCACGCCGGCGGAAAGGCTCACCAGCGCGTAGCCCGCGTCTTCGCTGGTGCCCACGTCCTCGCGCTTGCTCGTGCCCAGCGCGTCGATCGCCAGGTAGTGCTTGCCGAAGTAGCGCGCGAGGCGTCCGCTGATCGTGCGCTTGGCGCGGCGGGGCAGCAGGTCGCCCGTCTCGCGATCTTCGGGTTTCTGCAGGATGCCGCTCAGGTGCGCGACCCAGACCTTGTCGTCGTAGTCCCAGCTCAGTTCGCCGCCGCGGTTGCGGTACTTGTCGATGTTGCGCGCCTGGTACACGTCGTCGAAGAAATCGGGGCCACCGCAGCTGGCTACGCAGTCCACGAAGATCAGGTCTTTCACGTTCGAACGGAAGGCGCGAAGGTCGACCGTCTGGTGCGGGCCGATACCCTGCTTGAGGCCCAGTTCGTAGTTCTTCGCCTTCTCTGGATCGAGGTCGGGATTGCCGCCGAAGCCGAATCGATCGGTGGCATCTGGCGCACGAAAACCGGTACCCGCTGCGGCGATCAGGCGCGTGGCGTCGAACAAGTCGAAACCGTACTCGAGGTTGCCGTTGACCTGCCCGTCGAAGCCCTCGTAGTCCGAGTAGTTGACCCCGGCCACCACGTGGTGGCGACCCAGCGTGACCTCGTCCTGCAGAAAGACGGTCTCGATCTGGCGCTTCTCCGCGATCAGCGTGCCGAAGGACAAGGCGTCCACTTCCTCGCGGCCGATCGCGCCGCCGAAGCTGATGCGGTTCGCGTCACCGGCCTGCACGACGTTGTGCCAGTCGGTCATCGGCCGGCGCGTGCGCACCGAATCGTGGCCGCCGGAGAAATTCGCCTGCTGCTGGACGATCTCGTCTTCGCCGTTGGACAGCGTGATCGTGCTGGTCCAGGTTCTCGTGATGTCGTAGCTCAGATCGACCGACGTGACGCGATTCTTGAAATCCTGGTCGGCCGGCCCGCCGCCGCCACAGAACGTCAGGTACTGCGCGTTGCCTTCGGCCTGCCAGTGGCGCACCGCGACCTCGGCCTTGTCGCCGACCTTCGTGCGCCCGCCGAGGTTGATCGAGGTGTTGTCATAGCTGCGATTCGGGGTCCCGACGCAGGTGGGAATACCGTCCGTGATCACGCGCTGCGCGTCGGCCGTGAGGCTCTTCTCGCCGTCGCCCCAGCCCGCGTGGATCGCGGTGTCGCGCGTCTTCTCTTCTCCGGCGCGCACCGTGAGGCTCGCCTCGGGCTTGTCGGCGATGCGCGTGATGATGTTGATCACGCCGCCGATCGCGTCGGATCCGTACAGCGTGGAGCGCGGGCCGCGCACGATCTCGATGCGCTCGATCATGTTGGGCGTGATGTTTTGCAGCGCCGCGCCGCCCGAGGTCGCCGGGTTCACGCGGATGCCGTCGATGAGCACGAGGGTGTGGTTGGACTCGCCGCCGCGGATGAAGAGCGAGGTCTGCTGGCCGGGGCCGCCGGTGCGGCCCAGGTCGATGCCTGCCTCGAAGCGCAGGATGTCGGTGATGTCGGTGGCCTGCGAGCGCTCGATCTCTGCGCGATCGATCACGGTGGTGGCCGCGAGCGCTTCGCGCGCCTCGACGGGTGTGCGGGTAGCGGTCACGACGACGGTCGGCGAAGCGGGCGCGACTGCGGCGACGACGACGGACTGGGCAAGAACGGACAGGGGCGCCACGAGGGCGCCGACGAACAGCAGGGTTTTCATCTGGATCTCCCGCGGCCACGTCCCCGTGCCGCATCGACATGCAAAACCGGCTAACGCCGGGACTTTTTGCAGGCCGGTATCCGGACTCGCGGGCGATTCGGTGGCGCCTTCCCGGATCTTTTCGGATCCAGTGGCATGAGGCCACGTCTTCCCACTTACCGTTGCGGGGGCAGTGTCCGTATTGCACGGACTTCCCGTTTAACGCCGAAACGAGCGATCGCGTCGGCGCACCTGCGGCGCGGATCTTACGCCCCGGGGCGCCGGAGCACAGTGTCTTGTCGTGTCATGCGGCCCGAGATTTCCCGCCCGGTGGCGAGAGTTCCCTGAGCGGCCAGCGGGGAGTCGTGAACAGCACGCCGTCGGCTTTCCGGCCGTCGAGACGGCGTGCCCAGCCCGCGCAGGCGATCATCGCGCCGTTGTCGGTGCAGAACTCGGCGCGCGGGAAAAACACCTCGAAGCCCTTTTCGGCAGCGAGCGCCCGCAGCTTGGCGCGCAGGCGGACGTTGGCGCCGACGCCGCCCGCCACGATCAGCGTGCGGTGCCCGGTGTGCGTGAGCGCGCGGGAGCACTTGATCGACAGGGTGTCGGTCACGGCCTCCTCGAAACCGCGTGCGAGGTCGGCGCGCGCGCCGTCGCCCTGCGCGCGCGGCAGCGCCACCAGCACCGCGGTCTTCAGACCGCTGAAGCTGAAGTCCAGGCCGGGCCGGTCGGTCATCGGTCGCGGAAACTTGAACACGCCGGGCTGCCCGGTCTCCGCCAGCCGCGCGAGGTGCGGGCCACCCGGGTAGGGCAGGCCCAGCAGCTTCGCGGTCTTGTCGAAGGCCTCGCCCACGGCGTCGTCCAGGCTTTCACCCAGCAACTCGTAGCGACCCAGGGCCTCGACGGCGATCAGCATCGTGTGGCCGCCGGAGACGAGCAGGGCGGTGAATGGAAACTGCGGGGCCGGCGATTCGAGCATCGGCGCCAGCAGATGGCCTTCCATGTGATGCACGGGAATCAGCGGCAGGCCGTGCGCGCTGGCGATGCCGGCTGCCACCGCCGCGCCCACCATCAGGGCGCCGACCAGGCCGGGTCCGGCCGTGTAGGCCACGCCCTCGAGGTCGGCATATCCGACGCCGGCCGCGGCGAGCGTTTCGCGGATCAGCGGCGCTATGCGGGCCACGTGGTCGCGCGAGGCCAGTTCAGGCACCACGCCGCCGTAGCGCGCGTGCAGATCGATCTGCGAATGCAGCCGGTGCGCGAGCAGGCCGCGTGTGCCGTCGTAGACGGCAACGGCGGTCTCGTCGCAGGAGGTTTCGATTCCGAGCACGGGCATGCGCACAGTTTCCGGCCTCCATCGCGCGCTGACCAGCCGTGTGCACCGTCACACCGGGGGCATTGACCTGCGAGCGGATGGGCGCAAGCCTCGAAACCGGGAGAGGGAAGCGTCGGGGGACACCACGTGAAGAACCATCTGCGCATCGCGCCGCTCATCGCGTTCGCACTGTTGCTCGGCGGCTGCGCACGCAACGCACCCTTTCGAACGCTGCAGGTGGGCGACTGCCTGGGCGACAGCCGCCGCTGCATGAGCCATGCGTCCACCGAGAAGCACCCTGGATTCGAGCTCTCGTTCGTGGAGTTCTCGGAACGCGGGAACCTGTTCGACCAGGGCGTGAGCGACGATGTGCTGCAGCGCGTCCGGGCCGACGCCAAGGACGGCTCGCTCGTCGTGGTGTTCGTGCATGGCTGGCAGCACAACGCCGATTCGTCCGACGACAACGTGCGCAGCTTCCGCAAGGCGCTGGCCGCGCTCCGCGCATCCAGAGTCGCGGGTGACCGGCACATTCACGGCGTCTACGTGGGCTGGCGCGGCCTGGGCTGGATCATTCCCTACGTGAACCTGCTCACCTACTGGGACCGCAAGGCCATCGCCGAGGAAGTGGGCGGCGGCGGCCTGACCGATTTCCTTGCGGACCTCGAGTCCGTCACCGGCAAGCAGCCCAACAGTTCGCTGGTCGTGATCGGACACAGTTTCGGGGGCGCGGCGGTGCTGACGGCTCTCAACGAGGTGCTCATCGCCCGCTTGACCGAGGTCGAGGACGCGCCGGTCAGAACCGACGGGCGCGCCGTGTTCGGTGACGGCGTGATCCTGCTCAACCCCGCGATCGAGGCGAACCAGGCGTTTCAGCTCAAGGAGATGTCGCAGCGAATCGGCGAGCGGGGAGGGCGCGGCGCGCGCAGCCTGCACGTGCTGAGTTCGGAAGGTGACTTCGCCACGCACGTCGCGTTTCCGGTCGGGCAGCACCTCGGCACCGGGCTGACCTGGCAGCAGACGACCCTCGAGCGCAGTTACGGCGGGCAGAAGTTCACGTTCGACGAACTGGACCTGGACACCACCACGATCGGCAACTTCGAGCGCTTCCGGACGCACCGCATCAATGCGCCGGCACTGGCGGCCGGTAACGGCGGCGGCAACGAGGAGGTCTGGACGGTGGAGTCGCTATGCGAGGAGCCGCCCGGGGAACCGCGGGATCCGGCGCATGCGCGCGTCCCCTGCAAGGCCGCCGAACCGGTGAGCGTGGTCTACACCTCTCCCAAGTTCATCGCCGACCACAGCGACATCTTCAACGTGCGCGTGCTGGCCTACGTGGCGGCCACGGTCAGCGAGAACCTGTTCGAACGCGACATACAGCACCGGACCTACCCGGAATGCATGGACCACGGCGCGTTCTCTTTCGACCGCTGCTTCGCGCGGCATCGTGAGCAGTTCCTGGCCGACCCGAAGTTCGTTTCGGAAACGGCGGACCAGACGGGCAAGCCGGTGATGGGCGTGGCGCGGCATCGAAAAAATCGCGCTGAGGCCCCATAGGAAGGGTGCCCGATCGCCCGCCAGCGGTCTGGTGCACTGCGATTTCCTCGGCCCGGCCGGCGCCCGCTTCCCGTCGCCCCGGTCTTATCGCGGGCGCGGCTTTGCAATCCCATCCTCCCGGGCTTAGCATCGGCGCCCTTTTTCCCACTCCTGGGAGCCGAGCCTTCTCATGCCTGCCGTCCGCGTCCGCGAAAACGAACCCTTCGAAGTTGCCCTGCGCCGTTTCAAGCGCACCTGTGAGAAAGCCGGCGTCCTGACGGACGTCCGCAAGAAGGAGTTCTTCGAGAAGCCGAGCATGGAACGCAAGCGCAAGCGCGCTGCGGCCGTGAAGCGCCAGCAGAAGCGGGTTTCGCGTGATGTGACGCGCCGTACTCGTCTGTACTGATCCGTTTTGTACGCCTTCGCGGCTTGATCGCGGCGGCGTCTGAAGGTGATGCAAACCCTGGGCTTCTTCAGCCCCGGTCCTGATGTCCGAGAGCGATATGTCTGATCTGAAAAATCGAGTCTTGGAGGACATCAAAACCGCGATGAAATCGGGGGACAAGGATCGCCTGTCGGTGCTGCGGATGCTCAATTCCGACATCAAGCAGCGCGAAGTGGTGGACTCGGTCGAGATCACGGATGCGGTCGTGATCGCGTCGATCGAGAAGATGCTCAAGCAGCGGCGCGACTCGGAGTCCCAGTTCCGCGCCGGCAACCGCCCGGACCTGGCGGACAAGGAAGCCGGCGAAATCGCCGTGCTGATGCCCTACCTCCCTCAGCAGTTGAGCACGGCCGAAGTCGAGTCCCTGATCGCGCAGGCCGTGACCGAAACCGGGGCCCAGGGTGGCAAGGACATGGGCAAACTCATGGCCTGGCTCAAGCCCAAGGTCGCGGGCAAGACCGACATGGGCAAGCTGTCGGGCCTGATCAAGGCAAAACTGGGCTAAAAAGCACTGGCTAGTGGCTGGTCGTTGGTTGTCAGAGCCGATAGCCGGTGCCAGATTCGGGCTGCGCAGCGTATCTGCGCGACCCACTGACAACTGATCACTGGTACTGGCCACTGCTTCATGTCCGGCCGCATTCCCCAGAGCTTCGTCCAGGACCTCCTCGCGCGCGCGGATATCGTCGAGGTCATCGGCACGCGCCTGGAACTCAAGCGCGCGGGCCGCGAATACAAGGCGCTGTCGCCCTTCTCCAACGAGAAATCGCCGTCGTTCTTCGTGTCGCCGACCAAGCAGTTCTATCACTGCTTCTCCTCGGGCAAGAGCGGTAACGCCATCGGATTTCTCATGGAGTACGACCGCCTGAGCTTTGTCGAGGCGGTGGAAGAACTCGCCGGGCGTCTGGGGATCGAGGTGCCGCGGGAGGGCGGCCAGTTCGAGCGCCTCGTCCTCGACGGCCCGCTCGACGCGCTGGCCGCGGCGCAGCGCTTCTTTTCGGAGCAGCTTCGCAAGCACCCGCCCGCCATCGAATACCTGAAGAAGCGCGGCGTCAGCGGCGAGACCGCCAAGACCTTCGGAATGGGCTTCGCCCCGGATTCCTGGGATGCGCTGTCGCAGTTCTTCGACGATCCCAAGCACGCGATCGATGCCGGGCTGCTCAAGAAGAAAGAGGAGACGGGCCGCGTCTTCGACGTCTTCCGCAACCGTGTGATGTTCCCGATCCGCGATCCGCGCGGTCGCGTGATCGCCTTCGGGGGCCGCACGCTCGCCGACGACCCCGCCAAGTACCTCAACTCGCCCGAGACGGCGCTGTTCCACAAGGGCCGGAATCTTTTCGGGTTGTACGAGGCCAAGCAGTCGCGCAAGAGCGCGCTGCCACACCTGATCGTCGTCGAGGGCTACATGGACACCGTGATGCTCGCGCAGCACGGCATCCGCGAGGTCGTGGCCACGCTGGGCACGGCGACGACGCGCGAACACCTGAACCTGCTGTTCAAGTCCACGAGCAAGGTCGTGTTCTGCTTCGACGGCGATCGCGCCGGCCGCGCGGCGGCCTGGCGTGCACTCGAACAGGCCTTGCCCGAGGTCGACGAGAAGCGCGAGTGCGTCTTCATGTTCCTTCCGGACGGCCACGACCCGGATTCGCTGGTCCAGGAGATCGGCGACGAGGCCTTTCGCAAGCTGGTGGCCGAAGCGCTGTCGCTGTCGACGTTCCTGCTTGGGGAGCTGAACAAGCAGACGAACCTGTCCACGCTCGATGGCCGGGCCAAGCTCGTGGGCCTGGCCAAGCCGCACCTGGCGAAAATGAAGGACAGCCCGTTGCGCAGCCTGCTGCTGGACGAGCTCTCGCGGCTCACGCGGCTGCGACGGGAGGAATTCGGCGCGGCCGCGGCAGGCGGCGAGCCCGAGCGAGCGGATCGCGTCGCGGTGAACCCCCCGCCGCTGGATGCGGGCAGCGTTCGCGCCCTGAAGCTTGCACTGCAGTACCTGGTAGAACGTCCTGACCTGGCCGATCGCGTGTCCGAGATCGAGTTGCTCGCCGAATCGGGCCTTCCGGGCATCGGCATGTTGGTGGAGGCGGTCGAGTTCTTCCACGAGAACACGGCCGCGCACGGCGGACAACTGCACGAGCATTGGCGCGGAACGTCCAAGGCGGCCGCCCTGGAGCGCCTCGGCCCCCTTTCGGCGGCCCTCGACGACGCGGCCATTGAACGCGAGTTCGGCGACGCCATTAACCACCTTCGACACAAGGCGATGCGTTCGCGAATCGAGTGGTTCACCGCGGAGTCCGCGGTGCGTGAGTTGGGGCCGGCGGAACTCGCCGAATGGAAGGCCCTGCAGGCGCACCTCCCCGAGAGATCCCGGCGATGAACGCCCGGCTGGATGCCGTCCTGGGTTCCTCTATCGATCAACTCTCGCTGATTTCGCTGGTCTAAACCGGAGTCTGTCCCGTAAAATGCGCAGTTCCCCGCGACACCCCCCGGACAACAGTCCGTTCGACAGGCCGATCATGAGCGCCAACGCCGCCGAAAAGCAGTCCCAAATCAAAGTCTTGATCGCCCTTGGCAAGGAGAAGGGCTACCTCACGTATGCCGAGGTGGCCGACCACCTTCCCGAGGTCGTCGACTCCGAACAGATAGACGACATCGTCAGCATGATCGGGACGATGGGCATCAAGGTCCTCGAGGAAGCTCCGGACCAGGAAGCCCAGCTCTTCTCCGAGCCCGCGGTCGTCGCGACGCAGGAAGAGGAAGAAGACGCCGCCGAGGAAGCCGCCGCTGCCATCGCCTCCAACGATGACCAGTTCGGCCGCACGACCGACCCGGTGCGCATGTACATGCGCGAGATGGGCAGCGTCGAGCTGCTCGACCGCGAAGGTGAGATCCGCATCGCCAAGCGCATCGAGGAGGGCCTCAACGAGGCGCTCTACGCGATGGCGATCTATCCCGAGACGATCGCCATCCTGCTCGAGGCGTACGACGCCGTCGGCGAGGGCAAGCGTCGTCTCGTCGACGTCGTGACGGGATTCTTCGATCCCAACGCGCCCGTCGCGCCTCCCGAGCCGCCGCCCCCGATCGTCGAGGCCGCCGAAGAGGAAGAGGAAAAAGTCGAAGGCGCCGTTGTCGAGGGCGAGGAAGAGGAAGCCGAGCCGACCGGTCCGGATCCCGAGATGTGCCGCCTGAATTTCGAAGAACTGCAAAAGCTCTACGACAAGGCCTGGGCGGCCCTCGAGAAGTACAGCGCGGCGGACAAGAAGACGCAGGGCAAGCGCGAAGCCGTCGCCGACCTGCTGATGACCTTCAAGCTCTCGCCCAAGATCATCGACGAGATCACGCGCAACCTGCGCGGCAAGATCGAGCTGATCCGTGAGATCGAACGCTCCGTGATGCGCATCTGCGTCTCTGACGCGGGCATGACGCGAGAGGAGTTCCTCTCCAAGTACCGCGGCTCCTCGCCGACGGACCTCGAGTGGCTGGACAAGTCGATCCGCGCCAAGCGCAAGTATTCCGCGACGCTGGCCACCAAGAAGCCGGAAGTCGAGGCGCTGCTCGCCCGGCTCACGCAGATCGAAGGCGACAACCTGATCTCCATCGACGAGATCAAGGACATCAACCGCCGCATGAACGTGGGCGAGGCCAAGGCCCGCCGCGCGAAGAAGGAAATGGTCGAGGCCAACCTTCGTCTCGTGATCTCGATCGCGAAGAAGTACACGAACCGCGGCCTGCAGTTCCTGGATCTCATCCAGGAGGGCAACATCGGCCTGATGAAGGCGGTGGACAAGTTCGAATACCGCCGCGGCTACAAGTTCTCCACGTACGCCACGTGGTGGATCCGCCAGGCCATCACCCGTTCGATCGCCGACCAGGCGCGCACCATCCGCATCCCGGTGCACATGATCGAGACGATCAACAAGCTCAACCGCATCTCGCGCCAGATGATCCAGGAAATGGGTCGTGAGCCGACGCCGGAAGAGCTGGCCGTGAAGATGGAGATGCCGGAGGACAAGATCCGCAAGGTCCTCAAGATCGCCAAGGAACCGATCTCGATGGAGACGCCGATCGGCGACGACGAGGATTCGCACCTCGGCGATTTCATCGAGGACACCAACGCGATCTCGCCGCTGGAATCGGCCACGAGCCAGTCCCTCGCGGAAGCCACGCACCAGATCCTCGCCAGCCTCACGCCGCGCGAAGCCAAGGTGCTGCGCATGCGCTTCGGCATCGACATGAACACCGACCACACGCTGGAAGAAGTCGGCAAGCAGTTCGACGTCACGCGCGAGCGCATCCGCCAGATCGAGGCCAAGGCGCTGCGCAAGCTGCGTCATCCGAGCCGCGCCAACTATCTGCGCAGCTTTCTGGACGAGTAAGCAGGCGAAACAGGCCGTGCATCGAGAATGCCCCCGGAAACGGGGGCATTCTCGTTGGGGAACCTGTTTCCGTTCGTCCTGAAAACGACGCGCTCGCCACTACTCCGATGAGCAGGGGAGGGGCGTCCTAGCCTAGGGACTGGCCGCGGTGAGCCGCGAAATCTGGGTCTTGTAATCCGCGGCCTCGTAACTCGGCCGAGAGCAACGCCCCGCCGCGCACACGTAGGCCGCCGGCTTCTTGAACTCGGGATACTCGACGTCGCTGTTCGGCAGCGGGCCTTCCGCGCGATCCCACCACTCGATGCGGCGATAGGTGCCAGGTGTTCGCGTGGCCGCCTCGAACAGCGCGCGTGCGACAGGATCGGACTTCGCGCCCACGATCGTCAGGTGCATCGGATCGCGAGCCAGTTCGTCGTCGGCGAGCAGGATCCCGGCTTCTTCCAGGTCTTCCTGCTGCGAGGCGTGCCCTGCCAGGTATTTCATGCCGTGCTGGGCGGCGTCGCGGAACTTGGCCTCGCCCGTGTAGTGCGCCAGGCGGTTGAAGAAGCGCGTCGCGACGATGTTCTCGGCCAGATCAGGACGCGGTTGGACCGGCAGGCCAGGCTGCACGCCTTCGGTCAGGAACCCGGCGGCAGGCGCGCGCAGTTGCGCGTCGATGGCCGCGCCGAGCTGCCGGGAAAGCGCCAGCCAGCGTCGCTCCGCGGTGGCCTCGTACAGCGCGAGGCTCGCGCGCGCGATCGCGAGCGAATCACTGAGGTGCGGGGCGGAGTCGGACTTCTCGCCGTGGCGCAGCAGTCCGCGCTTCGCATCGCCACGATGGGCGATCACCCATTCCACGGACTTGCCCGCCGCGTCGAGCGCGCTTGCGTCGCCGCTCGCCGAGTACAGCGTCGCGAGCGCCTCGGCCGCGTTGCCGTTGGCGTCGGCGTAGCGGCTGTGGTCGACCCTCGGTACGCCGAGCTTGCGCCGACCCTTGTCATCCAGCTTGAAGTACGCGAGCGAGTGCTCGCCCGGGACCACGTCCGCGTCCTGGCTGACGTAGAACGCGCCCTCGGGCGACCGCAGGAAGTCGAAGAGATAACGCTGGATGTCCTGCGCTGCCTTCAGGTCCGCGGTACGCCCCAGGCGCGCGTAGGCCAGTGCATAGATCCGCAGATAGGCGGCCTGCGTGCGCATGATCTTCTCGAAGTGCGCGTTCTCCCACACGCCGCCGGTCGAGTATTGCGAGGCGCCGCCCCAGATCGGATCCATGAGGGCCAGCGCGGCCGTCAGCGTCATCGTCGCCTTGATCTTCTCCTTCGGATCATTCGCATGCACCAGCGCGTATTCGACGCTGTCGCGATCGATGAACTTCTGCGAGGTCCGCAGGCCGCCGAGCTTGGCGTCGAAGCTGCGGTCATGCTGGCCCAGCAGGTAGGCGCGGTCCGCGGCCGCGAGCTGCGAGGGCCCCGCCGGCGGTTCGAGCACCAGACCCGCGCGCTCGGGCGTCGGGTCGCGCACGATGGCGTCGAGCAGGCGCGCGAACGGCTCGGGTTCGATGTATCCCGCTCGCTTCACCAGGTCGGTGCCGTCGGCCGACAGGAACACCAGCGCCGGCCACCCGTAGTCGCGGTAGCGGTTGGCCAGGCCCGGGTTGGCGTCATGATCGACGCGGATGACGACGTAGTCGCGCGCCAGGCGCTCGCGTACCTCGGGCCGTGACAGCGTCTCGCGCTGCATGACGTGGCACCAGTGGCACCACACCGCCTCGAGGTACAGGAACACGGGCTTGCGCTGCGCACGTGCCCGCTCGAAGGCTGCCGGCGACCAGGTCTGCCAGGCAATCGCGTCTTCGCCCTTGACGGGCGCCGCCGCGCCGGCCGTGGACAGACAGCTCAGCAGCAGGCAGATCGCGAACAGGATGCGCACGGGTGGAATGTTTTCCTGGGAATCCTCTGTTTACGCAAGTATCCGGCGCCGGGATTCGCCCGACCTCGCGCAGCGTGCTAAATCTCCGCCTGTCCGGCGCCGGGGAGGGCAGGTGAAAACGCTCGCGATCTACAACGTGAAGGGGGGTGTGGGAAAGACCGCCGCCTCCGTGAATCTCGCCTATTTCGCCGCTACCAGTGGCCTCAAGACCCTGCTCTGGGATCTCGACTCGCAAGGTGCGTCGAGCTGGTACCTGCGCGGCGAGCCCGGCGAGGAAAAGACCAAGAAGGTGCTCGCGGGCGAAACACCCGTCGGGCGGCTCGTGAAGCCCACGCCGTTCGACGATCTCAGCGTGATCCCGGCCGACTTCTCGTACCGCTACCTCGACATCATGCTCAAGAAGGTCGAACCGCCACGCGAAGCGCTGCGCCGGCTGCTCAAGCCCTTTTCCGAGACCTATTCACTGGCCGTCCTCGACTGCCCGCCCAGCCTGTCGCACCTCGCGGATAACGTCTTCACCGCCGCAGACCTGATCCTCGTGCCGGTGGTGCCGACCTGGCTGAGCCTGCGTGCCTACGAGCAGCTGCGCGACCACTTCAAGGCCGAAGGCTTTCCGGTGAAGAAGCTGCGGCCCTTCTACTCGATGGCGGATCGGCGTCGCGGCCTGCACCGCGAACTGCTCGAGGCCCCGCCCGAGGTCATGAACCCGCGCATGCAGGCGGTGATCCCGTATTCGTCGAGCGTGGAGCGCATGGGTGAGCGGCGTGCGCCGGTGGCGGCCTTTGCGCCCTCGGATGATCCCGCGGCCTTGGCGTATGCGGAGCTGTGGCTGGAGACGGGAAAGGCGCTGGGTTTGAGGACGTAGCGCACGCTACGCGTGCTTCTTCTTCCGGAAATCCAGCCAGGACCCGATGCCCTGCGCGTTGAGCGCGATGTCGTTCTCGAGCACGCGCGTCCACAGGCCGGGATCTCCGCCCACGCGTCGCGCTTCGTCCTCCGCCAGCTGCTGCACGCCGGCCGCGAGGCCCGCAGCGCGTTCGGTCCGTTCGGGGCAGTCCGCCCAGCGCAGTCCGAGCTCCGCGTGCGCCTCGATCAGCCGGTGCAGGTCCACCGCCTTCGGCGCAATGTCCGTGACCTCGCTGTAGTGCGTCAGGTACACCGCGCGCGGTGAGCACGCGAGCAGTTTGTCGACCGAAGCGTGCAGCGCCGGCGGATCGAACTGCGTGGGCGTCGTGCTCGGGAAGATGAACTGGCGGCCGCCCTGGTCGAGCTCGCGGTAGGAGATGCCGAAGGTGTCGCCCGTGAACAACGCCCGCGCCTTTTCGTCGTGCACGCAGAAGTGGTGTTTGGCGTGGCCGGGCGTGTCGATGAAGGACAGGCTGCGGCCGGCGAGCGTGATGCTGGCCCCGTCGCCGGCCTCGAGTAGGCGCTCGCGCGGAATCGGCACGAGCTCGCCGTAGTCGCGCTGCGCGCGCGTCTCGCCGTAGACCTCGACGGTCGCCGCCCAGACCTTCGACGGGTCGATCATGTGCGGCGCACCGCGCGGGTGGACCACGACGGTCGCGTTCGGCAGCGAGCGCATCAGCAAGCCGGCGCCGCCTGCGTGATCCAGGTGCACGTGGGTGAGGATCACGTAGTCCACGGCCTCGACACGCAGGCCCAGCCGCTGCAGGGCTTCGAGCATGCGCGGCACGGAGTGCGAGGTGCCGGTGTCGACGAAGGCGGCGCGTCCGTTTTCCACGACCAGGTGGATCGCGTCGAGTCGCGGGCGCACGTAGCCGGAGTCGAGGCCGTAGGTGCCGTGCGGGTACTCCTGCAGGCCCAACGCGTCGTTCACGACGCGATCAGCGCTTCCAGCAGCGCGCGCCGCTCGAGCAGCTGCGCCTCGGTCTCGGCGGTCACGGTCGCATGGCCGACCTTGCGCTGCGGCTTGGGCGACTTGCCGTAGTGATGCACATGCACGCCGGGAATGGCGGCGAGCGCCGCGGTGTCCGGCGCATCGCCGATGAAATTCATCATCAGCGAATGGCCGCGCAGCGCCGTGGAACCCAGCGGCAGGCCGGCGATGGCGCGCAGGTGGTTTTCGAACTGCGAGATCTCCGCGCCCTCGATCGTCCAGTGCCCCGAGTTGTGCACGCGCGGCGCGATCTCGTTGCCGTAGAGCTTTCCTTCGGCGACGAAGAATTCGAAGGCGAGCACGCCGACGTAATCCAGGTGTTCGGCGACGCGACGCGTGTGGCTTTCCGCCTCCGCCTGCAGCGGATCGTCGCTGCGCGGCACCGACACGCGCAGGATGCCGTCCTGGTGCACGTTCTCGACGACGGGGTAGAACGCCATCGTGCCGTCGCGACCGCGCACGGCGAGGCAGGACAGCTCGCGCTCGAAGGGCACGAAGGCCTCGCAGATCAGCGGCTGTCCGGCCAGGCGTTCCCAGGCGGCGTCGAGGTCCGCCTCGGTGCGCAACACCGCCTGGCCCTTGCCGTCGTAACCCATGCGCCGCGTCTTGAGCACGCAGGGCAGGCCAATGTTGCGTACCGCCAGGTTGAGCGCCTCGCGTGCCGCCACGGGCATGTAGCGCGGCACGGGAATCTTCAGCGCGTCGAACATGCGTTTCTCGCCAAGCCGGTCCTGGCCCGCGCTCAGCGCCTTGGGCGGCGGGTACATCGGCACGCGCGCGGCCACGAACTCGGCGACCTTCGCGGGCACGTTTTCGAACTCGTACGTGGCCAGTTCGCAGGACGCGCAGAACTGCGCAAGGACGGCCTCGTCCGAATAGTCCGCGTGCAGATGATCGCCCAGAGGCGCAGCGCAAGCTTCCGCGGCCGGATCCAGGAAGACGAAGTCGAAGGCCAGGGGATAGCCCGCCAGCGCCAGCATTCGCCCGAGCTGACCGGCGCCGAGAATTCCGATCTTCATCCGAGCTTGAGCGGTTCGTCTGCGAGCACTTTCTCGGTCTGCGCGGAGCGCCAGCCTTCCAGGCGCTTGGCCAGCAGCGGATCTTCGATGGCAAGAATGCCGGCCGCGAGCAGCGCCGCGTTGACCGCACCCGCGCGGCCGATCGCGAGCGTGGCCACGGGAATGCCGGCCGGCATCTGCACGATCGACAGCAGCGAATCCAGGCCGTTGAGGGCCTTGGACTGCACGGGCACACCCAGTACGGGCAGCCGCGTCTTGGAAGCGCACATGCCGGGCAGGTGGGCGGCGCCGCCCGCGCCCGCGATGATCACCTTGAGACCGCGGTCGACCGCGCTGCCGGCGTAGTCGAACAGCAGGTCCGGCGTGCGGTGCGCCGAGACCACGCGGGCCTCGTGGGCGATGCCCAGGTCGGTGAGCGTCTGGGCCGCGTGCGACATGGTTTCCCAGTCCGAGCGCGAACCCATGATCAGGCCCACGACGGGGTCGGGAGCAGCGCTTTTGGTTCGGGCCATGGCCGGGCAGGCAGCGGTAAAGCGGAAGTATAGAAGCAGTGGTCAGTGGCCAGTGTCAGTGGTCAGTGCCTGGCTCGGGGATGAAGCGGCGCCTCCTGGCGGAACTGGCCACTGACACTGACCACTGATCACTGCCTCTAAGGTCCGACCAGCTCGAATTCCGCGTTCACCGAGGCGCTGTAGCGCAGCTCGCCGGCGTTGATTCCCATCTCCTGGTTGCCGCCACCCCCGGCATCCGACCGCATCAGCATCGTCTTGGGCATCGGCGGCTGAGGACCGGAGTCCGAGGCGCTGACGTTGTGTGCGGCGCCCAGGCGCATGCCCAGGGTCTCGGCCACGAGTTTGGCGCGCGCCATCGCGTCCTGGGTGGCTTTCACAAGCGCCTGCTGCTGGACGTCCTTGGCCTTGGACGACTCGAGCTGCGGCGGTTGGACCTGGTTGACGCCCGCGGCGATGGCCTTCATCACCACGTCGCCGAGGCGGTTCAGGTCCAGCACGAGCACTTCGATGTCGCGGCTCACGCGGTAGCCGACCAGTCGATTGGCGCGGTCCTTTTCTTCCCAGACGTACTCGGGGCTGATGCTCACGCCCGTCGTGTTCACGTTCTCGTCGCGCAGCCCGAGCGCCCGGGCCTCGGTCAGGAAGGCGCGAACGACCGCGTTGACGTGGGATTCGGCCGCCGCGAGATCGGGGCTCAGCTGCGTGACGCCCATGTGCACGCGCGCGCGATCCGGGACGATCGCGACCTCGCCCTGGCCGCTGACGTTCACGTGGCGATGCGGCGGCTCCTCGGCCCGCAGTGGCGATGCGGCGAGCAGTCCCAGCGAGAGGACGAGCGGCAGCGGGTTCAGCTTCATGGTTCAGGCCTCGGAAAACGGTTCGGGGCGGCCATGATGCCCTCGCAAACTGGACGCGGGATGACCCGGATCGAGCGGACCGGATGCGGCTCGCGGACGCCGGGGGTTAACATGCGGGTCTTCCCTCCGGTTTCCTCTTTCCGCCCGTCATGCCGTCTGCTTCGTCCCGGTTCCGCTGATGTCCAGTCCCCAGGAAAGCGTGCGGCTGACGCGAGACGTGATCGGCGTCCTGATTCCGCAGGGGACCAAGGTCGAGCTGCCCGAGGCGGCCGACGCGGAGATCACGCAGGCCCTGGGCGGCAGCTTCACGGTGCTCGTGCAGGGCCACCTGTTCCGGATCGACGGCAAGGACGCCGACGCGCTGGGCAAGGACGTGGTGAGAGGGCCGGAGCTGTCGGAAGACGCAGGAGACGCCGAGATCGAGAAGGCCGTCTGGTCACAGATGCGCACCTGCTACGACCCCGAGATCCCGGTCGACATCGTCGAGCTCGGGCTGGTCTACGAGTGCAAGCTCGTGCCGCTCGCCGAGGGCAACCGCAAGGCCATGATCCGCATGACGCTCACCGCGCCCGGCTGCGGAATGGGCGACATCCTCGTGGCGGACGTGAAGTCCAAGGTGCTGCAGGTTCCGCGCGTGACCGAGGCAGACGTGGAACTCACGTTCGACCCGCCGTGGACGCGCGACATGATGTCCGAGGCGGCGCAGCTGGCGGTGGGATTCATCTAGCCCTGCCGTTCGGTTGGGCGAACTCGCGCAGAGGCCGGGAGAGAAACAGGCTCGCCGACCTTCGCTGGACCCCGTGGTCGCACCCTTCCGTTCAAGCGCGGCTCAGCAGTCCCCTGCCTATACTCCGCGCGTCCGAAGTCCGCGTCCCCGGAGTGCCCGCATGACCCGCCCGAATGCCCTGCTTCTTGCCGCCAGCGCCTGCGTACTGGCCGCCTGCGTGACCATCAACGTGTACTTCCCCGCCGCGGCGGCGCAGGCCGCGGCCGATCGCGTGATCGACGAGGTCTGGGGTGGCCAGGCGGCGCCCGCGCCCGTGGCGACACCGCCGGCAGAGGCCGCGCCGGCACCGACGTCGTCGCTCGACTCGTTTGATGCGGGCGACCTCGCGCTGCGCGCGCTCGACTTCGTGATCCCGGGCGCGCACGCCGCCGAGCCCAACCTCGACGTGTCCTCGCCCGAGATCCAGCGCCTCACCGACAGCATGGAGGCGCGGTTCCCCGACCTTGCTCCGCATTACGGATCGGGCGCAGTGGGCTTGGTCGGCGACGGCTTCATCGTCGTGCGCGACGGAAACCTTGTCCCCCTGCCGGACCGCAACAAGGTTCGCACCCTGGTGGCCAACGAGAACGCCGACCGCGCCGCGCTGTACCACGAGCTCGCGGCAGCCAACGGGCAGCCGCAGTGGGAGGCGCAGATCCGAGCCGTTTTCGCCAAGCGCTGGATCGAGCGCGCGAAGGCGGGTTGGTACGTGCAGGACGGCAGTACCTGGAAGCAGAAGTAAGCCGTACGCCCGAATGCCGTAAGCCCGAACGTTGAATTTCGCGAAGCAAAAGAGCCGGGGCTTTTGCCCCGACGCGACGCGCAGCCTGACCGCTATTCCCCGACTTCCTCCGGGCTAGGGTTGGCGAGAACCCTGGGCGAATAGGGCTTGCCCGCGCAGGCGCGCGCGGCGTCGCGGGCTATGCTGGTCCTCCTGCTTTCACCGCCGTCCCGACACGCATGCTCAACCCGCTCGCCCGCTACCCCGAAGTCCAGGCCGCCAGCGGCCGGAAGATGCTGCCGATCACGCTCATCAGCGGTTTCCTCGGCGCCGGCAAGACGACCCTGCTCAACAGCCTTCTGATGCAGGGCGATGGCCGTCGCCTCGCGGTGCTGGTGAACGACTTTGGCGAGCTCAATATCGACGCCAAGCTGATCGTGAAGGTCGAAGGCCAGCAGGTCGAACTCGCCAACGGTTGCATCTGCTGCTCGATCCGCGACGATCTGGTTGCCGGCGTCGAAAGCCTCCTCGCATCCGACCCGGCGCCGGAGCAGCTGCTCATCGAAACCAGCGGCGTGTCGGACCCGATCAACATCGTCTGCACCTTCAACACCGCCAAGGTGCGCCGCAGGATCTTCCTGGAGAACGTCGTCACCGTGGTCGACGCGGTGCACGCGCTCGACGCGCGTGACTCCGAGTACGCCACGCTGTTCGAACGCCAGATCCGCGGTGCCTACATGGTTGTGCTCAACCGCACGCAGGCCGCGGGTCCCGAGCAGACGCTGAAGGTGCGAAAGATGATCACCGACCTGCTGCCGGCCGCGTCCATCTTTGAGACCACCGACGGCTCGGTGCCGCTGCAGGTGCTGCTCGGCGACAGCCGCCTGGGCCAGTCGACGTTCCGCCCCGAGGCGGTCATGGACCCCGCCTCGCATCCGTTCGAGAGCATGGTGTACCGCAGCGACAAGCCGATCCGCCGCGTGGATTTCATCCGCACGATGAAGTCGCTCGCCGACACGGTGTACCGCGCCAAGGGCTTCCTCAATTTCAAGAACTACCCGCTGACCACGCTCTACCAGAAGGTCGGCAGCTACGAGTCCTACGTGGACGGCAGCGCCTGGGGCGTGTCCACGCCGCGCACCGAGCTCGTGCTGATCGGCACGACGAGCAAGTTCGATCGCGAAGCGCTCACCGCGGCCTTGGACGCCTGTTCGCCGGGCTGATCGCCCGGGAATCCGGGCTGTTTCCGCGGGGACGATCGGTGCAGGTGGGGCTTAAGCCCGACGACAGGAGGCCGCAGACGGCTGACCCCTCACGTGCACGACGGCGCATCGTTCCTTGTAGGGCTACCCCGCGGGTGGTTGAGATTGCGGCGCGTCAGGCTAGGCTTGAACAAAATACCGACCGCCGCGAGCAGGAGAGCCGCATCATGCCCATCGAACCCTTCAAGATCGACATCCCCGAGAGCACGATCAAGGACCTGAAGGAGCGGCTCGCGCGGACGCGCTGGCCTGACGACTTCGGCAACGACCAGTGGCAGTACGGCGCCAACACGGCGTACATGAAGGAGCTGTGCGCGTACTGGGAAAAGAGTTACGACTGGCGCGCGGCGGAAGCCGAGATGAATGCGTTCTCGCACTTCCGCACCACGGTCGAGGGCATCCCGATCCATTTCATCCACGAGCGTGGAAAGGGCCCCAACCCGAAGCCCCTGATCATGAGCCACGGCTGGCCGTGGACGTTCTGGGACCTCAAGAAGATGATCCGCCGCCTCACCGACCCGGCGTCTTACGGCGGCGATCCGAACGACTCCTTCGACGTCGTCGTGCCCTCGCTGCCGGGCTACGGATTCTCCACACCGCTGCGCACGACGGGCATCAACTTCTGGCGCACTGCGGACCTGTGGGTCGACCTGATGAAGCAGATCGGATACCCGAAGTTCTACGCCGAGGGCGGCGACTGGGGCGCGCTGGTCACCGCGCAGCTGGGACACAAGTACGCCGACCGCGTGCTCGGCGTGTACATGCACCTGATCCTGCCGCTGACGATCTTCCAGGATGCGGGCGCACCGGCGGAGGATTACATCGGACCCGCGGAGCAGGCGCTGCTGGCGAAGAACCTGCACTTCTTCGCCGAGGAGAGCGGCTACTCCGCGATCCAGTGCACCAAGCCGCAGTCGATGGCGATCGGACTCAACGACTCGCCCGCGGGCCTCGCGTCCTGGCTGGTCGAGAAGCGCCGCAAGTGGGCGCACACCGGCGGCGACGTCGAATCGCGCTTCACCAAGGAAGAGCTGTGCACGATCGCGACGCTCTACTGGGTCACGCAGAGCTACGGCACCTCGGCGCGTTACTACTACGAGTGCACGCACAATCCCTGGAAGCCTTCGCACAACCGCATGCCGGTGGTCGAAGCGCCGACGGGACTCGCGTATTTCGAACATGAAATCGCGAACATGCCGCGCAAGTGGAGCGAGCGCATGCACAACCTCAAGCACTATTCGACGTTCGAGAAAGGCGGGCACTTCGCGCCGATGGAGGAGCCGGACGCATTGGCGGCGGACATCCGGAAGTTTTTCAGGACGCTGTGATGGTCTCGCTCTCCCCATCGGCTTCATCGATGGGGAGAGGGGCAGGGTTTCGATCAGATCACCACGCCGTTGCTCACGTCGTGCCCCTCACCCCAACCCTCTCCCCGCTGTCGCGGGGAGAGGGAGTAGAAACTTCGAGTTCCTAGCGTGACCGACCCCCGCTCCATCGCCGGCTTCGCTGCGCTGATCACCGGCGCCGGCAGCGGCATGGGCCGCGCCACCGCGCTGCTGTTCGCGGCACAGGGTGCGCACGTGGCGGTCACGGATCGTGACTTCGCCTCGGCCGAAGCCGTCGCGCGCGAGGCCGGGCCCAATGCAAAGGCCTGGTCGCTCGACGTCGCCGATCCCGCGCGCGTCACGCAGGTCGTCGAAGAGGTCGCGCTGCATTTCGGCCGGCTCGACCTCATCGTCAACAACGCCGGCATCATGGCGTTCTGCAAGCTCGACGATCCTGCCTACGATGAGATCTGGTTGCGATCGCAGGCCGTGAATCTCACCGCGCAGCAGCGCATCGTGCGCGCCGCGCTGCCCTGGTTGCGCAAATCGCCAGCGGCGCGCGTCGTCAATATCGCCTCGACCGAGGCGCTCGGCGCCACGCCCGACGACAGCCCCTACGCGGCTTCCAAGGCCGGCGTCGCGGGCCTGACGCGCGCGCTGGCCGTGGACCTGGGTCGCGACGGCATCACCGTGAACTGCATCTGCCCCGGCCCGATCGAAACCGCGATGACGGCATTCGTACCCGACGCCGACAAGCAGGTCTTCGCGCGGCGCCGTACGGCGCTGCGCCGTTACGGAAGGCCGGAGGAAGTGGCCCACATGATCTTGAGCCTGTGCCTGCCGGCGGCGTCGTACATCACCGGCGCAGTGATCCCGGTCGACGGCGGGCTGATGGCGCGCAACGCCTGAGCGCGCAGGCGCCGTAGCCGGGGCGACGTCCGCGGCTTCTGCCTGTCGGCGCGCCGGCGATGCCGACTCCTTGGCTTCGTGACACTCGACGTTCCGGCTACGACGTCTTTGGCGCCCTCCCCATCGTGTAGAACTCGTCGTTCGGCCGAATCGCGAACACGTTGGCGATGCGATTGGACATCGCGAAGAAAGCGCTGATCGAACCGATATCCCAGGCGTCGTCGTCGCTGAACCCGTGCATCCTGAGCTGCGTGAAATCGTCCTCGCCGATCTCCTGGGCGCGCTGCGACGTCTTCACCGCGAAATCCAGCATCGCCATCTGGCGCGGCGTGATGTCTGCCTTGCGGTAATTGATCGCGAGCTGGTCGGCGATAAAGGAATTCTTCGCGCGGATGCGCAGGATCGCGCCGTGCGCGACCACGCAGTACTGGCACTGGTTCAGGCCCGACGTCGCCACGACGATCATCTCGCGCTCGGCCTTGCTCAGGCCGCCGCCGGGCTTTTCCATCAGCGCGTCGTGATAGGCGACGAAGGCGCGGAACTCCTCGGGCCGGTACGCGAGCGCGAGGAACACGTTGGGCACGAATCCCGCCTTTTCCTGCACGGCGAGAATGCGCTCCCGAACGTCGATGGGGAGCTGTTCGAGTCTGGGTACGGGGAAGCGGCTGATCGGCTTGGCCGTCATGGCGAAGGTCCTGCTGGGCTGACACGACGTCGGGACTCTACAACGCGTCACGGTGGCCGCGGCGCGCGATCGCGGCCGGGCCTGCGGTAACCTTCCGCGACCGTGCGCCCCGCGTTTCTCCTGTTTCTGGTCCTGATCGTCGGCCTCGTCGTGGGCGCGATGATTCTCGACGCCCGCATGCGATCGATGCGCGCAGCCCGGGCCATTCCGGTCGTCACAGTGCCCGTGGACGAACCTGCATTCGACGCAGGACCTTCGTCCGTGCCGCCCGTAGCTGGTCCGTCGTCCGCCGCCGCTGCCGGCGCTGCGCCTGAGCCCTCGCCCATCCAGGCGCCCGTGGAAACCGATCGAAGACCGGCGCGCCCCCGCATCGACGTGACTTCGCTGCAGAAGGCCTACGCGCCGCGCTTCGATCGCGTGCTGCGGCGCTTCTACCCGGGCGATCAGGATCCGCCGGACGCGGAGCTGAAGGTGGTCTTCAAGGTGGCCTCCGATGGCAGGGTCGTGGACGCGCACGCGGAGGACTCGAGCTTCCGGAACCCGGACTTCGAGGCGGCGCTCGTGGAGGAGATGAAGCGCACGAAGTACCCGGAGGACGATCGCTACCGCACGACCGCATTCATCTTCCAGTTCCGGTCCGTGAAGCCGCTGCCCCAGCGACCGATCGCCGAGATCGAGGCGGTGCGCGAATTGCTGGAGGCCCGAATCGAACGACGGCGCCGCGTGATCTTCGCCAGCGCGCCCCCGCCAGCCGGTGCGCGCATGACGGTCGCCTATCGCGTCTCGCCCCGCGGCACGGTCGACGAGGCCAGGGTGGACTCGTCCACCTTCCACTCTGCGGCCTTCGAGCGGGCGGTCGTCGCCGAGATCCGCAAGCTGAGCTTCAGCGCCAACAAGGGGTATGCCGCCAGCGGATACTCGTACCGGTACGGGGCGCCCGCCAAGCACGACGGCAACAAGCCGCCGAAGGACCCGTAGCCAAGGGGCGGGGAGAAGGCCGCGCCGGTTTGGCCGCGCCGCCAACCGTTTCCGGAACTTGCCCGATAATGTGTTGACGGTCAGGGAGGCCGCTTACATGTCGCTCGAATCCTGGGTTACCAACACCTTCGCCAGCGATGAGCCCGCCGGCTTCGGCTACGGCTGGATCAGCGGAACGCTCGCCATCTTCCTCGGGGCGCTGTCGATCTTCGCGGTGCTGTGCTTCCGCTGGCCGGAATACTTCGTGATGGAGGAGATGCGCGGGAAGTATCCGGTCCCCCTCATGCGCGCGATCCTCGAACTCTCGATCGGGCTGTCGTTCTTCCTGGCCTTCCTGAGCGCGATGCTTCGCAGGAAGAAGGTGCTCGCGGTCAGCGGCATCCTGCTGGCGCTGACCGCGGTGGCGCTGGGCGGCTCCGACGTGGCGCTGGGCACCTACAGCGGAACGCGCAAGGTCTACCTGGGGCTGGACTGGTTCATCCTCACCCTGCTGGTCCTGACGGCGATCTTCGTGCCGATGGAACGCATCTTTCCGTATCGGCGCGAGCAGAGCGTGTTCCGTCGCGGCTGGGTCACGGACCTGCAGCACTTCTTCATCAGCCACCTGCTGGTGCAGTTGCTGACCTACCTGACCCTGCTGCCGGCCACCGTGCTGTTCGCCTGGCTGATGGGCCCGCAACTGCAGACGGCGGTGCAATCGCAGCCGCTGTGGCTGCAATTCATCGAGGTGATGATCGTGGCGGACCTGGCGGAATACGCCATCCACCGCACCTTCCACACCACCGCCTGGCTGTGGCGCATCCACGCCGTGCATCACTCGGTGGATCACATGGACTGGATCGCGGGTTCGCGCCTGCACCTGCTGGAGATCATCACCTTCCGCGGCGGCACCTTCCTGCCCCTTTACCTGTTCGGCTTCTCGCAGCCGGCGGTGTACGCCTACCTCGCCTTCGTGTCCTTCCACGCGGTGTTCCTGCACACCAACACGGGCTTCCGCCTGGGCTGGCTGGAACACGTGATCGCGATGCCGCGTTTCCACCACTGGCACCACAGCTCGGAATACGAGGCGCTGGACAAGAATTTCGCGTTGCACTTCCCGCTGATCGATCAGGTCTTCGGCACCAAGTACCTGCCCAAGGACCAGTGGCCCAAGACTTACGGCGTGCTCGGCTACACGCTGCCGGAAGGCTGGTGGGCGCAGCTGTTGTGGCCGTTCAAGAAGGACGGCAAGGCGCCGCCCAGCGCCGAGGCGCACAGCTCCAAGCCGCTGGACGGCTGACGGACACCTGCGGCTAGGCCCCCAGGAAGGGCTTGAAGCCGCCGAAGATCATCCGCTTGCCGTCGAAGGGCAGGGTCTTGGGATCCATGTGCATGCGCGGATCCTTCATGACCTGGGCCATGACCTTGTCGCGCTGCGCACGCGACTTGTAGACGATCCAAGAGAACACCACGACCTCGTCCGCCTTGAGCTTCACGCTCTGCGGGAACGAGGTCCACTTGCCCGGCTTCACGTCGTCCGCGATGCACTCGACGTATTCCAGCGCGCCGTATTCGCGCCAGAGTTTGCTCGCCTTGCGTGCGAGCTTCTTGTAGTCGTCCAGCCGCTTGCGCGGCACAGGCAATACGAAACCGTCGACGTAGGCCATGGGTCTGATCTCCTGTCCCCGGGGGATTTTCGTGCGTGCGTGAGGTGCTTCTCTCGAAGTCTACCCAGCAATGAACGACCCCGAGGATACGGTTCGAGGCTCGAGGATCAAGGAGAGGAACTTCGCTCCCCGCGTGCCACGCACGGTGAGAGGGTTGAGGGGCTGCCGCGCAGACCTCGCCGGACTCTACAACGCGGGGCTAGGGCCCTCACCCGGGTACCCCGTGGGCTAGGGGTGAGGCGTCCTCTTCACATCGCCTGCCACGTCGAGGGCGCGCCCACCTCGATGAGCACCACCGCGTCGCCGGTCTGATGCGAACGTTCCAGCGCCTGCTCGGCGACATCCAGTGCACCGCGCCAGCCTTTCTCGCCCGCGCACGTCTCTTTGAGCGTGGCGGCGCCGATGTTGACGCCCAGGATCCGCGCACCCGCGCCGGGGAACGGGTGTTCCACCGCGCGACGCAGGCGCTCCGCCATGAAGCGCACGCCCGCCGCATCGGTCTCGGGCAGCAGGATCGCGAAGCGCGTGCGGTCGTAGCGCGCCAGCACGTCGCCGCCGGCCCTCAGCGTCGACTGCGCACACGCCGCGACCCAGGGTGTCGGCACGCAGGCCCCGGCATCCGAAGCCCGGTCCGCCGCTGTCGCCTCGAAGACCATCACGCTCAGCGCGCGGCGATGCCGCAGCGCGCGTACCCATTCCGATTCGGCGAGGGATTCGAAGTGGCGGCGATTATAGGTGCCGGTCTCGAGGTCGTGCACGCACAGCGCGCGCAGGCGGACAGACTCCTCTGCCGCCGGTGCGTTCTGGGCCTGCGCGGCGCTAAGCGTATCGCCGAACAGGCTGTCGAAGTGCTCGGGCAGCGCGAGCCCCTGTGTGCCGTGACGGCCGTCCCCCATGGACGACACCGCAGCGCGGGCGCTGACGGACGAAAGGGGGTGAGGGGCACCTTCGCTGGAATTCATCGGGACGGCTCTCGCTGGCGGTTTCGTGTCGCGCGCGCCTTGGTTTACAAGTCGCGTGCCACGCGGTGCACCCCGGATTCCGCCGGAAAATGCCCGGTATCCGTGAATGCCTCGCGCGTCGCGGCGGAGATCCACCGCCATTTGCTTGACGCCGTGCATGACATCGCCGTCGTTATCCCGGCGGCCAATTCCACCTGGCGGCGCCCTTCGACCGCTCGCAGGCGTCTTAGCCCCCCTTCCATCCCTGTTCGGCCCGTATCGCCGCCGCGCACGCTCCTTGCAATGTCGTGCGCGAGCGCACCAGCAAACGGAGACGTGACATGCGAGTGACCGACCGCACCATCGGCATGGCCGTTCTGCGAATTTTCCGCGACTATCGCGTCTTCCACGATGGCGGTTCGCTGCTGATCTCGGACGTCGCCGACGCTTGGAAGGAAACGGGTCTGCGCACGCGCGATCTCGAGACCGGGCTGCGCTGGCTGCAAGCCAACGGCTGGGCGACGCGCGCGGGCGAAGACTCGCGCGACGCCACGACCCTGCGTCTGCAGGCGCCAGGCGCGGCCCACCTGAGCCGGTTCCCGGGCCGGCTGTCCGAGTGGTTCCACGAGATGGAGGCTACGTTCACGCTGATGCAGGCCCATCGCCGCGTACATCGCGCTGCAGCGCCTGCGTAGCGGTCTCCACGGGGCCTCTGGATTTCGCTTCGACGCCCCGATTCGCACGGCGCCGGCGCCGAGTCGTCCACCCAGCTCGATCGTCGGAGCGGTGGGCGTGTGTCATCGCTTCCGTCGCCGGGCGTGCATCAGCGGCTTGCAGATCGCACCCGCTCCTGGAATCCGCATGCCCGGCCCGATCGTGCGGGCATCACGAACCCGGGCGAATCTCAGGTTTGCAGGGCGAGCGGGCGTGGGTCCGTTAGTTGCGGCTGCCGAGCAGGCGCATTTGCCCCTCGACGCACCATCTGACCAGGAACGAAGACCATGGCGATCACCCTACCCGAGCTGCCCTACGCGAAGGGCGCGCTGGCGCCGCACATGTCGGCCGAAACGCTCGAATTCCACCACGACAAGCATCACAAGAAATACGTCGACACCGCGAACCAGCTGATCAAGGGCACGGAGTTCGAGACGATGAATGTCGAGGAGATCATCCGGCGTTCGTCCGGCAAGATCTTCAACAACGTCGCGCAGGCATGGAATCACGCGTTTTTCTGGAACTGCCTGACGCCGGACAAGACGGAGCCGTCGGCGAAACTCGCGGAGGCGCTCAAGAAGTCCTTCGGCAGTGTCGACGAATTCCGGAGCAGCTTCGGCAAGACGGCGACCGAGACGTTCGGGTCCGGCTGGGCCTGGCTGGTGCAGGGGACGGACGGGGAGCTCAAGATCCTCAGCACCTCAAACGCCGACACGCCGGTCAAGACCGGCCAGCGTCCGCTGCTGACTTGCGATGTCTGGGAGCATGCCTACTACATCGACTACCGCAACGAGCGCCCCAAGTATCTCGAGCACTTCTGGAAGATCGTGAACTGGGAGTTCGTCGCGAAGAATCTCGGCTGAGGCGGCGGCGCTAGTGCGCGACGGTATGGCGGCGGCTGCGCCAAACCGTCGCGCGCCGCAGGAACGACCAGCCGCAGAACCGACCACCCGTCGCGGTGGATCAGCGATTTCTCAGTGAGTTGCCTTGGCCGCGCGCGGGTCTAGTGCGCTGAGCGGGGCCTTCGCGGCGCCCACCGCCCGCATCGGCGAAGGCTCCCATGCTTCGAGCTTTCCTTGGCTCACGAGCGCCCAGGGCGAGGGCTCATCGTTCGCCACCGCATGCAGGCGCAGCGATTCCGGAGAGACCGCATTCACGGACACCATGGGAAGCGAGGCGGCGGAGATCAATCCAATGACGATGGCGACGATCAACCCAATATCGGTCCAGGAATTCATTGAAGTTCTCCCATACAGATGTGCGCTGACTCTCCGCCAAAGCAGAAGTCGTGCCGAAGAATTCCCGTCAGAATTTCCGCACCCCTCGTGAATCACGCGGGGGCGTCGTCCTGCAGAAAGCGCGAAATTCCTGGCGCGCCCGTGCCATGTGCAGGGCGATTCGGCGAAGCGAGGGCGACATCCACCCGGCGCAAGCGAGGCCACCTGCAGCCTTTTTAAGCGGGCGCCGGCTGGGCACGCATCCTGTTGCTCGGCTTTCACTTCAAAGAGCACGAGGAACAGCATGAACACTCACACGAACACTCACGTGAACGCGCACACGAAACTTGATTCGATACTCCTGCGTCGGCCTCTGGCCTTGGCGGTGATTGCACTGGTCAGTGGCCTTTCCCTCGGCGCCTGCAATCGCCAGGAGAGCCCTGCCGAGACGAGCAAGGACATGAGCGAGGAACGCGCTGAGGGCAATGAGAAGATCCACGATGCCGCGAAGGAAATGCGCGAGGACAACAAGGAAGGCGCCAGCGCCGACACCTTGAACAAGGACGCGCACAAGATCGAAGTCGAGAAGATCCGCGCGGATCACGAGGTCGCCCTGCAGCGATGTGATGGCGTTCCCCCTGCCGAGCAGTCCAAGTGCCGCAGCGACGCCGACGCCGCCTACGACTTGGCGCAGAAGGCAGCCGACGCGCGGCTCGACGCGCAGAAGTAGACGAACAGCGATGTGGGCCCGCCACCTTGGCGGGTCACCGTGCGTGGTGCAAGCGCGGGTCGTTCCACTGTGTTCGACGAACCGTGTCGCGGCTCGCTTCGAGTCGCGACCGCAATTGGAGATCCGCATGAACGTTTCCCAGACAACTCCGCCGGGTGGTGTGCCAGCGCACCAGCCCGCGCCGGAAGTGCCTTCGCGCGATCACCCGCTACCCTCACCCCAGGAAGTGCCGGGGTATCAGCCTGCCGAAGTGCCGGTGGAAGTGCCGTCGACGCCGGGGCCGTCGGCCGTGTGAGCGGCTCTCGTCTCTGTCGTGCCGGCAACCGCTCCTCAAAAGATGATCGGCGGCATGAACGCGCCCGAAGGGGTGCCGTAGAGCGCCGAGCTCGACGCGGCACCGATCAGGTCCCTTGAGATCCTCGTTCGGCTCCGTCGGAACGTGCTGCGCCTCAAGGTGCGCCTGTGTGTGTCTGCTTGTCATCGCCCGGCAAATCCGGACTGCGTCCGGGCTAGCTCGGGTGCGACCATTCGGCCAACTCCCGCATCAAGGCCTGCGTCTCGGGCAGGAACGGGAACTGGGCGTAGACGTGCACCGAGTCCTCGACGGTCCTGAGTGTCACGTCGACGCCCTGCTGTTTCGCGCGCTCCGCCAGCCGCGTGGTGTCGCTGAACAGCACCTCGCCCTCTGCCGCGCTGAGGAACATTCGCGGCAACCCGCGGAAATCGCCGAACAGCGGCGAGACCATTGGATCGGTCGGCTCGTGGCCCTGAAAATAGGAAGCCGCCATGAGCGTGAGCAGATCGCGGTTCGCGGCCGGGTCGTCACCGCTGAAGGCGCGCAGGCTCGGGCCCGACAGCGTGAGGTCCGCGAACGGACTGATCGCGACGATGCCGGCGGGCATCGGTTCGCCGGCGGTTCGAATCGCCATCGCGAGTGCGATCGCAAGGCCGCCGCCCGCGGATTCGCCGCTGAGAATCACGGACGAGGCGGGCACGCCCAGTCCGAGCAGGCCGCGGTAGGCATCGATCGCATCGTCGATGGCGGCGGGATAAGGATGCTCGGGTGCGAGCCGGTAGTCGACCGACCAGCACCGTCCTCCCAGCGTGGCGACGAGCCGGCTCGCGTATTCCGCCGAGCCGCGTGCCGAGCCCATCATGTAGCCCCCGCCGTGGAAGTGCAGGATCGAGCGCGCGGCAGAATCGCAGGCAGGTCCCGGCACGCTCACGCGCAGCGCGCGGACACCGCCCAGTTCCGTGTCCTGCGCTACGGCCTCCGCAGGCAGCGGGAAGCACGACCTGAGGAAGCGGTCGTAGGCCTCGCGCAGTCCATCGTGACCGCGCGCCAAATCCTCGGCCTTGAAGGCGCCCTTCCACAGGTGGAAGGCGCGCTGGCTTTCCGGCCTTCGCATGTTCTTGCCTTCGCGCACGGCGCTCAGGCCCACGACTTCGCCCGCCGGCGCCTCGACCGCGCGCACGACGTCGTAGTCCCAGGCGAAGCCCCAGCTCGTCTGCGCCAGCGGATCGATGCGCGCCATTCCCTTCCAGCGGCCGTTGCGCGCCCGTACGCGCGACGTTTCGGCCTCGTGCATGAGCTTCACCGCGGCGCGTGCGCCCGACTGGATGCGCGTGGCGCGCGGCAGCCGGCGCTGCTGGTATTCGAGCAGCGCATTCGGCACATCGTCCTGGCGGCGCGACAGCACGCGCGCAAGCGTCCATGCATCCTCGATGGCCTGGCAGGCGCCCTGCGCGAGGAAGGGCACCATCGGGTGCGCCGCGTCGCCGACCAGGCTCACCCGGCCCGACGTCCAGCTGTCGACCGGGTCGCGGTAGTACATGCCGGTGATGAAGCCGGACTCCACCTGGTCCATCATTTTTCGCGCGCGCGGTTCGAGGTCGTCGAAGGAGCGGCGCAGATCCTCGATGTCGCCGCTCTCGGTCCAGGATTCGCGGTGCACCTCGCCGGCGGGCACCGAGGCCAGGATGCTGTAAAGCTGCTTGGGCCGGACCCAGTAGGTGATCAGGGTGCGGCCGGGTCCGAACCAGTAGTTGCCGCACTCCGGCAGCGCCAGGTCTTCGAGCTTGTTCGCCGGAATCAGCGCGCGCCACATCAGGATGTTCGCGAACTGCGCCTGCTCCGGTCCACGCAACTGGCGGCGCACGACCGAGTGGATGCCGTCGGCGCCGATCAGCGCGTCGGCACGCAGGCGTTCGCCGGACTTGAGTTCGATCTCGACGCCGGATGCGTCCTGCGTGAAACCCTTGAAGCGCGCGGACAGGCGCAGCCGTTCCGCGGGCAAGGCGTCGCGCAGCAGCTGGACGAGGTCGGCGCGATGCACGTTGTAGAGCGGTGCGCCGTAGCGTTGCGCTGCTTCTTCGCCGAGCGGTGCCGCGTAGAGCATCTGTCCGGTGCGAAGGTCCCGGTAGTCGTAGGATCGGGGGATCACGGCCACCGCGCGCAGCGCGCCTTCCAGGCCCAGCGTCCGCAGCACCAGCGAGCCGTTGGCCGCGATCTGGATGCCGGCGCCGATCTCGCGGATCTCGCTGGCCTGTTCCAGCACCGTCGCCTCGATGCCGTGCTGACGCAGCGCGACGGCGGTCGTGAGGCCGGCGATGCCGGCGCCGGCGATCACGAGGTGCATGGCGCGCGTCCCATTCTTGTTCTGGCGGATTGAGCTGCGCAGGTACGGTGTTCCGCGTGCGGCGGGGCGTCAATAGGGCAAAAACCCGCGCGCCGGCAGAACCGCGAGCGGCAGGTCGTCGCGCGTCAGGTCGACAGCATGCCGACCACGAAGCCGATGGCCAGGGCCAGGAAGAAGTGGGCGATTACCGCCAGTACCGCCAGGCCCAGTGCCTTGCTCCAGCCGCGACGCGGGTTGGTCGAGTCGAATGGAAGCCCGCGATCGTCCAGCCGTGAAAGTCTGGCAACGCCTGCAGCGGGGCAGCGCGACTCTCAATCGCCGGTAGCAGGCGGATTCCCCGTGGGCTCGTGCTCTACGACCCCGCGGCGCGATCCGTACAGTCGCGAGAACTCGTGCGTGAACTCCGCCCCCAGCAGGAAGATCTGCGCCGAGTAGTACACCCACACCACGATGGCAACGAGCGCGCCGGCGGCGCCGAACGAGGACGACACGGCGGCCGTTCCCAGGTACAGGCCGATCAGGTACTTGCCGATCGAAAACAGCAGCGAGGTCAGCGCAGCGCCCACCCACACGTCGCGCCAGGGAATCATGACGCTCGGCAGCGCCTTGTAGATCAGCGCGAACAGGCTGGTGATGAGCGCAAAGCCGAGCAGCGTGTTGAGCAGCTGCAGCATCGCCGCGGCGCCGATAAACCATTGCGACCAGAAATGCCCGAACGCGGTGATGGCGGCGGTCAGCACCAGCGAGACCGCGAGCAGGAAACCCACGCCCAGGATCAGCCCGAACGACATCATGCGCACGTGTACGAGCTGGCGAACGCCTCTGACGGATTTATCCTCTTCCTTCACGCGCCAGATCCGGTCGAGATCGTTCTGCAGTTCGGCAAAAACGGTGGTAGCGCCGACCAGGATCATGACGACGCCGATGACGAGTGACAGGAGGCTGCCCTGTTGCTCGCTCGACGCGATGAGGATGGCTTCGACGGCCTGCGCGCCCGTGGGTCCAAACAGCGCCCGCAGCTCGCCGATCAGCGCGCCGCGCGCGGCGTCCTCCCCGAAGAACAGCCCGGCGATGGTGATCACCATCAGCAGCAGCGGCGCCATCGAGAGCAGGCTGTAGAAGGCCAGCGCCGCGCCCATGCTGGAGGCGCCGTCGTCGATCCATCGCGTCACGGTGAGGCGCGCGAGGCGCCATCCCGAAAGCACGACGCCGGGAACGCGCTCGACGATCAGGGGCGTGTAAGGAGAGGAAACACTCATCGGGACGATCTCAATGGGCGCCCGGCGCCGTGGGAGCGCCTTGCATCGCGGATCAAGGTGAGGCGCGCGCTTTGACTCGGAAGCCGCAGGGTCACGCCCGCACCGCGGTCGGGGGGCGCGAGCGAGCTGTCGCAGGCCTGTCGCAGTACCCGCGGCCTGTTCTGCAAGCCGGGGTCAGTTCGTGATGCGCCTTCGGGCGCGCAACCTGCACCGGCGCTGCCGGCGCGCACGTGCACCCTGCACGGGCGAGTGGGCTTTACGCGCCCACCGCGCCGCGAAGGGTTTCGCGCACCGGCGTCCGGAACGGGGAAGTCCTGTCGAAGAAAGGCGCTCACGGGGCAGCGTCTTTGCAGGTCGCGTGCCTGCCCGTTGGACTTCGATGCTGGGCACAGCGCTTGCGCGCTCTGTAGTTCTTGCAGCGCTCCCTATGTTCCAGACGCGAGCCGACTGCTCATTCGTTCCGTTCGCAGATCGCGACCGATCCCGATCCATCGAGCGGACAGAAGCCAAGGAGTCCATCCCCATGCGCATCTACTTTCGTCCCATCGCTAGCTTTCGATTCGCCGCATTGGCCTGCGCCACGGCGCTGACGCCTTATGCCCTGGCGGCGGGCGCGGCTCCGTCGAGCGCGCCGATGCTCAGCGGCGAGGCGCCGGCACCGGAGGTCATGAACGAGAACGGCGTCGAATATCTCACCGGCGGCGTGGGAATCGACGGCCGCGCCCAGCTCAAGCCGCTGGTCAAAGACATGAACCTGCAGCTTGTATTCGCAGAGAAGCAGACCGGCGTCTACCTCGCACAGGTCGAAGTCGTGATCGCGGACAGCAAGGGCACGGAGGTCGTGAAGATTGCGGACTCCGACCCGATGGTCTTTGCGGATCTCGAGCCGGGCAAGTACTCGGTCAAGGCGAAGACCGCCAAGGGCACGATCGAGCGCGAGGTCACGGTTCCCTCCAGCGGTCGGCGCACCGAGCTTTTCCTCTGGGGTTGATCGGCCTGCAGCCGTCGGTGTGACTCCACTCGCCTTCCTTACATTTTTATCTCGCGTGATCCCCCATGACATTCCAGCCGACATCCTCCGCCTCAACCGCCGAAGCCGACCCGCAGACCGGTCAGCTTCGTGCTGGAGCCGTTCGTTTGTTCACGCAGCCCGCCTTGGGCCTCGGGCGCCACGAGCGGAGGTCGCGACCCTTGCTGGTGGCGGCCCTGGTCGCCGTCATCGCGTCGACCGGCGCGTGCGTGTCGCACAACGTGAAGCAGGCCGATGCCGCGCCGACGCAGGCTGAAGCAGCGCCCCTGCCGATCGAACCCAAGGTGGACCTGGCCCGCTACATGGGGCCGTGGTTCATCGTCGGCGCGATCGGGCTGGGCCTGGAGAAGGGCGCGCACGATCCGGTCGAAACCTACACCATGAATCCCGACGGGACGATCGCCACGGTGTTCCAGTACCGGCAGGACGGCTTCGAGGGCCCACTCAAGACCAAGGTCACGCGGGCCTGGGTCGAGGAAGGAACCGGCAATGCGGAGTGGAAGGTGCGCACCTTCTGGCCGCTCAGGCAGCAGTATCTGATCTCGCAACTCGAGTCGGACTATTCCGCGGCGATCGTCGCTCGCGAGGCCCGCGACTACGTCTGGATTCTCTCTCGCAAGCCCGCGATGAGCGACAGCCAGTACCAGGCCTATCTCGCGCAGATCCAGGCCATGGGCTACGACATGGCCAAGTTCGAGCGCTATGCGCACAACGGCCTGATGCCGGACCAGGCCGCTTCGGCCGCAGCGCTGCCGCCCCTGCAGTCCTCTCCGGGAGCGGCAAGGCCGTTGTCGCAGCGAACGGCGCGAGCGAACTAGAACGGGCGCTATGCGCCACGGAGCAAACACATGCACACCGATGCCCTGACGCTCGGACTTACCCTCGTCGTCGCACCCATCGTGCAGGGGCCGATCGTGCCGCCGCAGTTGCCGGCACAGGACGCGGATCCCGGCGCGCCCAAGCCCTACCCGCCGGCGGACACGCCCGACCCGCCGGTGCCGCCGATGCCGCCTCCGGTGGCGCCTCCGCCCCAGTCGCCCATCCCGATGTGAGCATCGCGGCTTGCGTCACAAACCTATTTTCTGCACCGATCGCTTCGTCGACCCCAGCTTCGTTGGCTCTCGTCGCCGCAGTTGATTCCGTGCAACAGCCATCACGCAAAGAGGAGACGACCCCATGAATGATTCCGGCGCGACTGGCGGCAGCGACAGCGGGAAATCCAAGACCGAGCGCATGAGCAAGCTGCGCGAGCTGATCCAGGACATTTCGATCGCCTCGCTGGTGACCATGGACCATGACGGCGTGATGCGCGCCCGCCCGATGGCGACGCAGGAGCTGGATGAAAACTCCGAGCTCTGGTTCTTCACCAACGATTACTCGGGCAAGGTCGACAACGTTCTCGCGCATCCCCAGGTCTGCGTGAGCTACGCGGATCCTGGCAAGAACAGCTACGTGTCGGTGTCTGGCACCGCGGAGCTGGTGCGCGACAAGGCCAAGGTCTGCGAGTTGTGGAACCCCATGCTGAGGGCCTGGTTTCCCAAGGGCATGGACGACCCGGACATCGCGCTGCTGCGGGTCGACGTCGTCACGGCGCAGTATTGGGACGCGGCCAACAGCAAGCTGGTGCAGCTGTTCGGCATGCTCAAGGCCATGGCCACGGGCCAGCGCGCCGAGGGTGGGGAGAACGAAAAGGTGGACGTGCGCCAGCGCATCGGCTCCGACACCGCGACCTGATCGCAGGTCGTCATCATCGCAGCCTGCCGGCTTTCCACAGTCCGTCAGCCTGCAGTCTCGCGGGCGGTCAGCCGCCTTCGGGAACGCGGGGGAAGCGCACGTCGATCGCGCGCTTCCTGCCCGGGGCACTCTCGTCCATCTCGCCCCCTTGCAGTTCGATGAGTCGACGAGCGAGCGCAAGGTCCATCGCCTCGGTGTCGTCGGCGCGACGCTGCCCGGGCGCGCTCGCGGGGACGGCTTTGGTCGCCGCGGCAAGATCGGCGGCGCTCGTCGACGCCTCACTCACGCGCAGATGCACCGTGCCGACTTCGTCGAGGGCGAGCGCTACCTCGACCGTATGGGCGGGCGGCCATCGCCTCAGGGCAGCCGACACCAGAAGTCTCACGAACTGCTCGACGCGAGCCGCGTCTGCGCGGATCAGGGCCGAAGCCGCTTCGCCTGGGGCGAGGTTCACGCCGATGCGGATGCCCCGCGCGGACGCCGCTTCCTTCTGCGCGTAGACGACCGACGTCAGGATTGGCGCCAGCGCGACATCCGCGATCGACAGGGCGACCGTGCCGCTGAGGATGCGCGTGGTCTCCAGCAGCTGTTCGATCAGCTGCACCTGCTGTTCGACGCCGTTCTTGATGCCTTGGATCGCGCGTGATGCCAGGACGGGGGGATCGGGCATGGATTGCAGTTGCGCCTCGAGCACGCTGGCCCAGCTCTGGATGCCGGTGAGCGGCGAGCGAAGGTCGTGCGCCACGATTCCCATGAACTGGTCGCGTGCCGCCGCCGCGCGCTCGGCTTGCGCGCGTGCTGCGCGCTCGGTGGCGACGGGATCAGGCGTCTCGAGGGCGCGCGTGGTGGCTCTCGCACCGGCGGTCGCCGAGACATGCGCGGGATCGGCGTCGATCTTCGACAACACCGGGCCGTGGCGACGCTCCTCCACCCACAGGCAGACTACGCCGCAGACCGTGCCGCTGGCGTCGCGCAGTGCGATGCGCGTGACGAGGTAGCGGCGGCGTTGCGCGGCCGCGACGAAGTGTTCGTGCGTGACGGTGGTTTCGCCCGACGCCATCGCGGCGAGGTCACTCTGCTCGATGCGACTGCTCTCGGCGATGGGGCAGAGTTCGCTCAGGCGATGCCCGATCGGGGGGGGACCGCCGAAGAGATCGAGCGCGCGCAGCGCGGCGTCGTTGGCATAGAGAAAACGGCACTCGAGATCCTTGCACAGAACCGCATCCGCGAGCCGGCCGGCAAAAGCGCGAAATCCCTCGCCGCCGGCGATCCATGCGGGCAGGGTGGCGTCGTGGCTCACGCGTGCCGCTGTTGCCGGGTACTCGACAGCACGACGACGGACGCAAAATCCGGAACGCCGTTCGCGCGCCTCGCGGTCAGCGCGATCACGATCGCTGCTTCTTGTCGTTGCCGGGCGTCGGAGCCGGCGGCCGCACGGCCTTGGGCGGTGCGCCGCCCGCCTGGGCGCCCACGGGGCCCTTCGCACTGCGCTCCGCGGCGGCCACCAGCGATTCGCAATCGGCGTTCTTGCCCGGCCCGGTCTCGATCAGCGGCAGCAGCGCCGCGATCGGGGTGACCAGCGCACCGAGGATGGCCGCAGCGCCGCCCTTGAGCAGCACCTCCCGGTCCGGGCGGATCACGGGCGCCTTGAACGTACCGCGCACGTGCAGAGGCGAGCGCAGGGTCAGCGGGCTCCAGTCCTTCGGAAGCGGGTGCACGGTCAGGTCCAGTTCCTCCTTGCCCATGTCCACCGACCCGTCGACGTGCAGGTTGGTGTCCGTCGTATCGATGACGAAGGCGCGCGGCCGCAGCACGCCATCCTTGGCTTCGAGATCCAGCACGCCGCAGCGTACTCGCACGGTCCGATCGCCGCGAATCAGGAAGCCCACGGCCTCGGCCGCATCCAGGCCGGCGCCTTCGAGCAGCAGGTTGCTGAACGTGCCGCCGCGCATCGCGATGCCGAGCTCGCCGTTCGCGTTGCCCAGCAGTCCGGCCGTCGACGAGCCCGTGCTGTGCAGGTTGGCGCGCCCGCCGACCAGCCCGGTGCTCTTGTCGATCAAGGCATTGCCCGGTAGCAGCTTGGCCATGTCCAGACGCGTGAAGTTCGTGCGCGTGTCGAGTACGAGCTCCGGCTTGCGCGCATCGATGCTGATGTTGGACTCGACGCGGCCGCCGGCCACGCCGAAGTTCAGCGGCTCAAGCTTGAGCATGCCGTGGTCCAGGGTCAGGTGCGTCTGCAGATTGTCGATGGGAAGGTTCTTCTTCTTGATGCCCAGGGCCTGGAACTCGACGTCGGCGTCCATCGAACGCAGTCGCGCCAGATTGACCGGCTTGTCGGGCAGCAGGCGATCGTCCTTCTCCTCCTTCTTTGCCTCTACCTTCTGCGCGGCAGACGCCGTCTCGCCGGGCCCGGTGTCGGGCGTGGCGCCGACGAAGCCGGCGAGATCGTCGATGTCCAACTGCCGGGACTTGAGTTTGGCGACGAGGCGCGGACGCGAATCGATGTAGGTGGCCGTGAAGTCGCCCGACAGGTCGCTGTCGCCGACGTTGCCGGTGAAGTTGTCGAAGGTCCACTTGGGTCCCTCGTGGATCAGAAGCCCTCGGACGCGGTAGGGAGGGGTCTCGGGTAGCACGAGCCCGGTGAGCGGGTGCAGCGCGGCCAGCGTGTCGCCTTCCATGTCCAGCTGCAGCCGGGCGCTCGTGAAGGCCTGCACGCCCGTCACGGTGCCCTTGACCGTGGCCCGGGTGGCACCGACTTTCGCCTTGGCGTCGAAGGGATACGGCGTGGTGGCCATGAGGCTCAGCACCGGCCCGCCGTGCGCGGTCGCTTCGAGTGGCAGGGTGCGCAGCTTTCCGCGCGCGCGCAGCATCAGTGCGTCGGCGGTGTCGGCGGCCTGCGTCGCGATATCGACTTCGACGTCGGTATCGTCGGCAGGATCGAAGTAGGTGAGCTTGCCGCGGTCGATCGACAGCGTGCCGATTTCGGGCGCGGCCTTCTCGTGCCCGCGATCCTGGTCCTCGGCCTTGGGCGCGGCGATCAGCCAGTTTCCGCCCTTGGGCGAGTTCTGCAGGTCAATGCGCGGGGCGGTCAAGGCGATGTCGGGGAAGCTCATGCGCCCCCCGATCAATGCGAGCAGGTCGACCGTGACGTCGGCGCGCTCCGCGCCGAGCATGTCCTTGGCACGGCCCCAGGGAGCGTTGCCCAGGTGCACGTTGTCGATCGTGACGCGGGGATGCCAGCCGAGGTCCACGTCCAAGTCGCCGCCGATGCGGAAGCTGCGGCCCGTCTGTTGCTCGACGCGCTTTTCGAGGGGGCGCTTGAACCAATTCCAGTCCCACAAAAAGATCAGCACGACCCATCCGATGAGGACGGTGATGGCGATCGCGCGGCCCCTTGTGATGCGCATCGTCATGGAACGGGCCCTCCGCGGAACGGTGGCTTCAGGCGGGCCCTGTGCGGGTCGTGGCGGGCGCGGGCGGTCGATGCTTGGGAGCGTGGTCAGGGAGCGCCTTGTCATTCGCGGACGCAGAGGGTCCAAGCCATCGGCGCAATAGCGGCATCGACAGCCCGACAACAAGGGCCGACGGCGGGCGACGCCCGCGCGCGCTCGTGATCCATACCGTCAGTGCTGCTGCGCTGCCGGCGAGCAGCAGCCAGCGGAGGGAGCGACGCGTGAATGCCAGCGTCGTCTGCGCGGCTTCCACCGTTTCTGCAATTTCGCGAACGGAGTTCGCGACGCGCACGAGGTCTGCACGATCCTCGCTCACGCGGGCGAGTATCTCCTGGCGGCGCATCGAATCCGGCTCCTTCGAGACGAGTTCGCGCGGCGCGGGCGCGGGGAGTTCGGGATCCACCAGGTGCAGTGGCATGACGTAGTCCACCTCGCGGCGGTCATCGAGGACGATTTTCACCGGAGCATTCACAGGGATTTCTCCAGGGCCTCGCGATCCTTCTCGAGTTCGTCGAGGCTGGTGGCAAAGATGGCTGCGGGCCGCGCCTTGCGCGATACGTAGGCGTGGTAGGCCCAGGCGCAGCCGCTCGCAGCACCAAGAACCAGTGCGATCATCGCCGGCATCCTCCACTGCGTGTCCCAGAGCAGCGCAAGCACCACCATCGCGAGGATCTGCAGGGTCAGCAACGCAAGCAGGCCGGTGATGACCAGGAACGCGAGCAGCACGAGCAGGCGATCAGTCTCCTCGCCGACCTCGGACTGGATCAGCTTGATGCGGTTCTGGGCCGCGTCCACGAATCCCTCGGCGACGTTGCGCAAGGTGTCGGTGAGGTCTTTCAAGGCCGCGGTCCGGTGAGGGCAGGTTGCGTCGCGAGGTTAGTCCCTCACGCCGGGGTCAGCCGCGTGCGCGGGCCGCCATCGAACCGCCGGCCATGCCCAGTGCGAGCCCGGCCACTATGCCGATCGCAATGGCCTGCCAAGGATTCTCGCGGACATAGGAGTCGGTCTGCTCGACGGCCTTGCGGCCGCGGTCGAGCGTGTCGGCCTGAAATTTCTTGATGGATTCGCCGGCCACATCGAGACTCTTCCCAAGCTTCTGGCGTGCGACCGCCACGCCCTCGGTCGAGATCGTCGTGGTCGCCTCCATGAGTTCCTGCGCGTGTCCGGCGAGCGCCTGTAGGTCGCTGATGAAGCGGTTGCGGGCTTCGCCCACGAAAACGCCGGCGCTCGTGGCGATGTCCTGCACATCGTCCGCAATGTCGCGCGACTTGTCGTCCTCGTCTCTCACGGTGATTCTCCTGATAGTGGGTCGCGTGCGTCGCGATCCGTGAACTCGCTTCGCAGGAGTTGTGCCCGTGGAATGCATCAGCAGCAGTCGCGGGCCCACTGCTGCTCCAGGCGATGCCCTCGTCACCCGGTGCATTTCGCTTCGCTGCGCCAACCGCGCCCGGCACAGGTCGGAGGAAACCCTGACCAGACGCCGGGCTTCGGGCGACTCCCGGACGCTATGGGTTCGGGATCATGCGGCGCTGCCTTCCTTGTGCAACTCGTACTGCTTGCGCTTTCGATACAGCGTCGAGCCGTCGATGCCCAGGATCTTGGCAGCGTTATCGAGCGTGGAGGTCGCGCTCATGACCGCGAGGATGTGCGCCCGTTCCAGTTCTTCGAGCGATACCTGGTCGCCGGCACGCAGCCCGGGGCCGGGCTTGGCCGCGGACTCGGTGTGCGTAGGCAGGTATTCCAGTCCGATGGCTTCCTGGTTGCACAGGATCACGGCACGCTCGACCACGTTGCGCAGTTCGCGCAGGTTGCCGGGCCAGCCGTACTGGCGCAGCCAGTTCACCGCAGCCTCGTTGAAGCGGCGCGCCGGACGATCGTACTGGCGCACGAAGGTGAGCAGCATGCCTTCGGCGATCGACACGAGGTCCTCGGTGCGCTCGCGCAGCGGCGGCATCGTCAGCGTGATCACGTTGAGGCGGTAGTACAGGTCCTCGCGGAATTCACCGTCGGCAATCATCTTCTTGAGATCGCGGTTGGTCGCTGCGATGACGCGCACGTTGGCCGTGCGCGTGTGCGGATCACCGACGCGCTCGTATTCGTGGTCCTGGATGAAGCGCAGCAGCTTGGGCTGGATCGCCAGCGGCAGGTCGCCGATCTCGTCGAGGAACAGCGTGCCGCCGTCCGCGATCTGCACGCGGCCCTGGCGGTTGTCCGTGGCGCCCGTGAAGGCGCCGCGCACGTGGCCGAACAGTTCGCTGGCCAGCAGTTCGGGCGACAGCGAGGGACAGCTCACCGTGGCGAACACGGCCTTGGAACGCTTGCTCCAGTCGTGGATGGCGCGGGCAAGCGCAGTCTTTCCGGTGCCGCTCTCGCCGAGCAGCAGTACCGTGGCGTCGGTCTCCGCAACCTGGCGAGCGGATTCGAACTGCGCCATCAGCGACGTGTTGGCGGTGACGAACTTGTACGGCTCGGCGCGACCGGGATCGCTCTCCAGCGACTCGATTCGCTTCTCCAGCCGACGGGCCTGCGCCTGCTGGTCGACCGCGTGGGTCAATTGCTCGGGCGTGCAGGGCTTCACGAGGTAGTCGCTGGCGCCCGTGCGCACAGCGTTCATCGCCACCTTCACGTCGTCGACGGCCGTGACCAGGATCACGCGCATCCACGGCGCCCATTCGCGAAGTCTCGGCAGCAGGTCGAGGCCGTAGACCTCGCCGAGATTGAGATCGAGCGTGCAGATGTCGAACGCACCTCGGCCGATCGCCGCCTCAGCCTCGATAGCCGACTGCGCGGTCACCACGCCATAGCCTTCTTCCTCGAGCGCGCGGCGGAACGCGCGCTGGATGGATGCATCGTCGTCGATGACCAGGATCTTCAGGGGAAGGCTCACGGGCGGCTCCCGGCACGCAGGCCCGCGTCTTTCATTATGCAAACAGGGCTCGCCCCCTCGATGCGGAAAGCGTCGTTTAATGAGCTTCTAAAATCCCGCAAGCCCTTGTGCTGAAAGGACTCTTGTCCGCGGCACAAAAGGTGGATCGAAGGCTGGGCAGCCCATTCGAGTCCGACCGAGGAGATTCCCATGTTGAGATATGCAGTCATATTTTTTGTCATTGCGCTCATCGCAGCAGTGTTCGGCTTCGGCGGTATAGCAGGCGCCGCCACCGAGATTGCCCGCGTCCTGTTCGTCGTCTTCATCGTGCTGTTCCTGGTCTCGCTGATCTTTGGTCGCGGGCGGGGTGGAACGGCGATATGAGATTGACGGCCTGACCTCGTTCGAACGGCGTCCGGATCCATACTGGGTTCGGGCGCCGCTCCAGGGTCGGGGAAGGATGGCAACGGTTATGCCAGGAAAAAAACAGCAGAATTCCGCGTTGCGATAGAAACACCGTTCGTTCGACGACTGCAGGCTGCATCCTCCGCAAGCCCGTTTTCGCAAACTGCACGCTGGCTGGGAATCGGAGCCTAGGAAGCCAAAGACCGTGCGACGAAGAAGCCATCGAACCTGACCCGCGCGACGCCCACCAACTCACCGTTTCTACCTCCGCATTCCAGCCGCGTAAGGCGCCGGAGCGATCCGTTGGAAAGCCAAAAAAAGAAACCGGCCTCGAGCCGGTCTTTTTTTGCGCGCTCATCTGCTACGGCTCCTACGGCGTGGGTAGATCGAAGCCGAAAACGCTGCCCCCGCCGTCGCGCGATTCGTACCACAGGTGGCCACCCATCTGGGTCACGTCGTGCTTGGCGATGGCCAAGCCCAGGCCGGACGAATAAGGTCCGCGTTCGGAGGCGCTCGCAACGCTGAGGAAACGCGTGAACAGCTTGTTGCGATCGGCCACGGGCACGCCCGGCCCGCGATCCATGACCCGGCACTGCGCGAAGCCGGTCGGAATGCGACTGACCGCGACCTCGATGGTGCTGCCCGCCGGCGAGTACTGGATGGCATTGGCGAGCAGGTTCTGCAGGACATTGCGCGTCATGTCGGGGTCGACCATGGCCTCGGTCTGGATTCCGCTGATCTCGATGCGCACGTCTCGCGCCTCGGCGGCGATGCGCTGCGAGCGCACGGTGTTGCGGCCCAGGTCGAGCAGGTCGATGCGCTTGGCCGCGAACTGCCGCAGGCGCTGACCCTCGGCGCCGCGCGACAGGAAGCGCTGGATGAAGTCGAGCGCCGAGCGCGTGTTGTCGAGGATCTCGGTGATCAACTCGTCGTCGCGCTCGACCTTCCTCGACGGACGTTTCAGGAATTCGGCCGCGAACAGGATGGAGGTCAGCGGGTTCTTCAGGTCGTGCGCGACGACGCTCGTGATCTCCTCCCGGTCCTTGAGCATCTGGCCCAGGCGATCGCGCGACAGTTTCAGGTCCGCGTGCGTGCGCACCCGTGCCAGCAGCTCTTCGATCAGGAACGGCTTGGTGACGTAGTCGCGGGCGCCGGTGGCGAACGCGCGCGCGATGCCCGCCCGCTCGGACGAGCCGGTGAGGAAGATCACGGGAATGTCGGCGAGGCCAGGCAACCGATGCAGCTTCTCGCAGGTCTCGAAGCCGTCCATATCTGGCATGCGTACATCGAGCAGCGCGAGATCCGGCGGCGTCTTCTGCGCTATGGCCAGCGCCTCGGGTCCGCTGTGCGCGACCACCGTTTCATATCCAGCGCCCTGCAGCAGCAGGCTCAGGGCTTCCGCACCCGAGCGCTCGTCGTCCACGACGAGAATGACCGCCCTGTTGGAGGCCGTGTTGGGCATCCCGCTTGACTCTCCCGCTCGGCGATTGCGTCCGGGCCGCGTCCCAGTGACGTGGTCAAAAGCGGAACACATCCCCTGTGCAAGCGGAATTCTGTCATGCGGTTCGGTATTCGCAACAGCCGGGGCGCAATGAACGATTGAAAGATTCCTTCCCCGTTGACATCCGTCTTCCGGTTTCGCACGACGGGGATGCGAAATAACCGTAGTGGCGGGCGTGCGGCCCGGTCGTCGGGACCGGGCTTGTGGGGCGCTTCGTAGGCGCGATCGTTTCCCCGAAGATCGTAGCCGGGTACGACTCCTGCGCTGTTCCCTGGCTGTTGGTGACTGGCCCCATCCCTACATATCCACGTAATCCAAGGAGCAGGACATGAAGAATTCGCTGATTCCCCTGGTCGCTGCGCTGTCGCTGTTCGGAGCGTCGCTGCTCGCGGGCTGCAACACCGTGGAAGGCGCGGGAAAGGACGTTGAAGCGGCGGGCGAGAAGATCCAGAACGCCAACTGCACGAGCGCGGATTCCAAGACGGAAGCGCGTTGTCAGAAATGACCCCGCCAAGAGGTGCCGCTACGCCCGGAGCGGCCAGGACGCGCGCAGGTCGGACCATGCCGCTTTACCTGTCGGACGATGATGTCGATGCCGACCGCTACAGCGCCGAATCGCTGCGCGAGGCGCGCGAGGAACTGGACGCCGTCACACCCGACGATGCCGAAAGGACAGCGCCGGGCTCGACACGGCAGCCCGGGATTCCGGCCGATCGCGACGCGGACTTCACGCGGGATGCAGAGCTTTCTCGACGCGAAGCGCTCGGCGTCCTGGTATCGGCTAGCGCCGCGCAGGGCGTCGCGGAAGCCCAAACGCGGATCGTCCCCGCGCGGCAGCCGGACGGTCCGGGCCCGGGACCCGAAATCATGGCTGCCGATACCCTCCAGGGTGATCGTGTGCTGAATCTGCAGGGCGAACTGCTCGGCAAGATCCGCGACATCATGCTGGACGTTCGGCATGGGCGAATCGCCTACGCGGTGCTATCGAGTGGCGGCGCCATGGGCTTGGGCGACCGTCTTTACGCGGTGCCCTGGTCGGCGCTTACGCTGGATGCCGAGCAGCGCTGCTTCGTTCTCGAGATCAGCCGTGAGCGACTGATGTCGGCCCCGGCTTTCGACCGCGAGCAGTGGCCATCGATGGCCGACCCCGCGTTCGTGACCTCGGTCCACGATTATTACGGTCGACCGTCGTACTGGAAGTCGCCGGTTTGAGCGACGTGGCCTAGGGTGAGGAGCCGCGGCCCGGCAACGGCGCCGCAGCTCTGCGTGGTCGGGTAAAACGCGCCCCCAAGACTACGTTCTTCCAGAAGGTCGACGCCGTTCGGCGGATGACCTGCGGCGTTCGGGAATATCGCTGCCCGGATCGCCGCACGAAGCCACGATCAGCTGTTCAGCCTGCCGCGAACTGCTTCACTGGCGAGATGGCCGCGGTGTTCGACCGCATCGCCACGATCGTATCGGCCGTGGACGCGCCGGGCATATCTTCATTGGCGGGGACGTCGGCGCTCTCGCCCAGGAAGTGCGCAATCGCGAGCAGGCAGCGCAGCTCCTGCCGGCCGAGCGTGCCCTTTACGTCGATGGCCTTCCCGCGACCCCACAAACGGATGGAGGCATCGAATCCCGACAGGCCGTGCTTGTCGAGGATCGTTTGCACCTGGGACCGATCCTGGTCACTCAGAAACGGGGCCTTGATGGCGGTCTTCATCGATCAACTCCCTACGTGAAAGGAAAAGCCGTTTGATTCGAATCGCTGTGCGCGATGTCTCGCGCGTCTGGGCAGACGCGCCTCAGTGCGTCGTGTCGGGGGTACGCGTGACGAAGAACGCACTGGCGAGCAGCGCGGCGACCATCGCGGCCCGCATCGGGTACTGGCGCACGAAACCCGCAGCGCCCGCGATCATGGGCTGGAAATGCCGCCAGGCGCTGTCGATCTGCATGCTGCCCATCGCGCGCTGCGCGCGATCGATGCCGTCCTTCGCCTGCTCGTAGAGCGCATCCGCGGCATCGTGGGCGCGATCGGCAGCGAACTGCACCAGCAATCCGGAAGTGGAATCGTTTGCCGACGCGTGCCCGTTGCCGTTGTGCGTGGACGCTCGCGACTTGCGTCCGGTCGTTGTCTTCATCAACTCGATCTCCTTATCTGGCATGCAGGACTCGTCACGTCGCGAGATCCGTCCACGCAGTCCGTTGCGGAATTCGTGCCACGTCCGAGCGCGTGCGAAATCAGGCATCGACACCGGGGGAGCGCTGCAATCTGCACCGCCGCCAGAGCCTCCCTCACGCTTTGCAACGTTCTCAGATCTCCTCAGGTCCTTGTCCTGGCTCGATTCGGCTGAAATGGCATGTCCGGTGCAATGGCGCCTCGCGCAACGTCGCGCGACGTGCCACCGAGCGGCCAAACGAATGCACTGCGATGGAGAGGCGACCCGGCACATCGCAACGAGATGTTTCGCCGGAGCGGGCGCGTGCTGACCGAAGCCGTCGGCTGGACGGCTGCGGTGTTGTTGCTGGTGACCATGGTCCGCCAGGTGTGGTCGCAGTGGTCGACCGGCGCCGTGGGTGGCGTGTCACGCTGGCTGTTCGTGGGCCAGGTCGCTGCATCGGTGGGCTTCACGGTGTACAGCCTGATGCTGGGCAACGTCGTATTCGCCATCACCAACGGGCTGCTGACGATCAACGCCGTCGCCGGCCTGTTCATTGACCGACGCAATCGGCGGCTCAAGGCTGCTCGCGGCGAAAAAAAAGAGAGATGACCAGATAAGAGATGACCAGATAATCGATGAAGCGATTCCGATGCTCGAACTGTGGCCTGGTGCTCACGCCTGAGAACGATCTCTGCACGGGTTGCGGTCTGCGCCTGACGTTCGTTCCCGACACGATGCAGATGGTCGCGTGGGACCAGGCGGCGGGCGAGCCGCTGGCCTGCAACGGCGAGCCGTACAAACCCTGCCGCAACGACGTGGAGCACGCGGTCTGCAACTGGGGCGTGCGGGAGGATGATGCCGGCGGATACTGCCTGTCCTGTCGCCTGACGGTGGTGATTCCCGATCTTGGAATCGCGGGAAACCTGGATCGATGGCGGCGACTGGAGGTGGCCAAGCGACGTCTCGTGATCGGCCTGATGAGGCTGGGCGTACTCACGATCGCGGACATGATGACGCCGGAGCCCTCCCTGCGATTCCAGTTCCTCGCCGACACGCCCCCGTCGCACCGCGGCCCTGGCACCGTGCTCACGGGCCACGACCAGGGCCTGATCACGATCAACATCGCGGAGGCCGACGACGCCGAGCGCGAGCGGCGTCGCGTGGAACTGAGAGAGCCCTATCGGACCGTAGTGGGACACTTCCGGCACGAGGTCGGACATCACTACTGGGACCGCATGATCGGTCCGTCGCGACGGCTCCCGGGCTTTCGCGAGGTATTCGGCGACGAGCGCGCGGACTATGCGCAGGCGCTGGAGCAGCATTACCGGGACGGTCCGCGTCCGGACTGGCACGGTCGCTACGTGAGTTCCTATGCGGCCTCGCACCCCTGGGAGGACTGGGCCGAGACCTGGGCGCACTACCTGCACATGATCGACAGCCTCGAGACGGCGTACGAGAGCGGTCTGTGGATCAACCCGCGGCGTGACTCCGATCCGCGCTTCGCGCCCCGGAAGCCCTTCAGCGCGAATCATGTCGGGCCTTTTCCACGCTTGATCGCGCGCTGGCTTTCGCTGACCTACGTCCTCAATGACTTCAATCGGGGACTCGGACTGCAGGACGCCTACCCGTTCGTTCTCTCCGACGCCGTGATCAGCAAGCTCGAATACGTGCACGACATCGTCGCCGCGTACCGGCGCAAACAGAATTCGTAAGCGCGGTCCCGGGCACCAATGTTGCTCCGCTCCCGCCATGCCGCCGATGGATTCAGCCACTGCGCCCGGAGCTGACCGGGAGCTCACTGTCCCCCCTCTTTTGACTCGCGACCAGGCCCTGTTCCTGGACGTGGATGGATGCCTGCTTGAACTGGCGCCGTCGCCGAGCGAAGTCTCGGTACCGCCGTGGCTCGCCGGGCTGCTCACCGAGCTGGGCGACGCCCTCGACCAGGCGGTCGCCGTGATCAGCGGGCGTAGCCTCGAGGTCATCGACACCCTGTTGGCACCCTGGCACGCGGCCGGTGCGGGCGTCCATGGCGCGGAAATGCGCCTCCCCGGAACCGACTCCGTGACGGTCGCGCCGCGCAGTGCCGCCGCCATCGTGGCCCGTCTGCGCAAGCGGTTCCTGGGCGTGCCCGATGTGCTGATCGAGGACAAGGGATCGGCCGTCGCGATTCACTTCGCACGATGTCCCGAACGCGAGGCCGAGTGCGAGGCCGCATTGATCGAAGCGATGGCGGGGGTGCCCGGCATGCGGGTGCAGAGCGGGCGTCTCGTGCGCGAGGCCGTGCCGGCCGATTCCGACAAGGGCGCCGCCTTGCGCGTGCTCATGCAGCACGCACCCTTCGCGGGCCGCGTGCCGGTGTTCGCCGGCGACGATCGCACCGACGAGGCCGCGTTCGAGGAAGCCGCCACGCATCAGGGTTTCGGCATCAAGGTGGGATCCGGCCCGACCGCCGCCCAGCATCGCCTCGGTACGCCCAACCAGGTGCTGATGTGGCTGCAGGCGAGCCTGGCCTCCATGCGCGGTGAAGACGAATGAGCGCCGCCGAGGGCGGGGGTCGCCTGATCTGCGTCTCCAACCGCGTGGGCACAGTGCGCGGCGCGCCGCTCGCGGGAGGACTGGCCGTTGCGCTGAGCTCCGCGCTGATTGCCAACCGCGGCCTGTGGTTCGGCTGGAGCGGGAAGACCGCATCCGAGGCGGGACCCGTGGTGATGGAAGAGATCAACGGCATCAACGTGGCCACCCTGGATCTGCCCAGCGCGGATTTCGACGGCTACTACGCGGGCTACGCCAATGGCTGCCTGTGGCCGCTGTGCCATTTCCGGCTCGATCTCGTGAAGTTCGTGCGTGAGCAGTACGCGTCCTACCGGCGCATCAACGCACTGATCGCGCAGCGACTGTCCGAGTTGCTGCGTCCCGACGATCGCATCTGGGTGCACGACTACCACTTGTTTCCGCTGGCCGAGGAACTGCGCGCGCTCGGCTGTCGTAACCGCATCGGATTTTTCCTGCACATCCCGACGCCCCCGCGCGAACTCATGGTGGCGCTGCCGCGCAACCGCGAACTCATGGGCAGCCTGCTGCACTACGACGTGATCGGCCTGCAGACCCAGGGCGATCGGCAGCGCCTGCACGACTACGCCGAACGCGAACTGGGCTGCACGCTCACGAAAGAGGGCCTGGCCTTGGAGGGCAAGCGCATCCGCACGGGGGCGTTTCCGGTCGGCATCGATGTCGAGGAGTTCGAGGGCCACGCGAACTCGCCGCGCGCGCAGCAGGAAACGCGTCGCATGAAACGGCTGCTCGACGGGCGCACCCAGATCATCGGCGTGGATCGTCTCGATTACAGCAAGGGACTTCTGCGCCGAGCCGCCGGCTTCGAGCGCCTGCTGGAGAAGTACCCACGCGTGCAGCGGCACATCGACTTCCTGCAGGTCACGCCGATCAGTCGCGGCGAGGTTCGCGCGTACCAGGATTTCCGCATCGAGCTGGAAGCGCTGGCGTCGCACATCAACGGCCGCTTCGGCAGCTTCGACTGGACTCCGCTGCGCTATCTCAACAAGGCCCTGCCGCAGCGCACTCTCGCCGCGATGTACCGCGCCAGCCGCATCGGCCTGGTCACGCCGATCCGTGACGGCATGAACCTGGTCGCCAAGGAATACGTCGCCGCACAGGATCCCGAGGACCCAGGCGTGCTGATCCTGTCGGCCTCCGCTGGAGCTGCGGAGCAGATGGGAGACGACGCCTTGCTGGTCAATCCCTACGACGGCGACGAAGTGGCCGATGCGATCGAACGTGCGCGGCTGATGAGTCTGGATGAGCGTATCGAGCGACACCGCAACCTCATGGCGGGTATGCGTCGCGACAGCGCCGATCACTGGCAGAAGTCCTACCTGGAGGCGCTCGACGCGCCTCGGGAACCGACCCAAAGGTTTGCTGCGGCCACCTCATCCACCGCGAGCGCCTCGGCGGTGCTGAACGGGGGCACGGCCGCGAAGGCGTCCGCCGCCAGTGCTTATGAGGCTGAATCGGCGCCCTCGGTGTCGGTGCGACCTGCTGGCCGGAATCGCTTGTCGACCTTGCAGTAGAGCGGGATCGCATCGTCATGCAACAAAGCGGATGAGCCGGTAGGCCCATCGCCAGCCATTCTCCGCATCTCTTGATCCGGCTATCACACGCGCGCGCGTCTCGCGGAACAGCGTGAGCGGGAAAGCGGCGGCGTCGCCAGCGAGCTGCGAGCTCGAACGAGCTGCCGTGTCCACGGCCATGAGCGTAGATTTGATTCTTGGGGTCCACCCGTCGGTGCGCTGATGAGTCGCAGCTCCAGCTGGGCACTCGTTGCCGTTCAAAACAGCGGGAGCAGGCCGTTCCATCCGTTGAAGCCGACGGCC
>JBKJPX010000093.1:0-12392 GCA_046594215.1 Panacagrimonas sp.
CAGCATGCTCCGCGAGATCGGCCAAGGCGCCGACGTCGCGCAGGGTGATGCGCTTGTCCCGCGAGATCAGCAGGCGCTTCTGCTCGAATCGCGTGAGCACGCGGCAGACCGTCTCCGTCGCGAGCCGCAGGTAGCTGCCGATCTCGCGGCGGCTCATCGGCAGCCGAAGCAGGTCGCCGCCACCGATGCGCCGGCGCACCTCGAGCAGGAACGCCGCTACCCGCTGGTCAGCGGTGCTTTCTCCGAGCAGCGCGAAGGTTTGTCGCAGGTCGTGCTGGGTGCGTGCGAAAAGCAGGCGCGCCAGCCCCGGCTCCCGGCCCACGCGATGGGCGAGGTCAACCGCGGAAACGGCGCAGACCTGTGAGGGCGTCACGGGCTCCGCCGACGCGACCGCATGTGAAAATCCGAAAGCTTCGAGGCCGACCAGGTCGCCCGGGAAGTGGAAAGCGCGAACATGTTCGCCGCCCCGCGCATCGATCGTGAAGCTCTTGATGCAGCCGGCGCGCACCGCGTAGAGGTAATGGAGCGGCTCGCCTTCGTTCATGAGGCGCGACAGGCCGGGCAGCTGTGGGACCAGCAGGTCGGCCATCCCGCGCCATGCGCTCGTGGCCTCTCCCGCGAAGCCGGGGCAGCTGCGTACCGGGCAGGAATCGCAGCCCGGCGCGGTTCGGGGTACGGGGGGAAGATCGAAGGCCATGGCGGACTCGGGTAATTCAGACGAGACCAGAGTGTCGGTCCGAGCACGTAACGGGAATGCGGGGTTGCCGCACGCGCCCGTGCGGGGAACTACGTATAGCGTGTCTGGATATCGGTTCGGCCGGCGGCGCAGCTTGCGCCGGCTCGCGTTCAGGGCGGCGCTGCGTCCGGTTCGGCGAGCAGCCAGGTCTGGACGAGTTGCGCCGTGCCGCGCACGCCCAGCTTGCGCGTCAGGCGCCCGCGATGCTGTTCCACGGTGCGCTCCGAAATATCCAATTCCATCGCGATAACCTTGTTGGCCTGCCCGGCTACGATGCGTTGCGCAACCTCGCGTTCGCGTGGTGTCAGCGACTGCACCCGGCGCAGAAGTCCCTCGCGATCACCCGACTGCTGGCGATGCCTCAGGTCCTGGTCGATCGCCTTGCGTACGCGCCCGATGAGTTCCTGTGCGTTGAAGGGTTTCTGCAGGAAGTCGATGGCGCCGTCGCGCATGGCCCGCACCGCCAGGGGCACGTCGCCATGTCCTGTGACGAAGATCACGGGCAGGCTCCAGCCGCGACGGTTCAGCTCCTGCTGCAATTCGAGTCCGTCCATGTGCGGCATGCGCATGTCCAGCACCAGGCAGCCAACCTCGTCGGGCGAGTAGGTGGCGAGGAACGCGTGCGCGCTCGGGTGCTGCTGCGAGCGCAACCCGGCCGAACGCAGCAGCCACGCGATGCTGTCGCGCACCGGCTGTTCATCGTCGACGATATGCACCAGGCCGTCGTTCATGGTCTGCTCTCGGCAAGCGCCGGGAACGTCACGATGAATTCGGCGCCGCCGCCTGCGGGCCGGACATGGCTCAGCACGCCGCCATGGCCCTGGACGATGGAGTAACAGATGGAAAGGCCCAGGCCCATGCCCTGCACACGCGTCGTGACGAACGGGTCGAACAGGCGGGCCTCGACCTGCGGCGGAAGTCCCGGTCCGTGATCGGTGACCCGGATCTCCAGATCTCCACCAGCGGTGTGGCGAGTGCTCACGCGCACTTCGTCCCCGTGCGACGCGTCGCGCATCGCTTCGACGGCATTGCGGATCAGGTTCATCACCACCTGCTGCACCTGGACGCCGTCACCGAGAAAGGCCGGCAGCCCAGGTGCGAGGTCGAGCACCAGCTTCTGGCCGGAGCTGCGCAAGTCGATTTCCGCCAGACGCGAGACCTCTTCGATCAAGGTGTTCAGATCCAGCCGGTGACGCTGGAATTCCCGTCGCTGGACCATCGCGCGCAGGCTGCGGATCACCTGGCCCGCGTGCTCGGCCTGCTGGCCGATCTTCTCCAGCCCTTCCATCAGCTCCGCCGGTGTGGCGTGCCCGGATTCCAGCATGAGGCGGCATGCGCTCGCGTAATTGCCGATCGCCGTCAACGGCTGGCTCACCTCGTGCGCGATGCCGCTCACCATCTCGCCCATCGTTCCCAGGCGCGCCGAATGGGCCAGACGGTCACGCAGCGCCGCAGCCTCGTTGGTGGCCTGGTACAACGCGCTGCGATCCACCAGTTCGGCGATGTGGAACAGGGGCCGGCCATCCTTGTCGCGCGCGCATCCCGAGTACAAAAGCGCAGGCACAACCTGTCCGAGGCGATGCCGCAGCCGCACCTCGCGCTGCTGCGTCACGGTTCCGCGGCGCACCTGCTCGAAGTCGTCAACCGCTCCGGCGCGGTCCTCCGGCTCCACGAGTTCGGACAACCTCAATTCGCAGAGCTGTTCCAGCGAGTGCCCAAGCAGCGAGAGGAACGCGGCATTGGCGTTCTGGATCCTGCCGGAATGGTCCGTGAGCGCCACGGGCGTCGGCGCGAATTCGAAAAGCAGCCGCAGCTGCTCGGCGCTGTGGCGCAGCCGCAGTTCGTGCAGGTCGCGGTCGGAGACGTCACGCAGAATCCCGACGAAGCCATGGTCGGCACCGGTGCGAAACTCGCGGACCGACAATTCAATCGGAAAAGTGCTGCCGTCGCGCCTGCAAGCGTCCACCTCGCGCGCGACCTCGACGAACCTGCGCGCGGGCGTGCGCAGGAAGCTCGACATGTAGCGATCGTGCTCTTCGCGCTGCGGCTCGGGGATCAGCATTCGCAGGTTTTGGTTCAGGACTTCGTGGGCCTCGTAGCCGAACACGCGCTCGGCCGCGCCGTTGAACCGCGTGATGCGTCCCTCGTCATCGATCAGCACCATGGCGTCCACGGAGGCGTCAAGCAGCGCGTCGAGACGATCGAGGTTGGCCGGCGGTGCGTGGCCGTTCACTGGTTCGGCTCCATGCCGGTACGCGGTGCGCGGGTAGGAGCCTGCCTGACGGCAGCAGCAGCATTAACGGCGCAGGTCAGGATGCGACGGAGGCGCAGCGGGTGCATCGTCGTTTCCATTCGCGCGCCTCTGAGGGTATGGCGAACATAACGCCGATGCGGACGCCCGTCGAACGAGAGCCGGCGGGGCGCAGATATACGTTACGAGCAGGCAGGGCAGGCGTCTCGGTGCAGGTAAGGGCAGTATCCGCCCGTCACCCCTGCTCCCTGAGCAGCTCGCCGTTCGCTGTGAACACCTGGGGCTTTGCAAGCTTAAAACCGAACAATCTCTGGGGAGATGGGACTTTAAAACATGGACGAAGATCAGAAGCTCTGGCTGACCTGCGCGATCCTTTTCGGGCTGGCCAGCGCGGTTCTCTGGGCCGTTCTCTATGTCGGCTTCTGGCCCGGCGCGGGTGATCGTACGCAGCGCGCGCAGGGCACGGTGCTCCATCGGATTTCCCGCACCGCCAAGGGCGATAAGCACTACGCCTTCATCGTCGAATTCTCTCCTCCGCAGGGTCCGGCGGTGCAGTTCGAAACCGTCGATGTCGGATCCACGACCTTCGAGCCCGGAGAGCGAGTGGACGTCAGCTACGCCTCCGGGGGGGCGGACGGAGCACGCCTTGCGGACTGGCGAGGAGTGGTGACCTTCCTTTCGTGCCTGCTGCTGCTCATGTCGTTGCTCTGCCTGTTTCCCGCCGTCTATGTCCTGCGCAACTGGCGTAGCTATTACGAGACCTTCCGCCGGCCGCGAGTGCGCGAGGGCGGGCACCGGCGATCTCGGCCGGTCCCCGCGAAGACGCTGCGCGTGCATCTGTTCGAAAAGGATCGCGAGATCCTGATCGGGGCGGGCATCATGTTTGCGGTGAGTGTCCTGCTGGCCGTGGCCATGGCGCCACGGACGTACCTGGGATGGCAGCTGTTCCAGCATGGGCGCTCCGCCCCGGCGGTCATCGTCAAGGAAGGGTCGCGCTGCCGCCTGGGCGATCACTGGGTGGAGTCGTCCGAGATGCCCAACGCCCCGGGAGTACCCACCTGCCGCGACTATGTCGTGGTCGAGGTGCGGGAGACCGATGGGGACAAGCGCGAGCTGAAGCTGGCCGACGTCCGCACCGCCAGTTCGTTCCTGATGGGCGGCCAGCTCGATGTCCGTTACCTGCCCGACCGCAATTCCGCGGTGGAGGACGGCATCGAAGGAATGTTCTTCGGACCCATCGTCGGCAATTTCATTGCACTGCTGCTGGCCGGATGCAGCTGGCTGATTCTCAAATTTGGCGAGACTGGCGAGTAATTCCAGAGCGGCGCGTGGTCGGGCATTGAATTCTTTTCTGCCGGCGCACGTGACAAGTTGAAGTCTGGTGAGAAAGTAGGGGGCCGGCACGTCGCGTGTCCGCGCCTGCGGCGGAGCGAACAGCGAGAACCCCATTGTCGTCGCGATCCGAGGCGAGGCGTGGCGGTAGAACCCCTGCACTCCGCCGAAACACGCGTGCTCGGAACGCGCCTCGAATGCGGCGTCTGCCATCAACGCGTCTCCTGCTAACCCCCCAATTTTGCTTCCGTTCATGGTTGGAAGCTGGTTTCGAGTGCGGTGAGCGTCTTCACATTCGCGATGGCTCATTCAACTCCAATTTCTTCGCCACCCGACGCTCGTCGCCATTGGCCAGATCGTGCGCGCTGTCTGCCACGCCGTGGAAGGGCGCGGCGCACTGCAAGCAGCTACGCCGTCTTCAAGGTGTTCGGTCTGCGGCTGCGACCTGGTTGGGTTTGGCGCTGAACTTCATGTGGTGGGCGCGTCCGAGCTTGAGCGCGTAGAAGTCGAGTTCGAACTTCTTCGAGAGTTGCTTGCCGTCCCAGTCGTAGGCACGAAGGAACTGCTCGTCGTCGGCACCTTTGCGATCCCAGTTGGCGAGCAGCGACGAGGTCAGGTAAACGCGCTTGCCGTCCCAGCTTTGCGAGACCATGTTGACCTGCTTGCCTGTGGCCAGTTCATAGGTCTGCTTGGGGTGCTCCGGGTCGGTCATGTCGAAGTATCGGGTCTTGCCGTCCATGAAGGTGTTGACCCACAGGCCCTTGCCATCGGCCGTGATCGAGATGTCCACCGGCAGGGGAATCTTCGAAGGATCGCCGATGGTGGCGACGTCCTTGGCATGCCACTGGCCGTCCTTGTCCTGCTTGATCAGGAAGATCTTCGACGTCAGGGCCGTGGCGGTCACGGCCCAGCCGGCACCACCGGCGAGGTTCCAACGGATCTCGAGCGGCGCGCCGGGCACCTCGAAGACCTGCTTGGGTTTCATCGCCTTGAGATCCCAGAGCACCATGGTCGATCCGAAGTTCTTCATGGCCTGCGGGTCTTTGACCATCGTCCCCAAGTCCATCATGTAGTTCGTCCAGCCGGTGAAGCTGGAGGTGAGCATCACGTTCTTCTCGGGATTGATGCCGATGTCGTAGCCGTAGCCATCACCGGTACCGATCTCGCTCTTGCCCACCGGCATGTCGTACTTGGCCACGAAATCGCCGTTGTTCGAGTAGACCGCGATTCCGGTGGCACCGCCATGGTCCTTGGCGTTGGAGAGCGCCTGGATCATGACCCGACCCGGGGTGGCGTAGAACGTGTGTGGACCGACGTACCCCGTCTTCGACTCGAAGTTGTCGATCGTGCGCACCAGCGTGGGCTTCGCGGGATCGGTGCCGACGTCGAAGACGAAGATCTTGTTGTCGTCCAGGCGCCCGGCCCACAGGTAGCGCCGGTCATCGGTGAAGCCCATGTGATGGGCCTCGCCGCGACCACCGACCGACAGCGAGTGGATGACCTTGCCGTAGGTCTTGCTCTTGGGATCCGAATCGACCGTGACGAGCTTGTCGGATCCATCGCCCATGCCTTTGACGCCGAGCGTCCAGACATGCAGGAACTGCTCCTGTCCCTTGATCAGCCGGGCGGTGTAGGGAGAGTTGCAGGTCTCGTCGGCCGTCGCCATCTGCACGGAACCCAACACCAGCATCGCCGCAATGCCGGCTGTTGAAACAATTCGTGTGAGCGTGTCCATGTTGAGGTGCCTCCTCCAAGGTTATTCGAATGTTCTGCGATCAGCCTATTGTCAAACGTTCGATCCAGCGAGGGCTGAAGCATCGCGCGCGCCGTTCAATTCATCCCGTCGTTAGGTGACACGGCGATCAGCCGGGGGAGGGCCGTGCGACGGGAGACGTGTTCGGCTTGAGTACGGACACCCATCACCGTGGTGCACTCGGTGCCGTGGCGAAGAACGCCCAGGCCGGCGACGTGATTGGCGTGGGTCGGCGTGTCGACGGCGCAGAGCGCCTTGAGGTTCTGAGCTTTGATCAGTGCCACGTAGTCGTCGGCCTTCTCACGCACGGGATCGATGATCGATGCCTCGCGCCCCGGTCCCGACGCGAGCACGTAGGTGTAGGTGGAGGACACCGAATCGAAGAGCTGGCGAAAGAGCATGGGCGCACCGACGGGCAGGGCGGCACATCAACCACACCGAACCGACTGCTGCGATTCAGCGCCGTGATGGCCTACCCGGTACTAAGAACCACACTCCGTGCCAGCGCGGAAACATAATATAAACCCTTATTAATCAAATAGTTCTCTCTCTTCCGACCTCGCGAATTAGTCAGCTCTGCGTCCGTTGTCAGTCCGACTGGCAGTGACGTGGCAGCCACATGGCAGCGCGCGAGGTAACGTCAATCGCTCGGCGGTGGCGGCTTCAGAGAGCGCAGACGACGATAGAGCGTGCGCTCGCTCAGACCCAGCTTGCCGGCAAGGTCGCTGCGCGTGCCGGTGAACGATGCCAGCGCGCGTGCAACCTCGGTACGTGGCAAGGCTTTCGGCCCAGCTCGCGGCAGGGCGCGCGCGCCTTGGATCGCGAGCGGCAGCACCTCGGTTGTAATCTCTCCATCTCTGACGAAGAGGCGCGCGCGTTCGAGCACGTTGCGAAGCTCGCGGACATTGCCGGGAAAGTTGTATGCCTTGAGCAAATCCATCGCCTCGCGCTGGATACCCGAAGGTCGCCCGGGCCCCATGCGACGCAGCAGGCTCTCGACCAGAAGCGGTATGTCCTCGCGCCGCTCCCGCAGCGCCGGCAGATGGATCGGATAGGCGCTGATTCGGTAGAAGAGGTCCTGACGGAACAGGCCCTGCTCGACCATCGTCTCCATGGGTTTGTGGGTCGCCGCGACCAAGCGAAAATCGGCGTGCTGGGTCTCGTTGGATCCTACGCGCCGAAAGGTGCCCGACTCGATCAGGCGCAGCAGCTTGACCTGCATGGCCAAGGGCACATCGCCGATTTCATCCAGGAACAGCGTGCCGCCATGAGCCGTTTCCACCAGGCCTACCTTGCGGTGGATGGCGCCTGTGAAGGAGCCTCGCTCGTGTCCGAACAGCTCGCTCTCGAAGAGCGTCTCGCTCAGGCCGGTGCAGTCGACGATGACGAAGGGCCCCTTGGCCCGCGGGCTTGCCCGGTGCAATGCGCTCGCGAACATCTCCTTGCCCGTGCCGGACTCCCCTTGGAGCAGGACCGCGATCGCGGACGGCGCCGCGCGTTCGATTGCTGCGATCGCGACGTTGAACGCTTCGGCCCGCCCCACCAGGCCATCGTCACGCGGCTGCGCCGATGCCGCGGTGATGCTCGTAAGGCGCTCGACGTAGGCCACCACGTTCGAGGCCTGGTCCAGGATCGGCCGCAGTTCGACCGCGACATGTTCGGGACCGCGAGGCGTGTGATGGATATGCAGGACCCGGTCCACGGCTTTGGTCTCGGTCGCGCGTTTCATCGGACAGTGTTCGCCGGCCTGGTCGCAGGGCACGCCGTACTGGTGCGATACCCGGTAGCACTTGCTGCCGATGTGTGAGCCCTTCGCGCCGCCGAACTGCGCGCGGTAGGCGCTATTGGCGGCCAGGATGTTGTATTCGGGGTCGAGCACGATCGTCGCCGTCTGGTCGTGTTCCAGATACGAGATCAAGGTCTGGATGCCGAGTGGGTCCGCGCTCATCGTCCGCTCCAGCCGTGTCGACTGGCCATCATGACCGGACTGCCAACTCCCTGCCACTTGGCAGGCTTCGAAGCCGTAGTACGGCGTGGGGTCCCGCCTATTGGGGATCGATTTGTTACGTTAACAAGGGGTTGTGGCACAGCTGAAGCGCGGCACGGTTCGTGATCGTGGTACTCCAGTACGACGGCAACATCCCTGAGCCGCGTCTCATGCCCACCGGAGACCCCCGATGACGTCCGCGAACCCCGGCCCTGATCCTCTTTCTCGGAACCCGGACTCGCGTCGCTTCGACGTCGTCATCGTCGGGGCCGGCGCCGCGGGCACGACCGTCGCTTCCCTGCTCAAGCGCCGTCAACCTCGGTTGGATATCGGCCTGGTCGAGCCGTCGGAAAATCACTGGTATCAGCCGGCGTGGACCTTGGTCGGGGCGGGGGCATTCGACATCGAGAACACGCGGCGCCCGACCAAGGCCTGCATCCCCGCCGGCGTGACCTGGGTGAAGGATCGGGTGACGGCATTCGACCCCGGCTCGAATCGGGTGCAGCTGCAATCAGGTGGCGACCTGACCTATGGAACCTTGGTGGTCGCAGCGGGACTGCAGTTGGACTGGAACAAGATTGAAGGGCTGGAAGCGACGCTCGGCGAGAACGGGGTGTCGAGCAACTATCACCCCGACACCGCTCCTTACACGTGGAAATGCCTGCAGGAGTTCCAGGGAGGAAAGGCCTTCTTCACCCAACCTGCGATGCCGATCAAGTGCGCGGGGGCGCCCCAGAAAATTCTCTACATGGCGGCCGATCGATTCCGTCGGCGCAAGCTCAAAGCAGAACTCAGCTTCTTCACGCCGGGCCCTTCGATGTTCGGGGTGCCTTTCTACGCCAAGGCGCTCGACAAGATCGTCTCGAGCTATGGCATCGCCGCGATGTTCGGCCATAACCTCGTGGCTGTCGACGGCGTGCGTCGCCGAGCCACCTTCGACGTCACCGCCAACGGACAGGCGACCCGGGTGGAACTACCGTTCGACTTTCTTCACGTCGTCCCCCCGCAGTCGGCTCCCGATTTCATCAAGAGCAGTCCTTTGGCGGACAAGTCAGGTTGGGTCGCCGTCGACAAGAGCAGCCTGCGACACGTCCAGTTTTCCAACATCTTCGCCTTGGGAGACTGCACCACCACGCCGAACAGCAAGACGGCGGCCGCGGTGCGGGCGCAGTCGCCGGTGGTCGCCGAGAACGTGCTGCTGGCGATGGACGGCAAGGCGCCGGCGACGAGCTACGATGGTTACGCGTCATGTCCGCTGACCACGTCAGTGGGAAAGATCATGCTTGCAGAGTTCGCGTATGACGGGGTGATTACGCCCAGCTTTCCACTCGATCCCCGCGTTCCGCGGCGCGCGTACTGGTGGCTCAAGCGCTCCTACCTTCCCGGGCTTTACTGGAGAATGCTCAGCGGAGCGCTGGGGCCGGATTGGCATGTGAAAAGGGACTTTCCCGAGGCGGTTCCGGCGATCAGTGCGTAGCCGGGCCAGCGGCCCGGTTCGTCGCCTACCATCCAAAAAATAGAATCACTCAACGAGGGGAGAACGTGCACATGGCGAATGTGAATGGAGTAGTGGCGGACCAGGGCTGGCTTCCGATGGCGACGCGGATAAAATATCTGCGCATCGCACTTTTCGTGTTTGGCCTTTTCCTGATCTTCGCCCTCTCGATCTTCGTGTTCTGGGTCTGGCCCGCAGGTTGGGCCTGGGGCTGGCAGGCGGGTTGGCACTCTCACTACGTCTACATGATCCTGTCCATGTTCGCCGTCATGGGCATCATGTTTCTGTTCGCTATTCGCGATCCGCTCGCCTACCGAAGTCTGATCTGGTACGCAGTGTGGTCGAGTATCGCGCATGCCTGCGTCATGCTGGTCCTGGCGCTCAGGGAGGACGCGGAACGAGGTCATCTGGTCGGCGACATCCCGATGCTGTTCATCATGGCGGCGACCTTGGCGATCTTGATGCCGCGCGCGCCGAAGCCCGGGTTGGCCGGTTGACGCTGCACGGACATCGAGTTCAGCGCATGGCCTCATCCGCCCGAATCGCACCGTTTCAGTGGCGCGACATCCTCAACGGTCACGCGCTGGCCTTCTTGGTCCTGGTGGCCGCGAGCTACCTAGCGCTGGTCATCGGCCTGGCCGTGCTCCTGCTCGCGCCTACCGGAAAAGGTGGTCAGTACATCGTCGTGCTGCCGCCATGGGCAGAAGTGGGACGGATCTTCGAGATGTCGACGGCCTTGAACGCCCGCGTCCTCGGACTCAACACGCGCTCGAACGCGTACCTGCTGTACCTCGAGGGATCCGACGCCGTGGACGCGCTGAATCGTGCGGGAGCCTGGCTCGTGCTCGATCCTCAGAAGGTCGGCGGCCTGCTGGGCTGCGGGCCGACACCTCAGCGTCCGGCAACGCGCACAGGTGCCTCCGTCGACGGCATCGGTCCGGTGAGCTGAGACCCGCACCGCGCAAAAAAACCAATTGGAGGAGAGGCGAATGTCCTTGCGGAAATCTCTGGATGCAATTCTGAAGCGCGCCGGCGACGCCGGTGATGTCCCTGGTGTCGTTGCTGTGCTGACCGATCGCGAGAAGACCTTGTACGAAGGCGCTTTCGGCGAGCGCAAACTGGGCGCGCCCGGGGACATGACCGTCGATACGGTGGGGCTGATCGCGTCGATGACCAAGGCCGTGACATCGGTCGCGGCGATGCAGATGGTCGAACAGGGAAAGCTCGACCTAGACAGCCCCGCCGAAAAATGGTTGCCGGACCTGGGCAGGATCGAAGTGCTGGAAGGTTTTGACGCGCAGGGGAAGCCGAAAACCCGTGCGCCCAAGCGACCGATCACGCTCCGGCATTTGCTGACGCACACCGCTGGCTTCAGCTATGAGTTCCTCAGCCAGACGGTGCAGAAGGTCAAGGCCGCCACTGGCATTCCCGCATTCACCAGCGGCCTGTATGCGAGCCTGAAGATGCCGCTGCTGTTCGATCCTGGCGAGCGCTACGAATACGGAATCAATAGTGATTGGGTAGGGCTGCTGGTGCAGCAGGCCAGTGGTTTAAAGCTGAGCGAGTACCTTGCGAAGTACATCCTGGAACCGCTGGGCATGACAGACACCGCGATGGTGATACGCCCGGACATGCGAAAGCGCCTGGCGAGTATTCATGCGCGCCTCGAGGATGGTTCGCTGGCCCCCATCGATCTCGAACTGCCACAGCAACCGGAAACCGAAATGGGCGGCCACGCGTTCTATGGCACCGCGCCGGACTACCTGAAGTTCATCAAGATGCTGCTCAATGATGGTCGCGGTCCGAACGGCCGTGTCCTGAAACCCGAAACGGTGGACCAGTTGTCGAGCAACCAAATCGGCGCGCTTGATGTTCCGACGTTCAGAACAGCGGACCGCCAATTCTTCAACGACCTGCCGATGCCGGCGGACAACCCGCAGAAGTGGAGCTTGGCTTTTCTGGTCAACACCCATGCGATGCCCACGGGGAGACCGGCCGGGAGCCTCATGTGGGCCGGTATCTGCAACTCGTACTACTGGATCGATCGGGCCACCGGCATCGGCGGCGTCTACCTGACGCAGATCTTGCCGTTCGTTGACGTCAAATCGCTGCCGCTGTACCTCGAGTTCGAAACGACCGTTTATCAGAATCTGCGGTAGAGGCACACGGGCCCGTTCCGCGCTAGGTCGGCGCGAATCACGGGCATTCATATTTTTTTTCGGAGGCAACGATGGCAATCTTTACACACGTGGTGGTGGGTTCGAATGATCTCGAGCGCTCGCGGAAGTTTTATGACGGGTTGCTGGCGACCCTGGGCCTCAAGCGCGTCATGAACATGGAAGCGGCGTCGCTGTGGGGAGCGGAGGGTCCTGAGTTCATGGTCACCAAGCCGGGCAACGGTCAAGCGGCCACGCACGCTAATGGCGGCACCATCAGCTTTTCTGCTCCCTCCCGCACTGCGGTCCACAAGTTCCATGAGTTTGCGCTCGCCAACGGCGGCAAGGATGAGGGCGCACCGGGTCCGCGCAACTTCACGCCGACCGCGTACGCCGCCTATGTGCGGGATCCGGACGGCAACAAGATCTGCACGTATTGCTTTGCAAAAGAGTAGCCGTTAGCGAAGGTTTGTTTGGGATGTCGGCCGCCCGTCGCTGATGCTCTTGGCAGGGCATGCGGCGACGGGTGATCGGGCCTCAACTACATGGCTATCGAGGAGACGGAATGGACGTACGCGCCGCGATTGCGCTGGAAGCGGGCAAGCCGCTGGTGGTGGACACCGTGCAGCTGGACGGGCCCCGGGCGGGCGAAGTGCTGGTGGAGATCAAGGCCACGGGTCTG
>JBKJPX010000111.1:0-34524 GCA_046594215.1 Panacagrimonas sp.
TACATGCTGTATCGCCTGCGCCAGATGGGTCTCAGGGCGCGCCTCTACGAAGCCGGCGATGGCGTCGGCGGCACCTGGTACTGGAACCGGTACCCGGGCGCCGCCTGCGATATCGAGAGCCTCGAATATTCGTACTCGTTCGACGAGGCCTTGCAGCAGGAATGGAAGTGGTCCACGCGATTCGCGCGCCAGCCGGAAATCCTGTCGTACATCAATCACGTCGCCGACCGCTTCGATCTGCGCCGCGATATCCAGTTCTCCACGCGCGTGAATGCCGCGACGTTCGACGAGGCCGACAAGATCTGGCGCATCGAAACCGACCAGGGCGACCGCGTCACGGCACGCTTCTGCGTCATGGCCACTGGCTGCCTGTCCTCGCCCAAGCCCATCGAGTATCCGGGCGCCGACACCTTCCGCGGCCGAATCCTGCGCACGGCGTTCTGGCCCACGGAGCCGGTCGATTTCACCGGCCTGAGGGTCGGGGTCGTGGGCACCGGGTCTTCCGGAATCCAATGCATCCCGATCATTGCGGCGCAGGCCCGGCATCTGACCGTGTTCCAGCGCACCCCGAATTTCAGCGTCCCGGCCGGCAACGGACCCATGGAGCCGGAGTACGAGCAGCGCGTGAAAGCGAACTACCGCCAGTTGCGAGATATCGAGCGCGACTCGGACGTGGGCATCTGCGCGCGCCTCCTGCCTGAAACCCGGCGCACGTTCGAGGTGAGTCCTGACGAACGGGAACTCGAGTTCGAGCGCCGCTGGGAAGCCGGTGGCCTGTATTTCTATTGCAGCTTCGTCGACCTGCTGCAGGACAAGGCCGCCAACGACACCGTCACCACGTTTGCGCAGCGCAAGATCCGCGAGAAGGTGCGGGACGCCAAGGTGGCCGATCTGCTGGTTCCGAAGGACTACCCCTTCGGCGCGAAACGCCTGTGCGCCGACACCGGGTATTACGAAACCTTCGACCGCGACAACGTCCGGCTGGTGGATATCAAGGCGACGCCGATCCGCGAAATCACCGCAGGCGGCTTGCGCGTGGGCAACGAAGAGATCGAACTGGACGTGCTGATCTTTGCCACCGGCTTCGATGCCATGACCGGTGCATTGCTCAATATCGACATCTGCGGACGCAACGGCGCCAAGTTCGCGGACGCGTGGAAGAACGGCCCCCGGACCCAACTCGGACTGATGACGGCCGGCTTTCCCAACCTGTTCATCACCACGGGTCCTGGAAGCCCCTCGGTGCTCTACAACATGGTCCTCGGTAACGAGTACCACGTGGATTGGATCATGCAGTGCGTCGCCTACCTCGATCGCAACGATCGTCGAACGATCGAGGCGACCCGCGAGGCCGAGGCCGACTGGCGCCGCACCGTCGACGAGATCGGTCGCCAGACGCTGTTCGGTGCAGCCAGTTCCTGGTACATGGGCGACAACGTACCCGGCAAGGCGCGCGTCATCCTTCCGTATCTCGGCGGCTTTCGCGCGTACAAGAAAACCTGCGACGCCGAGGCAGAGAGCGGATACGCGAACTTCGCCGTCGCGTGAGTCTGGATACGTGTAGCAACCGCCCGGAGACGCAATCGCAAGAGGACAGTCGTACCATCGGCCACGAGGTGCCACCAGCAAAAAGGGGGCGGTAATGGGCTCGTGGAAAGATCCGGGAGTGGGCGACTACGAAGGCATGGACGCGGATCGCGTGCGGACCGTCCTGCTCGAGGCCGCGCAGATGGCGCATGCACATTTCAACCAGTATCCCGCCTGGCTGTTCGCGGGCGAGGTATTCAGGGTGGGGCCGAAGATGGGCGAGAACCTGTGCATCCGCGCCGGGCTGGACCCCTACCTCACCGTGCGCGACCACCGGCATAGCGCTGCCAGATCCCGAGTCGCAGGAAAGTGAGCAGCGGGGTGCTTTCCAACCGGATGCACCGTCGCCGGTGACCGGTCTGATGCAGGGCGATCATCAGGCCTCCTTCAGGGCCCGAGGCGTGTGCAGGAGTGAGGACCTTCCCATCCTTCACCACGAGTGCCGACATCCGACGGGAAGCATCGCTCGGCGGAGTGGATCATCCGGACGGGCGGGCGGAGATTTTCAGTGAGCCTCGGCCCTAGGGCCGCGCCACCACCACCTCGATCTCGACCAGCATCCCGGGCGCGGCCAGCCCCCCCACCTGCACCGTTGTCCGAGCCGGGAGCACCGGCTGGTCCTTCGTGCCGAAGAACTGCGTGTAACCCTCCATGAACCCGGCGAAGTCCATCGCCGTCGCGCCCGGCGGCGCCACCAGGTAGACGCTCATCTTCACGACGTCGGCCATGCCGAGCTTCAGCGACTCCAGCGATGCCTTCGTCTTCGCCAGCACCGACACGGTCTGCGCCTTGGTGTCGCCCCAGTACTCGGGACTGAACTTGGCCGCATCCGCCTTCGAGGGATCCGGCGTCTGCCCGCTGTGGAACACCAGCGTCTTCGACGCCGGCACCTCCACCGCGCGCGCGATGGGGAATGTCGAGTTCGGAATCGGGTAGCGCTGGATTTCAGCATCCGCCGCGGAAGCCGCGCCGGCGACCAGCATGAAAGCCAGGCCCGGAACCGTCAGGAATCGCATCGTCGTCATCGTCTTGCCTCTCCTCGAGCCGCTCATGCGCCCGACGTCACGCGCCTGTGGATGTGCTCGACCGCCGCCTGCGCCGAGCGTACCGCACCTTCCTGCCAGCCCGAGACGTGGCTCACCTGGTCGCCGACCAGGTAGTGCCGTCGATCCGGCTCGCGCAGCACGGCGATCCACTTCGCGATCGAATCCTCCGGCAGGAACGGCGCGCAGCCGTTCTGGTAGGGAATCTTGCTCCAGGCGATCGACATTCCCTTCTCGACCATCCCGGCGAATCCGGGATGCAGCCGCTCGCCCTGCGCCACCGCCGCCGCGATCCGGGCCGCCGGCGTGAGGCGCGCCCAGGCCTCGCCCTTGTCCGGATCCCACTGGTACGCACCCAGCATCACGCCCTTCGCCGCCTGGAATCCGTGCGAGGGGTACCACATCTGCAGGATGTCCTGGTCGGTCCAGCTGATGCCGCCGTAGATCGAGTCGTCCTCCTCCCAGAAGCGCCGCCGCCCCTGGAAGGCGATCTTGAACAGCTTGCCGGGACTCATCGCGCCGAGCGCTTCGCGGTAGGCCGCGGAGAAGTTGCTGGGCAGCTCCTTGAGCAGGTACGCCGGCGCGCAATCGATGCACCAGTCGGCGACGAGTTCGCGCTCCGCGCCGTCGTGGCCGTCCCGAAACGTGACGCGCACCTCGCGGTCGCCGAGCGCGATCGCGTTCACCGGAGAATCCTTGCGGATCACCCCAGGCGCGAGCGCACGCTCGAAGCCGGCGACGATGCGATCCATCCCGCCCACCGGCTGCATCATCGTCGGATGCTGATCCCAGGTTTCCGCGAACTCCATCTGGAATTGCCAGAACCCCGAGCGCAGCAGTTCGCGCGGATCGGTCGGCGGCGGTCCCATGCCGGGACCCAGCACCGCGTCGCCGACCGGGCCAGCGCGCAGGGAACCCTTGTAGGCAAGATCGACATCGAGGTCGCCGTAGGCCCGCAGCATGCCCACGAGCAGCGTCCCGTCCTCGGCGGAGAACGGCAGGTCGAGCGCACGTTGCGATTGCGCCTTGGCCAGCAGTTCGGCGATGAAGCCGCGCGTGTCGGTCTGGATCACCTCGCCGCGCACCGGCCGGCCGCCGAAAGCTTTGGACGAGTGGAAATACGCCGCGCGGTTGTCGTTGATGAAGGGCTCGAGCAGAACGCCGAGCGTCCGGCAGTAGCCGAGGATCGCGTGATGGTGATACGGCAGCCGTGCGGGGCCGCAGTTGAAGTAGAGGTGCGGTTCGTCGTCGAAGTCGCAGACCTGTTCGCTGTCGGTCTCGACGATGCGGTCACCGCGCCGGATCGTGCGGTTGCGACCACCGGCGCGGCCGCTCGCCTCCAGGATCGTGCACGCATAGCCAGCCTTGGCGAGTTCGTAGGCGGCGGTCAGGCCGCCGATGCCTGCCCCGATGATCACCACCGTCTGCCCGCGGCCGCTGCCCGGCGGCAGTTGCGGCGCGCCCGCCCACGCGCCGGGGATGGCGAGCAGGCCCATCCCCGTCATGGCGCGGTAAACGGCGGACGAGCCGGCCGCCGCTCCCAGCCGCATCAGGAATTGTCGACGACTCCAGGCCACGGAATTCCCCCTTACGAACAGGAAACACCGCGCACATCGCGTACCAACTCGGGAGGTCGCGCGGTCATTGCTTCGGAAACAGCGAACGCGATTACTGGGTGGCTCGGGATTACTGGATCACCCGATTCGTCACTGCTTATATCGCGCGAGCCCATCCAGGATCAAAAATAGAGTTCGCATCCACGCGCTCCGGGAGGCCAGCGGCCTGCCGCCCGGCTCGTTCTTTCGGGAGTATCCCGCGGGTTGCTCGGCACGTGACGCGCGATGGGCTCTCGCGTCGGACCCGATGGTGGCCCTTGATCGCCGACCCATCCTGCTGCGTCGAGTCCGCTATCGAAGTAACGTTTCGCGTCGCAGCTGTGGTCGTTCATGCGGCAAGCCTGGCGATCGGACAACGGTGGTGGCGCAGGCCTTAGCGCTTGGGCGTGTCCACGTTTACCAGCGCGAGCGCGAAACTAGCCGAACACACTTCTCCCGCTGCTTTCGTGCCTCCTACGGAACCTCGCCCCACCAGTACCTGATGCGTCGACGCATCGAGCGCGCCAAGGAACTCCTGCAGTTGAAGGGCAAGGATCTGGCCGTCATTGCGATGGAGTGCGGATTTGCGAGCCAGTCCCACTTCTGCGATGCGTTCAGGAGCGCCGCCGGGATGACGCCGAAAATGTTTCGAGCAACTTGCAGAGGCAAGGGCCGACCGGAGGGGAGCCCGGAGGACGATCGAATCGTCAGGCAGTAGCTCTAGCCGGTACAGGGGAGTTCGCAGCGACCAGGCCACTGCTTCGGCGCTGGCGCGGCGTGGAGCGGGATCGCCCGGGTAGTCGAGCGCAGGTCGCCCGTCGGCCTGCGGAACCTGGCTTCACACTCGACGACTCCAAGCGCTCCGAAGTCGACGCCTCTGCATCAGCAGGTAGGCTGCCGGAATCACGAACATCGACAGGAGTGGCGCGGTCACCATGCCGCCGACCATCGGCGCGGCGATGCGCTGCATCACCTCGCTTCCGGTACCCGCGCCCCAGAACAAGGGCAGCAAGCCGGCGATGATGACGGCGACGGTCATGGCCTTCGGCCGCACTCGCAGTACAGCGCCATCGATCAGCGCATCTTCCAGATCGGTGAGGCTGTTCAGGGCACCGCGCTGCTCACGCTGGGCGATGGCCTGCTGCAGATAGATCAGCATGATGACGCCGAATTCCGCCGACACCCCCGCCAGCGCGATGAATCCCACCCCGCTGGCCACCGAAAGGTTGTGCCCGAGCGAGTAGATCAGCCACAAGCCACCGACCATGGCGAAGGGCAACGTTGCCATGATGAGGAGCGCCTCGCCGAAGTTGCGGAAGGTGAGATAGAGCAGCAGCAGGATGACGGCCAGCGTGAACGGCACCACAAGCTTGAGCCGCTTGGTCGCCCGCTCCAGATACTCGAATTGCCCCGACCAGGCGATGGAATAGCCCGCCGGCAATTGCACCTTTTCGCCCACGACGCGCTTGGCCTCCGAAACATATCCGCCGAGATCGCGCCCGCGGATGTCCACGTAGACCCAGCCGTTGGGACGCGCGTTCTCGCTCTTGATCATCGGCGGCCCGTCGGCGACGTCCACGCTGGCAATCTCGCCGAGCGTGACCGTGGCACCCTTCATCGTGACGATGGGCAGATCGCGCAGATCCTCCAGCGAGTCACGCAGCTCGCGCGGGTAGCGCAGGTTGATCGGAAAGCGCTGCAGGCCCTCGACTGTTTCCCCGATGTTCTCGCCGCCGATGGCCACCGCCACGATGCGCTGCACGTCCACGATCGACAAGCCAAGACGCGCTGCGGCGATTCGATCCGGATGAATCTCGATGTAGCGACCGCCCGAAACGCGCTCGGAGAACGCTGAGGAGGTGCCGGAGATGCCCTTCACCACCCGCTCCACCTCCGTCCCCAGGCGCTCGATCACGGCGAGGTCGGGGCCCGCGATCTTGATTCCGACCGGCGACTTGATGCCGGTGGCGAGCATGTCGATGCGGTTCCGGATCGGGTTGACCCAGACGTTCCCCATGCCCGGAATCTTGAGCGCGGCGTCCATCTCCTCGATCAGCGTCTCGGTCGTCAGACCCGCGCGCCATTCCGCCTTGGGCTTGAGCTGGATCGTCGTTTCCACCATTTCCAGCGGAGCCGGATCGGTGGCGGTCTCGGCACGCCCGATCTTGCCGAACACGCGCTTCACCTCGGGAAAGGTCCGCAGGATGCGGTCGGTCTGCTGAAGGATCTCGGCCCCCTTGCCAACCGCCAGCCCGGGCAGCGCCGTCGGCATGTAGAGCAGGTCGCCTTCGTCCAAGGGCGGCATGAACTCGCTGCCGAGCTGGCTGGCCGGCCAGATCGAGGCAGTCGTCGCGAGAATCGCGATCAACAGCGTCGCACGCGGATGACGCAGCACGGCACGGATGCCGGGTCGGTAGATCGCGATCAGGAATCGGTTGAGCGGATTGCTCTGCTCATCACGTATCCGTCCGCGGATGAACCAGAACATCAGCACCGGAATGAGCGTCACCGACAGGCCGGCGGCGGCAGCCATCGCGTAGGTCTTGGTGTAGGCCAGCGGCGCGAACAGTCGTCCTTCCTGTGCCTGCAACGTGAACACCGGCACGAAGGACAGCGTGATGATGAGCAACGAGAAGAACAGCGCCGGCCCGACCTCGGACGCGGCCTGTGCGATCAGCTTCAGGCGCTCATCGCCCTGCGGATCCCGCCCACCGTGCTCGTGCCTCCAGTGCTCGAGCTTCTTGTGCGCGTTCTCGATCATGACCACCGCGGCATCCACCATCGCGCCGATGGCGATCGCGATGCCTCCCAGCGACATGATGTTGGCGTTGATCCCCTGCATCTTCATCACGCTGAACGCGATCAGGATGCCGAGCGGCAGCGTGAGGATCGCGACGAAGGCCGAGCGCAGGTGGAACAGGAACACCATGCAGATCAGCGCGACGACGACGAACTCCTCGACGAGCTTGGTGGTCAGGTTGTCGACCGCGCGGTCGATCAGGCTCGAGCGGTCGTAGGTTTCGACGATCTCCACGCCCTTGGGCAGGCTCGCCTTGAGGATTTCCAGCCTGGCCTTGATCGCCGCGATGGTGCTCGCCGCATTGGTGCCCGACCGCAGGACGATGACGCCGCCGACCACCTCGCCCTCGCCATCGAGTTCGGCAATGCCGCGACGTGTCTCCGGGCCAAGCTGTACGGTCGCCACGTCGCGCAGCAGGATCGGCGTGCCACTTTCGCCGAGTCCGAGGGGGATGGCGCGAAAGTCGTCGAGCGTCTTCAGGTAGCCGTGAGCACGCACCATGTACTCAGCTTCGGCCAGTTCCAGGACCGAGCCACCGGTCTCGGCGTTCGCATCCTGTACGGCCTTCAGCACGGTCTCCACGGGTAGCCTGTAAGCCCGCAGGCGATCCGGGTCGAGCACGATCTGGTATTGCTTGTTGAAGCCGCCAAGGGTCGCCACCTCGGCTACGTTGGGCACCGACTTCAGTTCGTACTTCAGGAACCAGTCCTGCAAGGCACGAAGTTGGCTGATGTCCTGGCCACCCGTGCGATCGACCAGGGCGTACTCGTAGATCCAGCCCACGCCGGTTGCGTCTGGACCCAGCGCGGCACGGGCATTGGCCGGAAGGCGGCCTTGGATCTGGCTCAGGTACTCGAGGACGCGCGAGCGTGCCCAGTACAGATCGGTGCCATCTTCGAACAGCACGTAGACAAAGCTCTCGCCGAAGAGCGAATAGCCGCGCACCGTCTTGGCGTAGGGCACCGACAGCATGGTGGTCGTCAGCGGGTAGGTGACTTGATCCTCCACCACCTGGGGTGCCTGGCCCGGATACGTCGTGCGGATGATGACCTGCGTATCCGACAGGTCGGGCAGCGCATCGAGCGGCGTCGTCAGCGCGGAGAAGGCGCCCCAGGCTGTCAGCATCAGCGCCGCCATCAACACCAGGAAGCGGTTGTAGATACTCCAGTGGATAAGGCCTGCGATCACGGAGTTTCCTCCGGGAGCGTTCCGGACATCGCGCCCATTCCAGGCCCCGAGTCCATTCCGGAACCACCATCGATCGCGGGCATATCCACCGGATCCGTCGTCGCCGGCGCCCCCGACATCCCCTCACGCGTATCGGCACCTCCGCCCGACCGCTGGTAGGCGCCCAGCAGGCTGGCCTCCGAGTCGATGAGAAACTGGCCCGACACGACCACGTTCTGCCCGGCGTTCAATCCCGACAAGATCACCGTCTCGCCATTGCGCTCCGGACCCGCTTCGACATGCACCGGTCGATAGCGTCCTTCGCCTTCGGCCACCATCACCACCGTGCGCGTTCCCGTGCGTATGACGGCCTCCGTCGGGACCAGCACGATGTCTCGCTGTTCGCCCCCGAACAGCTTCACTTCCGCGAACATTCCGGGGCGCAGGTTTCCACCGGCGTTATCGAATACCAGGCGAGCTTTGAGCGTGCGCGTCAGGGTGTCGAGTTGCGGGTACAGATAGTCCACGCGCCCCTCGAATACCTTGCCGGGCATCGACTTCAGGCGCGCTTCGGCATTTCGACCTTCCTTCACCCAGCCGGCCTGCACTTCGGGTATCTCGACGAGCAACCAGACCTGCGAGAGGTCGGCGAGTTTCATCAGCGGCGCTCCGGGCGCGACCTGCGCGCCTTCGCGTGCCATCAGTTCCATGACGAATCCCGACGCCGGCGCGAACACGCCTGACTGGCTGCCAGTACCCGCGCCGCCGCCGAGCAAGCGCAGACGTTGATGGCTCGCACTGGCAAGTGCAGCGTCACCGCTGGATTCGGCCAGCTTCAGTTCCTGTCTCGCGGCATACAGCTCTGGCGAGTAAAGCGCGGCGAGACGTTGCCCTTTCTTCACGGCGTCGCCTTCCGCACGCACATCGAGGTGCTCGATCCAGCCTGCGGTGCGCGACTCCACCGTGACAATGCGGCGCTCGTCCAGCACGACGCTGCCGACCGCATCCACCCGCTGCGAAAACGCGCCGCTCTTTGCTGCCGCCACGCGCAGGCCCAGGTTCTGCACCATGCGGGGGTCGATCTGCACGAGGGATCCACCCCTTGCGTCAGCGAACTTGGGCACGAGCTGCATGTCCATGAATGGCGACTTCCCAGGCTTGTCGAAGTGCTGTTCCGGTCGCATCGGGTCGTACCAGTAAATCGCGTCCCTCTCGGGCGCGGCCATCGCCTGGTCGCTCGCGGGCGCGTCGGTTCGTCGCGTCAGCTTCATGCCGCAAATCGGGCATGTGCCGTCCTCGTCCCGCCGCACCTGCGGATGCATGGGGCAGGTGTAGTAGGTCTTGCCCTGCGCATCGAGGCGCTTTTCGAGGCGATGCCGGTGCGGCGTCTCGCGCTGCGCGAACCACCACCCGCCCGCGCCGAAGACCACGACGAGGCCCACCACGATCAGGATAGATTTCGTTCTCATGCTCACTCTCCAACAGGCATTGGTCTGGAATTTCGATCAGGGCGCGAAGTAGTGCAGCTGCACCTGATGGCGGGCGGAGTCGGCTTGCAGGTCGAGTCTTTGCATCGCGATTTCGAGTGCGCGTCGGCGCGCGTCGAGCACGTCGCGCAGCGCTCCCGAACCCGCCCCATAGGCGGCGATCGCAGCGTTCACTCGTGACTCAGCCTGGGGCAGCAACAGGCGGTCATAGCGAGACAGGCGCTCCTGAAGCAGCGTCCAGTCCTCGGCGTTCAGCTGGATTTCGGCGCGATGTCCGCGGAGCGCATCGTCCAGACGGAATTGCTGCGCAGCCTCCATGCCGAGCGCCGCTTGCAGCTGCTGGTCCTGGCGATTGGCGGTAAACACGGGCAACGGGATTTCCACCTGAACCTGGGCGTAGTCGGCAAACGCCGGCCGGTGGCCGTAGCCGACGGTCAATGCCCAGTCCGGCCGATAGTCCTGACGAGCGAGCTCAACATCCGCCTCGGCCGTGGCGACTTTCCTGGCCTCTGCCACGAAGTGCGGATGCGTGACCAATGCAGCGGATAACGAAACGGCGTCCGGCGCGATCTCCGCAGGCAGCTCCGAACTGATCGGATCGAAGGCCGCTCCTCCGATCCATCGGGCGAGCCCGTTCCGGTAATGACGCGACTGCTGGGCAAACCCGTCGATCTGGTCACGCAGGGATTCGGCTTCTATCTTGGCCGCCAGGAATTCCGCCTGGCTGCCGCGGCCGGCCGTGTAGGCGATCTCCATCGCGTGCTCCTGCCGTTCGGCTTCTGCGAGCGTCTGGTTCGCGATCCGGCGAGATGCCTCGGCCTTCCAGACATCGAGCCAGGCCAGGCCGGCATCGCGGGCGATCGTGCGCTCCGTGGCCAGGCGTTCGGCGTCGAAGGCCTCGGCCTCGTGCTCTGCACGTTCTCGCTTGAGACGGCGCTTGTCGGCCCGCGGAAAGTCTTGCCGGATCCCCGCCGTGATCTGCGTATCGGACTCTTCCCGAAGCGTGAAGCGATCGGAGCCTTGCAAGGTCAGATCGCTGATGCCGAAACTCAGCCGAGGATCGGGTAACTCGCCGGCCGCAGTGGCTCGCTGGCGCGCGGAGCCCGCTTCGGCCTCCAGCGCGTCGATCTGGGGCTGCCGCCGCACGGCAAGAGCCGCTGCATCACCCAGGCTCAGCGCGACCGATGCATCAGGCGCGCCCTGCGCGCGGGCAACGGCGGGAAGGACGAAGGAAAACGCCGCGAGCAATACACAGCGCGTAAAACGGGTTACACGAACCGTCGTAACAATCGACATGGCAGCCTCTCGATGACGATGAAGTGCAGCTCATCGAGCTGCACAGGTCATGAGCCGCCCTGCGCAAGGCGCAAGGCGGGCGGCGTTCAGAGCCGCAGGCGAGCCGTGGTGAGGTAGGTTCGAGTACCGCTGCCGAAGGGAGGACCGCGCGCTGGCGGCAGCGTGGCGATTGAGCGCGCCGCCGGCTCCGATATGGACCACGGCATAACGGGCGGTGCAGCAAAGTGTGGAAGGTCGAGTGCAGGTGCCTGCGCCGGAACGCCAGGCTGCTGGTCATCCAGGGCTGCATGGGTGACGACATCGCAGCACGGAGCTTTGTCGCCCAGGGCTATCGGCGTCTTCGACTGGGCCCTGGCTGCGTGTGGCGAGTCGTGCCGGTGCGGGCAGCAGCACACGGCGCGCACGACGTTGAGCCCGTCCATCTGGCACGCATAGCCCGTCGTGACCCACGACAGGGTGATGGCGAGCAGGATGCTGAGGAAGCGACGCATGGGAGAAGCCTAAACCCTTCTCCTGCCCGAGGGGCGGGTGATTCCTGCCCCAGGAGACATTTTTCATGCCCATTGGGATACGTCTATCGCTCTGGACCTCGCGATGGGCATTGAACCTCGGGCGATCTCTGCAGAACGTGCTGACTGGCAACGATGTGGGCGCCGCGATCGGCCGGCGTCTGATCCGCGGCAGGGCACGTCCGCATCGGACACTCGCGCGACGTCCCCGATCTCTAGTCGCGGACTCCAGGATCGCCGTTCGACTCGAGGGCGACTCAGATCGACCGCGCGTAGCTGAGCCGGCTCAGGACGTCGGCACAATCCGCCTCGACCTTCACGCTCAGCAGCGCGTCTGCCCGGGTACGGCCACGATTGATCGCCGCGACTGGCAAGCCTCGATCGGCGGCGCGCACGGCGAAGCGATAGCCGGACCAGACCATCAGTGAACTGCCCACGATCAGCATTGCGTGGGCGCTGTCGAGCGCATCCATGGCCTGCTTCACGCGCTCCGGCGGCACGTTGGCGCCAAAAAAAACCACGTCCGGTTTCAGAACCCCCACGCCGCAGGCATCGCAGCCGGGAATGGCGAAGTCGGAGAAATCGCTGCGCTCGAGGTCCGCGTCGCCATCCGGCGCGCGACCGGCGGCCAAGCCCGCGTACTGCGGGTTCACCGCGACCAGCCGCTGCTGAAGATGCTCTCGCGCGCTGCGCGCGCCGCAGGCCAGGCACACCACCTGGTCGATCCGGCCGTGCAGATCGATCACCGCGCGGCTGCCCGCTTTTTGATGCAGCCCGTCCACGTTCTGTGTCACCAGCCACGCCAGACGGCCCTCGTGTTCGAGATCCGCAAGGGCGCGATGCGCGGCGTTCGGCTGCGCCGTATGCATGTGAGTCCAGCCGATCATGCTGCGCGCCCAATACCGTGCGCGAACTCCCGGATCGCCCACGAACTCCTGGTGGCGCACGGGGGGTTTGCGTTTCCATTGCCCGGCGTCATCGCGATAGTCCGGAATGCCGGAGTCGGTGCTGCAGCCGGCGCCCGTCAGCACGAACAGCTGCGAGTGCCGGTCGAGGAAGTTCTGCAGCGCGGGTATCGCGTCCATCGCGTCGTTCACGATGAAACGGATGGGATGGGGACAACCGACTTCCGGCGCTGGTGGACGACACTCCGGAGCAGGGCCTGATACATGGCGGCGGGTGATGGAGCGCAGGAGGCCTGGTGCAAGCGACTTGAGTGTGCGCTAGCGCGTCTGCACATTGGCGATCAGCGAAGACAGCTTCTCCGCCATCACCTCGGAATCGCTCAGCCGCAGGTCGCGCTTGTCCGGATCCAGCGGCGTGAAGTTGGTGAGTCGCACGTGGCGCCGCACGATCCGCCGATTCGACAGATCGACGTCCGCGTCGATGATGTTCACGCAGCAGGGGTCCTGTTCATGCGCACCGAAGGCGGCGAGCGACGTCGAAACGGTGGCCCAGCACAACGCGGCGCGATTGAATCCGCTGTGCGCCACGAGCAGCAGGATGGTGCCGGTCGTGTCCAGCAAGAGCGCGTCCATCGCCAGGAAAGCACGGTCGCAATACTCGCGGTAAACCCCGCCGACGCCGAAGATCCGGGCACCCGGCTCTCCGGCGCTCCACAGGTCGTAGGCGAACGCCCGAAGTCGCGCCTTCGCATCGTCGCCACGTTGCAGGGCGGTGGTGAGATCGACCGCGATCTCGCGATAGGCCGGGGACGTCTGCAACTCGAGCGCGTGCGCCTGCAGGATGATGCGCGCCGTCTCCCGGGACCGCGTGATGTCCGACGACCACGCCTCGTCGAAGGGAACGGCGCGCAGGAAGTCCCGCGTCGCCTCGGCCTGCAGGATGCCGTGCGCAGTGAGCGTGACGTCCGTGCTGTAACGGGCGGACTTCTCGCCCTGACCCATCGCATGGCCATGCCGGACCAGATAGATCCGGCGACGGGTGTGCTCCTCGTCGTAAGGAAGCTGCATGGGAATTCGTCGTGCGGGCGGGGCTGTGAGTGTCGGGATGATTTCAGCCGCCGACAAGCCGCCCTGCCAGCCAGTTCCCTCGTGCTGTCGCTTCCAGATCACGATGCGATGACCGCCCTCCTCACTGCCGACAGGAACCGGCTCAGCAACTGCAGTCCCTTGCACCGATGGCCAGGACCGCTGGGCGAGCGCTCCTAAAGACCCGCGTTCCTCTTTGCTCTACGTCGCGGTCGAGCCCTTCAGCGCCTCGGCGAGCGTCACCACCGGCCGGCTCTCGCGCGTGCCGCGCATGCGGTTGTCCGGCGCCGCGGGATCCTTGGCATCGATTTCGACATGGTCGTCGAACACGGCGGTCAGCGTGCCGACGAAGGGAAAGTCGTCGAAACGTTCCGGCACGCGGTAACTGACCACGTCACCTATCTTGAACGTGGCGGGATCGAGGTTGAAGGTGAACGGACAGCTTCCGGTTCCCAGGCCTTGCATGAATCTCTCCGAGTGTCCGCCGCAGCAGCAGGCTCAGTGTCGCGCGGCTGGCATCACGCGCACCAGCCTGTCGAGTTCCGGCTGTCGTGGGCGGCCGAAGCACCGAGGCATTCGCGCGCTTCGCCGGCGCGGGCGCCGAGGAGATCTCGACCCTGACCGATCACCCCGTGCACAGCGTCGTCAGTATCGACCGCGGCCTGGCGCACTGAGCGCCGGCCTGGCGGCGAGCCAGGTCGTGCCGCCGGACATCAACCGCTGATCAAGCCGGCGGCAGGAACGGCCGCGGATCGAAATAGTCCGTCCAGCGCACGACCTTGCCGTTGCGCACCGTCAGCACACCGGCCAGCGCCAGCGAAACCACCGTGCTGCCATCGGCCTTGTTCAGGTGATCCACGCGCTCCGTGAGCACCTTGTCGCCGCTGACGGCGATGGAGGGCAGGTCGATGACGATGTGATCGAGCTGATAGCCGTCGATGAAGCCCTGCATCATCGCCAGCATCGCGGCCTTGTTCTCCGCGGTGGGCAGGCCAGTGTTCTCCCAGCGGCACTCGTCTGCACACCAGTTCTGCACGGCTGAAACGAGGCAGCCCTTGCGGCTCATCTCGGCGAAGAAACCACGCACGACCGCTTCTGGACCCTGGTTCATCGAATATCTCCTCGGTTGTTGGACGCTGAATCTACTCTCGCAGCGTGCGCCCGATCAGCATCGTGCACGGATCGCGTCGCGGTTGCGTGTCAGGTACGCACGGCTCAAGCCGAGCTGCTGCACCCCGTAGCCGAGCTGGCCCTTGTGGTTGGCGCGGAAGAAGGACTGCAGGTAGGTGTTCGACGGGTACGGCGCCCAGTAGCAGGAGTTGATCGCCGAGTACGTCATCTGGAAGGTCTTGCCGCGCACGTCGCTGACCTCGATCTCGCCGCCCATCGGGACCGCCTTGCGATATTCCTGCGTTCCGCGCGAGGACACGATGCCGTAGACCTTGTCGTGCTCGGCCACGTAGCCGCTCACGTGCGCGCCCATCTCGTTGGTCTTCGCGAGGTCGTGCGCCTTGAACAGGTGCACCGTCAGCGCCTCGCCGAAGCTCGCGTGCCACCAGATCACGGCGGAGTTGTCGCGCTCGGGGCGCGGACCCCAGCTGCGATCGCCGGTGTCCACGCAGTCCACCTTGTAGCGCTTGCCGCGGGCCACCAGCTCGCCCGTCACGCGATACGTGACGTCGTAATGCCCCGACCAAGAGCTATCCCAGGCCGGACCGCTGCGCTTGGCCGCCATCGGATCCATCTCGGGATCGTTGAGGTCGAAGGGATCGTGCAACGCCACGAAATCGAGTTCGAAGTGCGTCTCGTCGATGCCCTCGTACTTCACGTGGTAGCGCCGCGTCGGGTCGGTCGCCTCGATCGTCAGGCCGTTGGGCAGCGAGAACTTGAGCAGCGACTTCGGGCAGGGCAGGTGCTGCTGGTTGTCGATGTAGAGCTGCTCTTCCCACAGGTCGGTGAGGCGATCGTGCAGCGATACGTCGCAGGCGCAGACGCCCAGCATCGGGCGCGTCACGACGTAGACGATGCCGTTGATCGTCGTGTCCGGCACGTGGAAGGGAAGCGCGATGGTCTCGACCCACTGCCAGTGCGAGTCGGGCTTGAAATGAAACTCGGCGTCGTGCGGCTTGATCATGATCGGCTCCTGGAGTGGCCCGGGTGCAACCCGGGACGTTACCCATCTATACAAGCGGAGCGATGGCGAGTCTTGTGTCGAGTCGCGACGGGCTCGACGGCCCGTACAAGCCCGGGCGTTGATCTTCGCGAAGCGGAGGCGGGTTTTCTACTCGTAAATCGAGCCAGGCCCGAGGCCCAGGAAAATCTGCCCCCCTCTCCCCGCGACAGCGGGGAGAGCAAGACATAAGGGTTGGGGTGAGGGGCGGACGTCGGGAGCAGCGGCCCGGGTTGCACCCGGGCTACGGGATCAATACGACTTCGGCAGGTCCAGCACCTTCTCGGCGATGAAGTTCAGGATCATCTGCTCGGTGACGGGCGCGATGCGCGGGAGCATCGACTCGCGGAACAGGCGCTCCACCTGGAACTCGCGCGCGTAGCCCATGCCGCCATGCGTGAGCACGGCCTTGGTCGTCGCATCGAAGCTGGCGCGGCCCGACAGGAACTTCGCCGCGTTGGCTTCCGCACCGCAGGGCAGGCCCTTGTCATACAGGTAGGCCGCGCGCATGCACATCCAGTACGCGGACTCCAGATTGCACCAGGCCTCTGCGAGCGGGTGCTGGATGCCCTGGTTCTTGCCGATGGGGCGCCCGAACACCACGCGGTCGCGCGCGTACTTGGCGGCGCGGTTCAACGCATCCCGGCCGATGCCGATGGCCTCGATGCCCACCAGCACGCGCTCGGGGTTCAGCGAGTCCAGCAGGTAATAAAAGCCCTTGCCCTCGTCGCCGATGCGGTCCTCTTCCGGCACGAAGTAGTCGTCGATGAAGGTGGCGTTGGAATCCACCGCGTTGCGCCCGAGCTTCTTGATGCGGCGCACCTCGATCTTCGTGCGATCGAGGTCCGTGTAGAACAGGGTCATGCCGTCGGTGGGACGCTTGCACTCGCTCTTGGGCGTGGTGCGCGCCAGGATCACGATCTTGTGCGCTTCCTGCGCGGTGGACGTCCACATCTTGCGACCCGTCACGCGGTAGCCGCCGTCGACCTTCTTCGCGAAGGTCTTGATGCTGGTGGTGTCGAGGCCGGCGTCGGGCTCGGTGACGCCGAAGCAAGCCTTCTCCTCGCCCTTGATCAGCGGCGTGAGCCAGCGCTTCTTCTGCTCGGGCGAACCGTGCACGACAATCGCGTGCGGGCCGAACAGGTTGATGTGGATGCTCGACGCCGCGGCCTGCCCGCCGCCGCCACTGGCGACCGTGTGCATCATGATCGCGGCCTCGGTCACGCCCAGGCCCGCGCCGCCGAGTTCCTCGGGCATGGTGATGCCCAGCCAGCCGGCATCCGCCATCGCGCGGTAGAACTCCTCGGGGAAGCGCGAGTTCTCGTCGCACTCGTGCCAGTACTCGTCGGTGAATTCCTGCGTGACCTTGCGGACCGAGGTCTCGATCTCGCGGTGCAGCTCGGACAGTTCGATTTCCATGTGTTTCCGTACTCCAAAAACTTTAACGCAAAGGCGCAAAGGGAAAAGAAAGAACGCAAAGGACAAGAGTTACCAGCAAGACGGTCACAAGGTCGGATTAGTAAAAACTCTGCGTCCTCCTCTTCGCTTTTCTTTGCGCCTTTGCGTTGAGATGTTGCCTGCCATCAGACCGGCTCCCACGTGAACACATCCGACGACCGGTCCAGCTTGAAGAACGATGCGCGCAGCGCGGGCAGCGCGCGGTCGAGGCAGCTCTGCGGCGACCAGCCCTCGCCCGCGTGCACGGAACGGATCGGTCGCGGCTGGCTGAACAGGTAGATCTCGTTGCGACGCACGCCGAACAGCTGGCCGCTCACGTCCCTGGCGCCGTCGCTGCACAGCGCCACGACGAAGGGCGCGATCTTGTCGGCCGTCATCATCTTGTTGACGCGGTTGCGCTCGGCGTTCTCGGGAGTGTCCGGGATGCTGCTCACCATGCGCGTGTACGCGAAGGGCGCGATGGCGTTGGACCGGATGCCGAACTTCTGCATGTCGAGCGCGATGCTCTTGGAGAGCGCCGCGACGCCCATCTTGGCGGCCGCGTAGTTGGCCTGCCCGAAGTTGCCGATCAGGCCGCTCGTGCTGGTCATGTGCACGAAGCTGCCCTTCTGCTTGTCCTTGAAATGTGGCGCCGCGGCGCGCGCCACGTTGAAGCAGCCCGTGAGGTTCACCTGGATGACCGCGTTCCATTCTTCCTGCGACATCTTGTGGAAGATCGTGTCGCGCAGGATGCCGGCGTTGTTGACGATGGCGTCGACGTCGCCGTAGGCCTTCATCGCGTTGGCGAAGAGCGCGTGCGCGCCGTCCCAGCTCGCCACGTTGGAGCCTTCGGCGATGGCTTCGCCCCCGGCCGCGCGGATTTCCTGCACCACTTCCTCGGCCGGACCCAGGCTGCCGCCGTCGCCGCCCTGGCTCACCCCGAGGTCGTTGACCACCACCCGCGCGCCCTCGAGCGCAGCAAGCTTGGCAATTTCCGCCCCCACTCCGCGCCCGGCGCCCGTGACGATGACCACCTTGCCTTTTAGAACGTCTGCCATTGGCCCGAAATCCTGTTTTGGGAGGCGCGTCGCGCGCCCCGTTTGCGATATGGTACGGTACACTACTATCTCACGCGACCCCACCCGCCTGTCCACCCCTTCCCGAGAGGAAACGCCTGTGTCGAACTACAAGGACATCACCTACGAAGTCGGCGCCAATGCCGTCAGGATCACGATCAACCGTCCGGAAGTGTTCAATGCCTTCCGCTCGCAGACGGTCGAGGAACTGATCGACGCATTCAAGCGCGCCGACGAGGAGAAGTCGGTCAACGCGGTGATCTTCGGCGGCGCGGGCGACAAGGCCTTCTGCACCGGCGGCGACCAGAAGGTCCACCTGTCGGAAGACGGACTGTACGGCCCGCGCGGCCTCGTCGGCCTGCCCATCGAAGAACTGCAGAGCTCTATCCGCGACTGCCGCAAGGTCGTCATCGCGCGTGTGCAGGGCTTCGCCATCGGCGGCGGCAACGTGTTCTGCACCATCTGCGATCTGACGATCGCCTCCGAGAAGGCGCAGTTCGGCCAGGTCGGCCCCAAGGTCGGCTCGGTGGACCCTGGCTTCGGCACCGCCTACCTCGCCCGCCTCGTGGGCGAGAAGAAGGCGCGCGAGATCTGGTTCCTGTGTCGCCGCTACAAGGCGGACGAGGCGCTTGCGATGGGCCTGATCAACAAGGTCGTCCCGCACGACCAGCTGGACGCCGAGTGCGAGGCCTGGGCCGCCGAGATCAACGCGCTGTCGCCCACCGCGATCGCGATCGCCAAGCGTTCTTTCAATGCCGACTCGGAGAACATCCGCGGCCTGAGCTATCTGGGCATCGCGGCGGTGAAGGGCTACTACCAGAGCGACGAATCGAAGGAAGGCGTCAAGGCCTTCAACGAGAAGCGCAAGCCGGACTTCAAGAAGTTCGTCTGAGGGAGTGGTCAGTTTCAGTGGCCGGTTGCCAGCGCGGTAAGCGCAGGAAACCGGCCCCTGGCAACTGACCCCTGGCAACTGGCAACTGCATCCATGACCGACCCCAACATCCAGACCGAACTCGACTCCAGCGGCATCCTGCTCGCGAAGATCGACATGCCCGGCCGCGCGATGAACGTGTTCTCGCGCAGCCTGATGGACTCGCTCGGACAGCTCGTCGAGCGCGTGCAGGCCGACGCCGCGATCAAGGGCGTGGTGCTGACCTCGGCCAAGGCCACGTTCCTGGCCGGCGCCGACCTGGAGATGATCCAGGCGTTCACGCAGCGTGCGCGCGACGCCAGCACGGCCGAACTGCACGAGCTGTTCGGACAACTCGGTCGCCTGTTTCGCGAGCTCGAGCTGAGCGCGAAGCCCTTCGTCGCCGCGATCAACGGCCTGGCCCTGGGCGGTGGACTCGAGGTGTGCCTGGCCTGCCATGCGCGCGTCGTCGCCGACGATCCCGCGATCCAGCTCGGTCTGCCCGAGGTCAAGCTCGGCCTGCTGCCGGGCGCGGGCGGCACGCAGCGGCTGCCGCGCCTCGTGGGCACCGCCAAGGGTCTGCAGATGCTGCTCACCGGCGAACCCGTCGCCCCTGCCGAGGCGCTTGCGCTGGGCCTGGTGCACGAACTCGTTCCCGCCGAACAGCTGATCGAAGCCGCCAAGCGCCGCGCGCGTTCGATGGCGCAGCCGCGCGCGCCCTGGGACGAGCCGGGCGCCCGCTTCGACGCCCAGCCCTACGACTTCTCGAAGCAGGACGCCGCGTTCGCCGAGGTGGCCAAGGCCGTCGGCGTCAGCGACTACCAGCTGCGCTATTACCCCGCCTACAACGCGATCCTCGGCTGCGTGATCGGCGGCTGGTCGCTGCCCATGACCGAGGGCGGCGAACACGAGATGCGCATCTTCGTGGAGCTGATGCGCGATCCGGTGGCCGGCAACATGGTGCGCAGCTTGTTCCTCAACCGGCAGAAGGCGGCCAAGCTCGGCCTGCTGGCCGCGACCAGCCCGCTCGCCGCGTCCGAGGACGCGCTGCTGCCGCAGGTCAAGGCCGCCAAGGCGAAGGCGAAGGCAGCAGGCTTCGACGAGGACGACAGCTTGCTCGCGTCCTCGCTGGCCGCGCTGCGTGCGTGGAATGCGGGCAAGGTCGAGCAGACCGATCTCGCGGACGTGGCCGTCGTCGCAGGCGGCGCCTTCCCCTCCTACACCGGTGGCCCGTTCACCTGGGCCACGCAGCGCGGCTCCGAGGACCTGCGCCGTCGCGCGGCCGACGCGCAGGCGAAGCACGCCGCGCAGGCCGACCTGTTCGCGCTGCCGGCCGGCTTGGATCGCTACTTCCGCGCAGCGGCCTGATCGAGCCATGGCGGTCGATCGCGCCTTCATCGGCTACGCCCTGCCCGCCTTCGAGGTCGTGGCCAGCGCCGAGCACATCGCGCAGTTCGCGCGCGCCATCGGCATGAGCAGCGAAACTGCGCCAGCCATTGCGCCGCCCACCTTCATGAAAGCGGTGGAGGGCGAGAACAACAGTTCGCGCCGCATCCTCGATGCGCTCGGCGTGGAGCTCAAGCGCGTGCTGCACGCCGAGCAGCAGTTCGACTACCTCGCGCCGATCCGCGCTGGCGACGTGCTGCGCGTGCAGCGCACGGTCACCGAGATCTACGAACGCAAGAACGGGCAGATGGAATTCATCGTCATCGAGTCGAGCGTGACGCGCACGAACGACGACGAGCTCGCCGGGCGCTCGCGACAGATCGTGCTGGTGCGGCATCCGGCGACGAAGGTGGCGGCATGAGCGCCATCGACTTGAAGGCCGCAGCCATCGGCGACCTGATCGCCGAATACGAAACCGGCCCCATCGACCGCGAGATGCTGGCGCGATACGCCGAGGCCTCGGGCGACACCAACCCGCTGCACCTGGATCCCGAGTTCGCACGCAAGGCCGGATTTCCCGACGTGATCGTGCACGGCATGCTGAGCATGGCCCTGGTCGGCCGCCTGCTCACCGAGAATTTTCCGGCCGGGCGCCTGCGCGGTTTCAACGCGCGCTTCGCCGGAATCGTCTCCGTGAACCAGTCGCTGCGCTGCCGCGCGAAGCTGGAGAGCCGCGACGGCGCGCAAGCCGTCCTCGCGCTCGACGCGGTCGATGGATCGGGCGCGAGCGTGATTGTCGGTACCGCGCAGGTCCTGCTTGCGTGACGTGCGCACCGCGCACGAAAGTCTCCGCCCGGTCTGCCGCCCGGTGCGCAGCTCACGGATGACAAACTAGAAGCCGCCGAACCCGAGCTCTCTGCCATGCCTGAATTTCTGTCACTCGACCAGGTCGTCGCCCGATTCAAGCCCGGCATGACCGTGTTCGTGCCCGGCATGTCCGGCGAAAGCCTTGCGCTGTACGACGCGCTGAAGAAGTCGCCCGAGGCCGCCAACGGCGTGCGTTTTCTGGGCGTGCATTTTCCCGGCATCAACCGTTCCGACTACCTGGGCCTGCATCCGGCCGCGAAGCAGCGCTCCTGTTTCATGATGCCGGGCCTTCGTGCCGGGCTCGCGGACGGCCGCGCGCAGCTGCTGTCGGTGGACTACCCGGCTGTGTACCGCGATCTCGAGTCACTGGCGCCCACAGTGGACATCGCGTTCGCGCAGCTCAGCGTTCCCGATGCGCAGGGCCTGTGCAGCTTCGGCGTTTCCGCCGATTTCCAGCCGGCGGTGTGGGCGCGAGCCAAGCAGCGCTACGGCCACATCAACCCGCGCATGCCGCACACACGCGGTTCGTTCATGGTTCGTTACGACGATCTCGACGCCGTGTTCGAGGCCGATCGGGAGATCCTTGCTTACGACGGCGGCACGCCCAACGACGCGATGCGCGCACATGGCGCGCTCGTGGCCAGTCTCGTGCGGGACGGCGACACCCTGGAATTCGGCGTCGGCAAGCTGCAGGCGGGCATCCTCGCGGGACTGTCGAATCACCGGAACCTTCGCGTCTGGTCCGGCATGGCATCCACGCCGGTGCTCGATCTCATCGACCGCGGCGTCATCGCCGGCACGGACGCCGTCACGATCGGCGTGGCGCTCGGGGACCGTGCGCTGTACGAGCGGACCGCGAAGGACGACACGTTCTTCTTCCGCCCGGTCCGCGAAACCCACGACGTGCGTCGCATCGCAGCGCTGCCGCGCTTCGTTGCGATCAATTCAGGCGTCGAGGTCGATCTTTTCGGGCAGGTCAACGCGGACTCCATGAACGGCAAGCTCGTCGCCGGCGTCGGCGGACTTCCTGCGTTCGTCACGGGCGCCGCGCTGTCCGAAGGTGGCCGCTCGATCATCGCCCTGCCCGCCGCAACCGACGACGGCAAGCACAGCCGCATCGTCGTGCGCCTGTCCGGCTCCGGCCTCGTCGCGCTGCCGCGCCACGCGGCCGACGTCGTCGTGACCGAGCACGGAATTGCCGATCTGCGCGGGCTCGACGTACACGCCCGGGCGCGGGCCCTGATCGGCGTCGCGGCTCCCGCGATGCGGGAAGGACTGGCGACGGCGTGGTCAGCGCTGGCAGCGGCGCTCTAGAAAAACAATATCGCTGTAAGCCCGGACGGAATCCCTGGCGACGACTTCGTTGCACCAGGAAACGAATCCCGAACACTTCGTCCGGATTGCCGTTGCCGACGCGCCGACCCCCACACGGTTATCCGGCTCGCAACGCCGGGCCCGGCATCGGCACCTGCGGCGACGCGTCTTCCAACCCGTCCGCGGTGGACGGCACCGCTCGCAGCGTGCCCGCGCCCGTCCCGACCTCGTATGTCATCACCGGCCGCGGAATCCCCTTCAATTCCATCTCGCCCTTGGGCATGCAGGCCACCCGGTCTCGCACCAGCAGCCACGTCGAGTGCGCGATCAGCACCCGGCCCGGCGTACAGCAGGCCTGCAGTCGCGCCGCGAGGTTCACGTGCTTGCCCACCGCCGCGTACTTCATGCGCCCCTCGGTGCCGAAGTTGCCGACGGTGACGAGGCCCGTGTCGATGCCCATGCGCACGCTCAGGCGCTCCTCGATGCCCAGGCTCACCCACTTCTCGTTGAGCGCGACGACGGCCCGCTGCATGTCCGTCGCCATGTTCACGCAACGCAGGGCGTGATCCACGTCGTCGGTCGCCAGCGGTGCGCCGAAGAAGATCAGGATCGCGTCACCGCTGAGTTCGTCGACCGTGCCGTCGTACCGCTGCGCGATGCACAGCATCTCGGAGAAGTAGCCATTGAGGATGACCGACAGGTCCTCCGGCTCGAGCCGCTCGGCGACCTCCGTGAATCCCACGATGTCCGAGAAGAACAAGGTCAGCTTGCGGCGCGCGTGCTGGTCCACCGCGCCATCACGCCCCTGCGCAATCATCTCCACGACCTGCGCCGGCACGTAGCGGCTGATGAGCTGGCGCACCTGCGAGAGTTCCGCCTCGCGATCCCGCAGGCGATAGAGGAAGTAGTAGAGGATCGAGGCCGCGATCACCTCGATCACGACGATCGTGCCGCCAAGGCTCGCGGCCCAGAGGCCGTTGAGGTGATGGTCCTGAACCGGCGAGGACGCCAGCAGCGGCGCGTACGGAATCAGGTCGGCCTGCTCGCAAATCGTCGTGACGGCGATGACCAGCAACGCCGATCCGATTGCCAGCAGCACCGGGTGGCGATCAAACAGCAGCAGCCCGACGATGCATCCCGTGAGCAGCACGCCGCCCTGGACGTCGGACGTATACGGCCCGATCTCGTAGGCGACCAGCGCGAACCCCACCGCGAACATCTGGCAGAACAGGTACGGCAGGATCGGGACGAGTCGCGGACGGCTGCGCGCCAGCAGGCTCAGCATCAGGGAGCCCATGAAGGCGCACACGATCAGCGCCAGCATCTGGATCAGCCGAAACAGCGCCGACTGGTCCATGAATGGAACCAGGTCCGGGCGGGCCTTGAAAAACAGCGCGAAGCCCACCAGCGGCGCCGCCTGGAAAAGCACCAGCAACGAGGCCAGCGCGCATTTGTCCGGAACGGAAAGCAGCCACGGTTTCTTGAGGGATTCGAAGAGGCCGGCCCTGGCGCCGGGGGCGCCGGGGGCGCCGGCCGTCCTGATCGTCGGCACCGTTCCCGCAACGGGGCTGGCCGCATTCATTGCGGACCCTGCCATGGAAGCCGGCTGACTTCGTTTCATGTTGACCCCCGAGTCAGGGTCCAGAGTAGGAATTAGCGTGCCGACCGGCAAGTACGTATTTCGTGCTGGGTGTGCGGTGCAGCACGGTCCGGAGCGGCGTCGCGTCCTGTCGGATTCGAATGCTTGGACCTGCGCGCATCCGCTGGTCGTCGCAGCCATTTCGCGCAGGCGCGGCGCCGGGGGATCGCAATATCGGGCACGGCGTCCGCGGCCGAGCCGGATCGGTTCAGTCCAGGCCGCGGCGGAACGACTGCGGCGTCGCGCCCACATCGCGTCGGAAGTACTGGGTGAAATGCGCCTGGCTTGAAAAGCCGCAACGCAGCGCAACTTGCGCCAGGGTCAGCCGGTTGTCACGAAGCAGATCCTGCGCCCGGGCGAGGCGCCGCTGCGTGAGATACCGATGCGGAGACATGCCCGTGACCTGGCGAAACGCGGCCGCGAAGTAGGTGCGGCCCAGCGCGGCCTCGTCGGCCAGGGTCTGCAGCGAGACGCCGGTCTCGATGCTGTCTTCGATGCGCTCCAGGACGCGGTCGAGCCGTTCGCGCGGCAGCAGGTTGCGCCGGCGTGGCAGGGGATCGCGTTCCTCGCCGTCATGCAGCAGGTGCAGCGCCATGCATTGCGACACCGAGTCCGCGTAAAGCGTGCCGTTCTGGCTCGGACTGCGCAGCTCGGCTTCAAGGGCCACGATGGCGGAGATCAGCAGCGGATCGCGGACACCGCAACGCACGCGCAGGTCCGGTTGCCGGACCGGTTCGCCATCGGGCGTGGAAAAGAAGGCCGCTCCCAGGTGCAGCGAGCGCGAATGCACCTCGCCGCGGATGTCCCAGCCGATGCGCGTCGCCGGCGGGATCACCGTGACCAGGCCCGGATGCGTGCGGCGATCCCAACGCCGGTCGATACGGACCGGCACGCTGGGGGCGCCGCCCACGTGATAGACAACCACCGGTTCCTGGAAGGGTTCGAACTCGGCCTCGCGGCACTCGCCGCGCCAGCCGTATAGCGCCACCTGCTTCCAGCCCGCGGACTCGCTCGAGAGTTCCGGTGCGAATCCGACAGACCGCCGGATCGAATGCAGCGAGGCCGCAAATCGGGCGGAGGAAGGGGCTTTCACGGACGGCATGCCAAGTGTCTACACCTCCGAACGCCGGGTCGGCAATACCTTCGAGCCTCGTCGGGACGAATGGGGCCGAAGCACGCCTGCCCTTGGCGATGCCGGTAACCGGCCCGGCCGACGGTTCCATCGCCAACCTGGTTTTTCATGCGATTCCGACAGGCCTTGCACGATTTCGAAAGACGCAGGGGCCGCGCGCGCCTTCAATGCGCTTTCAATGCGGCAGCCGTCATCAATTTCAGCGAGGAGAACACCATGACCCCGAACCTCGGCCGTCCGTCGCCCGCGGACGAAATGCTCAACCACCAGACCGCGAACCTGTTCGCCCGCGTCGGCGAATCCGACTTGGGCTGGACCGAGAAAATCTGGTTCGCGATTCCGAAGAAGGACGGCTCGGTGGAGATCGACTTCGGGCTGGGCAAGTACCAGAACCGCAATGTCATGGACGGCTTCGGCGGCATCTCGCGTGGCCGCCAGCAGTGGACGGTGCGCGGATCGCGCGCGCTGTCCACCGAGGCCAACCGCATCGGCGTCGGCCCGCTGCACTACGAGGTCGTCGAGCCGCTCGACAAGCTGCGCATCCGTCTGGAGGAGAACAGCACGCAGCCGGTCGCCTTCGAGATCGAGTTCTCCTCGCTCAACCCGCCGTTCTGCGAGGACCGTCACCTGCAGTACGACGAGGGCGGCTACCGCGCCGTGTCCGACATCGTGCGCTTCCACCAGGCCGGCCAGGTGCGTGGCTGGTATTCCATCGAGGGCAAGAAGGAAGACATCGCAGCGCGTGACTGGATCGCGTTCCGCGACCGCTCCTGGGGCGTGCGCCTGGACGTGGGCACATCGCCCCCGGACCTGCGGCCGGCGCGCAACTGGGGCGAGAAGGAGATGGCGAACATGTCCTTCCTGCTCAACTGGTCGCCGATGTTCATGGAGAAGCCCAACGGCGAGCGTTACGAGTACCACTACTACCTGCAGATGCGGGATCACAAGCCGTTCTACTTCTCCGGTTATCGGAACCTGCAGGACGGCAGCCAGGAGCGCATTGCGCGAATCCGGCCCGAGCTGAAGTACGACGACCGCACGCGTCGACTGCTCGGCGGCAGGATCCACTTCGACATGCTCAACGGCGAGAACCGCACCGTGGAGATCGAGGTGCCGGGCGAGGCGGGCTTCCATCTCGGCTGCGCCCTGTACCTGGGCCTCGATGGCAACAAGCACGGGATGTACCGCGGCGATCCGTTCATCGACGGCGAGAAGATCGAGGACACCAAGGACCTCGCGACGCTCAAGCGCATCCACCAGCTTCGCGACTGCCCGATCCGGATCCGCGAAGGCGACGCCGTGGGCTACGGCATCTTCGAGTCGGTGCTGGTAGGCGCGTGGCCGGAGTACGGGCTTTCGGCCGAGCACTCGTTCATCTGAGGCGAACGACATGGCACGCGACCTGGAGCGCATGGCGGAGGGCCTGCGCGGCTACCTGAAGCACGGCGCGAAGATCACGCGCGTCGTCGCGCTTTCGACCGGTCACTCGAACGAGACCTACCTCGTCGAAGGCCTCGACCGGATCCTGCGCATGCCACCGAGCGAAGAAGGCCTGCTGCCCCCGTACGACATGGCGCGGCAGCACGCGATCCTCGACGCGGTGGGCAAGACGCCCAAGGGGCCGCCGGTGCCGACGACGTACGAGCTGTGCACGGACCCGGCCGTGATCGGCGATCCGTTCTTCCTCATGGCGCGGCTCGACGGCGAGGCTTTCGACCACGTCGCGCCCGACTGGATGAAGCAGGCTGGCGCGAGCACCGTGTCGTCGATGTGCGCACAGTGGGTCGGCGCCGTCACCTCGCTGCACGCGCTGCCCGCTTCGCTGATGCCGCCGGGATCGCGCAGCGTCGAACAGGAAATCGCGCACTGGCGTGACGTCGCGGTGCAGGCCGAGACCGAGAAGAATCTCATCGACCTGCTCGAAGCCCTGCTCGCCAAGCCGCCGGCATCGTCCGGCCCGATGACGCCCGTACATGGCGACCCCAAGCAGGGCAACTGCCTGTGGAAGGGTTCCGAGATGCAGGCATTGCTGGACTGGGAAATGGCGGGCGTCGGCGAACCGCTGACGGATCTCGGCTACATGTTCCAGTTCTATGATCAGGGCGAGGTGTCGTTCGCGAACGCGGGCTTCGAACTGGACGGCTGGTGGCCCCGTAGTCGCGTGATCGAGGAATGGCAGCGCGTCACCGGACGCGCGGCGCGCGACATCCGCCTGTATGAGACGCTGGCGCTGTGCAAGGTCAGCGCGATCATCGCGCTGGGTTACCACCTGTCGCGCACCGGCCGTGCGACCGATCCGCGCTTCGCGTCCTGGGGCGCGGTGGTGCCGCTGTATGTCGAGCTCGCGCGCAAGCGTTCGCAGATGAAATGACGACGACAAGGACTCAGGGAGCGCGCTGCGAAACGGTGGCGACGGACACCAGGAAAAAGCGATGGCATTGAGCGAAAAAGAGATTCTCGAAGTCCTCGAGCTGTTTCAGAAGTCGGGGTGGGAAGACCTGACCTTGGAGAGCGGCGGGATCCGCTTGAGCATTTCCAAATCGGGGCGCGCGCAGAACTTCGCTTCGCGTAGCCCGGATGAAGTCCGGCGCCGCTCGGCGCCGATGGACGAAATGTCCCGGACCTCGTCCCCGTTGCGGGAGGCGCCGGGTACGGTGCATTCCGCGCCAACGCCGCAGGCTGCACCGGCCGTCACGATCGATCCGCGCTGGATCGCCGTGAAGGCACCGATGCTCGGCAGCTTCTATTCCGCGCCCAAGCCTGGCGCCGCGCCTTTCGTGACCGTCGGCCAGCAGGTCACGGCCGACGACAACGTGTGCATCCTCGAAGTCATGAAGCTCATGAACTACGTGAAGGCCGGCATCGCGGGCAAGGTCGTTCGGATCGCGGTGGCGAACGGTGACCTCGTCGAGTTCGACCAGGCGCTGATCTACATCGATCCCACCAACGGCTGAACGACGAAGGAACCACACCCATGAGCCGCACCATCCGATTCGTCGATCAAACACTGCGCGACGGCCAACAGAGCTGGTGGGGCATGCGCATGCCTGCCGCGATCTCCCTGGCACTCTCCCAGGACCTCGACAGCGCAGGCTACGACGAGCTCGATATCGCCGGCAGTTCGCTGTTCGAGATCCAGGTGCGTCACTGCAAGGAAGATCCCTGGGAAAACCTGCGGCTGCTCTCGGCCGCGATGCCGAAAACCAAGCTGCGCGCGGGCACGCGCTCCAATGGCATCGTGACGTTCAACCTCACGCCCGACGCGGTGATGGACCTGTGGATCCGGCGGCTCGCCGCCAACGGCATCCGCTCGTTCTGGATCTACGACGGCCTTTTCAACGTCGACAAGATCTCGCGGCTCGCCAAAGTTGCCAAGAGCGTCGGCTGCGAAGCGGTGCCGACGATGCTGTTTTCCTCGAGCCCGTACCACACCGACGCGTACTACGCCGAGCGCGCGAAGGAGCTCGCCGCGCTGGACGTGGACGGCATCGAGATCGAGGACGCCAGCGGCGTGCTGACGCCCGATCGCACGCGCAGCCTGTGCAAAGTCGTCAAGAAGGCCATCGGCAAGAAGCGACTCGAGCTGCATTTCCACAACAACACGGGCCTCGCGCCGCTCAACTACATCGAAGGCCTCGAGCAGGGCGCGGACACGATTCACACCGCGAGCCGGCCGCTGGCCAACGGCGTGGCGCATCCGTCCACCGAGGCGATGCTGCGCAACATCGCCGCCAAGGGCTGGAATTCGAAGGTCGACCTCGCGGTCGTCGAACGCGTGTCGGCCAAGCTCAAGGCTATCGCCGAGCAGGAAGGCCTCGTAATAGGACAACCCGCCGAGTACGACCTGTTCCACTACGAGCACCAGCTGCCGGGCGGCATGACCGGCACCTTGAAGAACCAGCTCAAGGACCGCGGTATCGAGACCAGCCTGCCGGCGATCCTCGAAGAGATCGCGACGATCCGCCGGGAACTTGGCTACCCGGTGATGGCAACCCCGTTCTCGCAGCTGATCGGCACACAGGCCGTGATGAACCTCATGACGCCGGGGGAACGCTACAAGTTCGCGCCGGACGAGATCATCACTTATGTGCTCGGCCACTACGGCAAGCCCGTGGCGCCGCTGGACCAGAACGCGAAGGACCGCATCCTCTCCACGCCGCGCGCGAAGGACTTCAAGAATTGGACGCCGCCGCAGCCCTCGATCGAAGAACTGCGCAAGGACTTCGGCGGCAACGTCTCGGACGACGAGCTGATCCTGCGCCTGCTGGTGCCGGAGAAGGAGATCTCGGCGATGCGCGCGGCCGGTCCGCCGAAGCGCGACTACGTGATCCGCGGCAACAAGAGCGGGCCGGTGGCGCTGATCGAGAAACTCATGGGGCAACCGATGGGCAATCACATCGAATTCGAGAACGCGGACTTTTCGATCAGCCTGGGCAGGAGCGCGGCATGACGGCTTCTCGAAGCAAGCGACGCGCGGGTGAAGTGATGGGCGGCGCGTTCATCGCGGATCCGCGTCCCGTCGTGCGAGGCGACAAGGTCCTCGGCGCACGCTGCGCGTCCTGCAGCTATCCCAGCGCACCGCCGGCGCCCTGGTGCCCGGTCTGCCAGGGCCGCGATCAGCAGCCCGCGGAGTTCGGACCGGGTGGAACCGTGTGGGCCTCGACGCTCGTGCACATTCCGGTCGGCAGGTGGACGCCGCCTTATGCGATGGCCTACGTCGATCTCGACGACGGTCCGCGCGTGATCGCGCACCTGCAGGAACCCCGCATTGAAAAAGCCGGCGCGCGCATTCGCATCGTCGGTGGTGAAGAAGGCGACCTGCTCGTCGCAGTGGAGGCGCGCTCGTGAGCGATCGAAAGGAAGTCGTGATCCGCGGCGTGGGCAGCTCGCACTACGGCCGCTTTCCCGACCGTCGCGTCGAGTCGCTCGCCTGGGAAGCCATCCTCGAAGCGATGCAGGACTCGGGCGCCGAGACCGGCGAGATCGAGGCGGTGTTCGTGGGCAGCGTGTTCGGTCCGCCGGGGGTCGCGACGCGAACGCTGCGGGGCATCGGCATCGGCGGCGTGCCCGTCATCACGATCGAGGCCGCTTGTGCCAGCGGCACCGCCGCCTACCACGAGGCCTGCGAGGCCGTGGCGCTGGGCCGTTATTCCTGCGTCCTGGTGTTCGGCATCGAACACCTGTCTTCGCTGTTCACGCGCGGCGCGATCGTGCCGGAGGCGACGGACTGCGAAGGACGCGCGGGCCTGCCGCTGCCAGGGCTGTACGCCCTGCAGGCGCAGCGGTACATGTCCCAGTTCGGCGCCAGGCCCGAGCAGTTCGCGGACGTCGCGGTGAAGAACAAGAGCAACGGTACGCACAACCCGCGCGCGCAGCTCAAAGGCAGCGCGCCCACGCTCGACGAGGTGATGTCCGCGAAGATGATCGCCGAGCCGCTCACTTTCCTGCAGTGCTGTCCCATCAGCGACGGCTCCGCGGCCGTGGTGCTCGGACGATCGAAGGGCCGGCCCGGTGAAGTACGCGTGCTCGCTTCCGCGATGGCCTCGGGCCAGCTCTGGGATCACCGCTCGAAGGATTTCTGGGGTGAGGGCCCGGTGCGTCGCGCCGCGAAGGCTGCGTATGCGCAGTGCGGCATCAAGCCCTCCGAGATCGACGTGCTGGAAGTGCACGACTCCTTCACGATCGGCGAGATCCTGACGCTCGAAGCCCTGGACCTGTGCAAGGTCGGCGAAGGCGCGTCGCTCTCGCCGAGCGGCCACACGCGCCGAGGCGGCAGGCAGCCCGTGAATCCGAGCGGCGGCCTGCTGTCGCGCGGCCACCCGCTGGGCGCCACGGGCACCGCGCAGATCGCGGAAATCGTCTGGCAGCTTCGCGGCGCGGCCGGCGCGCACCAGGTCCCGAACGCGAAGATCGGCATGGTCGAGACCATGGGTGGCGGTGCGGCGGGTATGCAGGGCAACGCGTCCGTGGTGACCTTGCTGGCGCTGCGCTGACATCGGGTGGCCCGGGCTCGGCCGGCCTTTCCACGCAGCGCATTTCACGCGCCCCGGACTTTCGTCCGGATTGCGGCGGCTGCCGCGCGCAGAACGAGACGGGCTGCTTCGCGATATCGAGCGTCTCCACCTCCGGCGCGTGCGACCAAGCTTGCCCCCTGATACAGCACGCCCTCGTTCAATTCCGCCTCCTTGGACATCGGTGGAAACGATCCGGCACTCGACCCGCGCACCGCCCGGGGGGCAGTTTTTTCCAACGGCCATGGCATTCCATAGCGGCTTCCAAGGGCGCAAACTGGCTGCGAGCGGCTCGGGGCCGCTCAGGGAGCGATCAACATGTCCGAGCGAAGGCCCCCGCGAGGGCGATCCATCCGTCGTGCGAACGCACGACGCTTCCGGTTGGCGCTGCTGGCGGCGCTGACGACGGTCACCGCAGGCGGCGTCGTGGGCCTGGCGCAAGCCCTGACCCCAGGCGACCTGCAAGGAACTCCAAGGCTGGGCCAGCCGCTGCGTCTCGATTTCCCGCTCTCGCTGGAACCTGGCGAGTCGACCGACGGCCTGGAGGTCTCGGTGCGGGCCCGCCCGTCTCTGGGAGCCGTGAACGGCGAGGCCTGGCTGAGCTCCCCCTTCCGGATCCTGCTAACGGACCGTGACGGTCGACCGACGCTGCGCATCTGCAACGAGCAGCTCGTGCAGGAACCGATGCTCGAGCTGCGCCTGGCCCTGCGTTCGGCGGCTGGCGTGATCACCCGGCGTCGCTACGACGTGCTGGTCGACCCCCCACTCGCGGGCGTCGCGTCCGCGGCTTGCGAACCTCCCGACGCCGCGGCGTTGACCTCCAGGCGCCGCGTGACGCGACCCCCGGTCCGCCGCCCGGCGGAGACGGTCATGGATCGCCGCAGCTTCGGCCAGGAGGTGAGAGTCGTTCGAGGCGACACCTTGGGCGAACTGGCGCAGGCGCTGCGCGGCGATCACGCGATCGCGCTGCCGCTGATGACCGACGCCCTGTACCGCAGCAATCGGGACGCTTTCATCGACAACCCCGACCGCCTGCGCGCGGGCAGCCGACTGCGCGTTCCGGATCTCGACGCCCTGGCGCGGGACGGCGTCGCTGCACTACCGGCGGCGACCGCGGGCTCATCCGATGCGCCCGTCACCGCGCCTGCCGACGCGGCAATACCGCCATCGGCTCCGCCCGAGGCCCCGCCCGGGGCCCCGCCCGCTCCGTGGCCGGGCCCATTGATGCTGAGCTACCGGCTGTCGACACCGCCCAGCCTGGCGGAGCAGCGCCTCGTCGCCCAGCGCTACGTGAACACTGCGTCGGGGGGGGCGGGGGCAAAAGCACCGGCGCGAATCGACGAGACCAGGCCATCCGCGAGCGTCGGCGGACCGAGCATGCCGCTGCTCATGGTGATCATCGTCGCCCTGCTGGGGGCGCTGATGTGGATGCTGCGCGGAGTGTTGGCGCGACGTCCCCGGGCGCCGCGGCCGACAAGCGCAATGACGCCGACCCCGCAGGCCGCGGTCGCGGCGGCTCCCGCGAAGGCGCGCCCGGCATCGGGGCGGACGGCGGAGGCGGACGAAGAGGTCGGCCGCGATTTCTACGCGGAAGTCGCGAGTCTCCTCATTGCGGAACTGGGCAAGAACCCGAAGCGCCGCGACCTGCGCTTCCGCCTGCTGGAGCTGTATTTCACTTCCGGCAAGCGCGATGCCTTCGTGGAGCACACGCACGACTACCTCCGATCCCTGCACGGAACACCGGACGAGAATTGGGCCGAGATCGCGCGTATGGGTCGGCAGATCGCCCCTGAAACCGGTCTCTACCCGGACCACGCGGGGCAAGCGCCTCACTCCCAAGCGCCTCACTCCAATGTCATCCCCCTGCAAGCGGCGCGCAGCCCATCGCGCCGTTTCTACGAGGACGTCGACCCTGCAGCCCTGCGCGATCTTCGTGAGCACCTGGACCGGAGTTACGCCGAACTTCGACGCGACAGCATGTTCTGGCGCCAGCTGGCGACGCTTGCCGGAGACTCGATTTCACCGCACGCGGGCCTGGTACCCGCCGAACGCCTGACGCAGTACCTGGGCGGGGCGCAGATCCTGTTCAGGGACGAGCGCCGTCGGCCGGCCGACGAAAGCGCAGCGCTGGTGGCGGTGGGGCAGGTGCTGATGGCGCGACGTGTGGGCTACGAGCGGGTGGTGGCCGGCGGGATGCGCTCGCGGCACGCGCTGCTGGTGGCGCAGACCGCACAGAAGCTGGGCATTGGCTGCGACCTGCACCTGAGCAGCGTCGAGCAGTCCCACCACGCCGGTGCGCTCGAGCGCCTGATGGGCTCGCAGCTCACGCTGCACACGGTCGAGGAGTCGGAAACGGGCCTGGCCGGCACGACCCAATTGCAGGCTTTGCGCGATGCCCTGCGCAACCCCGGTTCGATGTACGTCTCGCCGGCGGCGGCCGGCCCTCCGCCCTACCCGACGATCGTGACGGATCTCGCAGCGCTGCTCGGTCGTAACCTGCGCCTACAGATGTTCGAGTCGCTCGGCCGGGCCGCCGACGTCCTGATCATGAACCGGGAAGACGGATTGAACACCATCGGCCTGATGGAAACCTTCCTGGATTCTGCCGATACACGGCTGCTCTGCATCGAGTCCGATCGCCCTGCTTCGGTGGGAATGCTGTTTCCGCGCGAACACCGTCTGCTGCGCACGACCGGACGGGTCGAATATCAGCGCATTGCCGAGGAGACCGCCCGCTTCATCACGCAATTCTGTGCCGAACGCCAGTACGCGCAGCTCGAACTGGCGGGTAGCGAAGTCTTCGCAGCCGCCCTGCGGGTGGCGCGCGACCTTCCGACCGGGCACGTTGTCGTCGCCGTGCTTCCTCCCGAATCCCACATGGAAGTCGCGTCGGCCTCGGAACAGCAGCAGCGTGTGGCAGAGCGACTCCGCGGCCTTCCGACCCCGCGAGCCTGAGCCGGCGGCCGGGTTCATCCTGGCTCGGCGTCAGGCCGCGCCGAGCTTCATCAGAGCGCCCTGCGTAAGGTAGGCGTCGTACATCTTCGGGTCGTTGGCCTGGCTGAAGTACTGGTTCTCGATCTGGCGCACCTGCTCGAGCCGCGTCACCG
>JBKJPX010000005.1:0-4978 GCA_046594215.1 Panacagrimonas sp.
GCCCGTCTGCGCCGAGACACCCGGCGCGAGTACGCATCCGCTGTGACCGATGCGAAAGCAGTGTGTGACTTGGAATAGAGGGGTCATGTTCTCTCTGCCTGGCTCAGGTGTTCCTCCTGCATGTTACGAAGAAAAGGAGCTTCAGGAGTCCCCCGCGGCGAACCTGGGACCGAGGGTCGAACTGATCCGAATGCCTGGGCCGGAGTTCCGGCCCACGGCGTCGCCGCCATCGTTCCTGTTGCTGCTGCCGGTCCGCGCAAGACGTCGACGCCACGCGGGTTCCAGCATGAGAACGAATCCGGAGTCCTCACCGAACCACAAGAGCACCGAATCCCATGCCCTCCACCGTCCTGATCGTTGGCGCCAGCGGCGTCGTCGGCACATCGGCCGCCGAGTCCTTCCTGCGCGAAGGCTGGAACGTGATCGCGCTGTCGCGACGCGTGCCCGAGGTGGATCACCCTCGCCCCTTCCGCCACCTGTGCGTCGACCTGTTCGATCCCGTCGCCAGCCGCAACGCACTGTCGGATCTCGCGGGCGTGGTGACCCACGTCGTATTCGCCGCACTGTCCGAGAAGCCGGGCCTCGTCGAGGGCTGGAGCGATCCGGCGCAGATGCAGCTCAACCTGGACATGCTGCGGCACGTGCTGGACCCGCTGACGTCTTCGAAGGGGAAGCTGCAGCACGTCAGCATCATGCAGGGCACCAAGGCCTACGGCCTGCACCTGCACCCGATGGACATTCCGGCGCGCGAACGCAGTCCCCGCGATCCGCATCCCAACTTCTACTGGCTGCAGGAGGACTACCTCAAGGAGAAGGCGGTGGCCGGCGACTTCGGCTACACGATCCTGCGACCGCAGATGGTGGTGGGCTCGGCCTACGGCGCGGCGATGAACCTTGCACCGGTGCTGGGCGCGTACGCAGCGATCTGCTGCGAGGACGGCGAGCCCTTCGGATTTCCGGGCGGCCCTTCGTTCGTCTGGGAGGCCTCGGATGCGCGCCTGGTCGCCGACGTGCTGGTCTGGGCCGCGCAGTCCCCGCAGGCGCGTGGCGAACATTTCAACGTCACCAACGGCGACGTGTTCGAGTGGCGCAACCTCTGGCCCTCCATCGCGAAGACGCTGGGCGTCCCCGCGGCGCCGGACCGGCCGATGGAGCTGAAAACCTGGCTGCCGTCGAAGCGGGCGACCTGGGATCGCGTCGTCGCGAAGAACGGCCTGCGACCGGTTTCGCTGCCGGAGTTGTTGGGCGAGTCCCACTTCTGCGCAGACTTCTGCTTCGCCACCGGCGCCACGCAGACGCCGCCACCCGCTTTCATCAGCGCGATCAAGCTGCGGCGGGCGGGCTTCACGCAGATGATCGACACGGACGACATGTTCCGGCACTGGCTGAAGCACCTGATCGCGCGGAAGGTGTTGCCGGCGGGCTGAAGCGCCGCGAGGCCACGAGTACGCGGAGTCGCTACTCGGCATGAACGGGAAGTGCGCGCCACGGTCACGCAGGGCTTGATCGTGTGCACGGAATGGATGAACGTCTCGACTCTCGACCGAACAAACCGCCTCCCGAACCCGATGACTTCCGCGATCAAGCCGTACCGCGTATCGATTCCGCAGTCCGACCTGGACGATCTTCAACAGCGGCTGCGCCGCACACGTTGGCCCGAGCGCGAGACGGTGGACGACTGGACCCAGGGCGTGCCGCTGAAGGCCGCGCAGTCGCTGGTCGAGTACTGGACCACGCGCTATGACTGGCGGCGCTGCGAGGGCGAGCTCAATCGATACGAGCAGTTCACGACGCAGATCGATGGCCTGTCGATCTGGTTCCTGCACGTGCGCTCGAAGCACGCCGACGCCCGTCCGCTGCTGCTCACGCACGGCTGGCCGGGGGCCGTGCTCGAGTTCATGAAGGTCATCGGCCCGCTGACCGATCCCACCGCGCACGGCGGCCGCGCGGAAGATGCCTTCCACCTCGTGATTCCCGCCCTGCCCGGCTTCGGGTTCTCCGGGCAGCCGGCGCGCAGGGGTTGGTCGATTCCGAAGATCGCGCAGGCCTGGGCCGAACTCATGACGCAGCTCGGCTATCGCGAGTACATCGCGCAGGGCGGCGACTGGGGCGCGGCCGTCACCACCGCACTGGGCGCGTTGCGTCCCGCCGGGCTGCAGGGCATCCACGTGAACATGCCGCTCGTGATGCCGCGCGACCCGAAGCCTCCCTTCACGCCGGACGAAGGCGCGATGCTCGCCGCGATGCAGGACTATGCCGAGTGGGACTCGGGCTACTCGCACCAGCAGTCCACGCGACCGCAGACCCTGGCCTACGGACTCGCCGATTCGCCGGCCGGCCAGGCGATGTGGATCTTCGAGAAATTCTGGCGCTGGACCGACTGCGACGGCGACCCGCTGAAGGCACTGAGCTACGACCAGATGCTCGACGTCATCACGCTGTACTGGCTCACGAACACCGGCGCGTCCTCGGGGCGCCTGTACTGGGAGAGCTACAAGAACGGTTTCTACGCCGTGAAGCTGGATCTTCCCGTGGGGTGCAGCATCTTTCCGAAGGAGATCTACCGCGCGCCGCGAAGCTGGGCCGAACGCTGCATGTCCAAGCTGGTGTACTGGAACGAGCCGAAGAAGGGCGGGCATTTCGCTGCCTTCGAGCAGCCGGCCTCGTTCGTGGACGAGGTGCGCGGATGGGCGAAGTGCGTGCCCGCGTGAGCCTTTCCCCCTCTCCCCGCGATAGCGGGGAGAGGGCCGGGGTGAGGGGTCGACGTTAGCGACTGCGTTTGCTTCTCAAGCGAGGTCCGCTGTTTCGAGCGCTGCAGCAGTCGCAGCGCCCAAAAGCCGCCCCTCACCCCAACCCTCCCCATGCGGTGAAGCTGCATCGGGAGAGCGGGAACAACTGTCCTGGACTTCGTCCGCGCTACGCGCGGTGAAGGAACAACACCAGCAGCACGATCGCAATCGCCACGACCCAGGCCTCTGCCGCGATGCGCAGCCCGCGCGGCGCGTGCCGCATCTCCATGAAGTCCAGCATCACGAAGCGCACTTTCGCGAACGTGACGACGAGGATCGCGGAACCCGCCATCCGTGCATCGGAAAACCCGAGGCCATGCCCGACCGTCCAGGAGAACAGCGTCGCGCCGACAAGCAGGATCCAGACCGCGGTGATGCGCGTGCGGAACAGTTCGGACATGGGATCGCTCGCTCAGGCCACGAGGTACAGCAACGCGAACAGCACGATCCACAGCATGTCGACGAGATGCCAGAAGCTCGCCCCGCTCTCGATGTGCTGCATCTTGTTCGTCGTGAAGTTTCCCGTGCGGGAGTACTGCCTCAGCGCGATGAGAATTCCCGAGCCGATCACGATGTGCACGAGGTGGATGCCCGTGTACACGTAATAGAACATGAAGAACGTGTTGGTCGTAGGCGTGATGCCGACGGCCAGCTTGGCGCTGTATTCGAAGTACTTCACGACGATGAAGGCCAGGCCGCACACCAGCGCGACCCCGAACAGGCGCGAAGGCAGTGCAGGATCGGCCTGGCTGCGGGCCGCGCGCACCGCGGTGGCCACAAACCAGGAACTCGACAGCATGAGCACGGTGTTGAGCAGGCCGAAGCCCTGGCTGAGCTGGGCACGCGAACTCGCGAACAGCGCGGGGTCGTCCCAGCGGTAAACCAGCAGCAGGACGAAGAACAGCGAGAACAACACGAGATCGCCACCGATCAGCACCCAGATGCCGGCCTCGCCCGGCAGGTGGCGCGCGGGCAAGGTTTCGGCCGCGTTCGTCGTCCGCACGCGTCGACCGATTCGGGACAAGACAAGACGAGACGCTGACCGGCCGCCCGGCTCAGGCCGCGCCGCGCAGTTTCTCCACGTCGGCCGCCTTCACCGTGACCACGGTCATCACCACCATCCAGCCGAAGAACACCACGTAGACGAACCAGAACGAGATCGCGCCCGTGTACGCGAAGGGTCCGTCCTTGAAGAATTCGATCAGGCCCGCCGGGAAGATCAGGATCGCGCTCCACAGGTTGTAGAACGCCACCCAGCGCGGAAAGATCGTCGGCACATTGTGGTCGCAGAAGATCGCGACGGCGATGAGGATCATGAAGATCGCGAACGGCGGCCAGCTCAGCAGGAAGATGAACCAGACCCAGTCGTTCATGATCTGCAGGAACTTCGGATCCATGATTTCCGGGCGATAGGCCAGCGCGGCCCAGGTGATCGGCATCAGCAGGAAGAACACATAGCCGCCGCCGATGTTGGCGATCGATGCGTAGGTCAGCACCGGCAGGCCGCGTTCCATCTTGCGGATGAACATCGCGATCGAGATGCCCCAGGTGCCGTAGAAGGTGTAGCAGATGCACTGGATCAGCGAGCCCAGGCGAATGCCGAACTTGCGATCGATGAAGATCTGCGCGAGTTGCTCGGGGCTCAGCGACGGCGACGGCGGCGGGATGAAGCGCATCAGCCATCCCTGCGTCAGCAGCAGCGCCAGTACGAGGCCGACACCCGAATAGGCGAGCGCCTTGATGACCGCGGTATTCGTGGGCCCCTCGTTCATGCGATTCCCTGCCTTTCTTGTTTTCGTCGATCGATGTTAGCGCGACGGGATCGGCGCGCGCCCCCGCCAAGCCGTCCTGTTCGACCGCGACGAGCCGCATCGTAGCCAGTTGGTACAAGGGATTTTCCGCACGCACCGACGAAGATGGCCGGTCGCAAATCCGGGCAAGGCCCGCCGCGTCGAGATCAGCCTTGGAGCACGCGATGGAAGGATCTTCGAAGGGCAGCATCGGCAACCTGCGCGTTGTGGTCATCGGCGCAGGCATGGCTGCGTCCTGATGGGAATCCGCCTCAAGAACGCAGGCGTGCGCGATTTCGTGATCCTCGAAAAAAGCGACGCGGTGGGCGGCACCTGGCGCGAGAACCACTACCCGGGCCTGCACTGCGACTTTCCCTCGCACGTCTACCGCTATTCCTT
>JBKJPX010000058.1:0-45942 GCA_046594215.1 Panacagrimonas sp.
AGCGCGGCACCTGCGAGAACACCAACGGCCTGATCCGCCAGTATCTGCCCAAGCGGGTGAGCATGGCGAGGATCACTCAGGCTCGCTGTAACTTCGTCGCCAGAGAACTCAACATCAAGCCCCGGAAACGGCTCCAATACTTCACGCCAGTGGAGATGCGCCATGCCGCATAATCGGTTGCAGTTCAAACGTGAACCCAAGCCTGCAGAAAAACCCTCCGAATCGAGCGGTCGCACCTGGACCTAAAGCAGATCGTCGCCAGAGTTGGCCGACCGGAATCTGGCAGCCCTTTCCGGTCTGTCTCCATCGTCGGGTTCAGGGAATCCTCAATAGGGGGTCTTGCTTTTCGGGCCGTTCCCTAAGGATTGTCTTGCAGGAAGCGTGCAGAAATCTTGGTAAGTTGATACGAAATTTCTTCCGGCGGAAGAACGAAATCAACACAGTTTGCATCCTGCGCACTCATGGGCATGTCGCCTACTTCGGCTGATTTATCCTGAGAAAAAATCGTTCCCCCCTTTGCCTTGATGTGCATGCATCCCTTGGTGCCGTCGCCATCGTAACCAGAGAAGATAATGCCGATCGCATTCGCGCCCATGGCCTCGGCTAAAGAAGCAAAGAAAACATCTATTTGCTGGTTTCTCCCGATGCGAGGGGTGATGACCTTGAAGAAATGCTTCTCAACCTTTAGATCCGAGTTTGCCGGAATTACATAGACATGATTCGCGTGGATCGCCATCGATTCCGACGCCACACTTACAGGCATTTTTGTGTGACGTGCGAGAATTTGTGCCAACTGACTTTCGGCGGCGGGGTTGATGTGAGAAACAATGACAAAGGCCATACCTGAGTTCGATGGCAAGTTTTGCAGGAGCGTCTTATATGCGTTAAGCGCTCCAGCCGATCCGCCGATGCCTACGATGTAGTTTGGAGCGGTGGGTTTCATAGCCAGCTTACCTAGAAGAAAACTTTTCTCGATTGGAGTTTATGAACTCTGAGAAATGCTTTTCCCAATCCGTTTTTTCTGATTGCCTCCCGCGGTAGCATCGGAATCCATCGACACCAGCTTCATTCCATCATCACTCAATATCAATTTGTGGACGTCACTGGAGTGGCCCATGCCACGAGATTTCACGATATAAATTCCACGAATTCGTCTTTTCCCCTCATTCTCTTCCAGTTCTCTTACCACGATCCAAGTATCAATGAGCGACGACACGCCGATTTCTCCGCTCGAGTCATTTTGCGCAGTTGAAGAAACAAGACTCGTAAAGAAACCGGTTATGCCTTGAGACTTTAAAGCGTCAATCAAGCGAGTCAGCATTGATTGGATTTCAAGTTGATTGCCCTGACCAATGAGACTTGTCAGGGGATCTATGACGACACATTTTGGTTTGAATTCTGCAATCGTCTTGTATAAATCGAGCAAATGCATTTCTAATCCGAAAAACGAAGGTCTCGTAGAGACAATCTTCAAAAGTCCTTTTTTAATCAACGGATTTAAATCAAATCCAATGGAACGCATGTTTTGAACGAGTTGCCCTGACGATTCTTCATAAGACAGGAAAAGACACCGCTCTCCGCGTTTGCAGGTTTGTACTGCAAATGCAGCCCCGAGACTCGTTTTTCCAGTACCTGCGGTGCCTGATGCGAGGATCGTACTTCCTCTGGTATACCCACCTCCCTGAAACATTTTGTCCAGGGATGGAATTCCAGTCGCCACTCTCTCGGACGTGCCAGGTTGATCGAGTCCAGCAGAAGTAATGGGAATTACTGAGAGTCCGCCTCTATCAATGACGAAGGGGTATTCATTCGTTCCGTGATTTGACCCTCGATACTTGATTATGCGAATTCGGCGAGTGGAAATCTGTTCCCTTACCCGGTTGTCCACAAGAAGTATGCAGTCAGAAATATATTCTTCCAGGCCATGGCGGGTGTAAGAACCCTGCCTCAGTTCGCCAGTAATGAGTGCGGTGACGCCTTTGTCCTTCAGCCATCTGAATAGTCTTTTTATCTCCAGGCGAAGAACGCCGGCATCGGTAACGCCCGCAAACAACGATTCAATAGAATCCAAAACGACGCGTTTGGCGCCAATCGAATCAATGGCATTTTCCAGACGAACAAACAGCCCTTCAAGATTGAACTCTCCCGCCCCTTGAATATCTCTGCGCTCCAAAAGCACATATTCGATGAATATCTTCTTTTGTTTAACAAGTCCATTCAGATCGAGACTGAGAGAGGCTACGTCTTTATAGAGCTCATCTTCTGTCTCTTCGAACGACATGAAGATTCCAGTCTCGTTGTAAAGAGTCGCACCGTTGATCAAGAAATCAATTCCCAAAAGTGTTTTCCCAGTGCCGGTGCTTCCACACAACAAGGTGATTCTATTGTCAGGAATTCCGCCCTCTGTGATTTCGTCAAGGCCTTTGATGCCGGTTGGGCATTTGCGGAATCTAACGTGATTGGAGGGGGGCAGTTTCTCGTGAGTTTTACTCATACGCTAAATCCTCAAGGACAATTGGCTTGGCCCTCACTGTCCGAATGATCCTGCAAAGCGCGTTCGTGATCGAGAAATCCGAACAGGTCTGTTGACTGGAAGCGTTCTGAACGAGTTACATGAAATCTTCTTTGACCCTGCCACTAGTGCCACTGCCCGCTCTGTGCGGCAGCGCATATACGGGCGTCACCGGTTCGATTCACGAACGTCCGCCCGCTTTCAGTAGCACGGGGCATTGAATTCCGGGGGTAGACACGCGTCAGGCCTTTGCGCCTTCCGAGCTAAGAATCGCAGTCAGTTCCGCGTCGGACATCTCGAGCGACGGCCTCTGCGGGCTCAGGTCCTTGAAGTCGATCGCCCGTCGCTTGGGGTACATGTAGACCGCCAGCTCCGCGTACATGCGTCCTCGAACCTCGATCGGGATGCTTTCATCCATAGCAATGCGGGCCGCGCCCTCCAGGGGGTCGCATCCGAGCGCGTCCAACTTTACCGACGCCTCGACGGTTCGACGGTTGAGCGATCCCTTCCGTCTTCCACCGCTTTTGAATCCATCAGCCATTTCAGTGCTCCTCTACTCTGTGAGCCGGATGACTGATCTCAAACGGGTTTGCCTCTAAGGCTTGAGGCCCTGCCTTGGCATCGGCGACCTTGGCCGTGTCGGTCGCGAATTCTTCTGGACGCCCGCGACCGCGGGCCGGAATAGTGGGACGAATTGTCCCACTATTCCTGATTGACTCAACCTTCCGACCGGTGGGACAAATTGTTGCACCGGCAGTTTTTACATTTACAGATACAACCTGTTCCGGGTGGAGCGCGTCCCAGATTTCCTTGCGCCGCTGAATGGTCGCCGCCCGCTGCGCCGGGCTCAGTTCCGCCCGGCACATGTTCTCGTCAATCTCGACAAGCTCCGCTTTCAGATCATCGCCAATGACGAATGCATCGATCGTCGTCCAGCCAATCGCGCGTGCAGCGGAAACGCGATGATTGCCGGCGACGACCTCTCATGCGGGTTCGCGCCTGAGACAGCCCGCTCCCCCGGGTTGCCATCTCTTTGAGCAGCTCCCCCGCGCGCCGCTCCGCTTCCATCACTCGGCTCCGATCTACACCCATCTACCTTAGAAGTCGGGTCCCCATAGCTCCGATTCCGCCCGAGCGAGGAATGCTCCCTCCGTCTCGTCTAAGCGTCGCTCAATGGAGGGTCCGCCGGGCCTTCGTGCCGCGGTCGTGTGGGGGCCCATAGCAGAAGGCTGCACAGCAAGGATCATGAATCTCGGCACGGCGGTAACTGCGGGCGAGAGCGTTTCGCATCGAGCGATCCTGGCGTCGAGGCGGCTCATCGTTTCTCTCCCAGTCGTTCCTCTAACGCACGGAGACGCGCTTCGAACTCCTCGCTCTCCTTGATGCGCGCCAGACTGGCCAAGGACGTCAAGATCGAAGCCGCGGAATCCGGCGAGAGCTCGCCTCTCCCGACGGCTGACACAGCAGCTTCTGCCCGCTCCGTAAGGCTTCCCGAGGACATGCCGCAAACCTCGACGGGTGACGCTTCGGCCCGAAGAGACGGGAGCACCTTGTCCAGCAATACTCGCGCGGCAGATGCGTCTCCCGCTTTCGCGTTTGTCGCGAGCGCTCGTAGGATCTCGGGCAGGTCTTCAGCAATAGATGCCCTGAGCTGAGCGCTCAGCCCGGAGCCTGGGGGCCTGCCTTTGGGATTACCGGACTGCCCCGGCTTGAACAGGTGCTCGCGGCTCTGTTTCGGTTCTGTTGAATCAGACATCGTTCATTCCTCTTCAATGGCGCCAGGCCGCTCTGCGTTCAGTCGGCTTCACTTAGCGAGCTGCACTCCGAACATCCCTCTCGCTTACCGCTCGCAACGAAGGTCGATCCGGTCGCCCCAAGGTCATGCTCTGAACCAGCGACAATGAAACGGCCTGCGACCGTCCGCCAGACGGTGAGGCATCGGCATAGCCCCGTCACCATATCCATTCGGTTGTGCTGCGAATCCCGCGATTCCTGCGAATCTTTGGCCTCAGCGGGATGCGGATTCGCAACTTTCGCGGGATTCGCAGCTGCAGCGATCTCAGAATTCCGCAGTAGCCCGTCTAGAAGTCGACCCACGTCAGTGCCCTTCGCTCAGTGGGACGATCGACCAGACGTGGCGTCGATTGGCGCCGTCCAGATAAGCGCCTTCGGGAACTCGGCTTGCCCAGCCCGCCTTCTCGAGCTCCTGCATTGCCACGTCGAACCGAGAACGTTCTCTGATGCGCGGAGGACCCAGGCGAAGAGCGGCACCCGAATGCAACAACTGTCGCCCGGATTCGTGCGCCCAACCGAGCAGCGCTTCAGCGTCAATAACGCAGGGCGAGATCTCGGCAGTGCCAACAACTCTAGCCGATTCCCCCAGATGCCAGAGGGCGATCTCGGCAGCACGCTCTAGTGTCGAAGTCTCGATAGACATGGCGTCGGGGTCCTCGATGATCGTCAGGACTCCAGCGATCCGGAGGCATTGTTCGGGCGTCTTGCTCGCCCAGGGCTTCACGCTCGCGAACCGACCCTTCGGGGCCATCTCCTTCTCTATGCCGTTGTGGAGGTTGCGCCAGGTCGTCTGTGCATCCGGCGAAAGTCGGAGCCGGCGCGGGCGAAGCTCCTGCAGATCGTCTGCGCTCACCGGCAGCTCGAGCGAGTGCGTTCGATGCAGCACGTTGACGAGTCGAAGCATTGATGCGTCCCGTGTCAGATCCTCACAGACGTAGGCGCGAGTACCTGCCGTGCTCGTTGGCCATGACACCAGGCAACGGGCGAGAAAGCCCTGGCCCGCCAGAATCGAGTTCGAGAAGGCCGCCTCGGCGATCACCGGCTGAGCCATCAAGTGCAGTGCGAGACGCCTACCGTAGAGCTTCACGGCTCCATCGCCTGCCCGCACCCGATCGAGGTCACCGCGATCCCACAGCTTCGAAAGGGTTGCGGCCGTGCGCATCACTGCTTCCTTGGACATCCCATGGCCGCCGATCACCAGGGCGGCTTCATCCGTGAATGCGCCGACACTAGGTCGCCCCACCGCAAGAAGCTTCGCGAGCCCTTCTGCCGTGAAGTCTCCCACTACGACCTTGGGCACCAGAGGCGCAGCAGGAGACGGACCGATGTCTTGCAGCGCGGCGGCGAGCCCTTCGCCGTTACGCTTCTTCGCCGCCAACTTCGCACTTTCTCGGCGTGCTTCCCACTCTTCCATTGCGGAAGCATGGACAGCAGCTGCACCGGTGTACTCGACCGCTATGGACTTCTCGAAGTCTCGCGCAGCACGCATCGCCTCCATATCCGTCGCCGACTTGCGTTCACCCGAGTCAGCAACGGTGAAGTGCCAGAGGCTCAAGGGATGCACACGACCGTCGTTCTCCACGTCTGCCAAGCCTTGGGCGGCCAACGACGCAGCCGCGAGTACCGACGAGGCGCAGATGGCGTCAGGAGCCCGGATCACACGGTGCAAGGTCTTGGCTGCAGCCCCAAGAACCTCTCCGAGTTCCGCCATGGGATAGGGGTCGGCCGGAGGCACAGGACGGCGAAGCGGTTCCGGCGCAGGCTGCGAATGTCGCGAATCCTGCGAATCTTCCCCGCCCGTTGCCCCCGAGGTGTTATCGCCCTCTTCTCGTTTACCGCAGCCCGGTCCTGACGTTGATCCGAGGAGCTGGCTCAAGACATCGTCGCCCTGCTCAGCAGCCAGGTCGGCGGCGTCAGATTTCTCCGGCATCGTCGCTGGAAGTCGAACAATGCGCGTCCCGAGGTCGCTCGCAACCCGCGACACTTGAAGCTCGACCCCTCGATCAGGAACAAGTACGAGCGTCTCGGCTGAGTGCTTACGGAGCATCGCCATCACGACTCGGCGGAATCGGCCGACACCAAACGTCACGATCGACGGCTGCCCCGTGGCTCGCCAACAGGCCCAGGCCGTGCCGATTCCCTCGCAGACGTAGATCGTCGTTCCCAGGGCAATCGTCCCGACGACGAACAGACCGTCCTCGAACCTATGACCGGCCAGATTAAGCTTCTGGGCTCCGATCACCTGCAGTGTGCGAAGGGTGCCATCAAGGTCACGGACGGGCACGAGGAGCGCTCCTCCACAGTCGGTGCCTTTTATCCGTAAAGGGTGGTCACTAGGCAGGACTTTCAAACCGTCAGGCGAGCCGCGTTTTTTCGCCACATACGGATGAGCATGAGTTGCAGGTCGCCCCGCGTCCCAAAGTTCGTGGGGGGTGAAGGAGGTCTTCGGCGGCTCCCAGCCGTGCTGCTTAGCCAGATGCACCAGGCTCCCGGCAGAAAGGCCGTCACCGCGGAAGCTGCGCCACACAGATCTCGCATCGTTCGCGTTGAAGGTGTCGGCGGTCTCCGACCACTGCAGGAAGTCATCCTCGCTGAGCCCTGCAGCCTTGGCGGCCATGCCTGCTTGCACCCATACGTCTCGCCCCACGTTTGACGGTATGGCCATCAGCGCCTGAGCAAAATCTTCGGTGGTCATCGGCCCGACTCCTGAAGCCGGCGCTGCGCTTCCTCGAGAGCTTTAATCACTGCGGGCAGCGCGTCTGGTCGAATGGCTACCCCTTTCCCACTCGGCTTGCGTGCGTCAGCCTCGCCGTACCAGATCCTCACGTCCGCATACGTAAACCCTTTGTACTCGCCGATCTGAATGCGATAGCACTCCTTCGCGTTCTTCGGGACGTCGACGATAAAAGACTGGTCGGGAGGGCTCACGCTTGCACCGCCGGACTGTCGAGTTCAGCACGGAAGGCAGCGAACTCGTCCCGCACACGCGCTTTGGCGTAGGACTCCGCAGCGGACAGAATTGCCACGCCCGCATACGCTTCGACTCCCGCGGCAATGATTGCGTCACGGAGGATGTTTTTCGCCGCGGGCGCTCGAAGCGAGTTAGAATCGGCGGGCGAGAAGTGCCGTACCAAGGGGCCTGCCAGGGCCCCTTTTTCGTTTGAGGTATTCATCTCAAGCGGCCTTCGGCTGGCGAGAATTCAGCCACGCTGCGATCGCAGACTCTTTCCAACCGACCGACCGCGCACCGAGTGCCAGTCTTTTTGGAAATTGACCCCGTGCCTCGAGGTTGTAGATGTGGCTGCGCTTGTAGCCAGTTGCGGCCTCGACCTGCGGCAGGCGAAGGATTCGATCAATATTGGGCGTGGACATAAATGCTCTCCGGTGGAACCACTAAGGCGCTAGTGGCGGTGGAGAGACTTTCGCTTTCTGCGACTGCCTAATCAGCGTACAAACCGCGTCTCATTTCTGCGCTTTTGTTGGCCCATGCTCCGCGTAGCCAACTTTCGATGTCGCCTTTGGTGACCTCGCCCCCGATCACCGTCGATGTGATTTTCGAAACGACGTCGGGAAGGGCGCACCCAAACCGCCGCTGGATCTCTGCCGCAAGGAGCCGAGCGAAGACGATCTGTTGCACGCGCGGCGCCGACTTCGTTCCAATCTTGTCGATGGGCCATCGAATCCTTCTCAGCGATTCGGCGTTCTCGCGAGCCGCCTCAGTCAACGCCGCCAATACCGCGTTCATATTCGGCGAACCTTTGTAGCGCTTCTCCAAGAACCGTTGACGATCCCCAGCGTTGGTCCCGCACCACCACGTGCTCAACGCGTTTCGGACGGAGGCTGTGGTCCGGTCGAGAATATCGCTGCAGAGTTCTTCTGATTGCTCATCGGAGAATAGTTGAAATACCGAGCCATCCATCGCGGCTTCCTTCAGAGCAGCTTGGAGTCGAAGGCTGGCATGAACGACTTCCTCCACTGCCGTCACCTCCTGCGCCTTAGACCTGATGGGACGTTTCCGGACAGCTCGTTCGATGACTTCAATCTCCTTCACAAATTCGATGAGATCGCTTACCTCGCCGGCCGAGGAAGTAGTTCCCTCGACGTTGCATCTCAGCGCAGCCGCCGCCCGACGAAGACTTTTCCATACGCCGCGCATCTGAGGGTCTGTCAGAAGCCTTCGGCGCAATCGTGCGTGGGCGGAGGTGTTGACGGTATCGAATGCGCTCTCCCACCGGTCGACCAACTCGGGCGGGACGTCGGATACCGCTTGTAGCCGTCTAGAAGCCACAGCACGCACCTTTCAGCCCCCCTCGAGAAGGGCCACGCCAGGCCGGCGAAGGTGTCCGGCCGTTCGCCCGTCGGGCTAGGCGTGGCTTAAGGTCACTGCAGCCATCTGCAGCGGGATGAGGCAGCGAGGCCGGAGAACGGACTCAACGCGACCAGCAATGCGCCAGCCAATATCGTCGAGGCTCGACACCGTGGTCCAGCCTCCTCGCCCGTCTTGGTCGATAGCGATGCCTTGTGGCACTCGAATCATTCTGCAGCAGCCGCACCAAGTCACTTGGGCATTCTCGATTGCTTCGACCAGGTAGAGAGATCCGCCCGTATGGACATTTCTCGAACCGAAGTCGGCCAGCACCTTGTCGCTTGGTAGTACCTCATCTGCGTACTGACACGCCTCTGCATCGATCAGGGCGCGGCCGGATCCGATGCGCTCGGGTGAGCCTGCGCAAGCCACCGCCAACGCGTTCATCGAATCAGCTTCAGTCGCGAACTGCCATTTTGGGCTCATTGGAACGGTCCTCGTGATTCCACCTCGAAGGTGCCTGGTCGATCGCAGTCGCGGAAAGCCATTAGGCCGCCCGCATCGAGTCCGTAGCGCTTCGCCAACTTGTGGCATTCCTGATCATCGGTTTCACGACCGATGATCACGAACGTGCACTCCCCGCGGTCGCCCAGATCCTGCCACTCTGATCCGCCGCGTTCGCCCCAAGCTGTGGCGAGCCGGGAATTGCCGGGGCGAACGACGAAGAGCCGCGCAACTTTGGTCGATTCCGTCATGACGCGACCTCCGTTCGGAGGCCATTTTTCATGACGCTCATAGCCTGGGAGATTTGTCCGCTGGCAACCTCAGCGAGATGTTTGAGGCCATTCGCTATAGGGCCCTCTGGCAACGCGAGCGCATCCGCGAGCATGTCCGCCGTGTACCTGATGCTCTCAAGCGTGATCTGAGCCTGATTCAGAGCTTCTTCGACCTGCTCGATGCTTGCGTTCATGAGGCGGCCCCCGCGCGATCGTCAATAAGGGCGTGAGCCTCTTCCAAGGCCGCATGCGCTGCTTCCAGCGCGTTCGAAAACGCCCACAGCGTGCCACACAGGCCAGAGCTTTCGGAGACCTCCTGCAGGCCGCCTCCATCCTTGATGCCAGACTATCCTTCGCTTTAGCCATGTCGTACTCCGAGTAGTGCTTCGTGGTCAGGCGTGTCGGGGTGTCACTAGCACCCCGTCGCGCCGCTTTGCCTGAGGCCGTCAGGCGGCGGTTTTGTTCTGTCCGAAGTCGCCGTGCACGACTTTGCCGCGCTGCAGGCCTTCGAGGTAGTCCGCCCACGCCTGCATCATCCGACGGCGTTCGGGCAGGTGCTCAGCGTAGTTGTAGGCGGCGCGGACGCTGTCTCGTTCCCCGTGCGCTAGCTGGCGTTCGATCGCGTCGCGATGCCATCCCTGCTCGTTGAGCATCGTGCTGGCGATGCTGCGGAACCCGTGGCCAGTCATCTGCGTTTTCTCGTAGCCCATGCGTCGCAGGGCAGCGTTGACGGTGTTCTCGCTCATCGGCCGCTGCGACGATCTAACCCCGGGGAAGACGAACCGACCTCGCCCGGTGAGTGCCTGCAGTTCCTTGAAGACCTCCACCGCTTGGGTTGCGAGGGGAACGATGTGCTGGACCCGCGCCTTCATCTTGGGAGCAGGGATGCGCCACTCAGCCACCTCTAGGTCGATCTCGCTCCATTCGGCGTGTCTCAGTTCTCCGGGGCGCACGAAGAGCAGGGGGGCCAGGCGTAGGGCCGATGCCGTGACAAAGCTGCCTTGGTAGTCGGCCATGTCGCGCAGCAGGGCTGCCACACCCTTGGCGTCGGTGATGCTGGCGTGGTGTTTGGGCTTGACCGGGGGCAGGGCGCCGCGCAGGTCGCGAGACGGGTCTGATTTGGCCCGCGCGGTGGCGACGGCGTAGCGGAACACTTGGCTGCAGTTCTGCAGCGCGCGGTGGGCCGTTTCGATCCGGCCGCGCTTCTCGATTCGCTGAAGCGTGGACAGCAGATCGCCGGGGGTGATTTCGCCGACCGGCTGCTTCCCGATCCAGGGAAAGAGGTCGCGCTGCAGTCGGCGCCGGATCTTCTCTCCGTGGTCCTCTGTCCAGGCTGCCGCGTTCTTGGTCAGCCACTCCAAGGCGATCGCCTCAAACGAGTTCGCCGCCGCATCGCTCTCGGCAGCCTTGGTGGTCTTCCTGTGGTCGCTGGGATCGATGCCTTCCGCCAGGAGCTCGCGGGCGTCGTCGAGCTTCTTTCGAGCCAGCTTGAGGCTGGTGTCGGGGTAGACGCCAAGTGACAGGCGTTTCTCCTTGCTGGCGATGCGGTACTTGAACCGCCACCACTTGCCGCCGCTGGGTGCGATCTCCAGATACAGGCCCTTTTCGTCGCTGAGCTTGTAGGCCTTGTCGCGAGGCTTGGCCTTCTTGATCTCGGTATCGGTGAGTGGCGGCATTGGGGGCAACTGGCTGGGCGGGTGTGCCTCTTGCCCCCAAAGTTGCCCCCACCAAGCTGTGTCTGTCAACGGACGCCAATGGACGCCAATGGAGCTACGGGCAAGAAAAAACCCACGTTTCCGTGGGCTTAGTGTGCTTCCGTGGCCCCTCTTGGAGCCTCAATTGGTGGAGCTGGCGGGAATCGAACCCGCGTCCGACAACCATCCACGCCGAAGACCTACATGCTTAGTCTGTCTTTTGTTTTCATCGTCAACTCCCCGACAGACAGGGATCGCTGACGCCTATCCCCTTGGGGTTTTCGTCTCTAGGCGAAGGGCGCGCTTCGAGCTTAGTTGATGAGAGTCGACGGATGATTCAGGGGCATCAACACCACCTGGTCATCCGCTCACCGGTTAAGCGGCGAGGGCGTAGTTTGCGTCGTTCGCAACTAGCTTTTTTGCACGGCGTTTAACGAGTGGCTATGCAACTCGGCATGCACTCCGGGATTCCGATCACCGTCGAGCCCAGATCAGCCCCGTATGCAGGAGTAAGACTATCACGCCGGCCGGAGGTTCCCCGGAGAGACGAACCTGCTCAGCCGCCGCGATCCCGCATGATCCTGCCTTTTTCGCGCTGCCAGTCCTTGGCCTTCACGTCAGCACGCTTGTCGTGCTGCTTCTTGCCCTTGGCCAGGCCGATCTGGAGCTTGGCGCGGCCGCGCGTCCAGTGCAGGTCCAGCGGCACGATCGTGAAGCCGGCGCGCTCGACCTTGCCGATCAGCACGGCGAGCTGGCGTTCGTGCAACAGCAGCTTGCGCGTCCGCGTGGCATCGGGATTGACGTGCGTGGAGGCCTGTTTCAGCGGCGTGAAGTGGGCGCCGATCAGAAAGGCCTCACGCTTGCGGATCACCACGTAGGCCTCGGCCACCTGGGCGCGCCCGTCGCGCAGGCTCTTGACCTCCCACCCCATCAGGACCAGACCCGCTTCGAAGGTTTCCTCGATGAAGTACTCGTGCCGCGCACGCCGGTTGAGAGCGATGGTGCGCTTCTCGTCCTCAGGCTCGGCCTTCTTTTTCTTGTTGCCGTTCTGCTTGGGCTCGCTCATCACCGGAATTATACGGAGCGGGCACGGCCGGGTTGCGTCGCGGGAGCGGAGTGCTAGGTTTGGAAGCATGGAAACCATTACCGAATCGCGCGTGCTCGTCGCCGACGTCGGCGGGACGAACTGTCGCCTGGCGCTCGGCCGTCGTGTTGCCGGACGCGTCGTCCTCGAGCACCTGCGCGTCATGCCGACGCCGCCCGCGGACTTCGAGGCACTGGCCCGGGACTATCTTTCGCAGGCGGGCTGCGGTCGCCCCGCGGCCGTCGCGGTCGCGGCCGCGGGACGGGTGAACGCGACCCGAGACCGTCGCTGGGTTGCGTTGACCAACACCCCGCTGGTGCTGGACCGCGACTCGCTCGCGACCGTCACGAGCAGCGGCCGCGCTTGGCTCGTCAACGATCTCGCGGCGGTGGCCGCAGCCTTGCCGCATCTTGATGCCACCGAGGTGCAGGCTTTCGGAGTGCCGCTTCCGCACGTCGGAGGGCGCCAGCTTGTGCTGGGCGTCGGCACGGGTCTCGGGGCTTCGCTGCTGACCGAGAACGGGGAGACGCTCGACACGGAGGCGGGTCACGCGGACCTTGCGCCCGTCACGGCTGACGAATTCGAGTGGTGTGCGCGCCTGGCCTCGCAGGGGCGGGTGTCGGTGGAGCGCGTGCTGTGCGGCAGCGGCCTGCTGCGCCTGCACGAGGCGATCGCGGGCGAGTGCTTCGCGGAGGTCGAGACGCTGCTCGTGCGCTGGCGGGCCGGCGATCCCAAGGCGCTCACGACCCTGCTCGCATTCTCGACTTGGCTCGGCCGGGCCGCTGGAAACCTTGTGCTGAGCCTTGGTGCCTGGGGCGGCGTTTCGCTCATCGGCGGTGTCGTCGCGGGTCTGGGCGATGCGCTCGATCCGAACGCGTTCCGCGCGGGCTTCGAGGACAAGGCGCCGTTCGCGGCGGACCTCGCGACGGTGCCCCTGCGCCGCATCCTGCACCCGCAGCCGGCGCTGCTGGGGATGGCGGGCCTGGCCCTCGGGGCCTGAGGCGGGATCGGCGCCCGCTGATTCGATCCGCGGCGACTGGCCCTAAACTCGCGGCATGCAGATCCGCGAGAGCAGCTTCGGCTATTGGTCGAGCCAACCGGCGTTTCTGGCCGTCGCCTGCGGATCCGCGCTTGGAATCGGCAACAGCGCCCGCGTGCCCTACCTGATGAGCGAGTACGGCGGACTGGCCTTCCTGTCCGTATACGTCGCCAGCCTGCTGCTCGTCGGCCTGCCCATCCTGGTCGCGGAATGGGCTTTGGGACGCTGGATGCGCGACGAATTGGGCGCCGGTTTCGCAAGGCTGTCGCAGACCTCTCAGGCCAGCCGTGCGTGGCGATGGCTGGGGCGGCTGGCCGTGATCGGCGCGGTGATGATCCTTTCGTACTACAGCGTGATCGCGGGCTGGAGCCTGGGATACCTGTTCCGAGGGGCCGGGGGGTTCCTGGCAGACCGAGATTCGAGCGAGGCCTCGCGCATCTTCCTGAAGCTGGCACGCGACCCCGAGCGCAGCCTGGCCTGGCACACACTGTTCATGGTGGTGGTGACCATCACGGTCAGTTACGGCTTTCGCGACGGTATCGAGCGTGCAGCGCGACGCATGCTGCCTGCCGTGTTCGTGCTGACGCTGATCTTCGCGCTGCTGGCGTTCTGGGTTGGCGCGCCCGCCGAGGCCCTCAGCGCGATCCTGACGCCCGACTACTCCAAGCTCGGCTGGCGCGGCGTGGTGGAGGCGATCTACCAGGCGTTCTTCACCCTGGGCCTAGGGCTGGGCGTGATGATGACCCTGGGCGGCTACCTGCCAGCGAGTGTGCCGCTGGTGCGGATGGGGCTATGGGTGATCATGGCCGATAGCGTCTTCGGCATCGCGGCCGGGACGGGCCTGCTGGCGCTGCTGTTCCAGGCCAAGATGCAGCCCACCAGCGGCCTGACCCTGATCTTCCAGAGCTTTCCCGAGGCCCTGCCGGACTCGCCTGCGGGCATCTGGCTGGCGGTCCTGTTTTACCTGATCCTGTTCCTCGTGACCTTGCTCGCGGCCGCCACGCTGCTCGAGCCGGTCACCCGCTACCTGATGGAGCGTTACCGTCAAACGCGCGTGTTCGCCGCGATGGGCGCGGCGGTGCTCGTGTGGTTCCTGGGCATCGGCACCGTGCTGTCGTTCGGAATCACGGCGGAACTGAAGCTGTTCGGCCAGAATTTCTTCGAGTGGATGCAGTTCCTGACGAGCTTCGTGATCGTCCCCGTCGGCGGGCTTCTGGTCTGCGTGTACGTGGCCCGTGTGCTGCCGCGTGAACTGAGCCTGGCGGTGTGGGGGCCGCGCGAGCGCTTCCTGCATGGCGCCTGGAGGTTCGCGCTGCGCTACCCGGCGCGGCTGGGCCTGGTCGTGGTGCTGCTGCACGGCCTGGGGCTGCTGGACTGGTTCGCAGGTCTGTGGGCCTGACGCGTTTCGGCGTCGAGGTCGTGTTCGTGACGGACGCGGGCGAACCGCTTCTCAGGCGACTGCAGCTGGATCCTGGAACCACGCTGGGACAGGCGATTCGCGAGGCGGGTCTTCAATGGGTGCTCGACGACGGGGCCGCGACCCGGGTCGGTGTGTTCGGTCGGCTGGCCGCGTTGACCGACCTCGCCTGCGAGGCGGACCGGATCGAGATCTACCGCGAGTTGCTGGCGGACCCAAAGGCGAGCCGGCGCCGTCGGGCGGCGCAGCGCGTCAAGGGCGACGCGAGTCCGGGTTGACGATCACGTCGGGGTCGTTCTCCTGCGCGCTGCGCTCCGCGTTGGCGCGGTCGAGCGCGTCCTGCTTGATCACTGCGGAGGCGTCCGGCTTGGACAGCGCGCCGACGGCCGGCTTGGCCTCAGCGCCTTCTAGGCGCGTCAGCTGGTCACCGTCGAAGAAGGCCGTCACCGTGCGCTGTGTGACTTCGCCGCGTGGCGATTTGTAATAGCCCACGTAGTCCCAGCGATCGGCGCGGAAGGGCGTGGCAGCCAGCGGAGTGCCCATCACGAACTTGACCTGGTCTCGGCTCATGCCGGGCTTCAGCTTGTCGAGGTCACGCTGCTCGATCACGTTGCCCTGGCGGGTGGGCAGCTTGTAGATGATCGAGCAAGCGCTCAGGCCGAGCAGCAACAGGGATAGCAGAAAGACGCGCATTCGGGTTGAGTTGAGCGGGGGGTGGCGGATAATAAACCCTTATTCCTGCCCAAGGTTCCATCGTGGAATCCACCGACCTGCGAAATGCCGGCCTCAAAGTCACTCTGCCGCGCCTGAAAATCCTGGAAATCCTGGAGAACAGCGCCACGCGCCACCTGTCGGCGGAAGACATCTACAAGGAATTGATCAAGCACGACGAGGACATCGGCTTGGCCACCGTCTATCGGGTGCTGACGCAGTTCGAGCAGGCGGGGCTGGTCAAGCGGCACCACTTCGAGGATGGGCACGCGGTATTCGAACTCGACCGCGGCGAGCACCACGATCACATGGTGGACATCGAGTCCGGCAAGGTCGTGGAGTTCGTCAACGAGGACATCGAGCGGCTGCAGCACCAGATGGCCGAGAAGCAAGGCTACGAGATTGTCGGCCATAGCCTGGTGTTGTACGTGCGGCCCAAGGGCAAGGCAGCATCGCCCCGGCGCGCGATGTCCGGTTCGAAGACCTGATCTTGCCCCTCAGGCGTCGCGCAAGAGCGCGACGACCCGGCGCTCGGCCCAGGAGTCCAAGCGCCAGTTCTCGATGAAGCCGCAGTGGCCGCCGCGATCGGTCACATCATGGGAGATCACCGATCCGCGCGCACCCAGCCCCTCGAAGTCGCGGATCGGGATCACGCTGTCGTCGCGCGAGGTGATGATGGCCAGCGGGGAGGGGCCATCGATGAGCAGGGCCGGCGTCAGCGTGTACTGAGCCAGGTAGTCCTCGTAGCTGGGGAACTCGGTGAAGTCGGCGACGAATCGACGCGTCACCTCGACGAAACTCTTGAGTTGGCGGTAGGCGCTGAAGTCGTAGCGCGGCCAGGCACGCCGCTTGGCTTCTAGCGTGCGCCGCCACTTGTCGAGGAAGTACCAGCGGAACAGGGCGGGGCCGCCGTCGATGCCCTGCAAGGTCGAGCCTGGGTTGATCGACGGCGAGATGCCGATGGCCAGGCGCGGATGCACGCCGCGCGCCGGTCCCTGCAGGCCGACCCGTAGGGAGAAATTGCCGCCGAGCGAGAAGCCGATCACGTACAGCGGACCCACGGGTTCAAGCCCGCGGGCCGCGGTGATTGCACCGAACACCTCGTCCATGCGGGCGGAGTGGAACATTCCCTCGTTCAACTCGTGCGTGCCGCCGTGGTCTCGCAGGTTCAGGCGGAACGTGGCGTAGCCTTCGACATGCAGGCACGCGGCCATCGAGTACAGGTAGCTCGAATCGTGGGAACCCTCCCAGCCATGGATCAGCACGACCAGGCCGCGCGACGCGGGCGTCGGCGCCGGCGTCTGCAGGCCCGTGAGTCGCACGCCGTCGCCACAGTCGAGCACGTGATGCACGGACTTCTCGTTGAGATCCACGCCGCGCTTCTGCCACCGCCGCAGCACCGGCCGCTTGCTCGCCAGGGTGGATTGCAGGCTGGCGTTGCCCAGCCCCACCGACGGAGAAAACGCCGCCGTACCGGCCGCTGGCTCGAACGCACTCATGTCGCTCAGGGTGTCGCGAGCCGGCGCAGGGTGATCTCGTAGATGCGCGACAGCGGCTCGAGATCGGCGACCCGGACGTGCTCGTCGATCTTGTGGATGCTGTCGTTGATCGGCCCGATCTCGACCACCTCGGCGCCCCAGGGCGCGAGGAAACGCGCGTCCGAGGTGCCGCCGCCGGTGAACAATTCAGGCTTGGCGATGCCCGCGACGTGCGCGACCGCGCTGCGCGCGGCCTCGATCAGGCGACCCGTGCGCGTCAGGAAAGGCTGGCCGGTGTGCCACCAGTCCGCCTCGTAGGACGGGCACCAGCGATCGAGAACGGCGTGCACCCGCGTCTTGAGGTCATCGGCGCTCGACTCCGTCGAGTAGCGAAAATTGAAGACGGCTTCGGCCTGCCCCGGTATCACGTTCGCCGCGCCGGTGCCGGAGTGGAAGTTTGAGATCTGGAAGGACGTGGGCGGAAAGTGCGCGTTCCCCTCGTCCCAGCGGGTTGCCACCAGTTCGGCCAGGGCCGGCGCGAGCCGGTGTACGGGGTTGTCGCCCTTGCGCGGATAGGCCACGTGGCCCTGCCGGCCGATCACCTTGAGATTGCATCCCAAGGAGCCGCGGCGGCCGACCACGATACGATCGCCCAGACGCTCGTTGGACGAGGCCTCGCCCACGATCGCGTAGTCGGGAATCAAGCCGCGTGCCTGCAGAACCCGCACCGCGTGCTGCGTGCCGTGCGTGGCCATGCCTTCCTCGTCGCTGGTCACCAGGAAGGCGAGGGTGCCGGGAAAGTCGCCGGTGGCGAGCAGCCGCTGCACGGCGCAGACCATTGCAGCGAGGCCCGATTTCATGTCGGCTGCGCCACGGCCGTATAGCACGCCGTCACGGATGGCAGGCCGGAAGGGATCCGACGTCCATTGATCGAGCGGGCCGGCGGGGACGACGTCGGTGTGCCCGGCGAGGATCGTGAGCGGACGCCCGCTTCCGCGGGTAGCCCAGAGATTGGTCACGCCGCCCGCGTCGACGTACTCGATGTTGAATCCCATCGGACGAAGGCGCGAGGCGATGATCTCGCAGCAGCCGGCATCATCGGGGGTGTTGGACCGCTGCGCGATCAGCGCGCTGGCCAGGTCCAGGACGTCTTGGGGCGGCTCGGTACTCACGACGCAGAGACGAATTTCAGAGATCGCGCAGCAGTTCGTTGATGCCGACCTTGCCGCGCGTCTTCTCGTCGACGCGCTTCACGATGACGGCGCAGTTGAGGTTGTAGCGGCCGCCATCCTTCGGAAGCGAGCCGGCGACGACCACGCTGTACGCGGGGACGCGGCCGTAACTGATCTCGCCCGACTCGCGATCGTAGATCGGTGTCGACTGGCCGATGAACACGCCCATCGAGATCACCGAACCCTTCTCGACGACGACGCCTTCCACCACCTCGGAACGTGCCCCGATGAAGCAGCCGTCCTCGATCACGACCGGGCCCGCCTGGATCGGCTCCAGCACGCCGCCGATGCCGACGCCGCCCGAAAGATGCACGTTGGCACCGATCTGTGCGCAGGAGCCCACGGTGGCCCAGGTGTCAACCATCGTGCCGCTACCCACGTAAGCGCCGATGTTCACGTAGCTGGGCATCAGGATCGCGCCCGGCGCGATGTAGGCGCCTTTGCGCACCGCAGCAGGCGGCACGACACGCGCGTTTTGCTGCGCAAAGCGCTCCGCAGTCCAGCCGTCGAACTTGAGCGGCACCTTGTCCCAGCCGCCGAGTTGCCCCATGCCGATGGGCGCGTTGTCGTGCAGGCGGAAGTACAGCAACACGGCCTTCTTCAGCCACTGATTGACCTTCCAGCCTTCCGCCGTAGGCTCGGCGACGCGCGCCTTGCCCGAATCCAGCTGCTCGATGGCATCGAGCACCGCCTTGCGCACGGTGGCGTCGTCGCGATCGAGGGTGGCGCGGTTTTCCCACGCGGCGTCCAAGGTGTTCTGAAGTTCGTTCATGATTTGTCTGGGACGGGGCGTCAGCCCCGATTGAAAGTAATTCCTACGCCTCGCTGCGATCCAGCGTGCGGGTCAGCACTTCGCGCAGATCTTCGAGCGTGCCCTCGTCCGTGATCGGGCGATGTTCCGAATCAGTGATGAAGAACACGTCCTCCGCGCGCTCGCCGATGGTGGCGATCTTGGCGGCGTCGAGCAGGATGCCGCGCTTGTGGAACGCGCGGCCGATCATCGACAGCAAGCCCGGCTGGTCTGCGGTGACCAGTTCGAGCACGGTGCGCGCGCGCGCCTCGTCCTGGCTGACATAGATCGTGGTCGGCGTGTTGAAGTGCTTGAGCCGGTGCGGAATGCGGCGATTGATTTCGATGCGCGAGATCGCCGGGTCTGCCAGCACTTTTCGCAGCTGGTCGCGGATTTCCTCGAGCCGGTGGGGGCTCTGGATCGGCGTGCCATCGCCTTCCATGACGACGTAGGAGTCGAGCACGAAGCCGTCGGCCGAGGTATGGATGCGGGCGTCGAGAATGGTCAGGCCGAGCCGTGCGAGCACGCCGGTGGACAGCGCGAACAGGTGATCGCGATCGCGCATGTAGACGAAGACCGTGGTGCCGCGGCCGCCGACGGTGTCAACAAGCACGAGGGGCAGATCCTCTTCCTTCGCAGTGAGGATCGCGGGCAAGTGCCAGGCGAGCTCCTCGGCGGAGTGCCGCAGGAAATATTCGTCGCCGAACCGGGCCCAGGCCTCGTCGGCGGTGGCGGCGTCGACGCCCTGGGCAGCGAGCAGCGGCATCGCCTCGGCCTGCGTTTCGACGACCATCTCTTCCTGGCGAAGCGGATTCTCGACGCCACGTTCGAGCGTGCGGCTGGTGGCCTTGTACAAGTCGAGCAGCAGCGACTCGCGCCAGGAATTCCACAGCGCCGGATTGGTGGCGCGGATGTCCGCCACGGTCATCAGGAACAGGTAATCGAGATGGACGCGGTCACCGACCTTGCGCGTGAAATCGCCGATGACCTGCGGATCCGTGATGTCGGCACGTTGCGCGGTCAGCGACATCACGAGGTGGTTCTTGACCAGCCAGGCGACGAGTTCGGCGTCCGTGTGCGACAAGCCGTGATCGAGGCAGAACTGGCGGGATTCGGACGCCCCGATGTCGGAGTGGTCACCGCCACGGCCCTTGGCCATGTCGTGGAAGAACCCGGCGAGATAGATGAGCTCCTGCTTGGCGATCTTGTCCATCCGCTCGCTGCAGAATGGCATCTCGTGACGGAATCGATCCATCGCAAAGCGCCGCAGGTTCCGGACCACGTAGAGCGTGTGCTCGTCGACTGTCAGGGTATGGAACAGGTCGTACTGCATCAGCCCGACAACTTTTCCGAACGCCGGCAGGTAGCGGCCGAGCACGCCATAGCGGTTCATACGCCGCAGGTTGCGCGTCAGTCCGCGGCGTTCGCGAAACATCTCGATGAACAGCGTGCGGGCACGCACGTCGTTGCGCACGTCGTCGTTGATCAGCCGCGTGTCGCGCAGGATCATGCGGACGGTCTGCGCGCGGATCCCTTCGAGCCCGCGATGCTGCTGCATCAACAAGAAAATCTCGATCAGCGCTTCCGGGTCTTTTCGGAAAACGTCGTCGCTGCGTGCCTCCATGTAGCCGTTGCGGATCTGGAAGCGCGCGTTGACAACCTTGACCGCCGCGTCCGGAAGCGGATGCAGGATCGCTTCCTCGAACAGCTGCAGCAGCATGTCGTTGAGGCAGCTCAGCGACTTGATCGTGCGGTAATACAGCTGCATGAACTGCTCGACCGCCTGGTTCGGATGCTGCGCGTCGGTGTTCACATAGCCGAACAGGCTGGCGATCTTGACCTGGTGATCGAACAGCAGCCGGTCCTCGCGCCGGCCGGTGATCATGTGCAGCGCGAAGCGCACGCGCCACAGGAAATCCTGGCCGGCGAAGAGCTCGTCGCATTCCTGCTTGGTCAGGAAGCCGTGGTCGCGGAGTTCGCTGAGCGTGCTGGCGCCGAAGTGACGTTTGGCCACCCAGCCGATGGTGTGGATGTCGCGCAGGCCGCCCGGCGATTCCTTGACATTGGGTTCCAGCTTGTAGCCGGTGTCGTCGTACTTGCGGTAACGCGCCTGCTGCTCGGCACGCTTGGCGCGGAAGAACTCCGCCACCGGCCAGACCTTGTCGGGCGTCAGGCGCTTCTGCATCGCGCCGAAAAGAGATGCGTCGCCCGTCAGGAAACGCGCTTCCATCAGGTTGGTGATGACCGTGATGTCCTTGGCAGCCTCGGACACGCACTCGTCGAGTGAGCGCACGCTGCTGCCCAATTCCAGGCCGATATCCCAGAAGAAGGCCGTCAGCTGCTCGAGCGACTTGCGCAGTCCTTCCAGGCTGCTGCCGTCGTGCAGCAGCAGGATGTCAATGTCCGAGGCCGGAAGCAGTTCGCCGCGGCCGTAGCCGCCCACCGCGATCAGCGCGATGCCCGGTGATCCGGCAGACAGGTGACGCAGCCAGGCCTCGCGCAGGACCTCGTCCACGAGGTGGGCGCGGGCGCGGACCAGGGACTCGGCCGCCTGGCCCTCGTGGAACAGGCTCAGGAGGCGTTCGCGACCCCAGCTGAGCGTGTTGCGGAAGGCGACGATCGGTTTGCCGTCATCGGCGCGCAGACGTGCCCGCACCTTTCGAGCGGAGAACACGCTGGCTGCTTCGTCTTCGGCGAGTTCGAGTTCGGCGCCCATGGTCGGCAGTTTCCCGTTTCCAGGTGCCAGTTACCAGTTGATCCGGGATTGTTTTTCCGTGTACCGGATTCCGGGAACCGGAAACTGCGGCTAGAGGCTTTCGTCTGCGCGGCGCGTCAGCACTTCGAAACCGCTCTGGGTGACCAACACCGTGTGTTCCCACTGCGCCGACAGCGAGTGATCCTTGGTGACCACGGTCCATCCGTCCGGCAGCAGTCGCACTTCCGGCCGACCGGCGTTGAGCATGGGCTCGACCGTGAAGCACATGCCTTCCTGCAGTTCGATCCCCGTGTCCGGCCTCCCGTAGTGCAGGACCTGGGGGTCTTCGTGGAAGATCTTGCCGATGCCGTGCCCGCAGTACTCGCGCACGATCGAGTAGCCGCGCGACTCGGCGTGCCGCTGGATCACGTGACCCAGGTCGCCGAGGCGCACGCCCGGCTTGATCAGGCTGATGCCGGCCATCATGGCTTCACGGGTCGTCTCGACCAGGCGCTTGGCCAGGACCGTCGGCTCGCCGATGAAGAAGGTCTGGCTGGTGTCGCCGTGCCAACCGTCCTTGATGACGGTGATGTCTATGTTGATGATGTCGCCGCGCTTGAGGACCTTGGCGCTGGGGATGCCGTGGCACACCACGTGGTTGACCGAGGTGCAGATTGACTTCGGAAAGCCCTTGTAGTTGAGCGGGGCGGGGACGCAGCCCAGTTCCTCGACGATGTAGCGGTGGCAGATGCGGTCGAGTTCGTCGGTGGAAATACCGGCCTTGACCTCGGGCGCAATCATTTCCAGTACTTGCGCCGCCGCGCGGCCGGCGTCGCGCATTTTTTGGCGCTCGTCCGGGGTCTTGATGGTGATGCCCATGCGGGGAGGGGTTTCCGAATCCATCGAGTAAGCGGTGTCCGAGCAAATTTCCTCGTGGCCGAGCCTACTTGCGCGGTTGAGAGGCGAGGCCGCGCATGCTATAAAGCCGCGCTTTTTTTGGCAACGAAGTTCCTCCGCGTTCTTCCACGCCACAACCTCATCCGTTCCGGCCTTGGGTGCATCCGTACTTCACCCCGGAGCGGTCAGTTCTAACCCAAGGAGTTGTTTCAATGTCGAATGTCACCATGCGCCAGTTGTTGGAGGCGGGGGCCCACTTTGGTCACCGTACCCGTTACTGGAACCCGAAGATGAATTCCTACATCTTCGGCAGCCGCAACAAGATCCACATCATCAACTTGGAGCACACGCTTCCGCTGTTAAAGGACGCGTGCTCGTACGTCGGCAAGATGGCCGCCAGCGGTGGCCGCGTGCTGTTCGTGGGCACCAAGCGCGCCGCCCGCGAGGCGATCGAAGCCGAGGCACAGCGTTGCGGCATGCCCTTCGTCAGCCAGCGCTGGCTCGGCGGCACGCTGACCAACTTCAAGACCATCAAGGGTTCGATCAAGCGCCTGCACGAGATGGAAAAGCAGGTCGAGGACGGCACCATCGGCCGTCTTTCCAAGAAGGAACAGCTGCTCAACCAGCGCGAGCTGGACAAGCTGCGCCGCTCGCTCGGCGGCATCAAGGACATGCCGAGCCTGCCGGACTGCCTGTTCGTCATCGACACGGGCTACGAGAAGATCGCCGTGGCCGAGGCCCGCAAGCTGGGCATCCCCGTCGTCGCCGTGGTCGATTCCAACAACGATCCCGAGCTGATTGACGTGGTCATCCCGGGCAATGACGACGCGACGCGCGCCATCAAGGTCTACTCGCAGTGCATCGCGGACGCGATCATCGAAGGTCGCGGTTCCAACACCGTCGCTCCGCGTGAAGAGGCTGCCGATTCGGCTTCCGCCGAAGAGCGCGGCGCCCGCCGTCCCCGTGGCCCCCGCAAGCCGGCGGGTCGTGGCGAGAAGGTGGAGGGCTGAGCATGGCTGCAGTAACTGCCGCTCTGATCAAAGAGTTGCGCGAGCGTACCGGCGCGGGCATGGGCGATTGCAAGAAAGCGCTCGACGCCATGGAAGGCGATCTGGACAAGGCCGCCGAAAAGCTGCGCATGGACGGTACGACCAAGGCCGACAAGAAGGCTGGCCGTACGGCTGCCGAAGGCATCATCGCCCTGGCGTCCAACGCTGAGGCGGTGGCGCTGGTCGAAGTCAATTCGGAGACCGACTTCGTGGCCAAGAACCCGGAATTCCGGGCGCTGGCCAAGGCCGCCGCCGAGGCCGCGCTTGCACACCGTCCGAAGACGGCCGAGGAACTCGGTGCACTCAAGGTCGGCGACCGCACGCTGGACGAGATGCGCCGTGAGCTGGTCGGCAAGATTGGCGAGAACCTGACGATCCGGCGCGTCGACATTGCCGTGGCCGCCGGTGGACCGCTGGTCACCTACGTCCACCCGGGCGACAAGATCGCCGTCGCCGTCTCGCTCAAGGCCGGTAGCGTGGATCTTGCCAAGGATCTGGCGATGCACATTGCGGCGATGTCGCCGCGCGCCGTTGATCCGGCGAGCATCTCGCCCGACGTGGTCGCCGCCGAGCGCCGCATCATCGAGGCTCAGGTCGCGCAGGAGCAGGCCGACGACGCAGCGGCCGGGAAGAAGGCCAAGCCGGCCGAGATCGTGGCCAAGATGACGGAAGGCAAGGTGACGAAGTTCCTCGATGAGCAGACCTTGGTCGGTCAGCCTTTCGTGAAGAACGATGCCTACGGCTTGAAGTCCGACGCCAAGGTGCGCGAAGTGCTCGCCAAGGAGAAGGCCTCGATCGCGCAGTTTGTGCGTCTGGGCGTGGGCGAGGGCATTGAGAAGAAGCAGACCGACTTCGCGGCCGAAGTGGCTGCGGCAGGCGGTTGAGAAGCTAAACTAGCTCGATCCCGAGGCCCCGGAAACGGGGCCTCGCTTTATCTGAAGCCGAAATCAATCAGCCAACGGAAGCGTGATCGATGAGTGACAAACCGGCTTACAAGCGCATCCTGCTGAAGATCTCGGGGGAAGCCCTGATGGGCGACCTGGAATTCGGCATCTCGCCGAAGGTGATGTCCTTCGTCGCCGAGGAACTCAAGCAGGTGGTGGCCGCGGGTGTCCAGGTCGCCCTGGTCGTCGGCGGCGGCAACATCTTCCGTGGCGAAGGCCTCGCACGTGCTGGCATGGACCGCGTCACGGGCGACCAGATGGGCATGCTGGCCACGGTCATCAATGCGCTCGCGATCCAGGACGCAATCGAACGCGTCGGCCTGCAGGCGCGCGTGCAGTCCGCCATCCGCATCAACGAGGTCTGCGAGGACTTCATCCGTCGCCGCGCCATCCGCCACCTCGAAAAAGGTCGCGTGCTGGTGTTTGGCGCCGGCACCGGCAACCCGTTTTTCACGACCGATTCGGCCGCCGCGCTGCGTGCCGTCGAGATCGGCGCCGACCTGATGCTGAAGGCCACCAAGGTGGACGGCATCTACACGGCCGATCCGAAGAAGGACAAGACCGCGACCAAGTACGACGAACTGACCTTCGACCAGGCGCTGGACCAGCGTCTGGCCGTGATGGACCAGACCGCGATGGTGCTGTGCCGCGACCACAAGATGAAGCTGCGGGTCTATGACATGGACCGCCCCGGCGCGCTGATGAGCATCGTGATGGGCGACCAGACCATCGGCACGCGCGTTCAAGCCTGAGGAAACCATGATCAACGACATCAAGAAGGAAGCCGGCGATCGCATGCAGAAGTGCATCGACTCGCTGAAAGCCGCGCTGGCCAAGCTGCGCACGGGCCGCGCACACGCGGGCCTGCTGGACCACCTCACCGTGGATTACTACGGGTCGGAAGTGCCGCTTTCGCAGTGCGCGAACGTGGTGGTCGAGGATGCCCGCACGATCTCGATCACGGCCTGGGAAAAGAACATGACGTCGGTGATCGAGAAGGCGATCATGAAGTCGGACCTCGGCCTGAATCCGAGTACGGCTGGCACGATCATCCGCATCATCATGCCGCCGCTCACCGAAGAACGGCGCCGCGACATGGCCAAGGTCGTGCGGGGCGAGGCCGAGGGCGGGCGCGTTGCGATCCGCGCCGTGCGCCGTGACGCCAACCAGGACATCAAGGAGTTGGCCAAGGAAAAGCTGATCAGCACCGACGAGGAAAAGCGCGGTGAAACCGAAATCCAGAAGCTGACCGACCAGTTCGTCGCCAAGGTCGACGAACTCGCTGCTGCCAAGGAAAAGGAACTGATGTCGCTGTGACGCCCTGGCCGGGGTGCTACCCGACGAATGGGACGTCACACATCCGCTGCCACATTGCGCTCGTATTCAGCATCGGCGCGTTTCAATTGCCGCTACTGCCCTCCACGGTGATCCCTACTTGATCCAGGCTCCGCCACCGCTGCCAGACCAAAGCATTCCCAAGCATGTGGCCGTCATCATGGACGGCAACGGGCGCTGGGCGACCTCGCGGGGCGAACCGCGGGCCTTCGGCCATCGCGCCGGCGTGCGGGCTGCGCGGCGCATGCTGCGTGGCGCACGGCGTCACGGGGTGGAATACCTGACGGTGTTCGCGTTCAGCCAGGAGAACTGGCGGCGTCCGGCGAGTGAAGTCAGTCTGCTGATGCAGCTGTTCATCCGCACCCTGGCGCGCGAGATGAATGCACTGCATCGGAATGGTGTGCGCCTGCGCTTCATCGGCGACCACACGGAATTCTCCGTGCCGCTGCGACGCGAGATGGATCGCGCAGTAGGGCTCACGCGTAACAACAACGAGCTCAAGCTCAACGTTGCCGTGGGCTACGGCGGCCAGTGGGACATCATGCAGTCGGCGAAACGTCTGGTCGAGCGCGGCGAACCGATCACCGCCGAAGGAATCGAGAGCGGACTGGATACGGCCGGCATTCCGCCGCCGGACCTGCTCATCCGCACGGGCGGCGAGAAGCGGATCAGCAATTTCCTGCTGTGGCAGCTGGCCTACGCCGAGCTCTATTTCTGCGACACGCTCTGGCCGGACTTTGACGACGCGGACCTGACCGCGGCGCTCGACTGGTTCGCCACGCGCCAGCGTCGCTTCGGGCGCGTGCCCGAAAGCGCCTGAGCGGGGTCGCCCACAGATGCTGATCCAGCGCGTCCTGACCGCCCTCGTGTTGCTGCCGATGCTGATCGCGGCCATCGCGTTTCTGCCGCCACCGGCCTTGTATGCGGTGTTCTGCGCCGCCGGTCTGATCGCCGCCTGGGAGTGGACCGGCCTGATGTCGGTCCCGCCGCCGGGTGCCCCGATCCGCATCGGCTTCATCGCGAGCTGCGCGGCGCTGATGGTTGCGGGCTGGTTCCTCCGATCGCAGTCGGCCTGGGTGTGCGCCGCTGCGGCGCTGTGGTGGATCGTGGCGATCGGTCTGGTGCGCGGTTACCCGGCCAACTTCGAACGTTCCCGGCCGAGCCTGCCGGCGATGTGGCTCATCGGCCTGCTGCTGGTCGTGCCCACGATGCTCGGCCTGTCGATGCTCCACGCGATGCCCAACGGGCCCTGGCGCGTGTTCTTCCTGTTCTTCCTGGTATTCGCGGCCGATACGGGCGCGTATCTCGCGGGTCGCAATTTCGGCAAGCGCAAGCTGGCGCCCTCGGTGTCCCCTGGCAAGACCGTGGAAGGGATGATCGGGGGCCTGCTGCTAGGTGCGGCGTGGGCCGCCTGCGCGGGTCCCTGGGTCTTCCCCATCAGTTCGCCGCTCCAGGTGATGGAACTCGTCGGGCTGTGCTTGGTGGTCGCGGTCTTTTCAGTGGTGGGCGATCTGGTCGAAAGCCTGTTCAAGCGCGCGGCCGGCGTCAAAGACAGCGGCACGATCCTGCCGGGCCACGGCGGCATGCTCGACCGCGTGGACAGCGTCCTCGCCGCTGCGCCGCTCATGGCGCTGGGCCTGAGCTTGCTGAAGCTCTGATGCGCCGACTGCTCATCCTGGGTGCGACCGGCAGCGTCGGGCGCAGCACACTGGATGTCGCCGCGCGCCACCCCGACAAGCTCGAAATCGTGGCCCTGGCCGCGCATCGCGATGTCGAGGGCATGCTGGAACTGGCAAAACGTTTCAGGCCGCGGGTCGTGGCCATGGCGGATGGCGCCGCCGCGCGCCGGCTGCGCCTGGCCGACCCTGGTTGCGAGGTGCTCGAGGGCGCTGACGCCCTCTGTGCGTTGGCCGCAGACGCGGGTTCTGACACCGTGATGTCCGCCATCGTCGGTGCCGTCGGGCTGCATCCCACGCTGTCGGCCATCCGCGCCGGCAAGCGAGTGCTGATCGCAAACAAGGAGCCGCTGGTAATGGCGGGCGCCCTCATGATGGGCGAGGCTCGCAGCCATGGCGCCACCCTCATCCCCATCGATAGCGAGCACAACGCGATCTTCCAGTGCATGCCCGGCGACTACCGCTGCGGCGACCCGGCCCGTGGCGTGCGTCGGCTGATCCTGACGGCCTCTGGAGGACCTTTTCGCGAGACGCCGCTCGACGCCCTGGCGACGGTCACGCCCGAGCAGGCTGTGCGCCACCCCAACTGGAGCATGGGCCGCAAGATCTCGGTGGACTCGGCCACGCTGATGAACAAGGGGCTGGAACTTATCGAGGCTGCGACCCTGTACGGCCTGCCCAGCGATCGGCTCGACGTGGTGGTTCACCCGGAGAGCGTGATCCACTCGCTCGTGGAGTACGTGGACGGCTCCAGCCTGGCCCAGCTTGGGCAGCCCGACATGCGCGTGCCTATCGCCCACGCGCTTGCCTGGCCCGAGCGCTGGTCGTCGGGCGTCGACGGCCTGGATCTCGCCGCGCTGGGGAGCCTGCGCTTCGAAAGCCCGGACGTGAATCGCTTCCCCTGCCTGCGCATCGCCCGCGAGGCGCTGGCTGCCGCGGAGAATTTTCCGAATGTATTGAACGCCGCGAACGAAATCGCGGTCGAAGCGTTTCTCAACGTCCAAATCGGGTTTCTGGGGATTCCGCGAATGGTCGAAAGCTGTTGCGAGGCCGCCTCCTCGGCGGGCCTTCCGGAGGCATCGAACATCGACGCGGTCCTGCACGTCGATGCGTGGGCGCGCGCGTGGTGCGCCGAACGGTTGAGGGACTCCGTCCGTGGTTGATCTGGTCTGGGACGTGCTCGGGTTCGTCGTTGCCCTGAGTGTCCTGGTGTGCTTCCACGAATATGGGCACTACTGGATGGCGCGGCGCATGGGCGTGAAGGTCCTGCGTTTCTCGCTCGGTTGGGGCACTCCCTGGAAGAGTTTCCGCACGCGGGACGGTGTCGAGTGGGCCCTGGCGCCGTATCCGATCGGCGGCTACGTGAAGATGCTCGACGAACGCGAAGGCCCGGTTGCGCCCTCGGAGCGCCACCTCGCATTCAATACGCAGCCCGTTTTGCGGCGGATGGCGATCCTCGTGGCCGGACCGGCCGCCAACTTCATTCTGGCCATCGCCCTGTACTGGGTCCTTTTCATGGTGGGCGTGCAGGGCCTGCGGCCCCTGATCGATGAGCCTCGCGCGGGCACCGCGGCCGCTGCTGCCGGCCTGCGGGCGGGAGAGGAGATCCTCGCGGTCGACGGCACGCAGGTCCCGACCTGGAACGAGTTGCGCATGCAACTGATCGATCGCAGCTTGGGCAGTGCGCGCATGGCCTTGAGCGTTCGCAACGAACAGGGTGAGGCGCGCGACGTCACCCTGCCTTTGAACGGCGTACGCAGCGACCCGCAGTTCCTGTTCGACGACCTGGGGCTGGAGGTCTGGCAGCCGAAGATCGAGCCGGTGCTCGGCAAGCTCGTGCCGGGCGGCGCGGCCGAAGCGGCGGGCCTGTTGCCGGGCGACCGCGTGCTGCGCGTGCAGGACAAGCCGGTGCCGGACTGGAGAGACCTCGTCGCCGCCGTGCGCGAGCGCCCGGGAGCCGTCACGCGAATCGACGTCGATCGGAACGGGACCCTGCTGCACATCAACACGGTTCTGGCGAACGTGGAGGAGACGGGCCGCAGCGTCGGACAGCTGGGCGCGCTCGCCGCCGTGGACGATCAACTGTGGCAGAATCTGCGCGCCGTGCGCCGGCTCGGTCCCCTCGATGCATTCCCTGCAGCGGTGGGCCAGGTCTGGCAGTTCACTCAGCTGACACTGCGAGTGCTCTGGCACATGGTGCTCGGCGAAGTATCGATCAAGAACGTCAGTGGTCCGATCCAGATCGCGCAGGTGGCGGGAGATTCGGCTCAGATCGGGCTCGTCTCATTCCTCAGCTTCATGGCGGTGGTCAGCGTCAGCCTCGGCGTGCTGAACCTGCTGCCGGTGCCGCTGCTCGATGGCGGTCACCTGGTGATGTTCGCGATCGAAGGAATCAAGGGGAGGCCTTTGTCCGAGCGGGCACAATCTGCCGCTCAGTACGTGGGCCTGACGTTCATCGGCATGCTGATGGTGCTGGCTCTGTTCAACGACATCATGCGCCTCGTCTGACGGCGCCATAAGCAAATCTCGATGGGTCAACACAACAAGCGTTTCCGGCTCAGACTGATCGCGGGCGCCGCGGCCATCCTGTGGCTACCGGCAGCCTCGGCATTCGAGCCCTTTACCATCCGCGAGATTCGCGCCGAGGGTCTCGAACGACTCGATGTCGGCACGGTGCTCACGTACCTGCCGCTGTCGGTGGGCGACCAGCTCACGCCGCAGACCTCGCGACAGGCGATGCGTGGGCTGTACTCGTCGGGACTGTTCGAGGACGTGCGCCTCGAGAACGACGGCGACACGCTGGTGATCTACGTCAGGGAACGTCCTGCGATCTCCAAGTTCGAGATCGAGGGCAACAAGAAGATCGGCGGCGACGAGCTCAAGGAATCGCTGAAGAAACTCGGTCTGACCGAGGGCGAGCTTTTCAAGCGCGAACTGCTCGACGGCGTGGAGCAGGAACTGCAGCGCCAGTACTACTCCAACGGCTACTACGACGTGCAGATCAAGACCACGGTCGAGCCGCTGCCGAACAACCGCGTCAACCTCAAGATCGACGTCACTGAAGGCAAGGTCACGACGATCCGCGACATCAACATCCTGGGTAACACGGTCTATTCGCGCAAGGAGCTGTTCGACGTCTTCAAGCTCGACAAGTCCAATCGCTGGGAACCGTTCCAGAAGTCGGACAAGTACTCGAAGCAGCAGCTCGGTGGTGACCTCGAATCGCTGTCCTCGTATTACCAGGATCGCGGCTACCTGAAGTTCGAGGTGGCGTCCGTGCAGGTGCAGCTGTCCCCGACCAAGGAAGACATCTACGTCACCATCAACGTCGAGGAAGGCGATCGCTACAAGGTCAAGGAGACCAAGTTCTCGGGCGACACGATCCTCCAGGCCGAATTCCTCAAGCTGTTCCTGTCCACCAAGGCGGGCCAGTGGTTCTCGCGCAAGGAAGCCACCGAGAGCGCCAATCGCATCGAGGCCGCGCTGTCCGACGTGGGCTACGCCTTCGCCAAGGTCACGCCGCTGCCCGAGGTGGACGAAGAGACCAAGGAGATCACGCTCAACTACTTCGTGGAACCCGGCAAGCGCGCCTACGTACGCCGCATCAACTTCTCGGGACACGGCCGTACGCACGACGAAACCTTACGACGCGAAATGCGCCAGCTCGAAGCCGCGCCGTTCTCGAAGAGCGCCGTGGAGCGTTCGCGCGTGCGTCTCGCGCGTCTGCCATTCGTCGAGGAGGCGGAGGTCGAGACCCAGCCGGTGCCGGGTAGCGACGACCTCGTCGACATCAACTTCAAGGTCAAGGAACGGCCGCCCGGCTCGATCCAGTTCGGCGTGGGCTTCTCCGGTTCGCAGGGCTTCCTGATCACCGGTAGCGTGACGCACACCAACTTCCTGGGTACTGGCAACCGCGTCAGCCTGGAACTGGCCAACAACTCGGTGCAGAAGTCGGCCAGCGCGAGCTGGACAGACCCCTACTTCACCAATGACGGCATCAGCCAGACGGTCTCGGTGTTCTACCGCAAGGCCGACTCGGTCATCCGCCAGAGCTCGGGCTTCAACTACAACACCGTCGGCACGTCGGTGACCTACGGCATTCCGCTGTCCGAGTACACGTCGCTACGCGCCGGCCTCGGTGTCGAGCAGACGGCGATCGACACCTTCGCAAACAGCACGTCGGACCAGGTGCTGGCGTTCGTGGTCGACAACGGCACCAAGTACACGGACTTCGAATTCCGCACCGGCGTGGCGCGCGACACCCGTAACCGCACGTTCTTCGCGTCCCGCGGCTCCCTGCAGTCGCTGACGCTCGACGCGCGCATCCCCGGCAGCGACCTGGAGTTTGCGACCGCCACGTACCGCATGCAGCAGTACATCCCGCTGCCGCTCAAGTTCTTCGTGGAGTTCAACGCGAACGTGGCGGCGACCAAGGACTACGGCAAGTCGACTTCGCAGGTCCCGCCTTACGAAAACTTCTTCGCCGGCGGCTCACGAACGGTTCGTGGCTACAACGACGGTTCTCTGGGTCCTCGCGACACGCCGTTCGACAACCCGTTCGGCGGCCGCCTGCGTACCACGTCGCAGACCGAGCTGGTCATCCCCACGCCGTTCGAGAGCGATCAGAAGTCGACGCGCGTAAGCCTGTTCTACGACGTCGGCCAAGTCTTCCGGAGTCCCAGCGATTTCGACGAGAAAGAGTTGCGGACGTCGGCCGGCTTTGCGTTCCAGTGGTTCACGCCCTTCCTCGGCCTGCTCGACCTGTCTTACGCTTTCCCGCTCAACGACCGGCGCAGCGACGACCCCGAGCGCTTCCAGATCAACTTCGGCACGGGCTTCTGAGGAGAAGCCGCGGCGCTGGCCCTTTCCCGACGTATAAACACAGAGACTTCAAATGCGTAATTTCCATCGCTTCATCGGCGTCATCGCCCTCTTCGTCGTGAGCGCCGGCACTGCCAGTGCGGACATGAAGATCATCTCGATCCGCGGCGGCGACATCGTTCAGGCCTCGCCGATGTTCAAATCCGGACAGGTGCAGTTCAAGGCCGAGTTCGAAAAGCGCAAGGCCGATCTGGAGACCGAGGCGCGCAAGCTCGCGGACGACGCCAAAAAGTTTCAGCGTGAAGGCGACGTGATGAGCAGCGACGCGCGCGCCAAGACGGAGAAGGATCTGCAGACCCGCAAGATCGACTTCGACTACAAGCAGCGCCAGCTGCAGGAAGACGCGCAGAAGCGCGAGCGCGAGTTGTACGAGAAGCTCATGAACGCGATCAAGGCGGTCGTCATCGACATCGCCAAGGAACAGAACGCCGACCTCGTCGTGCAGGATCCGGTCTTCGCCGGTCCCGGCATCGATGTGACCGACCAGGTCATCAAGCGCCTTCAGGCCGCGGCGCCCGCGGCCAAGTAAGCGACTCCAGGGGCACACGTCCCGCGGGGCACGATGACTGGGCACACGCTGGGTGAACTGGCGAAGCGCTTCGGGCTCGAGCTCCGCGGCGACGCCGCGACACCCATCCACGGCGTCTGCAACCTGTCGCCGGGAAAGCCGGGGTGCGTGAGCTTCCTGGCCAGCCCGCAGTACCGGAAGCACCTCGCATCCACCGCGGCCGCCGTGGTGATCGTGGCGCCGCGCGACGCGGCCATGCTGAGCGGTGCCGGGCTGATCGCGAAAGACCCTTATCTTGCATACGCGCGAATCGCCGCGCTGTTCGACCTGAGCCGCGAATTCCAGGCGGGCATCCATCCTTCCGCCATCATCGACCCGAGCGCCGTGGTGGGCGAGGGCGTGCACGTGGGGGCGTATACCGTGATCCAGCGCGGCGTCACGATCGGCGCCGGCAGTTTCATCGGACCTGCGTGCGTGATCGGGCGTGACGCCGTCATCGGAGAGGCCGGGCGGCTGGTCGCGCAGGTCCACGTTGGCGAGCGCGTGCGGCTGGGCCGTCGTTGCCACCTTCAGCCTGGCGCGGTGATCGGCTCGCGCGGCTTCGGCAATGCGCGGGGTCCCGCCGGTTGGGAAGAAGTGCCACAGCTGGGCACCGTGGTCGTCGGCGACGATGTCGAGATCGGCGCCAACACCTGCATCGACCGCGGAGCGATCGATGACACGCTGATCGCCAACGGCGTGCGCCTCGACAATCTCATCCAGATCGCGCACAACGTGTCGATCGGCGAACACACCGCGATCGCCGCGTGCACAGGCATCGCGGGCAGCACCCGTATCGGGGCCCGCTGTATGATCGGAGGCGCCGTCGGCATCAGCGGGCATCTCGACATCGTCGACGACACGGTGATCCTGGGACGTACGATGGTCACCCGCTCCCTGACGGAAAAAGGGGCCTACGGTTCGGACCTGCCCGCCGCGCCCGCGCGCGAATGGCGCAAGCGGACCGTAAGGGTGCGACGGCTCGACGTCACCGAGCAGCGACTGGGAACGCTCGAGCGCAAGCTCGGAATCGAAACACAACAGGGGAACGAGGGAGACGATGGCGGAGACCACTAGTGTGAACTTGGACATCCGCGAGGTGATGCGGCTTCTGCCGCATCGCTACCCGTTCCTGCTCGTGGATCGCATCATCGAGCATGCCGTGGGCGAGCGCATCGTCTGCATCAAGAACGTCACCTACAACGAGAATTTCTTCGTCGGCCACTTTCCCGAGCTGCCGACGATGCCGGGCGTGCTGATCCTCGAGGCGCTCGCGCAGGCCAGCGGTCTCCTGGCGGTGCTCAAGTCGGGGCTGCGCGCCGACTCGGGCCTGATCCTGTACTTCGCCGGCATCGACAATTGCCGCTTCAAGAAGCCGGTGGTGCCGGGCGACCAGCTGCTGCTGCATGCACAGCTGGACAAGCAGAAGCGGGACCTGTGGAAATTCCGCACGCACGCAACGGTCAACGGCGCCGTCGTCTGCGAGGCCGACATGATGTGCGTGCTCAAGACCCCGACGCCCAGCGCAGGCCCTGCGTGAGCCTGCAGCGCCTGCATCCGACCGCGATCATCGATGCGGCCGCGGAGCTGGACTCGACGGTCGAGGTGGGCCCGTACAGCGTCATCGGCGCCGGTGTACGCATCGGCGCGGGCAGCAGGGTTGGCGCCCACGTCGTGCTCGACGGGCCGATGCAGATTGGCCGCGACAATCAGATCTTCCCGTACGCCGCGCTCGGCGCGATCTCGCAGGACAAGACCGCGAAGCAGGACGATCCAACTTCGGTCGTAATCGGCGACGGCAACGTGATCCGCGAGTTCGTCACGATCCAGCGCGGCACGATGAAGGAGTTCGACACCAAGCGCGGCGTCACCTCGATTGGCGACCGCAACTGGATCATGAATTACTGCCACATCGCGCACGATTGCGAGGTCGGCAGCGACACGATCTTCGCGAACAACGCGAGTCTTGCCGGGCACGTCCAGGTCGGTGACTGGGTGATCCTCGGCGGCTACACCCTGGTCTACCAGTTCTGCCGCATTGGCTCGCACGCCTTCACGGCCTTCTCCGCCGGCGTCTCGGGAGACATTCCGCCGTTCGTGATGGTGCAGGGCAATCCTGCGGAACCGCGGGCGATCAACAAGGAAGGCCTGCGCCGGCGCAAGTTCGAAACGGCCGACGTCGAGGCCATAGAAGAGGCCTACAAGCTGATCTACCGCTCCGGGAAGGTTCTGGCGGATGTGAAGAGCGAGCTGGTCCCGCTGGCCGAGGCCAACGCGCACGTCAAGCGGATGCTCGACTTCATCCTGAGCGCGAAGCGCCCGCTGGTCCGCTAGGCGTCGCGGAAAACCGATCTGTCGGAACGGCGCTCAGCGCTTGTCGTCGCCGGATGAGTTCATCGCCAGGCAGACAATTCCGGCGACGATCGCCAGGCAGCCGACGATGTGCGCCGGACGGATGGGCTCCTGGAACAGGACCGCCGACAAAATCAGCACGCTGATCACGTCGAGGTGGGAGGCCGCGAAGGCTGGCCCGATGGGCGCGTTCTTGAGCAGCGTGATCCAGGTGAAGAACGCGCCGAGATAACCGGCGATCGCGCCGTACACGAACACTCCGCTCGCAATGGCATACACCCAGGTCAGCGTCGGTTCGAAAGGGCCGGCGTGATTCCCGGCCAGCTTCAGGCAGATCTGCGCGACCGTGTCGAAAGCGAGCAGCAGCAGGAAGCCTGCGCCGACCGAGCGGATCCTGTTCAACCCCCGACTCCGACGATCGCAACGCCACTGGCCACGAGCAGGATTCCGCTCACGCCCAGGAAGTTCAGGCGTTCGCCGAAGAGCCAGCGGCCGGCGACCATCATCGCCACGATGTTGACCGAGCCCAGCAGTACACCGCTAGACAGCGGAACGAGCGACAAGAATGCGATCCAGGCGCAGAACTCGATGACGAAACAGCCCAGGCCGAACCATAGCCACGGGGCCTTCGCCAATTCACGCCAGCCCTTGTCGCCTGTATCGACCGCCGCTTTCTTGAACGCGAGTTGGCCTCCGGTATCGAGGATGACCTTGATGGCGAGGATGAGGTAGACGAGGGGCGGCACGCGGAAGGGGCGGAGACAGTGAGCAGGGGCAGAGAGGGGTCGCGTTGCAAGCGTACCCGGTGCCGCGGGTGGCGACGGCCCGCGGTCGAATCGCGAAAGGAGCGATTTTCACGCAAGCCCGGGAGTGCGTCCGTCGGTCGGTGTCGGGCGCGGACGTGCGTGGATCGTTTCCAAATCGTGCACGGAGCGTTGGAAAGGGCTGGGGCGTCGTGCGCAGCGTAAGAATCGCTTGAAAACGGAGCTTCGATCAGGTTTTCGTTGATAGCATTGTGCGCATGCAGTCTCCCTCGATCTCGCTGTCACCGCGCATCGCCTCCGCGCCCCGTTACGGCGGACCGATTTTTCGTCGTGTCGATGAGATCGAATGGGAGACGTTCGCCCGAGGCCGCGAGCGCCTGCAGGATCGTGACCGGCCGCTGCTGGTCAAGGGTGCGATCCGGCACTGGCCCGCGACGGAGCGGTGGACATTCGAGCGGATTGCGCAACTTCGCCGCGCGGACGGGTCTGAAGTCCTCACCAACTTCCAGATCGGAATCGCCGAACAGGGTCCCACGCGGAAACAGGTCATCCGGCCGATCGCGCCATACCTGCTTTCGCTCGCACGCGCACAGAAAGAGGCGTTCGCGGCCGGGGACGATCGGCTAGGCCTGCTGCCCGCGCACCTGCACGCGCAGATCTCGGCGAGCGATACGTTCAGGCTGGACTGGTCCTACATGAAGACCTTGCCGAAAGATCAGCCCTATATCTCTGTCTGGCACATCCTCAAGGAATTCCCGCAATTGAGGAAAGATTTCCACATCGCCGAAATCTGGCCAGGATTGCGCTGGGACTGGGGCTACACCTTCCTAGGGCCAGGCAAGACCGTGACCGGCTTTCACTTCGACTACCCGACCAACCTGTTCTGCCAGGTCAGCGGCACGAAGGAGTTCCTGCTGGTGCCCCCCGACCAGAGTGAGTTCATGGCCCCATCGACCAAGTACGACTGGGGCGGAAAGATGAGCCACATCGACATCACGCGGCTGGATGAAGAACCCGAACGGGCCGCCTCGTTCGCACGCGCCAGCGGTCTGTACGCGCGCATCGAGACGGGCGATGCCTTGTTCGTGCCGCGACGGACCTGGCATGCCGTGGTTTCGTCCGTCCCCTCCGTCAGCCTCGCGATGTTCGGAATGACGCCTTGGGAGCTCATCGCTGACGGTGTGCCTTCGGTGGTTCTCGCAGGGCTGCACGCGATGCGCCTGTACGGTCGTGGTAACTGCACCTGCCACGGAAAAGCGACGTCCGACAGCCCGGAAGTCGCGGCCCCCGGCGCGCACTAGGAGCCTGCGCGGTAACGCAGCGTCGCGGCGCAGTGCATCCTGCAGATGCGACGTTTCGCTGCAGTTATCGGTCGGGGCAAGGTCTTTCCCCGACACGTTCACCGCTCGATACCGCCTGAATCGCGGCGGCCCGGGAGCCCCGCCAGCACCGGCATGCGGGCGCTCAGTGCTGTGGCGGCGAGGATCCCGTCTTGCCCACCGGCGTCGGCGAGACCGCAGCCGCAAGCAGCGTCGACAGATCGCCAGGGTCGATCGGCTTGAGGCGGTGCGCATCAAAGTGCGGCATCGGCGTTTCGGGTGTGCCGTGCGTCCAGCCGCTCAGCGCAATCAGGAGCAGGCCTTGTCCACAGGGCTCCAGCCGTAGCCGCCGCGCGGCCTCGTACCCGTCCATCTTGGGCATCCCAAGATCGAGGATCGCGACATCCGGGCGATAACGGCGGGCGACGTCTAGCGCTTCGACGCCGCCAGCCACCGCGCGACGCAATGAGGCTTTGCATTCGGCCGCGCAAGCAGCGGCGCACCGCGCTTGGTTTGTAAGGCTCACGCGCAGCTTCGGTCTCCGGCTTTCGAAGGCGGAGCGCGGGCGACGAGTAGACGGTCCAAGCCGTTCTCTGCTCGCGGCGAAGTTGACGATGTTCTGTTGCTTGGCCTCGTGCTCGACCCTGACCGGGACTTGCTCCGGAGCACGCGTGGAACGCGATGCCGGCAGACTACTAGTAAGCTTGAAGAGCACTTAAACCGGAAGCTTTTGATAAGAAAATGGAGCTGCCAGTTATCGCTTTTGACGGGAAGAACGCCGGCTTCATCCGGGTCTTTTCGCGGGGCTGCGAGCCAAGCCGCGGTGGACCGTGTACCGCAGCGCTTTTGACGACGGGCGTCATACTGGCTAGGCCGCTCGTCGCTCGACAGGCGCTACGTCCCTTGGAGACGAGATGACCCCCGACGTCGTGAACTCACTGGCCGCGCTCATCAAGCGAGAAAGCCTGTCTCTGCTTTCGGATTGGCGACAGCAGGTGCGGCAGCTCCCCTCGGCACGCCACCTTGACGTGCCTACGCTCAACGACCATATCCCGCTGCTGCTGGAGGAATTGGTTGCGGCCCTGCAATCCGATTCCGGCCAGACCATCCCGGAAGCCTTGGCCGAAAGCAGCCCACCGGCTCATGGCCTCCAGCGCCTGCAGGAGGCCTTCGATATTGAAGAGGTGGTTGCGGAGTACAACATCCTTCGCGCGTGCGTCCACGATCTGGCCGACAACAACGGTCTGCTCCTGCAAGGCCAGCCGTTTCGCATCTTCAACCGGGTCCTGGACCATGCCATCGGCCTGGCCGTGCAGACTTATGCCACGCAGCGCGCGCTCGAGGTGCAGCGCCGCCGCGAGGAATACCTTGCTTTTGTGGCTCACGATCTCCGGACCCCGCTGAATGCCATTGCCCTGGCCGGGAGAGTCCTGGAAAGGACTGTCGCGGACCGAGCTGCCGAGACGGTGCAGATGCTCAATGCCTTGCGCCGCAATGTGCAGCATCTGCATGGGATGGTTGCCAAGGTGCTTGAGGAAAACACGAATCTTCGGACGGAGATGGGCATCAAGCTCGAGCGGCGGGAACTCGATCTGTGGCCTGTCGTCGAGGCCCTCATACACGATCTGCATCCCGTAGCCGGCACCAACAGTACCCGGCTGGTCAATCAGGTCCCCGAGGACTCCGTCGTCTTTGCCGATGCCGGCTTGTTGAATCGCGTGTTGCAGAACCTGATCGGCAACGCCATCAAGTACACGCCTCGCGGCGAGATTCTCATCGGGGCGCGAGAACTGGTCGCCGACGGGGCGGTCGAGTGCTGGGTCAGCGACGACGGAGCGGGCGTCCCCGAGGAGATCATCAAGAAGATCTTCGATCCGGGCGAAACCGATCCGGCGATGGCGGGCGGGACCGGCCTGGGTCTCGCCATCGTCAAAACCTTCACGGAGGCTCATGGCGGGACCGTGACGGTCGACAGCAAGGAGGGCGTCGGCTCGACGTTTCGGTTTTCGCTGCCGACCAAAGCGAAAGTCGCCGGCTCGGCCACTCGCTGAAGCGACTTCGCGCGCGGGTCGCCGCGGTTCGCCCGCCGGGCACGATCACCCCGGCCTACAAATGGCGGCGGGCTGTGCCGCCGCAAGAAAACTCCGGGGCGGAGGATCGCCGCGGTTTGATCGGGATCAATGACGCCCGGCCCCGTGCTGGTCAGCATCGTTGTCACACCTTTTTCGGGTTGGCTGATGACTGCCGTTGCGCTCGATCCGGACTTGCTGGGCCGTTATGGCGCTGGAAGTCCCTGCCTGGATTCGTACCCGGAGCCGCGAACCTTCCGGCCCCTGTCGGCTGCGGATTTCCATGGCCCCGACAGAAGCGGGGGTGACGCTCCGGCGACAGCGCCGCTGGCCTTGTACGTCCGCCTTGCGGGGCGCCAGCCGGATCGCGAGCCGATGCGGGACGCCCCGGCAGCGGAGGACTACTTTCAGGTGTTGAAACACGAGATCGCCATGGTCGCCGTGCGATTGGGTCCCCGCCGACGTATCGAACAGCTGTATCTGGACGGCGGCGCCCAATTCCTGTTCTCGGACGAACAGATCCAGGGCCTGCTGGATCAGGTCGATCGCAGCTTCGGTTTTTCCAACGCAAGGGAAATGTCGATCGAACTCGATCCAAGGGCCGTCGATCCCGGACGCCTGGCGCGGCTGCTGCGCCTCGGGTTCCTTCACTTCGCGATGCGGGTGCGCGACGTTGACGCCACCGTGCAGGCGGCGATCAAGCGTCTGCAAGGCCCGGAACTCGGGAATGCTCTGGGTGAGCGCGTGGAACAGCGGCGCGCCCACTCGATTTCGCTGGAGCTGGTCTATGGTGCGCCCGATCAGGCGCCGCACAGTTTCGAACTCTCGCTGGACCACGTCGTCGGCTCGCAGGCAGACCGGATTTCATTGCGCCCGTTCCGGCACGCGCCCGTCCACGACCCGGGGGAAGAACGGAAGCGCCGGGCGCGGAGCATGGCGCTGCTGAGCACTGCGATCACGCGGCTCACCGCGGTGGGATACGTGCACATCGGGATGGACTGTTTCGTTCGACCCGGCGACGAGCTTGCCGACGCGATGGTCCACGGCCGCCTGCAGCGGGGCCTGCACGGCTACTCGGCACGCCCTGCGATCGACAGGCTGGGCGTCGGCGTCGGAAGCCTGAGCCGGATCGGAAACGCATACGGGGAGAACGCGCGATCGCAGGTCGAGTATGTAGCCGCGATCGTGGCGGGTGAGGGCGCAACGGCGCGAGGCTGGATGCTGAGTGCCGAAGACCTGCTTCGATCCGCCGTCATCGACCGGATCCTGTGCGGACGCGAACTGCGTTACGGGGTCCTGTACGGCAGGTTCGGCGTCGACGCGAGGCGGCACTTCCGATCGGAGCTCGCGACCCTGGCTCCCGCTGCGCGCGATGGCTTGGTCGACCTCTTGCCGGACCGACTTCACGTGACCGCGGTCGGACGTTTTTTTCTGTGCGCACTGGCGCGGACGTTTGATTCGTATCGGGGAATGGACGTCCCTGCACCGAGGAACGCGCCGCGCGCGGCGCCCACCAGCTGAACCGATCCGTCCTGGGTTCGCCAGGGACGAATTCATCGCGCAACGCTGCCGATAGCCAAGGCCGTGGCGCGCACAGTGGGTCGCGACGAACGTGTGTGCGACCTGCGAGGTGATGCGCGGGCGCCCGTGCTGCACGAAGCGGTCATCGCGGCGGTGTTCGACACGCAGGCTGATCCGGTCGTGATCGACCTGAAGCGGGAAGGGCTCTTATCGCGCTGGAGCGTGGTCCGGGCGTCGCACCGGGGGTCAGCGCCCCTGTGCCGCGTGCACTGAGCGACCGGCGGGTGCTCGGCACCGTGCTCAGCGGCCTGCGCAGCTCCGATCGTCTCGGATCAAGGGTCGCCGTCCTGACTCGAGGCACCGCGAGACGGCCGAAGCCCAAGCCCACGGCTCGCGGCGTCCTGGTGACGCGCCCGGCTCGTCGAGCGAGGTACCGCCGGTAACCTCGTGAAGCTCCGCTGGTCCGGCACAACTCTTGCCATTTTCCATTCATCCGTCCTGAAAGTCGTCGGGGGACGGCCCCCGCAACCCTGTCTCGGTCCTCAAGCCGCTAGCGCCGCCTCGTAGCGCCGGCCTCACCGAGATAGAACATGAAAGCAATTGCATGGCTGAAGCCGGATGTACCGACCCTTGGCCGACAGCTGGCGAGAAAGCACAACTCGATCTCAGGCGTGGTCCGCCTCGCCAGCCTAATTCCGCGGACGCTGATGCTCGTCCTGCTGGCGACGACCCTGGTGGTCCCCGCGGACGCGCATGCACAGACCGCCGGGACGTTGATGGCCTACACGACGGTGCCGGCAGCGACCGCGAGTTCGAGCTACACGCTCAAGGTCAACGGCACGCCCGTCTTCGTCGAGAAGATCGGGGATGTCAGCGTGGCGCGCTTCGCCTTCACGGGCCGCGCGGCTCTCCAGGTCACGGCCACGGCCGCGGCGATTGCGAATCCGATCCTGAGTCCCCGTAGCTACGGGATCCTCCCGCAGGTCTCCGGGCAGACCATGAGTTTCTCGATCGACCAGCCGCGAAAATTGATCCTCCGCATCGATGGGACGGAGAAGTTGCTGCTGTTCGCCGACGGTCCGGAGCGCAATCCTCGCCAGCCCGGACAGGCCGGCGTCGTGAACCTCGCGGACTACCTGGTCGCGACACGCGATCCCGCGGTGCCGGTCACAGCGGAAATGCAACGTGCGATCGATGCGACCTCGGTGGGCAACGGCGGGGCCGGTGGCGTGCTGTATGTGCCCGCGGGTCTTTACATGTCGGCCCAGCTCAGGCTCAAGACCAATGTGGAGCTGTACCTCGACAGCGGCGCCCGCGTGCGCGCCGTGCCGGTGTTCAACAGCACGAACTACCCGGTCCAGAACGGAGCCGACTCGTCCTTCATCTACATCACCGACGCCAGCAACGTGAAAATCGCCGGACGAGGCGTGATCGACGGCAACGGCTGGAACCTGCGCACCAACACGCCGGGCGGCGGCAACTGCAAGCTGTTGCGCACGCGTAATTCGCATGGCGTCATTCTTGAAGACGTGTACTTCCGGGACTCCGCGCGATGGAGCCTGCATGTCCTGTACTCCGACGACGTCTACGTGCGCAACGTGAAGCTCGTGAACGACATGCGCATCGCGAGCGGCGGCACGCTTCCGTTCGTGAGCAACACCGATGGCTTCGACATCGATGCGTCCACGTTCGTCACGGTCGAGGACTCGTTCGTCTACACGACCGACGACGCCTTCACGCCCAAGGTCACCGGCTACATGGGGCTCACGCGGCCCGCATCGAATCTGTTCATCCGCAACAACGTGATCTGGACTGAAAAGGCGGCACTCAAGGTCGGCAACGAGACACTGAAGGACATCTCGGAGGTCAATTTCGACAACAACGACATCGTGCAGGCCGACCGGTTCATCGCGCTGTGGAACGACGGCGGCTCGACCATCCACCATGTGCGGGCGCGCTACAACCGCACCGAGACCATCGGCGTACGCGACAACAAGAACTTCTTCTACTTCTACATCCGCACGATGGCCGGCTATGTGCGCGACATCGAGGTCAATGGACTGCAAGCGCTCACGCGCGCGCCCAACGAATCGCGGCTCGAGGGTTGGGACGCAGCGCACCCCGTGTCCAACTTCGTGGTGAAGAACATGTACGTCGCCGGCCTGCCCATGACGACCGTCGCCAACATTCCGCTGGTCAACCGCAACGCTTTCGTGACGAACGTGAACGTGGCCGCTCCCGGTGCCGACGGACCGCCAACGGTCTCGGTCGTGTCGCCCGACGATTTCGGCATCGAGGGCAGCGATACGGGTGTATTCACCTTCGAACGCGCCGGTTCGCTCGACGTGCCGCTGACGGTGCCGTACGCGCTTTCCGGAACCGCCACTGCCGGCGTGGATTACACCGTTCCGGCGTCGTCGGTGACCTTTCCCGCAGGTGCACACCAGGTCAGCGCGGTCGTTACGCCACGGGCCGACTCCATCGCCGAAGGTGACGAGACCGTGCTGCTGACCTTGGCCTCGAGTACCGATTTTCTGCTTGGCTACGCGTCGAACGCCTCGATCGGCATCGGCAACGTGGCCCCGCCACCGCCGGTCGTAGATCCGCCGTCCACAGCCGTATCGGTCTCGGTGGTGGTGGAAGATGGTTCGGCCAGCGAATCGCAGTCGCCGGTCAACGCGGGTCGCTTCCGGGTGTCGCGGACCGGCGCGCTCGACGCGCCGCTCACGGTCGCCCTGTCCTGGGCGGGAACGGCCACCAACGGTGTCGACTACGCGAGCATGCCCGGCAGCGTCACGATTCCGGCCGGGTCCGACCGCGTGAAGCTCGTCGTCACGCCGTTTGCGGATTCACGGGTCGAACCCAATGAAAAGGTCACGCTCGCGGTGCAGCCCTCGGGCGCGTACTCGCTGGCGACCGGTCCCGGCACGCTCACGATTCTCAATGTTGGGCCGTAAACCGACGAAGGAACGTCGTCCGTCTGGCGTCTACTGATTTCACTTCATGGCAAGAGCCTGAGGCGAGCAGGATTGTCTTTATCGATGCAGGTCAACGAGCGCGAGGCGGATGCGAAGGGCCAACAGGATGCGGTCGGTCCGATTCAGCCTGTCGGAACGAGCGCTGGCTTGTTGCCTGCATCCGCCTCGCGATCGAAGAGCCACGCCGTGCCAAGTCAAAAAGTCCACGCTCGAGCGAATCACGCTGCTGCGACGTTTCCACATTCTTGGCGACCGCCTGGATCTTCAAGCCGTGAGCCGGGGCGATAAGGGCGCGCACGACAGATACGCCCTCAGGTCTCCGGCGGGGGCCCATCGGTGCCTCTGCGGCGAGGACAATTCGCCGGGTTTTGGCGATGCCCGAGCAGCTGTCCCGCGAGGTGGCGCAGGTATCGCGGAATCAGCAGCAACATCGAGCTGCTTCCCCGCAGCGAGACCAGCCATTCGGCGCCCGCATCCGTGAGCACCACGCGGTGGTGGCCGTCCTTGCGGTCCCGCCGGATCATTCCCAGGGTCTCGAGACGGCCGACCGCACGGGGAAGGTCGTGCGCGCGAAGGCCATATCGACGCCACGCGGAGGAGATCAGCGTGAGGGGCAGGGCGGCGGTGGGCGCAATCCTGTGCTCGTTGAGGATGCTCATCACCGCCAGTTCGGCGCGCAGCGAGTGGAAATTCACGGCGGGCTCCCGGCTCGTAAGAACACTGGGGAGCTTGTCGGAGGAAGGTGTGGACCGGCACTGATTCAGATCAAGGCGAAAATCCTGCATCGGGGTGCCGGCGTCTTCCTGGGTGAGACCCGGCGTCCCTGGTGGCCCGAGCAGGACGCAACAGTTTCGCGCTTGCTCGATGTCCCATTGACCTCGATCAATGCGCGTAGCGCGACCAAAGCCCACAGTTCGTACGTTACACACTCCCCCCTTAGGCCGCTGATTCGGTTCAGCGGCCATTTTTTTTGCGCGTGCGTCTGCGGGCGCCGACCGGATGCAGACGGGCGGCCGACGACCCGGTTCGGCCCGTGCTTTCCTTCGGCCCGGGATGCCGTGGGCAAGATCCCGCTGGAGCGGTCGGCCCGACCTCTGACCTAAATCAATGTGAGGCGGCGACGGATGCTCCACGCTCGGGCATGACCCGAGAACAGCTGCGAGCCAATCTCGCCGTCCTGGAAATACTGCGTCGCAGCGCGGCCGAGGCGGGCGACCGCATCGAGGTGGCGCGACTGTGCCGCGAATGGCCGAGATACGGAATGCGCGAGCGCGATTGCCGGCGCGCGATCGATCACCTGTTGTCGATCAGCTTCTTCGAGCCCGACCGCACGCGCGGAACCCACCAGGTGGTGTTGACGGAGAGAGGCGCGCGCGCCGCTTATTCTTTCGTCGCCATCGTCGAAAGTCTGCGGGGATGGCCGCGCCGCATCGCGCGGACGCTGAGGCCGTGGGCGACGGGCGGCAGCGACGCAGCGGCGAGCCGTCGCCGGATCTCCGATCGGGCCGAAGCCGGACCGCACTCCCGCCTTTGATGCGCGAGGTGCTGTCCCGCTCGCGGCCGTCCGAGGGCCCTGCCATGCGACCTCATGCATGACGAAGACGGGCGATCGATCGCGTGTACGAAACGGGATCGCTGTCGGCATGCTGGTGGCGTATAGATCGCCGCCGATCTGCTGTGTCCCGGATTACGACGGCAGGTCGGGCCAGATCCCCTTATGTGTTTGCCGGTCGCACAAGGTTTTCCGACAGGGGTGCCGCTCCGCAACCGGCCTTCATCCACGCCGCGAAGTCCGACTTTGCGAGTGCACGTGAATAAAGGTGGCCCTGACCGCGGGTGCAGCCCTCGCGCACCAGAAAGTCGCGTTGCGCCAGCGTCTCCACGCCTTCAGCGACGATGTCGAGGTTCAGATGCTGCGCGATGCCGATGAAGGCGCGCAACAGTCCCTCGTCACGTTGTGAGCGACCGATGCCTCTGACGTAGCTGATGTCCAGCTTGATGCCCTGGATCGGAAACTCGCGAAGCGCAGGCAGCGACGAATGGCCCGTACCGAAGTCGTCGATGCTCAGGAGCACGCCCATC
>JBKJPX010000032.1:0-8039 GCA_046594215.1 Panacagrimonas sp.
GGCGCGACGGCGGTTGTACTCAACACGCTCGTGGTCGCGAGCTTCAGCGAAGCGATGGATCCGCTGTCGCTCACGCCCGCCACGTTCTCGGTGGCATGTCCGGCCGGCACGCCGATCACGGGCACCGTGGGCTATGCCGTGAACGGCAACGTGGCGACGCTGTCGCCGTCGAATAACCTGCCGGCGGCAACGCTCTGCAGCGCGACCGTGTCGACGGGCGCGCGTGATGTCGCGGGCAATGCGCTGCTCGCTCCCGCGACCTGGGCCTTCACCACGGGCGCGGCGATGGACACGACCCCGCCCACGGTGACCTTGAGCAATCCGGCTGATGGCGCCATCGGCGTATGCGTCAACAAGACCATCAACGCGCTCTTCAGCGAGGCGATGGACCCGCTGACGATCAACACGGCGAGCTTCACGCTGGCCGTCAACGCCGGACCGGAGGTGGTGGGAGTCGTGACCTACGACGCGCTGGCCCGCATCGCTACCTTCAACCCGGCGGCCGATCTCATCGGTACGCCGGCGACGACGTACACGGCCACCGTCAAGGGTGGCCCCGGCGGCGTGAAGGATCTGCAAGGCAACGCACTTGCGGCTGACCGGGTCATGAGCTTCACGACCAGTGCGTCGACCTGCGCGACCGCCCCGAGCCTGGGTGCAGCGGCACCCTTCGGCGCTTACTCCGGCGCCACGGTGACCAACGATGGCCTGGCCACCGTGATCAACGGGGATGTCGGCGTCAGCGCGGCCTCCACCACGATCACCGGGCTGCGCGATTCGGGCGGCAACGTCTACACGATCACGCCCAACAACAACGGTCTGGTGAACGGCCTGATCTATTCGCTGACGGCGCCGCCGGGTTCGGTGGCCGGCGCGGTCGTGACGCAGGCCAGCGCGGACGCACAGCTCGCCCTCGCGGCCATATCCCCCGGCAGCCTGCCGGGTGGCATCGACATGTCGAGCCTGGCGCAGTGTCCGAGCTGCGGAGGCGCGGGCGGTGGCGCCGATGAACTGGGCGGACGTACCTTGCCGCCGGGCGTGTACCTGTCGGCCACCGGCACCTTCGACCTCAGCGGCCCCGGGCGCGGCACGGGCAGCCTCACCTTGGACGCTGGCGGCGACGCCAACGCCGTGTGGGTGTTCCAGGCGGCCGCGGGGACGGGGACGCTCACGGTGGGGCTCACGGGGCCGGCCACGCCCGCCGTGCCGATCCAGGTTCTGCTGATCAACGGCGCGCAGCCGAAGAACGTCTTCTGGCACGTGCCGGCGGGCGCGACCATCGGGACCGGCTCGACGATGGTCGGCACCTTGCTGGCCGATGCGGCCGTGACGATATCCACGACCGGCGGCAGTCCGCCCACGGCAGTGACGACGACCTTGAATGGCCGGGCCATCGGGCTAACGGCGGGCGTGACGATGACGAACACCGTCATCAACGTCCCCGCCCCGTAACCCCTGTGCATCGGTCCCGAACTACCATGAAATCCAAAAAACTGATGAAACCCTCGCGGGCCCTCGGCGTGCTGTCCATCGCCGTGACGGCCGCCATGTGCAGTTCCGCTGCGGTCGCGGCGACGCCGGGCTGGTACCTGGGTGGGAACCTCGGCCTGTCGCGCGCCGAGATCGACAAGGACAAGATCCGGCGGGGCTTGGAGGGCGAAGGATTCTCCGTGTCGTCGTTCTCCGATGACCACCGCGATCTCGGCTACAAACTCTTTGGCGGCTACCAGTTCAACCGCTACCTCGCGCTCGAGGGCGGTTACTTCGACCTGGGCAAATTCGATTTCGAGGCGACGACCGCACCGCCGGGATCGCTCAAGGGCAACATCGACATCACCGGCTTCAATCTCGATCTGGTCGGTGCCTTCCCGCTCTCGAGCCGCTGGTCCGTCTTCGGACGCGGCGGCGTCACGCAAGAGGAAGCCAAGGACCGTTTCAGCGGCACGGGAGCCGTCGACGTGACTGATTCCCGGCGCAAGAAGAGCGCGACGAACTACAAGTTCGGCGCCGGCCTGGAATATGCGGTCACCGACGCGATCGGGCTGCGCGCGGAGGCCGAGCGTTACCGCATCAACGATGCAGTGGGCAATGAAGGCGACGTCGACCTGTACTCGCTCGGTGTGGTCTATCGCTTCGGGCAGACGCGCGAAGCGCCTGCCGCGTCGACGCAGCCGGTTCCGGCCTCGGCGCCCGTGGTCGCGGCACCGCCGCCGCCACCTCCTCCTGTGCTTGCGGCGCCCGCGCCCGCGCCGCGGCGCGTGACGTTCTCCGCCGATTCGCTGTTCGATTTCGACGACGCGATCGTCAAGCCCGAGGGGCGACGCGAACTCGACGCCCTTGCCACGGATTTGAAGGACGCCCGGTATGGCGTCGTCACGGTGACGGGCCACACCGATCGCATGGGTCCCGAGGCCTACAACCTCGCGCTGTCGGAGCGCCGCGCGGTCGCGGTCAAGGCCTACCTGGTCTCCGCCGGCATTCCCGCTGCCCGGATCGTCACGCGCGGCGTCGACGGATCGGAGCCCGTGACGGGGCCGGACGATTGCAAGGCGACCCTGCCCAGGGCCCGACGGATCGCCTGCCTGCAGCCCGATCGCCGTGTCGAGGTCGAAGTCGCCGGGACGAAGGAAGGCCCCTGACGTCGGCCCGACCCCAGGTCGGGCGCGTCACGTATCGCTTGGCGTCGCGCTGGCGCAAACGCCGGGCCGAATCAGCCGCCGAGGGTTCCGCCCTTGTCGACGAAGCGGTCGCGCAATTCTCGCTTGAGGATCTTGCCGCTCGCGTTCTTCGGTAGCTGGTCGACGATCTCCACGATCTTTGGCGCCTTGTAGCCCGCCATGCGCTCGCGGCAGAAGCGCAGCAGTTCGTCCGGCGCCAGCGTTTGTCCGGAGCGCACCACCACCACCGCCATCACCGCCTCGATCCACCGCGGATGCGGTACGCCGAACACCGCGACTTCCGACACCGCGGGGTGCGTGAACACCATCTCCTCGACCTCGCGGCTGGCCACGTTCTCGCCGCCGGTCTTGATCATGTCCTTCTTGCGATCGACGACGGTGAGATAGCCCTCGTCGTCCATCACGCCCAGATCGCCGCTGTGGAACCAGCCGTTGCGGAAAGCCTCGGCAGTCTTCTCGGGATTCTTCCAGTAGCCCAGGGTCACGTGCGGGCCGCGATGCACGATCTCGCCGACGGTCCCGACAGGCACGGTCCGGTCATCATCGTCCACGACGCGCGTCTCGACGTTGATCGCGGGGCGTCCGGCCGATCCGAGCTTGCGCATCTGGTCCTCGGGCTTGAGGACCGTGGCCACGGGCGACATCTCGGTCTGGCCGTAGAAGTTGAACAGGCGGATGCGCGGGATGCGCGCGTCGATCTCCCTGACGATCTCCATCGGCATGATCGAGGCGCCGTAATAGCCCTTCTTCAACGACGAAAGATCCGTGCGATCGAAGTCCGGGTGGCGCAACAGCGCGATCCACACCGTGGGCGGGCAGAACAGCTTGGTCACCTTCTCGGCCTGGATCGTCCGCAGCAAGGTGGCCGCGTCCGGCCCCGGCAGCACGATGCTGGTGGCGCCGAGATACAGGTCGGGTGTCAGGAAGCAGTCGAGCTGCGCGCAGTGGTACAGGGGCAGCGAGTGGATCTCCACGTCTTCGCTGCTCATCTCGCCGTCGGCGATGCAGCTGGTGTAGTGCGAGTACAGGCAGCGCGCGGACAGCAGCGCGCCCTTGGGCCGGGACTCCGTGCCGCTGGTGTAGAGCATCTGCACCGGCTCGTCGTCGCCGATCTCGACGTCGGGCGACGTGCTGTCCGCGTGCTGCATCCAGTCCTGCACGCATTCCCAGCCGGCGGGCGTCTGATCCCGTTTTTCGCGGATCGCGCCACGAACCTTGAGCCGGACCCCGGATTCGGCGATCGCCGCATCGGCCACGGCGGCCAGCGCATCCTCCACGATCATGCCGCGCGCCTCCGCGTTGTCGAGGATGAACGCGATCTCGGCGGCGTTGAGCATGAAGTTGATCGGCACCGTGACTGCGCCCAGGCGCGCCAGCGCGAAGCGGATCACGACAAAGGCGTGGTTGTTGTGCGACAGCAGCGCCACGTGGTCGCCCTTGGCGACACCGCGCTCGGCCAGCGCGTTGGCAGTGCGGTTCACGGTCTCGTCCAGTTCGGCGAAGGTCTGGCGCAGATCCTGGTAGATCAGCGCGGTCTTACGCGGCGAGCGGGCCGCGCTGCGCGCCAGCAGGTCACCCAGCCGGTTGCGGCGGGCGCTGGCGATGAGCGCGTCGAGCGAGGGGTCGGAAGTCTTCACGGTCGTTTTTCTCGAAGTAGCGATGCAAGGCGGGATGCTGTCCCGGAACATCGCCGATTCTGCCTTCGCAGGGCGCGCGTCCGCACCGGGGGCGCCCAACACGGCGCTCAGCCGATGGGTCTTTCGCAGCCGGTCACGGCCGGAGATCGTGCTCCGCAGAAAGAATTCCCACCGCGTGCATCAGGTCCGGCCCTGCCGCTTGACCGCGTACATGGCCGCATCGGCGAACGCCACCAGCTCTGCACAGGTGCTGCCATTGTCCGGGTAGTAGGCGGCGCCCATGCTCGCTCCGATGGAGACGGTCGCACCGCCAATATCGATCGGCTCGGCAAGAGACGCTCTCATCCCCTGTGCGATGGTCTCGACGTTGTCCGCTCCTTTGGGATCCACGAGCAGGAACAGGAACTCGTCGCCGCCGTAGCGGCAAACGGTGTCCTCGCTGCGCGAGTGAAGCGCCAGGCGTCGGGCCACTTCCTTCAGAACGACGTCCCCGGCGGCGTGACCGAAGGTGTCGTTGACGGCCTTGAAGCGATCGAGGTCGAGGAACATCACCGCCAGTGTCCACGCATGCCTTTCGGCCATGGAGATGGCATGGGTCAAGCGATCTTCGAACAAGGCCCTGTTCGGCAAGCCAGTCGTGGCGTCGTGCAGGGCACGTTCACGGGCCGCTTCGCCGTCCTGCGCGGATGCAACCAGTCTGGACTGGGTTTCGTCGAGCGCTTGGCCCATCGCCTGGAGGTGTTCCACCCCGTGCGCCAGGGCATCGTTGACGTGGTCCAGATCATTCGCTACTTCCTTGACGTTCGACTCGAGCCGTTCGTTCTGGGCGAGCGATTCTTTCGCAGGAAGGACTTTGGTGCCGCCGGACACCAGGCTGCGGACATGGTCGTTGGCCGAGCCCAGGGCATCGGCGACCGCGACCACTTTCAGCTTCGCGCCCTGGCTATGGACGAGGGCGTCGTCGAGGGCCGTCGTCTCGCCAGCAGGCGGGTCGTCGGTCGATGGCCCCTTTTCGGAAGGGGTAGCTCGAAGCTGTTTATCGCTGGACAAAGGGACCGTTCGTACGCCGCCTTCGGAGAAGCCGACGAACCCGGGGGCTTTCCTGCAGGCAGACCTGTCGCCCCACACCGGAATCGACATGGACAGGCAAATAGCGACGTCAGTTTCTCAGCATCCCGGTTGGCCGACCGTGCGCTGACGAACACGGATTGGCGGCCATTCGAAACCCCGCGCGTGCAGCGCGTTCTACCTTGCCAGCGCGTTGGCAGTGCGGTTCACGGTCTCGTCCAGTTCGGCGAAGGTCTGGCGCAGATCCTGGTAGATCAGCGCGGTCTTGCGCGGCGAGCGGGCCGCGCTGCGCGCAAGCAGGTCACCCAGGCGGTTACGGCGGGCGCTGGCGATGAGCGCGTCGAGCGAGGGGTTGGAGGTCTTCACGGTCGTATTTCTCGAAGTGGGCGGCGAAAACGCGGGACGTGAGGTCCCGCGCGTCTGCGAATTCTGCCTCCTCGCCGAGCCCGCGTCCGGGCAGGTCGCGCTTGCCGTCGTGTCGGCGGTTTCGCGCCGGCGCCAAACGAGCGCTAGTACTGACGGCTCCATTCAGCCAGCCGTCATCCGCCAGCAAAAAACTATTCGACTCGCAAGCACCGGCAGCGAGTCGCGGATGTCGACGATTCAGCCGCGGTCTAGTTCGGTCAGGCAGCGTCGATGCGTGTGCAGCACCCTGTAGTGATAACCACAGTAGTAATAACCACAACGCAAAGGATAGACATCATGAAAATGAAAAAGACCCTGCTGGCAACGAGTATCCTGCTTGGCATGTCGCTGGTCTCCGCGACGGCCTATTCCGATTCCGACGTGGACCGCGCGCATCCCGGCAACTTCGTGAAGGATTCGGTCATCACGACGAAGATCAAGGCGAAGCTGGCGAATGAAAAGCCGATGAGCCTGGCCAAGATCCACGTTGATACCGACGCGAACGGGATGGTCATGCTCAGTGGCTCGGCCCACACCGCTGCGGAAGTCTTGAAGGCCACCGAGATTGCGAAGGGGACCGAGGGCGTCAAGTCGGTCACCAGCACGGTGACGGTGAAGGCCGACGACTGAGCGTTGCTGCCTGCGGTTTAAAAGCTGGCGGTCCGGTGGGCCGCCAGCTGATTCAACGCGTGGACCTAGCCCAGCAGCTGCGCGTAGTCGTCGATGACGAGGCCGTAGCAGGCACAGGAGGCCGTCTCGAGCCGCTTGCGATCGAGAATCCGGATTTCACCGCGCGAGTAGGCAATCATCTTGCGATCCTGCAGCCCGCCGGCGGCCAGCGTGATCGCGCTGCGCTGCACGCCGAGCATGTCGGCGAGCCACTGGTGAGTGAAGTGGAAATGATTGGTGTGGGCACGGTCCTGCGTCATCAACAGCCACCGCGCCAGGCGGTCCTCGACCAGGTGAAATCGCGTGCACGCGGCGGATTGCGAGAGCTGCGCCATGAGCACGTACAGGTAGAGATTGAGCATGCGCGCGAGATTCGGACAGTTCGCCAGCTGGCGCCGGAACTGCGGCACCGTCAGCCGCAAGGCGGTTCCGGGCCCCTGCACGATGCCTCGCAGCGGCGCGGAGTCCACGCCCAGCACCAAGGTCGCGCCGAGCATGCCCTCGCTGCCGATCAGTCCCATCTCCAGCGGCGTATGGCCTTTTACCGTGGCCATCAGCGACACGAAGCCCGTGAGCGGGAAGTAGACGTGCTCGATGGTCTTGCCCTCCTCGCAGAGCGCGGTGCCGAATTCGAGGTCCACCGTTTCACAGTTGGCGAGAAGCCTTGCGCGGTCCGGGCGCGGCAGTCCGCTGATCAGGAGATTGAAAACGGGGGACGGGCTCGTGTCCTGCATGCAGGATCTCTGCAGCTGACTGAAACGCCGGATCGGCTCGAATAGCACGCTGCGCTGAGTTCGAAGCATCAGGATGTCGGCAGAGGCACCGGCCATCTGTGCGATGTCCAACGCAGGAGTCGAACGGAGTGCGCCCCTCAGCGGGCGGCGACGCTTCGAATTATCTTGGGCTTGGGCTTGGGCTTGGGCTTGCTGGTCCGGGGCAGAAGGCGATCCGTTTCCTTGCGGACGACGGCATAGCATTCGCAGCTCAGGGTCTCGAGCATGGGCCGATCCAGGACCGTGATCGCGCCGCGGTGATAGTTGATCACACCCTTCGTCTGCAGGATGCGGGCCGAGGCGGTGACGCCCTCCCGGCGCACGCCGAGCATGTTCGCGATCAGTTCCTGCGTCATGACAAGGTGGTTGCCCGCCAGGCGGTCGAGCGACAGCAACAGCCAGCGGCAGAGCTGCTGGTCGATTGAATGGTGCCGATTGCAGACCGCGGTCTGCGCCATCTGCGTGATCAGGGCCTGCGTGTAGCGCAGCATCAGGGTCAGCATGTCCCCGTGGCGGTCGAACTCGGCCTTGAGGCGCCTGGCCGAGAGCCGGAATGCGTTACCCGCGCTCTGGACAATCGCCCGGCTGGGCGTGCTCTCTCCGCCCATGAACAGCGCGACGCCGACCAGGCCCTCATTGCCGACCACGGCGATCTCGGCCGATGCGCCGTTCTCCATGACGTAGAGCAGCGACACGATGCTGTCGACGGGAAAGTAGACGTGGCGCAAGGCGTCGCCCGATTCGTACAGAACCTTGCCCAGTGCGAGCGGGACCGCTTCGAGATACGGGAACAGGCGATCCTGCTCGTC
>JBKJPX010000030.1:0-133528 GCA_046594215.1 Panacagrimonas sp.
GTTCTTCTCGTTTCGAACCTATCGTCATTTCCTGGACGGAGTCGCGAAGCAACGCGCCCACCTCATCAAGCTCGGACACGTAGAGGAAACGCAGCCGGGTATGTTCGCCTACACGAGGCTCTACTATCAGTTCAATTCACCTATCCCATTCTCGTCTTCGTCGCGGCGGAGGTCGTCGTACTCTTCTTCGTCGCGAAAGACTTCGCCCCCGTCGTCATCGGGTGGCGGCCGGTCGGGCGGAGGTGGCGCCAGCTCCGGCTGGTGAGCGGTGACGGCCGGCTCGAACCAAATGGGGGCGCGGTAGCGCCAGGGGTGGTCCTATCTTTCGCCAGGTCCGTTCATCCCGGATAGCCGAGAACGCGGCGTGTCGAGCGCCCGCGACACTCCGACGTGATTCGCCCGGCATCGCCAAGCGTCGACGAAACCCTTCCCATCGGCCCGAAAAAATATCCGCGCCGCCGAAGTTGGCGATGCTCTTTATTGCCAGCTTCATCGCGTTGTCTGCTACGAGCGGCATTTCTAACCACACGTGCAGTAGATGATGACCAACCGCGGCACCGTTACCTTCGAGCAACGGACATTGAGCAGCCACGGATCGCATCGAGACACACGCGCTGGTCAACTTGACGCTTCGTCATGCGTAGCTTGGGAAACTTGCGGGGGCGACTTCGGAGTTGCTACGCGACGACCATGACGCTGGGGTCATGCCGGTTCAAGGAAATTCACCCGCCACCGAACGGTCAATCTTGCGGTGCTTGGATATGTCTGGCTGTGTCTGTATGGTCGCCCGCTCCCTTAGCGCCCTTCGTTCACTCGCTCGATGTCCGACGCTTCAGCAAGCACCCGCCACCGCATCACCACCACCATCGCCACCGAAATCGCCGCCCAACCGCGGCAGGTGGAAGCCGCGGTGGCGCTGCTCGACGAAGGCTCGACGGTCCCCTTCATCGCGCGCTACCGAAAGGAAGTCACCGGCGGACTCGACGACACGCAGCTGCGCAAGCTCGAGGAGCGGCTGGGGTACCTGCGTGAGCTGGAGGATCGCCGCGCGGCGGTGATCGACTCGATCCGCACGCAGGGCAAGCTCAACGAGGACCTGGAAGCACAGCTCCAGGCGGCGACGACCAAGGCGGAGGTCGAGGACCTTTACCTGCCCTTCAAACCCAAGCGGCGCACGAAGGCGGAGATCGCGCGGGAACGCGGGCTGGGGCCGCTCGCAGAGCTGCTGCTGGCGGATCGCAGCCAGGTGCCGCTCGTTGCGGCCGCCGCGTTCGTGCAGGGCGAGGTCACCGACACGAAGATGGCGCTGGAAGGCGCGCGCGACATCCTCATGGAGCGGTTCTCGGAGGACGCTGCGCTGCTCGGCCGGCTGCGCCAGCACCTGCGCGAGAAGGCGGTGCTCAAGTCGAGCGTCTTCGAGGGCAAGCAGGAGTCGGGCGCGAAGTTCAGCGATTACTTCGCGCACCAGGAACCCTGGTCGAAAGTCGCGGGGCACCGCGCGCTGGCGATGATGCGTGGCCGCAACGAAGAGATCCTGATGCTGGAGATCGAGGTCGATGCGCAGGATCCGGCGCCGGTCAAACCCGTGGAGCGCATCATCGCGGCTTCGCAGAACATCAAGCCCACCGAGGGCGCAGCCGCCGATGCCTGGCTCATGGAGGTGGTGCGCTGGACCTGGCGCGTGCGCCTGTCGATGAACCTGTCGGTGGACCTGATGATGGAACTGCGGCAGCGCGCGGAGGCCGAGGCCATCGAGGTGTTCGCGAAGAACCTGAAGGACCTGCTGCTCGCTGCGCCGGCCGGGTCGAAGCCGACCCTGGGCCTGGATCCCGGCATCCGCACCGGCGTCAAAGTGGCCGCCATCGACGGCACCGGCAAGCTGGTGGAGACCGCGACCGTGTATCCCTTCCAGCCGAAGAACGACGTGCGCGGCGCGCAAGTCGAGATCGCGCGGCTGATCAGGAAGCACGGCATCGAGTTGATCGCCATTGGCAACGGCACCGCGAGCCGCGAGACCGAGAAGCTGGTCACCGAGTTGCTCACGCAGCTGCCCGAACCGCGGCCGCGCAAGGTCGTGGTCAGCGAGGCGGGCGCTTCGGTGTATTCGGCGTCCGAAACGGCGGCCAACGAGTTTCCCAATCTCGACGTCTCGCTGCGCGGCGCGGTGTCGATCGCGCGGCGCCTGCAGGACCCGCTGGCGGAACTCGTGAAGATCGATCCGAAGTCCATCGGCGTGGGCCAGTACCAGCACGACGTAGACCAGTACCGGCTGGCGAAGCAGCTCGACGCGGTGGTGGAGGACGCGGTGAACGCCGTGGGCGTGGACCTGAACCTTGCGTCGGCGTCGCTGCTGGCGCGCGTGTCGGGGCTGGGCGGGTCCATCGCGGATGCGATCGTGTTCCACCGCGACCAGCACGGGGCGTTCGCCAGCCGCAAGGCGCTGCTCCAGGTGTCGCGTCTCGGGCCCAAGACATTCGAGCAGTGCGCGGGCTTCCTGCGCATCCGCGACGGCGTGGAACCGCTGGATGCATCGAGCGTGCATCCTGAGGCCTACGAGGTGGCGAACCGCATCGTGAAGGCCTGCGGCCGCGACGTGCGCACCCTGATGAGCGACAGCTCGGTGTTGAGGAAGCTCGACGCGAAGCAGTTCGTCGACGAGCGCTTCGGCCTGCCGACGGTGCGCGACATCCTGCTCGAACTCGAAAAGCCCGCGCGCGATCCGCGTCCGGAATTTCGCACCGCGACCTTCGCGGACGGCGTGAACGACATCGCGGACCTGAAGCCGGGCATGGTGCTGGAAGGCACGGTCACCAACGTGGCGGCGTTCGGCGCGTTCGTGGATATCGGCGTTCACCAGGACGGGCTCGTGCACGTCTCGCAGCTTGCGGATCGCTTCGTGAAGGACCCTCACCAGGTCGTGAAGGCCGGGCAGATCGTGCAGGTGCGCGTGGTGGACGTGGACGTGAAGCGGCAGCGCGTCGCGCTGTCGATGAAGAAGGACGACGGGACCGCGCCGGCCGTGGCTGGGCAGCGCGGTGACAGCCGTCGCGGGCCGGACGTGCGGAGTACGAAGCCGGCGAAGAAGAACGCGCCGGCGCCGCAGGGTTCGCTGGGGTCTGCGTTGGCGGATGCGTTCAAGCGGAAGTAGCGCAGCCGCAGCCCGGACGAAATTCGGGTGCGCCTCGCAAACGAAGCGCAAACCCCGACTTCGCCCGGGCTGCGGGGTCGACGTATTGGTACCGCTCGGCGCAGGGGCGCGTCGTCCGTGACGCGACTGCGCTAGCTTGGGGCCACTCCCCCGGAACTCCGCCCATGGATTCGTCGCCCACCCGTCGTACCGCCCGCCTGCTCGGCGTGGGCGCGCGCACGCTGGGCCGCTCGCTGCTCAAGCGCCTGCCAGGCGGCGATGCGGCGCAAAAAAAAGTCGACTACTGGACCGAGGTTGGCCGCGACTGGGCGCAGACGCTGGGCGAGATGCGCGGCGCGGCGATGAAGCTGGGCCAGCTCGCGTCGCAGTACGCCGACGTGCTGCCGCCGCAACTCGCGGAGCAGTTGAAGAAGCTGCAGAACGCGGCCGAGCCGATTCCGTTCGCGAAGGTCGAGGCTGCGTTGTCGGAGCGCTGGAGCGCGGAGCAACACGCGCAGGTCGCGCACATCGAACCGGAGGCGCTCGCCGCCGCGAGCATCGGGCAGGTGCACCGCGCAAGGCTCGTCGATGGTCGCCGCGTAGTGGTGAAAGTTCGCTATCCCGGCGTCGAGCAGGCCGTCGACGCCGATCTCACGCAGCTGCGCCGGTTGATCGGCATGTCCAAGCTGCTGCCGGTGGACGACTCGGCCATGGACAAGCTGATGGCCGAGGTGCGCGCGCGCTTTCGCGATGAAACCGACTACGCGACGGAGCTGGTTCACCTGAGGCTGCTGCGCGAGGACGCGCAGTTGCCCGGCATCGTCTATCCCGAACCCATCGAGTCCCTGTGCGGCCCCGGCGTGCTGGTGCTCACCGAGGAACCCGGCGTGTCGCTCGAAGTGGCGCGCACCTGGCCGCAGGCGCGGCGCGATGCGATCGCCACCACGCTCTGCCGCTGGCTCGCACACCAGTTGTTCGTGGCGCACGCCGTGCACGCCGATCCACATCCCGGCAACTTCGCGTTTCGCGAACCCGGAGAGATCGTCGTGTACGACTTCGGCTGCGTGAAACGCGTGCCGCCACCGATCGTCGTGGACGTGCGCGTGCTGATCGATGCCTTCGCGGACCGCGACTGGCCGCGCGCCCACGCGGCGCTGGGCCGTCTGGGCGGGCTCGCCGACAACGCGTCGCTCAAGCAGATCGAACCGCTGTACCGCGACATCGAGCGCCTGATGACGCAGCCACTGGCGCATCCCGCCGGCTTTGATTTTTCCGATCCCGAGTTCATTACGGCGCTGCGCACGAATGCGCGCGAACACCTCGGGCTGACGTTCCGGTTCAAGCCGGTCACCGACATGGTGTTCGTGCTGCGCGCCGTGAGCGGGCTCTACTGGATGATGCGGGCGCTCGGCGCGCGCGTGGATCTGAATGCGGTGATGGCTGAGCACGGGCTGCGGTTACGGCGGTCAGCGCAGTAGCTGTTCTCCCTCTCCCCGCGACAGCGGGGAGAGGGCCGGGGGTGAGGGGCATAACGTGAGCACCTGCGGCGAGCAGTGCGCAACCTCGAAAAGCCCGCCCCTCACCCCGGCCCTCTCCCCCTGCGATGAAGCTGCATGGGGAGAGGGAGACCAGCGGGGCTCACTCAACTCTGGAGTTCATCACGGCGCGCGCGAATGCGCGCCGTGAGCGGGCGCTATTGGATGATGCGGACGCTCGGCGCGCGTGTGGATCTGAATGCGGTGATGGCGGAGCACGGACTGCGGTTGCGGCGGCCAGCGAAGTAGCTGTTCTCCCTCTCCCCGCGACAGCGGGGAGAGGGCCGGGGTGAGGGGCATGACGTGAGCACCTGCGGCGAGCAGTGCGCAACCTCGAAAAGCCTGCCCCTCACCCCGGCCCTCTCCCCATACGATGCAGCTGCATGGGGAGAGGGAGACCCGCGAGGCTCGCTCAACTCCGGAGTTCATCACGGCGCTGCGCGCGAATGCGCGCCGTGAGCGGGCTCTACGGGATGATGCGGACGCTCGGCGCGCACGTGGATGTGAATGCGGTGATGGCGGAGCCCGGACTGTGGTTGCGGCGGCCAGCGCCGTAGCCGTTCTCCCTCTCCCCGCGATAGCGGGGAGAGGGCCGGGGTGAGGGGCATGACGTGAGCATCTGCGGTCGAGGCTGCGCTACGCCCAAAAGCCTGCTCCTCACCCCGGCCATCTCACCATACGATGCAGCTGCATGGGGAGAGGAGACCAGCGGGGCTCACTCAACTCGCCTTTCGAAACGTCAGGTTGATGCGCAGCGCACCCAGCAACGGATGCTGCGAAACCTTCACAGGTTGCACGCCGTGGAAGCGCAGGCGCGCCGGTCCGCCCCACACCACGACATCACCATGCACGAGCGGCACGCGCTGCTGCTTGTCGGCGCGCCTGTCGCCGCCGAACAGGAACACCGCGGGAATGCCGAGCGACACCGACACGATGGGATGCGCGTAATTCCCCTCGTCGCGATCCTGGTGCAAGGTGAGTCTCGCGCCCGGGTCATAGCGGTTCACCAGGCAGGCGTCGGGCCTGAAGCCCTCGAAGCCGCCTGCTGACGCCGCGCTCCCGGCCAGCTCGAGAAACACGGGCGGCATGGCAGGCCAGGCGCGTGAGGTGTGCGGATCGATGGCGTCGTAGCGATAGCCGCTGCGATCACTGACCCAGCCCAGCGGGCCCGCGTTGGTCATGGCCACCGACATCGTGTGGCCGCCGGGCGTGACGAGATGCCGGAACGGCGACTGCGCCGTGATCGCATCGACCGCCGCGATCAGTGGGTGCTGCCGGTCGAGCGCGAAGCCGCGCAGCACGACCGCACCGGGCGCGAGCACCTCGGTCCCCGTGTACGGCGCTGCGTCTGGGAACAGGTCCATGCCGGTACGTGTCGCGACGCTCAGGTCGCGTCGTGAAAGATCACGCCAAGCGTGTGCCGATGCCCGGTGCGCAGCCGGCTCACGCCGTGCCGCAGGTTCACGCGGTACGGGCCGCGCGATCCGTTGACGGGCCGGTGATGCACCGCGAACACCAGCGCATCGCCCTGCTCGAGCGGCACGACCTCGGCGTAGGACTGCATGCGCGGGCGTTGCTCCGTTAGGACGAACTCGCCGCCCGTGAAATCCGTGCCGGGTTTGGACAACAGCACGGCCATCTGGAGCGGGAACGCGTGTTCGCCGTACAGGTCCTGATGCAGGCAGTTGTAGTCGTCGACGCCGTAGCGCAGCAGCAAGGGCGTGGGACGCACCTGCCCCGCGGAGTGGCAGCGCTGCACGAACTCGGCATGCGTCGCGGGATACGTCACGTCGATCTTCATCGCCTGGCTCCAGCGATTGGCCAGCGGCGCGAGGCGCGCATACGCGCCGGTGCGCAGGGTCGCCACGAGGTCCGGCAGCGGGTACGCGAAATACTGGTACTCGCCACGACCGTAGCCGTGCTTGGCCATCACGATGCGACTGCGGAACAGCGCCGCCTGGTCGTAGAGGCCGGCAACGTTCCCGCATTGCGTCGCGTCGAGCAGCCGGGGAATCACGGCGTAGCCGCGCGCGTCGAGTTCCTCGTGAACCTGCTCCCAGTCGACGGCATCGACACGCTGCGCGAGTGGGTCGTGCGCCGGGACGTTGGTTTCTGGATGAAGCACCGCGCTCAAGCGCGCGCCTCGCGATCCAGCAGTGCGCGCTTGCGCTCCACGCCCCAGCGATAGCCCGAGATCGCGCCGTCGTTGCGCACGACGCGGTGACAGGGAATGGCGACCGCGATCGCATTCGCGCCGCAGGCCTGCGCCACCGCGCGCACGGCCTTGGGCATATCGATGCGATTCGCGATGTCGGCGTAGCTGGCGGTCTTGCCCGCCGGGATCTCGCGCAGCGCCTGCCACACGCGCTGCTGGAACGCGGTGCCGCGCACGTCGAGCGGCAGATCCAGGCCCGCGCTCGGAGCCTCCACGAAGCCGACGATCTGCGCCACGCGTTGTTCGAACCTGGCGTCGCCGCCCACCAGTTGCGCCTTCGGGAAGCGGTCCTGCAGGTCGCGAGAAAGCGCTTCGGGGTCGTCGCCGAGCAGGATCGCGCAGATGCCGCGATCACTCTCCGCCACGAGGATTGCGCCCAGCGAGCACTCGCCGATCGCGAAGCGGATCTCCGTGTTCGCGCCGCCGTCGCGGTAGGCCGTGGGGGTCATGCCGAGCAGCTGGTTGGATCGCGCATAGAAACGTCCGTTGGATCCGTAACCCGCCTCGAAGATGGCGTCGGTCACGCTGCCGCCTCCCTCGACAAGTTCCTTGCGCACGACGCGACCGCGATGCGCCGCGGCGTAGGCCTTGGGCGTCAGGCCCGTGATGCTCTTGAACACGCGGTGGAAGTGGAAGCGGCTGATGCCGGCCCGGGTTGCCAGCGCGTCGAGGCTGGGCATCTCTTCTGCCGTCTCGATCAGGCGGCAGGCCTGTGTCACCTTGGCCGCGTGCTGCTCGACGAGCGAGGGCTGTTCGGGCTTGCAGCGCTTGCAGGGTCGGAAACCGGCAGCCTCGGCGTCGGCCGTCGTGAGATGGAAGTCGACGTTCTCGGGGCGCGCGGGTCGCGCGGCGCAGGAGGGCCGGCAGTACACGCCGGTGGTCTTCACCGAGAAGAAGAAATGGCCGTCGGCAGTGGCGTCGCGCGCCTGCACGCGCGTCCAGCGCGGGTCGCCTTGGGTCTTCGCTGCTCGGTCTTGGGTCAGGGCCTTGGTATTCATGGTGTCCGTCTCGGTCTGAATGATGCCGACACCAATCTATGCCTGCTCGAACAGGCCGGCACTCCGGGTCTTGCGGTCGAATTCGATGCGCCCCGGGCGGCCAGGTCATTCGATCGCGGGCTTTCTGCACGCCCGCTGCGATCTTCTCCCCCTAGCGTCCCGAGTGGCCACGAATGCGGGGTGTCGAGGGGACCGCTACGCCGGGAAAAGACATCCGGGCCGCGGCCCCGTCCCTCGATACGCATCGATGCGCGCCGCGACCCGGGACGACCGGGGTTGGAGATGTGCTCAGCGCATCCTCACCCCTATTGCGCAACCCCCACCGCCATGGCATCGTATGGTTAACCGGTAAACTACTTTGCGATCATGAAAGGAATCGAGCGTCTGGCCGCTGTCGAATCGAGCACGCCGCGGATGGCGCGCGCGCTGCCGGAGCTGCCGATGTCCTCCACCGTCATGGTTCGGCTGCTGCGCATCAGCGCCTTCGGACTGGGCAACTACTTCGAACCGGTCTTCCGGGACCTGGGGATCAGCGAGCGCGCCTTCCACGCGCTGTGCCTGCTCGTCGCCAGCGAACATGGACGCGCGGCGCCCAGCGAGTTGAGCGAGCTGGTGGGAACCACGCGCGCAAACATGACGCAGATTCTCGAGGAGCTGATCCAGGACAAGCTGGTTTCGCGCACGCCGCATCCGCGCGACGGTCGCCGCTTCGACATCTGCATCAACGCCGAAGGTCGCAAGCGGGTCCGCGAGGTGGTGCCGCGCCTGATCGAGCCGCTCAAGAACGCGTTCGGCCTGCTCGATGCCGACGAATTCGCCCTGCTGGACCGCCTGCTGCGCAAGCTCATCATCTCGCTCGACACGAGTTCGCGCGCCATGAGTCGCGCCGCCTGACGTTCATTTTGGATTTACCCGTCGATACGATCGACGTCACATAAGAGAGGAGAGATTTCATGGATGAGCGGATGAGCCTGCGGTACGAACTGATCAGCGCCTGGTGCGGTCCGGCGTTTGTCATCACCTTCACCATCTTCTGGCTGGGCTTCGGGCATAACCTGCCGAATCCTTCGCCCGGGCTGAGCGCCGTCGAGCTGGCAACGCGCTACACCGACAACCTGGGGCAGATTCGCCTGGGCTTCATCATCTCGATGATCACGGTCTGCCTCTACATGCCGTGGACCTGCGTGCTGTCCATGCAGATGTGGCGCATCGAGGGCAAGACGCCACTGCTCGCGTCGCTGCAGTTCATGGGCGGCGCCCTGACCGTGATGGTCGTGTCCTTCAGCGCGATGTACTGGGCCGTGGCGGCGTTCCGTCCGGAACGTGCGCCGGAAGACATCCAGATGCTGACCGACACCGGCTGGCTGTGCATCGACCTGCAGTACGCCTGCACGACCTTGCAGATGATCGCCGCCGCCCTCGTAGGCCTGGCCGACAAGCGCACGGTGCCCCTGTTCCCGCGCTGGGTGTGCTACCTCACGATCTGGTGTGGCATCAGCTTCTTCCCGGCGAGCCTCACGGGCGTCATGAAGGGTGGACCCTTCGCGTGGAGCGGCGTGCTGAGCTTCTACTTCCCGTACTTCTGCTGGCTGTGCTGGTTCTCGACGGCGAGCGTGTACATGATCAGGGAAATCCGCCGCCGCATCGCCGTCGTTGACGGTGTGACGTCGCCGGCCGGCAAGCTCGCGCACGGCTGAAGCAAGCGCTGCTCGTCTCCCACCCTCCGGCACGCATCGCGCGCCGGAGGGTTTTCATTACCTGCCGTCGTTTCGATTGATTGATTGATCCCGAGCCTGAACCGATGGATGGCACCTCCGCGAACCTGAAGGACCCTTCCACAACGGAAGTGCGCCTGCCGGGCGACAAGGACGTCTGGGTCTTGATCGGGGCCGAGCTGCTGACGTTCGGCATGTTCTTCGTCGCCTACATCGGCTACCGCGCGATGGAGATCGACCGCTTCAACGCGTCGCAGATGGTCCTGCATCGCAACCTGGGCCTGCTCAACACCCTGTTCCTGGTGACGAGTTCCTGGGTCGTGGTGCTGTCGCTGCGTGCCGCCCGACAGAACCGCATCGCGGACGTTCCGCGCTGCCTGGGCGCCGCCATCCTGCTCGGCATCGGCTTCATGGTCGTCAAGGCCATCGAATACACCGAGATGATCCGGGCCGATATCGGGATGACGACCGACAACTTCTACATGTTCTATTACTGCCTCACGGTCATCCACCTGCTGCACGTGATCGGCGGTACGGTGATCCTCACGGTGATGTGGAGCAATGCGCGGGCGGGGAAATACCACGCCGGCAACACCCAGGGACTCGAGACCGGCGCGTCCTATTGGCACATGGTCGATCTCTTGTGGATCTTCCTGTTCCCCCTGCTCTACCTCGTGAGGTGAACGCGATGCCCTGGCCTCTGCGGGACCCCTTGCACCGGACCTGGCTGTTGCTGGTCGCTGCGACGGCGATCGCGTTCTGGTTGCGCGTTGATGACGTCGCCGGCGTGATCGCGGCAGGCGCGACGCTGGCGATCGCCTGGATCAAGGGGCGGCTCGTGGTCCTGGATTTCATGGAGCTGCGGCATGCGCCGCCGCTCTACCGACGGCTGTTCGAGGGCTGGGTGCTGCTCGTCTCGACGCTGCTGCTCGCGCTGTACTGGGTGGGGCCGTCGTTGTTCGAGTCATTCCAGTAGCACGGGCGTCTTCGTCCGGCCTTCCTAGTCCCCCGGCTGACTCCTCACCCGCTCCACCGCCTTGACCCACCCGGCATACAGCGCGTCCGCCTTCGAAGGCGCCAGCGCCGGCTTGAAGTGCGCCTCCGCCTCCCAGAGCTTGGAGATGCTGTCGAGCGAGTCGTAGACGCCGGCCTGCAAACCGGCCGCGAAGGCTGCGCCCAGCGCCGTGGTCTCCACCGTCGCGGGCCGCACGACCGCGATCTGCAGGATGTCCGCCAGCGACTGCGCCACGAAGTCGTTCACCACCATGCCGCCGTCGATGCGCAGCTCCGTGGGGTCCATCGCGTCCTCGCGCATCGCGCCCAGAAGATCCCGCGTCTGGTAGCAGACGCTCTCGAGCGCGGCGCGGACGATGTGCGCGATGCCGGAGTTGCGCGTGAGGCCGAAGATCGCACCGCGTGCCTGGGGGTCCCAGTACGGCGCGCCCAGGCCGGTGAACGCGGGGACGAGGTACACGCCCTCGGTGTCTTCGATCGAACGCGCGAGCTTCTCGGTGTCGCCGGCCGAGTCGATGAGATGCACCGCGTCGCGTAGCCACTGCACGGCGGCGCCGGCCACGAAGATGCTGCCTTCGAGCGCGTAGGTGGTCTTGCCTGCGAAGCGGTAGGCGACCGTGGAGAGCAGCTTGTTGCGGCTGCGCACGAATTCCTCGCCGGTGTTGAGCACCATGAAGCAGCCGGTGCCGTAGGTGCTCTTGATCATGCCGGGCGCGAAGCAGGCCTGGCCGACGGTCGCCGCCTGCTGGTCGCCGAGCATGCCGCGGATCGGGACCGCCGCACCCAGCAGCGAGGCTTCGGTGCTGCCGAACTCGGCGGCGCAGTCCGTGACCTCGGGCAGCAGGGCGCGCGGCACCTTGAAGAACGCCAGCAGCTCCTCGTCCCACTGCTGCGTGCGCAGGTTGAACAGCGCCGTACGAGATGCATTGCTGGCGTCGGTCTTGTGCACCTTGCCGCCCGTGAGCGTCCACAGCAGCCACGAGTCGATGGTGCCGAACGCCAGCTCCCCCTTCTCGGCACGGGCGCGCGCGCCGTCCACGTGTTCCAGCATCCAGGCGATCTTGGTGGCCGAGAAGTACGGATCGAGCAGCAGGCCGGTGCGCTCGGATAGCCATTCGCTGCGATCCGCGTGCTTCGCGCAGAAGTCGGCGGTGCGCCGGTCCTGCCAGACGATGGCGGGGTGGATGGGCTTGCCGGTCTTGCGGTCCCAGATCACCGCGGTCTCGCGCTGGTTGGTGATGCCGATGCCGGCGATGTCCTTGGCCGCGAGCTTCGCGGCCTTGATGGCGCCGCGCGCGCAGGCCACCGCGTCGTCGCGGATGCGCTCGGCGTCGTGCTCGACCCAGCCGGGCTTGGGAAAGGACTGCGGCAGCTCGACCTGGTGCGTGCCGAGCTTGTGACCCTTGGCATCGAAGACGATGGCGCGGGTGCTGGTGGTGCCCTGGTCGATGGCCAGCAATGCGCTCATGGATTGACCTCCTCGGTTGTGGAAGACTGCGCCGACCTCTTTCGAGATACGCCGGCCCAGGCGTACAGCAGACGGAAAGTACCCCTTGAGTGCGACCGAGTTCCAGTTGAAGGTGCAGGACGGCGTGGCCTTCGTGCGCGCCTGGCTGCCTTCGGCTGCGCCGCGCGCCTGCGTGCAGATCGTGCACGGCATGGCCGAGCACGGCGGTCGCTATTCGCGCTTCGCCACCGCGCTCAACCGCGCGGGCTTCGCGGTGTTCGCGCACGACCTGCCAGGACACGGCCGCACCGCGCGCGCGCCCGACGAGCTCGGCCACATGGCCGATCAGCACGGCTGGCGCCTGGCGCTGCAGTCGATCCGCGTGGTGCAGGCCGAGATGCGCGAGCGCTTCCCCGGCGTGCCGCTGATGCTGTTCGGTCACAGCATGGGCGCGCTGCTGTCGCAGGACTACATCGTCCACCACGGCCGCGAGATCCAGGCCTGCGTGCTGTCCTCGACCACGGGCGACATGGGGCCGCTGCGCAGCATCGGCCTGGGGCTGATGCAGGCGGAGATCGCCTGGGGCGGCCGCGCGCACCGCAGCGCGCTGGCCGAGCGCCTGTCGTTCCGCAGGTTCAACAAGCGCTTCAAACCCACGCGCACCGCGTTCGACTGGCTGTCGCGCGACCCGGTTGAAGTCGACCGCTACATCGACGATCCGCGCTGCGGCTTTCGCGCCTCGTCGGGGCTCTGGTACGAGTTGCTTGCCTACGGCGGGCGCCTGCGTGAACCGGCGCGGCTCGCACGCATTCCCAAGCAGCTGCCCGTGCTGATCATCACCGGCACCGATGACGCGGCCACGCAGGGCACGCGCGGTCCGAGCATCCTCGAGCGCGCCTACGCGGGCGCGGGTCTGAAGGACGTGACGCTCAAGCTCTACGAGGGCGGGCGCCACGAACTGCTCAACGACACCTGCCGCGAACAGGTCACCGCCGACGTCATCGAGTGGATGGGCTCGCGCTGCCCCGCGCGCGCCTCTTGAGTAATACGCCGCCCCTGAGGCAGACGCGGCGCAGGCTGCTGCTCGGCGCCGGCGCGCTCGCCCTGCTCTTTCCGGCGCTGGCGCCTGCCGGCAGACCCGAGGCACAGACTTGGGATCGCTGGACGCGCAACGACCCCGCCGCCACGCGCGTGCTCGATCACACCTTGTGGACGCGCTTCCTGTCGCGCTACGTCACGGTGGGGGCGGACGGCATCGGTCGCGTGCGCTACAACGCGGTTGGCTCCGACGACATGGGCTATTTGCGCGTCTACCTCGACCAGCTCCAGCGCACCGAGGTCTCGACCCTGCGCCCGGACGAGCAGCGCGCGTACTGGATCAATCTCTACAACGCCTACGTCGTGAAGCTGGTGCTGGACCGCTACCCGCTCGCGAGCATCCAGCAGATCCAGATCACGCCCGGCATGTTCGCCGAGGGCCCCTGGGGCGCCAAGATGCTCAAGGTCGAGGACCAGACGCTGTCGCTCGACGACATCGAGCATCGCGTCCTGCGGCCGATCTGGAAGGATCCGCGCACGGCGTACGCGCTGTGTCGCGCGGCGCGCAGCAGCCCGAGCCTCGCGGGCGAGGCCTACACGGCCTCCAACACCGACACCATGCTCGACGCCGCCGCGCGCGCCTTCGTCAACAGTCCGCGCGCCGTGTGGTTCGACGAGAAGGGCCGCCTGCAGCTGTCGAGCCTGTACGACTGGCTGAAACCGGATTTCGGCGCGAGCGACGCGGACGTGATCGGGCATCTGCGGCGCTATGCGGCGCCGCCGCTGCTCGAGAAGCTCGTCGACGTATCGCGCATTCGCGGCGATGCATTCGACTGGCGGCTCAATGACGCGGTGGAAGTGGAAGGCGCGCCGCCACCGGCGCCGCCGGGCGGGGTCTCGGGCATCGGGCCCGCGGCGCGGGTGGTGCCGCAGTAGCTACGGGTTGCGCTGCTGCTTCACCCAATCCGTCAACTTCCCCAGCCGCCGCCGCTGGATTTCCTCGCCCACCGCCACGCCGCTGAATCCATCCGCGAGCACCTCGGCGTTCGACACCATGGCCGCCTTCGCCGCCTCGCGCAGGTAACCGGTCTGCGGATAGGGGTCGTTCTCGAAGCCCAATCGTCCGCGCGCGTCGCACTCGCAGGCACTGAGGGCCTGCTCGAAACGTCCGTTCTTCTTGAACGCCTCGAAGCGCTCGAGCAGCTCGTGCAGCGTGCCCGGCCGCAGCTCGCGCGCCTTGTGCACGAGCAGGTGATCGCGCGTCACGATCAGCGCCAGGTCGCGCGCGCCATGGGGCACGCGCAGGCGCTCGCAGAACTGCTTCACGAGCGGCAGGCCGCGCGCGTCGTGGCCGCGATGGCTCGGCAACTCGGCCGACGGCGTCGCGGCCTTGCCCAGGTCATGCAGCAGCGCAGCGATGCGCACCTCGAGGCCATGCCCCGCCCGAGCCGCGGCCTCCACGCACATCAGGGTGTGCACGAGCGTGTCGACCTCGGGGTGATAGTCCGCGCGCTGCGGCACGCCCGACAGCGCGGCGAGTTCGGGCATCACGCGCGCGAGCGCGCCGCAGTCGTGCAGCACCTCGAAGAAGGTGCCGGGCTTTGTTTCCATCAAGGCGCGCTCGGTCTCCTTCCACACGCGCTCGGCGACGAGGTGATCCACCTCGCCCGCTTCGACCATCGTGCGCATCAGCGCCATCGTCTCGTCAGCCACGCGAAAGCCCAGCGACGCGAAGCGCGCCGCGAAACGCGCGATGCGCAGGATGCGCACCGGGTCCTCCGCGAACGCGGGCGAGACGTGGCGCAGCAGGCGCGCGTCGAGATCGCGCTGGCCACCGTGCGGATCGACGAGCGTGCCGTCTTCGTCCTGCGCGATCGCGTTGATCGTGAGGTCGCGCCGCCACAGGTCGTCCTCGAGCGTGACCTCGGGCCCGGTGTGGAACTGGAATCCGTGATAGCCACGCCCCGACTTGCGCTCGGTGCGCGCCAGCGCGACTTCCTCCTTGCTCTGCGGGTGCAGGAACACGGGAAAATCCTTGCCCACGGGCCGGTAGCCGGCGGCGACCATCTCCTCGGGCGTGGCGCCCACCGCGACCCAGTCGCGTTCCTTCACCGGCAGGCCCAGCAAGGCATCGCGCACCGCACCGCCCACGAGATAGGTCTTCATCGCGCGTTCGGCTCAGTCGACGTTGCCGGCCGGCGCCAGATCGGCCGAGATCGGCTTGAGCCACGCCGTCATGCGCTGCGGCTTGCCGCTGGCCTCCCAGCCGAAGACGGTGCTGTGCCAGGCGATGCGCTGGATGTAGTTGCGCGTCTCGTTGAACGGGATGTTCTCGATCCAGACGTCGGTCTCGAGCGGCTGCGCGGGCAGCCAGCGCTTCACGGCGTTCGGGCCCGCGTTGTAGGCGCCGAGCACGAGTACGAAACGGCCGCCGAAGTTGTCGACCTGCTCGCGCAGGTAGGCGATGCCGAGCAGCAGGTTGGTCGCGGGATCGAACAGGTCGGCCTCGCTCGGCGCATCGAAGCCGTGGCGGCGCGCCACGCGGCGCGCGGTTTCCGGCAGCAACTGCAGAAGCCCGAGCGCGTTGGCCGAGGAGCGCGCATGCGGGTCGTAAAGGCTTTCCTGGCGCAGCACGCCCCAGACCCATTCCGGCGGAAGCTGGGAGCGCTTGGCGGCGCCCGTGAGTTCGGCTGCGTAGGGACGCGGGTAGAGCAGCTCGAAGTCGTCGAAGACTTCCGCGCGGGTGGCGGTGGCCACCGCCTGCAAATGCCAGCCCCAGCCGGATGCCACGCGCGCGGCTTCAAGCAGGTGCACCGGATCGAAGTTCTTCGTAGCCTCGTTCCACTCGCTGCGCGCCCAGGGAAGCTGGTCGATCCTCCAGGCCTCGCGCGCGCGCGTGAAGCCGGGCTGGTCGCCGATGAGCTGGCGCGCGGCCGGGTCGCTCGGACGCTGCTGCGTCCGCGGCGCGTACGCGCGGCCCAGGCGTTCCGAGGCGAGCGCCGCGAAGTAGCCGTTCTCGGCGCTCAGCCTTTGGTAATCGGCGCTCGCCGCATCGCGACGATCGAGCTTTTCCGCGACACGACCGCGCCAGTAGCGCCAGCGCGGCTGGTCGCCCAGCGCCGGCGGCATCAGCGCGATCCAGTTCGCGGCCTGCGGCCAGTCGCCGGCCCACAGCGCGGCGCGCACGCGCCACTCGAAGCCCTTCTCGTCGAGTGCGGCTTCGGGCACCTGGCGGAACATGCCCACGGTTTCCGGCCGCCGGCTCCACGCGAGGTTCAGCGCGATCTCGCGGCGCATCGACCCGACGTCGCCGGGCGGCTGCAGCGCCGTCATCGCGCAGGGCTTGCCGCAGTTGGCTTCCAGGCGCGCGGCGATGATCGCGGCGTTGTCCGGGTTGGCGCGCGCGAGCTTGGCGAAGCCGTCGATCGTGGCCTTTGGCTCCACGCCGGCCGCGACGCCGCGCTCAAGATTCTTCGCAGGCTCGTTGATGACGTCGACCCAGAGTTCGTAGGCGCCGCGCTGCTCGGCCGGAAGCTGGCGGATCAGCAGGCGCGCCACGCCGACCTTTCCGGCTTCGAGCGCCATGCGCGCACGCTCGGCGATCTGCTCGACACCGATCGCACCCTGCTGCATGAGCCAGTCGATCATCGGCGTGCACGCGGCCGGCAGCTCCGAGCCCGTGCGCCAGATCGCGAGCGCGGGAGCGATCAGCGCGGGCGCCGGCCCGGTCTGCATGTTCGCGACCATGCCGTGGCAGCGCAGCGTGGTGTCCGCGCGCGCCTCCAGGTAGCCGCCGATGAATTCCACCCAGCGCTGCTGCTCGGCCAGCTTGCGCAGCCAGGCTGCGCGCAGGTCGCGCGTCCACGGCGCGTCGCCGTCGCGGGCCAGGAACGCGGCGATGGCCTCGTCCGGCGGCAGCGGGCTGCGCGCGAGCTGCCATTCCAGGCGCTCGGCCTCGAGATAGGGATACAGCGGGTAGCTGCGCAGCAGCACGCTGTCGTTCTCGGACGTCTCGCCGCGCGCAACACCGGCCAGCGCCTGCACGAACACGGACCGCGCTGGCGCGAGCGGATCGGACGTCTGCTGTTGAGCCCCCGCGAACGAGGGCAGCAGCAGGACGACGGCAAGGGCCAGGACTCTGGGCAAGGACATGGCGAGGGACGGGAGCGGTGCGTAGGATGCGCGGCCCATTGTACGAATCGCGTCCTGAACCACCCTCGACGACGGCGCCCGCTGATGGAAACGCTGCTGCTTTTTCTCGTGACCGGCGCCTTCGCCGGTCTGCTCGCCGGCCTGTTCGGCATCGGTGGCGGCATGGTGATGGTGCCCGCGCTGGCGCTGGTGCTGACGCGACAGGGCGTGTCGCCCGAGATCGTCATGCACATCTCGCTGGGCACCTCGCTGGCCGTGATCGCGCTGACCTCGCTGACGTCCACGCTGTCGCATCACCGTCGCGGCGGCGTGCGCTGGGACCTGCTGCGCGTCTACGGGCCGGCGCTGGCCGTCGGTGCGCTCGCGGGCGCTTTCGTCGCCGACGCCCTGCCGGGCCATGCGCTGAAGCGGCTCGTCGGCGTCAGCAGCCTGCTGATCGCGCTGCAGATGGGCTTCGACTACAAGTTCGGCGCCATGCAGAGACTCTCGGCGCCGCGCCCGGCCGAGCTGGGCGTGGCGGGCGGCGTGATCGGAATGCTGTCCTCGCTGATCGGCATCGGCGGCGGCTCGCTGACCGGGCCGTACCTGGCGCTGCGCGGGGTGCCCCTGCGCGAGTGCGTGGGCACGGCGGCGGCGGGCGGCATTCCCATCGCCTGGGCCGGCGCTCTGGGCTACATCCTGGCCGGCGGAAGTCATGCGGGCGTGCCGGCGCCGTCGCTGGGCTACGTCAGCGGCCCGGCCTTCGCCGGCCTCGCCGTGGCCAGCACGCTGGTGGCGCCGCTCGGCGCTCGGCTGGCGCACAGCCTGCCCCCCCGCAAGCTGCAGCTTGCCTTCGCGTTCATGCTGCTCGTGGTTTCGTACGAGATGCTGCGAAGCTAGCACCCGACGACAGGCCGACCCGGACTGCCCTCCGGGCCCCCGGGCGGGCGTCCTCGTGGCAGACTTGCGCCCATTGATCCGTTCGTCCGGAAGCTGCCCATGTCGATCGAGCCCAAGTCGATTCTTTACGCCATTCACGACATCTTCAAGCAGCGGGGCCTCACGCCCGGCGCAACCATTCCCTTCGACATATTGGCCAAGTTGTGGCGCGAGACCCGGCTGCGCGACCAAGACCTCGCGGCTGGGTTGCAGACCTTGGAAGGCTCCGGACATGTCGTGCAGCAACGCACGCATTTTGGCGTCGAAGTGCGCCTCGTCAACGACCAGTTCGGCCAAGTGCTGACCGACACTGATCGCAAGGCGGCAGCCGCACTGGCCCATGCGCGCAAGATTCGCGGGCCGGCGCCGAACTACGTGGCAGCCGCCGAACGCTTTGGAACGATGCGACGCCGCGCTTCCGAAAAGACCGACAAGCCGACCAACCGGTAGCGGCGGCGTTCAAGGCTTCGTCGGGTTCGCGAGGGTGACCTCGCGCCGGAGTTCGATGAGCTCGCGCCGCAAGATGCGGCCTGCGCTGGCCCGCTACCCCTCGGTCAGCGGCGCATCCGGCAGGAAACTCACTCCGCGCATCGGCATCGACAGGATCACGGCGTGCAGGGCGTGGATGGCCTTGAGGCGCGGGAAGGTCTTGCGCCAGACCAGCGCGATGCGCCGCGACGGGGCCTTGCTGGCGAAGGGGCGCGCCACCAGCAGCGGCGCCTCCTCGGCTGGCCGGTTTTCCACCGACGAGCGCGGCAGCACCGTAAGGCCCAGGCCGCTGGCCACCATGTGACGGATCGTCTCCAGGCTGCTGCCGGTCTGCGGCTGCGGCCCGTGGGCCTCCGGGTCCACGCACTTGGGGCAGGCCTCGATCACCTGTTCGCGGAAGCAGTGCCCCGGCCCCAGCAGCAGCAACGGTTCCTCGGCGAGCTTGCGCGCGGTGATCTGCGCGTCGCCGGCCCAGCGATGATCCGCCGGCAGCATCACGACGAAGTCCTCGTCGTAGATCGGCCAGATGCTCAGGCCCTGCGGATCGATGGGCACGGCCACGCAGACCACGTCGATCTCGTTGTCGCGCAGCTGTTCGAGCAGGCGGGCGGTGAAATTCTCCTCGATCACCAGCGGCATCTTCGGCGTGCGCTGGCGCAGCAGCGGGATCAGGTGCGGCAGCAGGTAGGGACCGACGGTGTAGATGGCACCGAAGCGCAGCGGGCCGGCGAGCTCGTCCTGACCTTCGCGCGCGAGCTCCTCGAGCAGCTTGGCCTCGGCAAGCACGCGCTTGGCCTGCGCCACCACTTTCTCACCTACCGGCGTGGGCTTCACTTCGCCGGGCACACGCTCGAACAAGGTCACGCCGAGCTGTTCCTCGAGCTTCTTGATCGCCACCGACAAGGTCGGCTGCGACACGAAGGAGCGCTCGGCCGCGTGGCCGAAGTGACGTTCCTTGTCGAGGTTCACGAGGTACCGCAGTTCGGTCAGCGTCATGTCGCGAGCCAGTCGCGCGGTTTCAGGAATTCGTCGAGCAGCCGGGCCTCGGGCGAGCCGGGCGCGGGCCTCAGATCGTAGCGCCAGCGCACCTCGGGCGGCATCGACATCAGGATCGACTCGGTGCGTCCGCCGGACTGCAGGCCGAACAGGGTGCCGCGATCCCAGACCAGGTTGAACTCGACATAACGACCGCGCCGAACGAGCTGCCAGTCACGCTCGGGCTCGCCGTAGGGCATGTTCCTGCGTCGCTCGACGATCGGCAGGTAGGCCGGCAGGAAGCTGTCGCCGATCGCGCGGATCAGCGCGAAGCTCGCGCCGAAGCCGCCCTCGTTCCAGTCGTCGCAGAACAGTCCGCCCACGCCGCGCGTCTCGTTTGCGCGATGCTTGAGCACGAAGTACTCGTCGCAGTGCTTCTTTAAGCGCGGGTAGATCGTGTTGCTCACCGAGTCGCACGCGGCCTTTGCGCTGCGGTGCCAGTGCACCGCGTCTTCCTCGAAGGGGTAGCAGGGCGTGAGGTCGTAGCCGCCGCCAAACCACCACACCGGATCGGCATCCGGTTTTTCTGCGACGAGGTAGCGCACGTTCAGGTGCGTGATCGGCACGAAAGGGTTGCGCGGGTGCAGCACCAGCGAGACACCCATCGCGCGAAAGCCGCGGCCCGCGAGTTCGGGTCGCGCCGCGGTGGCGGAAGGCGGCAGGCGCGGGCCGTGCACCAGCGAGAAGCCGACGCCGGCGCGTTCGAACAGCGCGCCGTTTTCGAGAATGCGCGTGAGGCCTCCACCGCCTTCCGCACGCGTCCAATCGTCGCGACCAAAGCGCCCCACCCCGTCGGCCTGCTCGAGCGCCTCGCAGATGCGCGCCTGCAATCCGCGCAGCCACTGCTCGACGGCGTTCGCGTCGGGTTGCTGTTCTCGCGCGGAGAGCGGCGCGCTCATCGCCGCAGGATGTGGCCGGTCTGTGCGTCGCGGATGGACGTGGGCTTGGCCATGCCGCCCAGTGCGCCGGGCAGCACGTAGTCGAGCTCGTCGCCGAAATACAGTCGCGCCTGCGTGGCCGACAGTGCGGGCTCGCGACCATCGGGATTGGCGCTGGTCGAGACCAGCGCGCCGCCGAAGCGTTCGCACAAGGCGCGCACCGTCTCGTGGGCCGAGATCCGCACGGCGACGCTGTCGTGGTCTCCGCTGATCCACATCGGCACGTCTTCCTTGCAGGGGAACACCCAGGTATTGGGGCCGGGCCAGGTCAACGCGGCGCGTTTCCACACCGCCTTGGATGGCACCTCGATGAAGGGCGCCAGCTGCTCGGCACTGGACGCGACGAGGATCAGGCCCTTGTCCCAGGAGCGGTCCTTCATCTCCAGCAGGCGGTTGCACGCCCGCTCGTTCCAGGGGTCGGTGCCCAGACCCCAGACCGCCTCGGTCGGGTAGGCGATGACGCCGCCGGATCGCAGGGCGAGCGCGGCCTTGCGCAGGTGGACGGAGCTCATCGCGGAAGGGTCGGAAGTTTCATGTGGGAATCATAAGGCCGCCGGATGCTCTCCCTCTTCCCATTTCGATGAAGCCGCAGGGGGCGAGGGAGCCAGTTTCGCGGTCACGTGCCCCGTGGCTTCGCCCGATGCGTCGCCTGCGCCGCGCGCGGATCGTCCGGCCAGGGATGGCGCGGATATCGACCGCGCAGGTCCTTGCGCACCTCGATGTAGCCGCGCTCCCAGAATCCAGCGAGATCCTGCGTCACGGCCACCGGTCGCTGGCCCGGCGACAGCAGGTGCAACAGCACCGGCACGCGCCCCGCGCACACGGTCGGCGTCTGGGTGCAGCCGAACATCTCCTGCAGCTTCACTTCCAGGGTCGGCGGCGCGCCGGGCGCGTAGACGAGCCCGCGGCGTTGTCCCGAAGGCACCGTCAGATGCGTCGGCGCGAGCTTCTGGAGCTGCTGCTGCGCGGCGTAGTCGAGCATGCCGTTGAAGATCTCCGGCAGGTTCAGCGCCTCCAGGTGCGAGCGCCGCGTGACGCCGTCGAGGTGCGGCGCGAGCCAGACCTCGAGGGTCTCGAGCAGCACGTCGTCCGACACCTCGGGCCACGCGCCCTCCGGCTGCCAGGCGCGCAGGTTCTGCACGCGCGCCTGCCACTGCCGTGCCGGCTCGCTCCACGGCAGGCAGCCCAGGCCCAGCCGGCGGATGCCGATGATCATCGCCGCGCGCCCGGCCTCGCCGGCGTCGGCGATGCGGCGCGCCGACAGCACGATCACGCCCAGGCGCTGCTGCTCTTCGGCCACCACGATTTCCTGTTGCGCGTCCCAGCGCACCTCGCGGTGCTGCGCGATCCGCTGCGTGTGGGCGGCACGAACCGCCGCGTCGTCCAGCGCCGCCGCAAGGCGGATGCGCCGCGTGGCGCCCGGATCCCAGTGCGCGATGGCCAGCCATTCGGAGCGCGCGAGCGGATCGTTCTCCGGCAGTCGCGCTTCGCCGCCATCGGCGCACAGGAAGGCGACTTCGCGCACACCGCGCGGCGCGCCGGACGACACCTCACGCAGGCCGTCGCGCCTGCGTGCGAGGCGCTCGGGAAACGCAACCGACACCAGCACCGGCAGTTCCTCCTGATCGCGAGTCGCCACGCCGCTGCGTGCCGGGCGCGACTCCTCGCCGAGCAGGCGCAAGGTCTGTCGCACGGTTTCGTCCACGCGGCGACGCTGCGCGGGATCCGGGCTGCCGCCCATGAGCCGGGCCACGCGCTCGACGAGGTCTGTCGAACCGCCGGGATCGCGCTCGTCGAGCGCCGCGGCGAGCCAGGCGCCGGCCTGCGCCATGCCGCGTTCCTGCGCCACGAGCATCAGGTGCGCGATGCGCGGCGGCGCCGGCAGGCGCGACAACGCGCGTCCATGCGCGGTGACGCGGCCCGCCGCGTCGATCGCGCCGAGCGCGAGCAGCAGGTCGCGCGCATAGCTCCAGTTGGCGGCGCCCGGCGGGTCCATGAGCGCGAGTTGCGCGGGATCGCCCGTGCCCCAGGACGCGAGTTCGAGCGCGAAGCGCGTGAGATCGGCCGCGAGGATCTCCGGCGTGTCGTGCGCCGCGAGCGCGCCCTGCTGGTCCTGACTCCAGAGGCGGTACGCGACGCCGGGACCCAGGCGGCCCGCGCGACCGGCGCGCTGGTCGGCCGCGGCACGCGAGACGCGCAGCGTGTCGAGGCGGTTTGCGCCCGCACCCAGGTCGAAGCGCGCGGCCCGCACGTAGCCGCCGTCGACGACCGTGGTGACACCCTCGACCGTGAGACTCGTCTGCGCCAGGTTGGTGGCGAGGATGACCTTGCGCCGGCCGTGCGCGTCCGGCGCCAGCGCAAGATCCTGGTCGGCCGCGGACAGCTCGCCGTAGAGCGGACGGATCGCGAGGTTCGAACCCTGGGCGCTGCTCTCGAGCCTTCGCTGCGCGCCGCGGATCTCGCGCGCGCCGGGCAGGAAGGCGAGCACGTCGCCCTTGGTTTCCGCCAGCGCGCGAAGGACGGCATTGGCGACGGCCTCGTCCAGGCGTGCATCCGGTTTCTGGCCCAGGTAGCGAAGGTCGGTCGGGAACAGCCGCCCGCTCGCCTCGATCACCGGCGCGCCGTCGAGCAGCGCCGCGACACGCGCCGTGTCGAGCGTCGCGGACATCACGAGCACGCGCAGTTCGGGGCGAAGGTTGGCGCGCACGTCCAGCGTCAGCGCGAGCGCGAGGTCCGCATCGAGGCTGCGCTCGTGGAACTCGTCGAAGATCACGAGGCCCACGCCCGGCAATTCCGGATCGCCCTGCAGGCGCCGCGTCAGCAGGCCCTCGGTGACGACCTCGATGCGCGTGGCCGCCGACACGCGCCGGTCGAAGCGCACCTGGTAACCGACGGTCGCCCCGACCGCTTCGTTCACGAGATGCGCCATGCGCGCCGCCGACGCGCGGGCGGCGACCCGTCGCGGTTCGAGCATCACGATGCGCTGGTCGCGCAGCCAGGGTTCGTCGAGCAGCTCGAGCGGGACGGTCGTGGTCTTGCCCGAACCGGGCGGCGCGGCGAGCACGGCGCGGCCCTGCTCGGCGAGTGCGCGGCGCAGCGCCGGGAGTGCCTCGCGAACGGGATAGTGCGGCAGCTCGAACTTCATGGATCGTCCGCCGGCGGGCTGCGCGCCGTCGTGTCGTGGTGCAGCCACAGCGCGCGTCCCCGTAATCGTTCGGCCCAATCGGCGTTCAGGCCCGGCAGGTTCGCAGCGCGCATCAGGTCGACGGCCTGCGGACGGTGGATGCGGACCAGCGAGTTGAACTGCTGCAGGGTCGGGGCCTCCGGTGTGCGCTCCAGCAACGTCAGTTCATCGCCGATGCGCACCGTGCCCGGTTCGAGCACGCGGTAATACCACCCGGCGAGGCCCTGCGCCTCGACGAAGGCCGCGATGCCTTCGCCATCGAAGCGCGCGTCGATCTTCCAGCACGGCCGGCGCGGCTGGTTGAGCTGGATGCGCGCGCTGCCCAGCGCGAAAACATCGCCGATGCAGACCGTGCTCTCGTCGAGTTCGGGCGTGGAGAGGTTCTCGCCGATGGCACCGGGGACGAACGCCGGCGCGAGATCGGGAAACTGCGCGGCGAGGCGCGCGTAGTTCGCCACCGGGAAATGGTGCAAGGCCTTCTCGGGCCCGCCGTGCACACGACGATCGGCCTGCTGGTCGCCTTCGAGTCCCTCGAACGTGACCGCGAGCGGGCCTTCGACACGCTGCTTGAAGATGCCCGTGGTGCGGCTGTCGCCGGGCATGAGTTGTACGCGGCCGGTGTAGAGGGCGGTGACGCGTGTGGACAGTGTGGGTGCCGGCATGCGGGGATTTTGCGGCATGTGCGGTCTTCATCCCCGCTACCGCTTTTCTCCCTCTCCCCGCGACAGCGGGGAGAGGGAGCAAATCAGATCAGTGCGTCCGTGACAGCGCCGCGATCACCGCATCCAGCCGCGCGCAATCCGTCTCGGTCCTGACGGCGATGAACAGGCTCTGCGCCTGCGGATAACTCTGCCGCAACCAGCACAGCCACTGCTTGAGCCGTCCGGGCGACTGCCGGTCCGGCAGCTTGGCGCGCACCTGCGCCCAGAAGTCCTGCACGAAAGGCACGAGCTCATTCCAGTGCATCGGCGCGATCGGCTCGCCACGTCGGGCCGCCACGATCTGGCGCGCGAGGTCGGGGCGCGCGACGAGCCCGCGGCCGAGCATCAGGTCTTCGACGCCGCTGACTTCGCGGCAGCGCCTCCAGTCCTCGACGCTCCAGACCTCGCCGTTGGCGAACACCGTCACCTTCACGGCGTCGCGCACGCGCGCGATCCATTCCCAGTACGCCGGCGGGCGATAGCCATCGGTCTTGGTGCGTGCGTGCACGACGATCTGCGAGGCGCCGCCGTCGGCCAGCGCCTGCGCGCAGGTCAGCGCCAGATCCGTGTCCTCGTAACCCAGCCGCATCTTCGCGGTGACCGGGATCGATGCCGGCACCGTGCGGCGCACCTCGTGCAGGATGCGGTTCAGCAGCTCGGGTTCCTTCAGGAGCACCGCACCGCCGCGCGACTTGTTCACCGTCTTCGCGGGGCAGCCGAAATTGAGATCGATCACCGGGGCGCCGAGCCTGCAGGCCAGCGCCGCGTTGTCGGCGAGGCAGGCCGGGTCGGAACCCAGGAGCTGCACGCGCATCGGGGTTCCGGCGCGCGTGCGGGCGCCGCGCTTCAGTTCCGGCGCCAAGCCGTGGAACACGTGCGGCGGCAGCAGGCGCTGGCTGACGCGGATGAACTCGGTGACGCACCAGTCGATGCCGCCGACGCGCGTGAGGACGTCGCGCAGGATGTCGTCGACCAGCCCTTCCATCGGCGCGAGCGCGATCTGCATCGGCACCGGCCTACTGGGCGTCGTCGTCTGCAGCCGCCGGCGATGCGGGTGTGCGCGACGCGCGCTCGGCGAGCTTGAGCGTGCTGCGCAGCACCTGGAACAGGTCGCGGAAACCCTTCGACTTGCTGCGCGCAGCGGCGATGCCCTCGGGGGTCGGGTCCTGCGGGCCGGCGATCTCGCGGCGGGCGTTGCGCACCAGCGCACGCAGCGGCTGGATCTCGGCCTCGGGATGCGCCTTGATCCAGTCGGTCAGCGCGGCGTCGTCCGCCAGCAACTTGTCGCGCCACTGCTCGGCTTCGGCCAGCAGGCGCGTCTCGCCGGCCCGGATGGCGCGCAGGGCCTCGCGCAGCGGGGCGGCATCGCCTTCGCGCAGCAGCTTGCCCAGGTACTGCATGTGGCGGCGCTTGGCCTCGCGCGTGGGCATGCGGCCCTGCTCGCGCAACGCGGCGCGCACGCGCACGTCCATCGGGATGCCGTCGAGCTGCGCGGCCGACAGCTTGAGCAGCTCGGTACCCAGGTCCTGCAGGTCGCGGGAGTCCTGCTTCTGCTGGGTCTTGCTGGGGCCGTCGTAGGCCTCGGCTGCGTCGTCGTAGCGCGATTGGCGGGGCATGGGAGCTCAGGCGCGGCAGGAACGGCCGCGAAGGGGGCGGGCACGATACTCCGGTGGCGCCGCGAGTTCAGCCCGCCAAGAACGCGGTCAGCCGCGCAGCCAGGGCCTCGGGTGCCTCGAAATGCAGCATGTGGCCGGCATTCTCGATCAGCACCTCGCGGCGGTTGCGGAACAGGGCGCGCCGGCGCGCGAACTCGCCAGACGGCAGCGTCTTGCGGAACACCGAGGCGCCGCCGTCGATGAACAGCGTCTCGGCCGTGATGCCGGCCCAGATCGCGTCCGACTCCGCCTGCAGGTAGGTGCGCGGCATGTTGAGCAGGTGCTTGGGATCGGCCTGCAGGCGCACCAGGCCGTCGGCTTCCATCTTGCCCCAGCAGCGCGCGATGAAGCGACAGCGCTCGGCGTCCAGGTGCGGATGGCGCTTCTGAACGCGCCCGGCCAGTTCGTCGAAGGTCTTGTACGCCGGCGTCCTGGCGGGGTTTCCGACCGCGTGCAGCCAGCGCCGGTAGGCCGTGACGATATTCCTCGGGTCGCCGTCGGGCAGCGCGAGCCCGTCGAGCACGGCCAGCTTGGATACGCGCTCCGGGCGCAGACCCGCGAAGTGGCAGACGGCCGTGGCTCCCATGCTGTGGCCGGCCAGCAGGATGGGCCGGTCGGGCGAATAGTGCTGCGCCAGCGCGTCCAGATCGGCCACGTAGTCGGCGAACCAGTAGCCGTCCTGGGGCCACTCGGTCTCGCCGAAGCCGCGCCAGTCAGGCGCCAGCACCTGCAGGCCGGGCGCGAGCCGCTCGGCAACGGGCGCAAACGTGGCCGAAACGTCCATCCAGCCGTGGCAGAGGAAAACCATCGGCGCGTCGGCGGGCCCCCAGCGCCGGACGTGGTAGCGCAGGCCGCGGATGCTCGGGAATTCGGAACGCGAAGGGATCATGAGAGATAAATGCAATGCTGGCGCACAACTTGCTGCGGACCTGCGCCGGCGTCGGGTACCCTATTTCGCCAGAACGCCGCCTAAAAATCCCGCCCCCCCGATCATGACCTACTGCTGTGCCATCAAGGTCGACGACGGCCTCGTATTCGCCGCGGACACCCGCACCAGTGCGGGAGTCGACGACGTGCGGACCTACAACAAGCTCCACGTGTTCGAACGGCCCGGCAAATATGTGTTCGTCGTGCTGTCCGCCGGCAACCTCGCCACGACGCAGTGGATCGTGAACACGCTGCGGCGCGACAACGACAACCCGGACGCCGCGCAGAGCCTGTCGCAGATCAACCACATGTACGACGCGGCCGACTACGTGGGCGGCCTGTCGGTGCGCGCGCAGCGCGAATCGGCGCAGACCGCCGGGCAGAGCGCCGCCAACGTGGACTTCCGCACCACGCTGATCCTCGGCGGCCAGGTCATGGGCGAGGAACCCGCGCTGTACCTGATCTATCCCGAGGGCAACTGCATCTCGGCCTCGCCGGAGACGCCCTACCTGCAGATCGGCGAGAACAAGTACGGCAAGCCCATCCTCGACCGCATCATCCGCACGCACATCTCGCTGGAAGAGGCCGCGCGTTGCGCGCTGGTGAGCCTCGATTCGACGATGAAGTCGAACCTCACGGTCGGCCCGCCGCTGGACCTGGCGATCGTGCCTCGCGACGCGCTGCGCATCACGCACAAGCTGCGGCTGGACCTGGATACGCCCTACTACGCCGCGCTGAAGAAGTCCTGGGGCGAGAACCTCGAGCGGATCTTCCGGGAGCAGTTGCCGAAGTTCGAGTGGGAACCGGATCCGGCGCAGCAGCAGATGCTCTGATTGCGGCGCCGCTCGTAACCCGGACGAAGTCCGCGGCGTTGTCTCAGATCGCGGAGGGCCCCGGGTTTCGAAGTCCGGGCTATGGTCAAGCCGCCTTCGGCAGCATCCCGCGGATGAAGTCCTCGCACACCGGCTTGTCCATGTAGCGCGGCACGGCGTAGAACCAGTACGCCTCGCTCATCGCCTTGTCGGCGATCGCCGGGATGTCCGACGCCTTGAGCTTGTCGACCTGCGTGGGAATGCCGAACTCGGCGTTCAGTGCGCGCACATGCGCGATGAAGGCGTCGGCCAGCTGCATATCCGTCTCGCCGCCCTTCTTCAGGCCGCTGACTTCAGCCAGCCGGGCCAGGCGCTGCGTGCATTCACCCTTCGAGTAATCGAGCACGCGCGGGAGGATGATCGCGTTCGCCAGGCCATGGGGCACGTGGTAGTACGCGCCGAAGTTGTGCGCGATGGCGTGCACGTAGCCCACTCCCGCCGTCGTGAACGCCACGCCTGCCTTGAACGAGGCCAGCGCCATGTTCTGGCGTGCCTGCACGTTCGTGGGGTTGCGCACGGCTTCCTGCAGGTTCTGCATGACCAGCCGCGTGGCCTCGAGCGCCTCGGCGTCCGTGGCCGGCGTCCAGTTGCGCGAGATGTAGGCCTCGACCGCGTGCGTCAGCGCGTCCATGCCGGTGGCCGAAGTGATCGGCGCGGGCAGGCCCGTCATCAGCGCGCCGTCCAGCGCGGCGGCGATCGGCACCAGCTTGGGGTCCATGATCGCGAACTTGCGCGTCGTGGACGGATCGGAAACGACCGCCGCGATCGTGACTTCCGAACCCGTGCCGGCGGTGGTCGGCACCGCGTAGAGCGCCATCGGCTTGAAGAAGACGCGCAGCAGGCCGGCCATCCAGGTGATCTTGTGCGGGTTGGTGGCGCGCGCCGCGATGACCTTGGCCGCGTCGATGGACGATCCGCCGCCGATGGCGAGGATCGCGGTGGCGCCCTCGCGCTTGAGCATCGCCAGGCCCATCTCGATCTGGTCGATCGTGGGGTTGGGCATCACGCCGTCGTAGACCGCGACCTTCACGCCCAGCTCGGCGAGCCGGTCCTGCATGGCCTTGAGCAGGCCGATCTTCACGAGCATGCCGTCGGTGACGATCAGGAGGTTCCGTACGCCGGTCTTGTTGGCGATGTGCTCCACGAGCTGGATTGACGATCCGGGGCCGGTGAACAGCTCGGGCGTGCGGAAGGTCAGAAGCTTGGTCGACCACTTCAGGAGGAATTGCCAGATCTTGAAGAAGAAGACCTTGAGCTCGAACGGGATCATGGACGCCTCGGAACCTTGAAGAGGGCGGTATTGGCTACCTCGGCACCAGCCCGGTCAATAGCTCGGATGACCCTGTTTGGAGGCGCTGCGGCTTGAGGCCTCCCGCCCCAGCCCTCAGACTTCGCGCATGTCGCGCTCCCCCCTCGCTCCGCTGATCGCCCCCTCGATTCTTTCCGCAGACCTCGCCCGGCTGGGCGACGACGTGGCCAGAGTGGTGACGGCGGGCGCGGACTGGATCCATTTCGACGTGATGGACAACCATTACGTACCGAACCTGACCTTCGGACCGGCGATCTGCGAGTCGCTGAAGAAGTACGGCATCAAGGCCACGATCGACGTGCACCTGATGATCGAGCCGGTCGACGCACTGGCGCAGCTGTTCGCCAAGGCCGGGGCCGATGTCATCACCTTCCACCCGGAGGCCACGCGCCACGTCGATCGCAGCCTGCAGGCGATCCGCGACGCGGGCTGCAGGTCGGGCCTGGTCTTCAACCCGGCCACGCCGCTGGACGCCCTGACCTACGTGCTCGACAAGGTCGACGTCGTCCTGCTGATGTCGGTCAACCCGGGCTTCGGCGGACAGTCCTTCCTGCCCTCGGCCCTGACGAAGCTGGCCGCAGCCCGCGTGCTGCTGGACCGCCACAAGGCCGAGACCGGCCGCGACGTGCGCCTGGAGATCGACGGCGGCGTGAAGACCGACAACATCCGCGCCATCGCCGCGGCGGGCGCCGACACCTTCGTGGCCGGCTCCGCCATTTTCGGCAACAAGGACTACGCGGCTACAATCGCGGCCATGCGCGAGCAGATCGCGCTCGCGTGATGTGAGTTGAGGAACAGCAGGGAATCGGGAATGGGACACCGGGAATCGTCGGCCGCACTGCGCGCTGCGACGCCTCGCCGTCATTGGCGATGGCGGACGCGCTGTGCTGTCCCGCTCTGCAACGATCTCCGAACCGTCCTTTCCGATTCCCATGTCCGATAACCTCCACGCGTACAACCGCGTCGCGCTCACGCGCGAACTGCCAGGCGACCTGGCCACGCCCGTCAGCACCTACCGCTGCCTGGGCAACCGTCCCTACACCTACCTGCTGGAGTCGATGCACGGCGGCGAGCGCTGGGGCCGGTACTCCTTCATCGGCCTGCCCGCGCGCGAGGTCATCCGCCTGCGCGGCAACCACGTCTGCGTGGAGGTCGAGGGCAAGGTGGTGCTCAACGTCGAGTCGACCGACCCGATAGGCTGGCTGCGATCGCACACCGCGCGCATCCGCGTCGAACCCAATCCCGCGCTACCGCGCTTCTCCGGCGGCTACGTGGGCTACTTCGGCTACGACTGCGTGCGCTACTTCGAGCCACGCCTGAAAGCGCCGAAGGCCGATCCGCTGGGCACGCCCGATGTGCTGCTGATGCAGTCCGACGAGCTGGTCGTGTTCGATTCGCAGCGCGCGACGCTCACCTTGGTCGTGCATGCCGACCCCTCATCCAAGACCGACCTCGCGCGCGCGAACACGCGCCTCGACGTGATCGAGAAGATGCTCACCGAAGGCTCGCAGGAGCCGCCTGTCGCGGCCAAGCCGAGCGCGCGGATCCCGCCCAGGGCGCCCGACTTCGTCTCGAGCTTCGGCGAGGAGAAGTTCAAGCAGGGCGTGGACCGCATCAAGGAATACATCGCCGCCGGCGACGTGATGCAGGTGGTGCCCTCCCAGCGCCTGAGCGCGCCGTTCACGGCCGAGCCCATCGACCTGTACCGCGCGCTGCGACGCCTCAACCCCTCGCCCTACCTGTATTGCCTGCACCTGGACGACCACCACGTGGTCGGCTCCTCGCCGGAGATCCTGGTGCGCGTGGAAAACGGCGAGGTCACCGTGCGACCCATCGCCGGCACGCGCGTGCGCGGCAAGACGCCCGCAGAAGACCGCGCGCTCGAAACCGAGCTGCTCGCGGATCCCAAGGAACTGGCCGAGCACCTGATGCTCATCGACCTGGGCCGCAACGACGTGGGCCGTGTGGCGGAGGTCGGCAGCGTCAAGCTCACCGAGAAGATGGTGATCGAGCGCTACAGCCACGTGATGCACATCGTCAGCAACGTCACCGGCAAGCTGAAATCCGGTTTCGATGCGCTGGCGGCGCTCGCCGCGACTTTCCCGGCCGGCACGCTCAGCGGCGCGCCCAAGGTGCGCGCGATGGAGATCATCGACGAGCTCGAACCCGTCAAGCGCGGCATCTACGGCGGCGCCGTCGGGTATCTGGGCTGGGATGGAAACATGGACACCGCCATTGCGATCCGTACCGCGGTGATCAAGGACGGGCAGCTGCACGTGCAGGCGGGCTGCGGCGTGGTCGCCGATTCGGTGGCGCAGTCCGAGTGGGACGAGACGATGAACAAGGCGCGCGCCGTCATGCGCGCCGCGGCGGACGCGACGGGGGCCGCTTAATGAGCGCCTTTGGCCTGAGCTCGTGGGACGAAACGATGCTGGAACAAAGGGCGCGCGCCGTGATGCGCGCCGCCGCGGACGCGACGGAGGCCGCCTAATGAGCGCCTCTGACCTGAGCCCGTGGGACGAAACGATGCTGGGACAAAGGGCGCGCGCCGTCATGCGCGCCGCGGCGGACGCCTCCGGCGCATCGCCGTGAGCGCTCCGCAGGACCTGCAGGTCACCGCGGGCGACGGTCATCGATTCGGCGGCACGCTGTACGCCGCCGACTCTCCCACCGCGCCGTTGCTGATGTTCATGCCTGCGATGGGCACCCGTGCGCGTTACTACAGGACCTTCGGCGCGGCGATGGCCGACGCCGGGGTGAGCGTGGCCTGCTTCGACTGGCGCGGAATCGAGACGAGTTCGCTGCGCGCGTCGCGCCAGGTCGACTTCGGCTACCGCCACCTCGTCGAGGAAGATTTCACAGCCGCCGTGCGCGCGCTGCGCGAGCGGCTTGCGCAGGCCCCGCTGTGGACCGGCGGCCATAGTCTCGGCGGACAGTTGTCGACGCTCCACGCCGCGCTACACCCGCAGGAGGTGCGCGGACTCGTCGTGATCGCCAGCGGCAACGTCCACTTCCGCGGCTGGAAGGGCGTTGGCGGCCTGCGCATCCTGGCGCTGACGCAGAGCGCCACCTTGATCAGCCGCATGGTCGGGCACTTCCCAGGGAAGCGACTGGGCTTCGGCGGCCAGGAGGGTCGCGGGGTGATCCGCGACTGGGCGGCCACCGCGCGTGGCGGGCGCTACGACGTGGCCGGTTCTGCCACCGACTACGAAGCGGCGATGGCGCGGCTGGAGAAGCCCGTGCTCGCGCTCGGCTTCGCCGGCGATACGCTCGCGCCCTACGGCTCCACGGAGCGGCTGATGTCCAAGCTGCCGCGCTGCCAGCGCACGCACCTGCGCTGGAGCGCCGCCGACAGCGCCGGCGTCGCGCTGGACCATTTCTCCTGGGCAAAACAGCCCGAACTCGTGGTACCGACGGTGGTGGGCTACGTGCGGGCCAACACGGGGTGACGACCGTGGTGACCTGAGGCCTGTCGACCAGGGCGGCTTGGCGGTGCTATCCAGCGCCTGTCCGTGGTCTGATAATCACCCCCGGAATTTTCAACGCTTCGCTCGCCCAACGCGGCCGGACCGCCTCTTCAAAGCACCGCCGATACGCACACCCCGGTCCGCCATGATCCTCATGATCGACAACTACGACTCCTTCACCTACAACCTGGTGCAATACCTGGGCGAGTTGGGGGCCGAAGTCGAGGTGCATCGCAACGATCGCATCAGCGTGGACGAGGTCGCGGCCAAGAAGCCGAGCCACGTGGTGCTGTCGCCCGGCCCCTGCACGCCCAACGAGGCGGGCATCTGCCTGGAGCTGATCGCGCAACTGCAGGGCAAGGTTCCGCTGCTGGGCGTATGCCTGGGTCACCAGGCCATCGGCCAGGCCTTCGGCGGCGTCGTGAAGCGCGCCCGCGAAGTCATGCACGGCAAGACCAGCCTCGTGCATCACCGCGCGCGCGGCGTGTTCAAAGATCTGCCCACGCCGTACACCGCCACGCGCTACCACTCGCTGATCGTCGATCGCTCGGGGCTGCCCGACGACTTCGAGGTCACCGCCTGGACCCAGACCGCCGACGGCGAGATGGACGAGATCATGGGGCTGCGCCATCGCACCTTGCCGATCGAGGGCGTGCAGTTCCATCCCGAGTCGATCCTCACCGAACACGGGCACCAGTTGCTGCGCAATTTTCTGGAGGGTGCGTGAGCACCGCGAAGAAAAACAGAACGCCAGTTCACGGGGAGTCGGGATGAGCGTCCAGAAAGCCTTGCAGAAAGTCGTCGAGCGCGAGTCGCTGACGCGCGAGGAAATGAGCGGGGCGATGCGCGAGGTCATGAGCGGCGGCGCCACGCCCGCGCAGGTCGCGGGCTTCCTGGTTGCGCTGCGGATGAAGGGCGAGTCGGTGGACGAACTCGTCGGCGGCGTCGAACTCATGCGTGAACTGGTGACGCCGGTACCGGTGCACGAGGACTTCCGCAAGCACCTGATCGACACCTGTGGCACCGGCGGCGACAAGTCGGGCCTGTTCAACATCTCGACCGCGGTGGCCTTCGTGGTGGCCGCGGCCGGCGGCCACGTTGCCAAGCACGGCAACCGTTCGGTATCCGGCAACTCCGGCAGCGCCGACGTGCTCGAGGCCGCGGGCGTGAAGCTGGAACTGCCGCCCGAGGCCGTGGCGCGCTGCGTGCACCGCGTCGGCGTGGGTTTCATCTACGCGCCGGCCTTCCATGCCTCGATGAAGCATGCGATCGGCCCGCGCCGCGACATGGGCGTGCGCACGATCTTCAACCTGCTCGGACCGCTGACCAATCCCGCCGGCGCCAAGCGCCAGGTGGTCGGCGTATTCCACCGCGACTGGTTGCGCCCGGTCGCGCAGGTGCTCAAGGAACTGGGCAGCGAGCACGTGATGGTGGTGCACAGCGAGGACGGCCTGGACGAGATCTCCATCGGCGCGCGCACGCACTTCGCCGAACTGCGCAACGGCCAGATCCACACCGGCTCGCTGATGCCCACGGTGCTGGACATGGAGATGGGCGACATCTCGGGTCTGAAGGTCGACGGTCCGCTGCAGAGCCTCGTGCTGATCCGCGCGGCGCTGAACAACGTGGCGGGTCCAGCGCGCGAGATCGTGACCTTGAACGCAGGCGCGGCGCTGTACGTGGCGGGCCTGACCGAAGATGTCCGCTCTGGCGTGAAGCTGGCGCGCGACACGATCGCCACCGGCAGTGCCGCGAAGAAACTCGACGAACTCGTCTCGTTCTCGCAGGACCTGGGAGCCGTCGCGGCGTGAAGGATATTCTCGAACGCATCCTGGCTCGCAAGCGCGAGGAAGTGGCGCAACTCAAACGGCACCACACCCCGGCATCGCTGACACAACGGGCGCAGACGCAGACCGCGCCGCGCGGATTCGCGGCACGCCTGCGCGCGCTGGCGGACGATGGCCGTCCCGCCGTGATCGCGGAGATCAAGCGCGCCTCCCCGAGCAAGGGCCTGATCCGTTCCGACTTCGACCCGACCTGGATCGCGGGCGAGTACGAGCGTGGCGGCGCGGCCTGCCTGTCCGTCCTCACCGACGAGGACTATTTCCAGGGTTCTGCCGAAGACTTCATCGCCGCGCGCAGCGCCACCGCGCTGCCCGTGATCCGCAAGGACTTCATCATCGACGAGCTGCAGGTGCTCGAGTCGCGCGCCATCGGCGCCGACTGCATCCTGCTGATCGCCGCGGCGCTGCCGGCGGCGCGCCTCACGGCACTGCACCGCGTGTCGCGCGAGCTGGGCATGGACGTGCTGATCGAGGTGCACGACCGCATCGAGCTCAACGCCGTGCTCGGCGCCAAGCTCGGCGGTGGCCTGCTCATCGGGATCAACAACCGCAACCTGCGCAGCTTCGAAACGCGCCTGGAAACCACGCTCGACCTGCTGACGTGGTTGCCGGCCGGCCACGAGGTCGTGACCGAAAGCGGCATCGGCACGCCGGCCGACGTGCAACGAATGCTTGCCGCGGGCGTAAAGCGATTCCTCGTCGGCGAGTCGCTGATGCGGCAGCCGAACCCCGGCGTGGCGCTACGTCGCCTGATCGGCGCGTGAGCGAGTCCGCCGACGCGCCCGCGCCGGCCCTGCCGCGCATCCTGGTGCTGTGCGGCTTTCGCATCTTCCCCGCGCAGACGGGCGGACACCTACGCACCGGCAGCATCGCGCGCGCGCTGGCGCGCCTGGGCTATCCGGTGCACATGTACGCGCTGGCGGGCCGGCAGGAGGACTACCGTCCGGGCAAGCCGCCGTACCGGGTGGATGAAATCGAGTCCCGCCTCACCGAAGAGACGCACCTGGGCTGGACCATCGGCATGATCCAGACCGTGATGCGGCGTCTGGGACACCCGCGCCGATGGCAGTACGAGCTGTTGCGGCGCGGCTGGATCCCGGCACGCCTGCGCAAGGCGTTGCAGGAGGCCGACCTCGTCCTGTGCGACCTGCCGTACTGCCCGCCGGTTCCGGGTCCGTGGCGCGACAAGCCCTGTTACCTGATCAGCCACAACCTCGAGCACGTGCTGCTCGAGCAAGGCAACGCGGCGGAGCGCCGCCATGCCGCGTGGATGGCCCAGATCGAACGTCGTGCGCCGCAGACCTACCGCGACATCATCGCGTGCGCGCAGAGCGATCTTTCGTTCTTCCGCCAGCACGACACGAGCGCATCACGCCATCTGCCATTGGTCGGATGCGGCGTCGACGCGCGCGCCTACCGGCCGGCGGCCGGCGTGCGCGAGCGCACGCGCGCCGAGCTCGGCGTCGCCGACGACGAGCGCCTGGTCGTGTTCAGCGGCAGTCACTTCGGACCCAACCTGGATGCGCTCGGCCCGCTCAAGGCCTTCGCGCGCGAGCGCGTGGAATGGCTCACGCAACATCGCCTGCGCCTGCTGCTGGCCGGATCGATGGAACCCCAGCCTTGGCGCGAAGGCGCCGTGATCGCCACTGGCCGCGTGCCGGAGATGCTCCCGTTCTTCGCCGCCGCCGATGCGGGCCTGAACCCGGTCACGCGCGGCTCGGGCTCCAACGTGAAGCTGTTCGAGTACCTCGCCGCGCGACTGCCGGTGATCTCCACCGCCTTCGGCGTGCGCGGCTCATCGCTGCAGGCGGGGCCCGACTACGTGGAGTTCGACCCGGCGAATCCTGTCGCCGCCTTCGAGCAGCTCCTGGCCTTTGATCGCGCTCAGTGGACGCAACGCACCGAGCAGACCTGGGTGCGACACCGGTCGGAATGCGACATCGACGAGATGGTGCGCGCAGCCATCCTGCAGTTGCCCGACTTCCGGCTGGCCCGGGAGCCCGGGCGGTAGGAGAGGAGCCGTACGAACGGCTCCAAAGCGCATGGGAATCGGCTCCCCTGCGTTCACACCCCGGACGGTGGGGGCACCGGCACTTCGGAGGACAGGGGCGCGCGATCGTGCCGGCGCAGGCTCTGGATCAGCAGGAACACCACGCCGCCCAGGCTCAGGGTCTCGCCCACGATGACCCCCATGATCGCGCCGGCCGGGCCGAAGCGCCCGATGCAGAACCACATCGCGCTGAGCGAACCGACCGCAGCGATCGCCGTGAGGCCGGCCATGATCTTGAAACGACCCAGCGCGATCAGCGCCGACTGGAACACGTCCCGCAGCATGCTCAGCGTGTAGGTGAACGCCCACAGCAGCAGCATCGTGTCGATCTCCACGATCTGCTTGCGCATGACCTCGGCCATCAGCCAGTGCCGGCACTGCCACAGCACGCCCACGTACACCGCCAGGATCACGAGCAGTCCCAGCGCGAACGGCACCAGCCGCCGGATCACTCTGGGCAGGCCTTCGTGATGCAGCCAGCCCGAGGCGTTCGGGTTGAGGATGTTGGAGACGCCCTGGCTCATCAGCATCAGCGGCATCAACAGCAGGCGCGCGACGTTGACCTCCGCCACGGCCGACAGGTCGGCGCGGTGCGCCAGCACGAAGTTGTAGGACTGCCCGTAGATCCAGTACACGACCGCGCCTGCCGTGGCCCAGGTCGCGAGGTGTCGCATTTCGGCCCAGTTCGCGGAACCGGGGTTGGGAATCCAGCCTTCATTGCGCGCGATCGCGCGATGTCCCATCCAGCGTCCGACGGCCGCGGCGGCGCCCAGCCCCACGACTGCCGTGGCTGCCGCGGCGGGCGACACGAACAATGACAGGCCGACCAGTGCGAGCAGGCAGCAGACGTAGACGATGTCCGCGTACAGCGCCGATTGGGGTCGCGACAGGATGAAGAGCACGGAACGGATGAATTCGCGGCGCAGCGCCATCCAGCCGGCGAACACGGTCGCGGTCGCGACCCAGGCCTGCGCGGGCGACAGGAGCCCCAAGGTGGTGGCCAGGAAGGGCAGCGGTGCGGCGATCGCGGCCAGCCGGCGCAGCAACCGCCCCTGGTCGGCTTCCGCCCCGCTGATCAGCTGCAGCTTCGCCTCCCGGCTGCGCTTGGGAGCCAGGAACATCAGCGGTCCGCCGACCCAGGCGCCCTGCGCGGCGACGGCCAGCTGCACACCCGAAAATGCCAGCACGTACAGGCCGTACTGGGTGTCGGGCGCATAGCGGATGAGCAGCACGCCCACCAGGAAGTTGCCGGCCGACAGCACGGCCTGGTCGATCACGCTGGTGCTGAACAGGCGCGTGAGCGGGCTGTTGGCGAGTCGCCGGATCATGATCGCGACGAACCCTGCGGGGTTCGCGTCTCCGGGCACGGCCGCCGACTCATGAACCTTTACCGTCGTCCTGCGGGCCACGCTCACGCTGCGTGCGCACCCAGTCGCCGGGCCGCGCACGCGGCGCGAAGCGCAGCGACATCTTCCACAGCAGGTAGGCCGGCGCGAGTGCGAGCGTGGACCAGCCGCGCGCACCCAGGCCACTGAGCGCCACGCCGCGCATGACGTGCACCGCGACGACCAGCGCCGGTGCGACGAGCGCGAATGCCAGGCCCGTGCCGATCGTCCCGAACCCACGCGCCGTACATCCTGCGAGGGCCAGCAGCGCCGACGCCGCGGCGACCGTGCCCAGCGGTGGCACGAGCACGTCGAGGGCCAGGTCCATCAGCAGACCGCTGCGTGCGGTCAGCGCATCGCGCAGCAGCGGCGCGCCGTAGAGGCGCGCGATCTGCGCACGGCCGCCCTCCCAGCGCTGTCGCTGCGATCGCGCGGAGCTCGCGGTCGACACCATCTCGCCCAGTACCTGCGACTCGTCTGCGTACCACACACGGATGCCCGCGCGGCCAAGCTGGATGCCGTACTCGAGATCCTCGACGATGGAGAAGGCGCGGTGCGGCACCTGGCGCAGCACCGCGCCGCTGAAGCACATGCCGTTTCCGCGCAGGCCGCAGGAAACTTTCAGCGCCTCGCGTCCGCGACTGCGCAGGCGATGAAAGATCGCGAGCGCGATCGTGATCAGTCGCGTTCGCCAGCCTGCGTCCGGATTGAGCACGCCGTAGAACGCCTGGATCGCGAGCGCGCCCTTGGCCAGTCGCGCGTCGAACGAGGCCAGCAGCTGGGGCGACACCAGCGTGTCGGCGTCGATCACCACGATCGCCTCGGCCCAGCCTTCGGTCAGGATCGCGTGGAACGCGTACTCCAGCGCATAACCCTTCCCGCGCCGCGTCGCGTCCTGCCGCTCCAGTACCTCCGCCCCGGCGGCACGCGCCAGCGCGGCCGTCTCGTCCTGGCAGTTGTCAGCCACCACCACCACGCGTCGCTGGTCTACCGGCCACTGCAGCGCCAGCAGGCTTTCCACGGTGCGGACGATGCCCTGGGCTTCGTTATGCGCCGGCACCACGATGTCGAAACGCGTCTTGCCGAAACCGGCCGTGGGCAACGCGGGCCTTGCGCTGAGCAGGGTGAGCAGCAGCAGGTAGCCGGCGACGATCCAGACCGGCAGCGCGCAGACGACGAGCAGCGCGGCGATGATCAGCACGGGCTCGCGACCGCGCCGGACCCGACGGGTGCGTGCTTCGCCGGGTCAGGGAGCATGCGAAGGCTTGCGTGGCTTGTACTTTTCGCCCCAGATCGACTCTTCCACCATCGCGCAGATCGCGTGACCCAGGACCCCGTGACATTCCTGGATGCGTGGCGTCTGGGTCGAGGGAACCGCCAGCACGTGGTCGCACAGGTCACGCAGCGCACCGCCTGCGCCGCACAGCGCCACGGTGGTGATGCCCATGCCGCGGCAGATCTCGACCGCGCGCAGCACGTTCTTCGAATTGCCCGAGGTCGAAATGCCGATGAACACGTCGCCGCTGCGACCGTTGGCCTGCACCTGGCGCGCGAAGACCTGTTCGTAGCCGTAGTCGTTGCCGATGGCGGTGAGCATCGAGGTGTCGGTGTTCAGAGCGATCGAGGGCAGGCCCGGCCGATCGAACTCGAATCGGCTCACGAACTCCGCGGCGATGTGCTGGGCGTCCGCCGCCGAGCCGCCGTTGCCGGCCAGGATCACCTTGCTACCCGAGCGAAACGCGCGCTCGATCACCTGCGCCACCCTGACCACGGTGGCCAGCAGCACCGCGTCATCGAGCACCCGACGCTGCGCCGCGATCGATTCGGACACGAACGCGCGGACCGCCTCCACGCTGATGACGCTCATCTCGATTTCCTCGGCCTGAACTCGTTTGAAGGCGGTCCGGTTCCGCAAGCCGCGCGATGCGGACCGCCATCCCACGCCCGGGTCCCGCGACGCCAGACAAGGCCCGAAGTCTAGCCTGTCCTTGCCCCTCCGCAGATCGCGGACGAGCGGCGCTCAGGCACCGCGATTGCGCCCGAACCAGCGGCGAAACACGATCCACGCGAGGAAGGGCAGGTCGTGAAGGATGTAGCGCTCGAACATGCGTTTCGGTTCCAGACCGATGCGCCAGATCCATTCCGCGTGCAGGCGGTGGATCCAGGTCGGCGCGCGTCGCTGCTCGCCGGACAACCAGTTGAACAGGGCCCCGACGCCAACACAGAGCCTCGCGTCTAGACGGTCGCGATGCGTCGCGATCCACTTTTCCTGGCGCGGCACGCCCATGCCGACAAGCAACACGGCGGCGCCGCTACGGTTGACCTGTTCGAGCACCGCGGCATCGTCGGTGAAGAACCCGGAGTGCACACCGACGATGCGCAAGCCGGGCACCTGCTGCTGCAGCTTGGCGGCCGCGCGCGTAGCCACGCCCTCGGGGCCGCCGAGCAGGAAGACCGACGCGCCGGCCGCCGCCGCCTCGCGAAGCAGTCGCGGCGTGAAATCGGACCCGTTGGTGTCTGCCAGGATGCGCTCGCCATGCACGCGCGCCGCCAGTCGCATGCCGATGCCGTCAGGCAGCACCAGCGCCGTGCGCGCCAGGATCGCGGCGTAGTCGGAATCGCGCGTCGCGAGTCGCAGGCAGTCGATGTTCAGGTAATGCAGCTCGCACCTGCCCGGCGCGGCGAGCAGGTCGGCCGCTCGGCGCAGCGCGGTGTCGAGCTTCAGGTTCTCAATGCGTATGCCCTCGATCACGAGGTTCGTGGCGTTCATCGCGCTGTTGTCCCCGGCCCCGGCCGGCGGTGAGCCTCAGCGCGCAAGCCGTTTCCCCGGCGCGCCCGCAACGGCGACGACCGGCGCTTCGGCTTCGCGGGCAAGGCGGCGGCTGGCGGCTCGCTCACCACCGTCGGCGTGGGCCGTGCGCAGACGTTGTTCGAACAGCAGGCGAGACACCTCGACCGAGGAGTACATGGCCAGCACATGGGTCGTCGTCACCGGGTGGAACCACCCCGTCTCGGTGATGTTGGCCAGGACCACGTACAACAGCAGGCAGCGATGCAGGGCGGTGGCTTCCCGGTCGATGTGGCCCAGGCGACCGAGGTCGCGCAGATGGATGCCCAGCAACACGACCAGCAGCAACAGTCCGACGATGCCGAGCTCGTTGGTCAGGTCGAGATACCCGTTGTGCGCGTTGGGCACTTCCCAGCCGAGCTGCCGGATGATGTTGCCCGCCGCAGGACTGCGCCGGAGCTCGTCGCCCCAGAAGCTGCTGAACCCGGTCCCCGCGATCGGGTGCCTCTGGATCTCGGTCATCACCGAGGCCCAGATCTGCGTGCGGCCCGAGAAGCTGGCGTCCTTGCCGAAGGCGCCGCCCAACGCGCCCGCGAACGTGCTGGCGTAGGACACCATGACCAGCGCGATCAGCCCGATCAGGGGCGTGGCGATGACCATCACCGCCGCCGCGATCGAGCGGCGGCTGGACAGGCGGATCGGCGGGCGCAGCAACAGCAGCAGCACGCCGCAGGTGATGCAGGCCAGCATCATGGATGTCGAGCTGCGCGACTTGACCAGCAGGAACACCGACAGACCCACGCCGAGCATCGCGGAGGTCGCGGAGGTGCGATTGGCAGCCCACAGGTAGGTCCAGAAGATCGAGCCGACGACGGCCACCTGCCCGAGGCCGTTCTTCTGGTAGGTGATGCCCTTCCAGGAGCCCGCCAGCTCGAAACGCGTGGAGTCGTGGACGCCGAAGGACGGCAGGACCACCGACACCACCACCGAGGCGACGAGAATCGCGGTACAGGTCCAGGTCAGGTGGTTGGCGAAGCGCTCCGGTCGCCACGAGGACACCGAGTACGCGATCGCGATCAGGGTCACGCCGACGACGCTGGCGGTCTGCGTAAGCACGAAGATCGCGTCCGGTCCCCAGGCCGCGCTCAGCATGGCCCAGGCCAGCAGCAGGATCATGCCCAGGTTGAGCTGCGGCATCATCGTCGACGCGTAGGCGAACCGACGGGCGATGATCCACACGGAGATCACCAGCAGCGGCATCCATTCCTGCTTGAAGGTCAGGAAGGGATACAGCACGGTGTACGTGAAACCGATCGTCCAGATCGCCGCGCCGATCAGCCGATAGCGCTGGTCAACCACCCATCCGCCGTCGGCAGGAGGAGCGGTCGCGGCAGGGAGCAGCGGACCGTCGTTCATGCATCCAATGGTAATCTCGACGTCACCCGCGCGCGACGGGAGTGTCGGCCGCATGCAGCCCCCATCGCAGTCCAGCGCCGATACGAGCGGCTCCGTGCGGGCGGCATCCCCCGCGCCCGCACGCACCGGCGCGTCGACGCGAACCCGCCTGCTCTCCCGCGGCGGCCTGTTCGCCATCCTCGTGATCTTCGGCAGCGTAGGCGCAGGCGCAGCGGCGTTCTGGACCGGCAAGCTGCCCTTCGCCTTCGCCGCTCATCCAAACGGTCCGGGGCCCGCGGCCGGCGTTGCGCCCCCCTCGCGCGGTCCGGCCATTCCGATGGACCTGCATATCCTCGTCGACCAGTTCGGCTACCGGCCGGGCGACGCCAAGGTCGCGGTCGTGCGCAGTCCACGAAAAGGCTTCGATGCCAAACAGCCCTTCGAACCCGGCGCGCGCTACGAGGTGCGCGACGCCACGCTCGGCACCGCCGTGTTCAGCGGATCGCTCCGGCCCTGGAACGAGGGCAAGGTGCAGGATTCGTCCGGCGACGTCGGCTGGTGGTTCGATTTCTCCTCGTTCGTCACGCCTGGCCGCTACTACGTGTTCGACGTCGAGCGCGGTCTGCGTTCAGCGACCTTCGCCATCGCGCCCGCGGTCTACGAGCCGCTGATCAAAACGATCGCGCGCACCTACTTCTACCAGCGCAGCGCGTTCGAGAAGAAGGCGCCAAGCGCCGAGGCCTGCTGGGCCGACGCCCCGGCCTACGTCGGACCCGGCCAGGACCGCGAGGCGCGCGACATCGATCGTATGCAGGATCCGCGGAGCGCGCGCGACCTGAGCGGCGGCTGGTTCGATGCCGGCGACACCAACCAGTACGTCACCTTCGCGACGCAGGCGGTCCACGCGCTGCTGTCCGCGTACCGCGACTATCCCGAGGGCTTTGGCGACGACTTCGACGTCCCGGAGTCGGGCAACGGCGTGCCGGACCTGCTCGACGAGATCCAGCGAGAGACGGACTGGCTCGAGAAGATGCAGAACCCGGACGGCTCGTCACTGCTCAAGCTGGGCGTGCTCGAGCACGGCCTGGCCGCGCCACCCAGCCAGGATCGCAAGCCGCGGTTCTACGTCGGACCCTGCACCTCCGCCACGATCGCCTCCGCCGGCATGCTCGCCGACGCGGCACTGGTCTTCGCCGGGATTCCCAAGCTGGCGGCCGAGTCCGCCGAGCTACGCGAGCGAGCGGTGCGCGGCTTCGACGCCTACCGGCGTGCGCCCGAGGTCCAGACAGACTGCGACGACCAGCGCGTGGTCTCCGGCGACGCCGATCGCACGCAGCCGGAACAGAACGACATGGCGGTCGAAGCGGCGGTGTACCTGTTCGCCCTGACCGGTGAGGAGCGTTTCCAGGAATTCGTGCGAGCGCGCTATCGCAGCACGATGCCGTACCGCGACTTCGGCTGGTCGCGCTACGACCCGGACATCGGCGAGGCCCTGCTGTTCTTCACCGGCCTGCCGCAGGCCGACCCGGCGCTGCGCCAGGCCATCCTCGGTGACAAGCTCGCGGATGCGCGGGAGGGCAACGAGGTCTACGGCGCCTCGGGCGACGACCTGTACCGCAACTACCTCCACGACGAGCAGTACCACTGGGGTAGCAACGGCATGCGCGTCGCGTACGCCAACTCCAACCTGGCGATGAACCGCTACGGCCTGGACCGCGCCTACGCCGCGGCTTACGCGGCGCGCGCGGCGGAGACGCTGCACTACATCCACGGCGTGAACCCGTTCGGGATCGTCTACATCAGCAACATGTACCGACACGGTGCCAGCTACTCGGTCAACGAGATCTTCCACACCTGGTTCGCCGGCGGAACGCAGTGGAGCAACGCGCTGATCTCGCGCTGCGGTCCCCCGCCCGGCTTCCTGGTCGGCGGTCCCAATGCCGCGGCCGGAGAGGATGGCGTGCCGCGCTACCTGCAGCCGCCACGCGGCCAGCCGCCGCAGAAGGCCTACCGCGACTGGAACCAGACCTGGCCGGAAGCCTCGTATGCGCTCACGGAGCCGTCGAACAACTACCAGGCCAACTACCTGCGGTTGCTGGCCGGCGTGCTGAGTCCGCGCAACCGGCCGGTGCTAGCGACGCGCGAGCCCTGAGGCGGGCGGCGCACGCGCTCACTGACCGGGTTTCGGCTTGCAGGCCAGCGCGATGGTGGAGTGACCCTTCCACACTTCGCAGTCGGGGCCGGCGAAGATCTTTTCCAGCGACAGATATCCCTGCTGCTCGGTGTTGCGCAGGAAGCCGAGGAGGATCGCCACGTACTGGCCACGCGCCAGCGCTTCGCGCGCGGTCGATTCCAGTTCCGCCACCGACCCGCCCAGGCGTACGTCGGCGACCTTCAGGTCGCTGCGCCGCAGGTAGTAGTCCCAGTAGTCGAACGCGCCTTCGCCGCCCGGGTCGTTGCCGACGACGCAGACCGGCCCCGCACTCGCGAGGCGGTCGCGCACGAAGGCCACGGCCTCGCGCGGCTGGTCGTTCTCCACCATCGAGGGGTGGAAGCTGCCGGCGACCAGGCGCACCACGCTCAGCCCGAGCGAGCCCGCGGCCACCAGCGTCAGCAGGCGTGCCGCCGTGTCGGCCGTGTACGCGCGCAGCATCAAGGCGGTGAAGCCGAGCCAGAACGCGGGCAGCACGATGATCATGTTGCGATCGGTCACCGTCGGCACGATGTAGCTGCTGGCCACCGCGATGCCCAGGCACACCGACACCAGGTACACGCACGGCAGCAGCGCGTACGTGCCCGGTTCGGCCACCGACGTCGCGGGCGCCTGCCCGGCGTGCACGCGCCAGGCCGACCACGCGACCAGCGGGTAGACCACGAGGCCGGCGAACACGGTGCCGGCGAACATGCGCCCCAGCTTGGCCGCGAAGATCAGGTTGGGTGGCTCGATCCAGAAATGGCCCGACACCTTGGCCTTCATGCCCACGCTCATCGACAGCCAGCCGAACAGCACGGCGAGGCTGGCGATCCCGCTGGCCGACACCAGGATCCAGGTGCGCAGGCGCAGGCCGCGCGATGCGGGGCGCAGGCACAGGCCCAGCAGGTAGAGCGAGGCCACGCCCACGAGCAGCGCGCCGTAGAAGTGGGTGGCGCTGACCAGCACCGCACTCAGCGCGTAGGTCGTGGCGTCGGCCACGCCCAGGCCTGTCCTGCCCTCGTCGCCGCGGCCCAGCGCGCGACCCAGCCCCAGCCACGCGATCGTGAGGATCGTCGACAGCAACAGCAGGAACTCGTAGGAGCGCACGGTGCGGCCGTACAGCAGCGTGGTGTAGCAGGCGGCAAACAGCGTCGAGGCGTACCACGCGCATCGGCTGCCGTAGAGCCGGCGAGTGCCGAAGAAGAAAACCGCCACCGCGAAGGCCCCGGTACAGGCCGACAACAGGCGCGTCGCGGTCTCCGAATCGCCCAGTGCCTGCATCCAGACCCACAAAACGGTCTGGTAGAGCGGCGGATGCACGTCGGGGCGCAGGCGTTCGATCACCTCGGCCAGCGTGTCGGTGCTCGAGCCCCAGATGGAGAACAGCTCGTCGAGCCACAGGCTGTCGTGCGAAAGGCCGACGAACTGCAGCAGCAGTGCCGCCCCCAGAATCCATGGCAGCCAGCTGCGGATCGGCGTCACCGCGCACCTACCCTGCACGTGTGCACGCGTCGCGCGCGGGATGATCGGCTACGCCGCATCCCCCGAGGCAGGAACGCGTTTATACCGCTCCCGGCCCTAGGGCCGACTTCACGAACCCGGGCATCGCGAACGCGCCGCGGTGCGTGTCCGCGTTGTAGAACTTCGCGTCCAGCGCTGCCAGCGCCCGCTCGTCGAGCCGCGATTTCAGCGGCGCCGTCGAACGCGTGGCGATGGAACCGGACCACCATCCCGACGGATAGATCACCTGCGGGTAGTGGAACAGGTGGGTGCCGACGAAGCCGGCGTCGCGCATCGCCGCGTGCATGGCCTTGATCAGCTCGATGTGGAGCAGGGGCGATTCGGACTGCTGCACCAGCATGCCGTCCGGCTTGAGCGCCTTGAGGCAATCCACGTAGAAACGCTTGCCGAACAGGCCCTCGGCCGGGCCCACGGGATCGGTCGAGTCGATGATGATCAGGTCGATCGAGCCCGGCTTTGCATCCTTCATCCACTGGATGCCGTCGCCGAAGAACAACGTGGCGCGCGGATCGGCGTTGCGCGTGCAGAGCTCCGGGAAGTACCGCTCCGACAGGCGCGTGACGCGCTCGTCGATCTCGACCTGGGTGGCCGACTTCACCTCGGGATGCTTGAGCACCTCGCTGAGCGTGCCGCAGTCGCCGCCGCCCACGATCACCACGTTCCGCGGATCGGCATGCGAGTTGAGCGCCACGTGCGACATCATCTCGTGGTACAGGAAATTGTCGCGCGTGGACACCATCGTGCAGCCGTCGATGGTCATGAGGTGACCGAAGGTCTCGGTCTCCCAGATCTCGATCTTCTGGTACCGCGTCTGTTCCTCGTGCAGCTTGCGGCCCTTGAGCGAGAACGCGGTTCCGGTGGCTTCCACCGACTCCGAGAACCAGCTTCGATCCAGTGTCATCTGCTAACCCCTACTATCACGGTTGAAACGCGATCACCGGCATCGACATCGCCGGCTGCCTAAAATTGAGAGCCGCGAGTATAAGGCTCGCCCTCTTCCGCTTCGGTGACGTCCCCGTGAAACCCTGGAACCCGGCTCAGGCCCGCGACCTCTACAACATGCCCAACTGGGGCGAGGGCTATTTCGATGTCTCGGACCAGGGCAACGTCGTGGTGCGTCCCTTCCGCGAGCGCTCCCAGGCCGTGGTGGATCTCTACGAGCTGGCACGACGCCTGCCATCCGAGGGCCTGGAGCTGCCGGTGCTGGTGCGCTTCACCGACATCCTGCGCGACCGCGTCGACGCGCTCGCCGACGCCTTCGCCACCGTCATCGGCGAGTACGGATATTCCGGTCGTTACACCGGTGTCTATCCCATCAAGGTCAACCAGCAGGGCAGCGTGGTCGAGGCCATCCTCAGCCACGGCGGCGACCGCGTGGGCATCGAGGCCGGCTCCAAGCCGGAACTCGCGGCCGTGCTGGGCCTGGCGCGGCCGGGCAGCGTGATCGTCTGCAACGGGTACAAGGACCGCGCCTATATCCGGCGCGCCCTGATCGGCCAGAAGCTCGGCCACCGTGTGTACATCGTGGTGGAGAAGCTCTCCGAGCTGCCGCTGGTGATCGAAGCCGCCCGCGCGCTCGACGTGGCGCCGCTGATCGGCCTGCGCGTGCGCCTCGCCAGCCATTCGGACTCCTCGCAGCAGAACACCGGCGGCGAGAAATCCAAGTTCGGCCTGGCCACGCCGCAGGTGCTCGAAGCCCTGGAGATGATGCGCGCCGCCGGCCACATGGACGCCGTGCGCATGGTGCATTTCCACCTCGGCTCACAGGTCGCCAACGTGCAGGACGTGGCGCGCGGCATGCGCGAAGCATCGCGTTTCTATGTCGAGCTGCGACGGCTCGGCGCGCCGGTGGATGTGGTCGACGTCGGCGGCGGCCTGGGCGTGGACTACGAGGGCACGCGCTCGCGCAGCTACTGCTCGATGAACTACTCGGTGCGCGAATACGCCCGCAGCATCGTGCGCACCCTGCAGGAGGTCTGCGCCGAATCCGGCGAGCCCGAGCCCAACCTCATCAGCGAGTCGGGGCGCGCGCTGACCGCGCACCACGCGGTGCTGATCGCCAATGTCGTCGACCAGGAGATCATCGGTCAGGGCGAGGTCGCTCCGCCCCCGGTGGATGCACCCTCGGTGATGCACGAACTGCAGGACCTGCTCGAGGAGGTCGCCGAACGCGGCCCGTTGGAGAGCCTGTTCGAAGCGCGCACCCTGCTCGGCGAGGCCCACGTGCTCTACAGCGAGGGCAAGCTGTCCCTCACGCAGCGGGCCTGGGCCGAGCAGGCGCACTACGCCGTGGCGCGCGCCGTGATCCCGCTGCTGGACCCGGAGGTACGCGCGCACCGCGAGACGCTCGACGAGCTGCGCGAGAAGCTCAGCGCCAAGTACTTCTGCAATTTCTCCGTGTTCCAATCGGTGCCCGATTCCTGGGCGATCGACCAGGTGTTTCCGATCGTGCCGATCCATCGCCTGACCGAGCGCCCGGACCAGCGCACGCGGCTCTGCGACCTGACCTGCGACTCCGACGGCCGGCTCGACGCCTATGTCGACCGCGAAGGCCTCACGCCCACCCTGGCCCTTCACGCGCTGCGCCTCGGTGAGCCCTACCTGCTGGGCATCTTCATGGTCGGCGCCTACCAGGAAATCCTGGGCGACATCCACAACCTGTTCGGCGACACCAACGCGGTCAACGTGGTGATCGACGCGGCCGCGCCCGGGGGCTGGAAGCTCGAGGCGCACGAGCACGGCGATCGCACCGACGAGCTGCTGCGCTACGTGCACCTGGCGCCCGAGGCCCTGGCGGCCAGCTACCGCGGCAAACTCGACGCGCTGGTGGACCTGCCGCCGGCGCAGCGCGCCGAACTGCTGGCCGAACTCGAGGCCGGCCTGACCGGCTACACCTACCTGTCCTAGGCCTCGCGCGCGCTTCGGCGCGGCGCGGAAATTGTTGGACCTTGCGTGGAAGTACTATCCAATAGTGCTCGACGCGGACATCCCTGCCGCCACCCTTCGATGATGTCCACTTCCGACCCCAGCCTGCCGTCCGGCCGCAAACGCCTGCTGGTGGCGGTTGCCGGCCTGGGGATGCTCGCCTACCTGGCCGCGGCGATTGCCACCGATTACCCGGCCCTGCAGCGGGCACTCACCCAGCTCGGGTGGTCCGGCACCGCGCTGGTGCTGGGCCTGTCGCTGTTCAACTACGTGCTGCGATTCCAGCGCTGGCATCTATACCTGCATGAACTCGGGCACCGGGTCCCCTGGTCGCACCATCTGCTCGTGTACCTGGCCGGCTTCATGTTCACGGTGAGCCCCGCCAAGGCCGGAGAGGCGCTGCGCGGGGTCTACCTGCGCGAGCACGGCGTGCCCTATTCGGACACTTTCGCCGCGCTGTTCGTCGAACGCCTGCTCGATTTCCTCGCCTACTCGCTGCTGGCAACCCTGATCGTGCTGGGCCACGCGGAGTACAGGCCCTTCCTGCTCGGCGCCTTCCTCGTCGCCTTCGCGCTGCTCGCACTCAGCGGCCACCCGGCGATCCCAGCCTGGCTGGATCGCAGGTCCGCGGCGCGCGGGCCGGGCCGATTGGCGGGGCTGCTGCAACTGGGCGCCCGCCTGTTGCGCTCGTCGCGCCGGCTGCTGCAACCGCGCCTGCTGCTGCCGGGCCTCGCGCTGGGCCTGCTGTCCTGGGGCGCCGAGGGCGTGGGCTTTCATCTCATCTGCCAGGGCCTGGCGATCGACGTGTCGACGATGACCGCGACCAGCATCTACGCCATCGCGGGCCTCGCCGGCGCCGCGGCCTTCTTCATGCCCGGCGGCATCGGCGGCATGGAACTGGTGATGGTCGCGCTGCTCACCACGCTGGGTGCGCCCGCCTCGGTCGCCGTTGTCGCCACCCTGATGTGCCGCGTCGCCACCTTATGGTTCGCCGTGGTAGTCGGGTTTGTCGCGGCGGCTATCCTCGAGTTCCTGACCCCGCGACCTGCCGCCCGGCCCGCCCCATGACACCCGCGCCGCTTCCGCTCTGCATCGACCTCGACGGCACGCTCACGCCCGTCGATACCCTGCACGAAGGCCTGCTGGCACTGGCAAAGTCCTCGCCGCTTTCGCTGCTGGCCCTGCCCGCGCAAGTCGCCCGCGGCAAGGCAGCTTTCAAGGCTTTCGTTGTCGAGCACTCGACCGTGGACGTCGACGTGCTACCGATTCGCGCCGACCTGCTCGAATGGCTGCAGGCAGAGAAGGCAGGCGGCCGGCACCTCGTGCTCGTGACGGCGTCGGACCGCCGCACAGCCGAACCCGTGGCGCAGCGCCTGGGCCTGTTCGACGAGGTCATCGCCAGCGACGGCGAACGCAACCTCGCCGGCGAGGCCAAGCGCGAGGCGCTGGTGCAACGCTTCGGCGAGAAGGGCTTCGACTACGCCGGCAACGACACGCCGGACCTGCGGGTCTGGGCTTCCGCCGCGCACGCCGTGGTCGTGGGAGACGAGGCGCTCGCGCGCAAGGCGGGCGATCTCTGCCCGGTGGATCGCCGCTTCGCCAATACGCGCGCGAACGCGGGCACGTGGATCAAGGCCCTGCGCCTGCACCAGTGGGTGAAGAACGCGCTGATCTTCCTGCCCGCACTGCTGGCGCACGAGATCGGCAAGCCGGCCATCCTGATCGACTCGCTTCTGGCCTTCCTCGCGTTCGGCCTGTGCGCGTCGAGCGTTTATGTCTTCAACGACCTGCTGGACCTGTCCTCCGATCGCCGCCACCCGCGCAAGCGCAACCGTCCTTTTGCGGCCGGCGTGTTGTCGGCACAGAGCGGCGTGGTCGCGGGCGGGGTGTTGCTGCTGGCCGCGGCCACCGTTGCGATCTTCATCGGGCCCTGGTTCTGCGCGGCGCTCGCTGCGTACTACGTCTTCACCTGGGCCTACTCGCTGCGGCTCAAGCGCGTGGCGCTGATCGACGTAATGATGCTGGCGGGCCTGTACACCATGCGCATCATCGCGGGCAGCGCGGCAACGCTGATCTGGCCTTCGTTCTGGCTGCTGGGCTTCTCGGTGTTCATGTTCCTGAGCCTGGGCATCGTCAAGCGCTTCGCCGAACTCGAGGATGCGCGCCAGGCCGGCGCCGGCGCGGCGCACGGACGCGGCTACGGCGCCGAAGACCTCGCGCTGCTGCAGAGCCTGGGCACTTCGGCCGGCTACAGCGCGATCGTCGTGCTGGCGCTCTACATCAACAGCGCGGCGTCGGGCGAGTTGTACACGCACTCGAAGGCCCTGTGGCTACTGCCGCCCATCATGCTGTTCTGGATCTCGCGCGTGTGGCTGCTGACCTCGCGCGGCCATATGCACGACGACCCGATCGTGTTCGCCCTGCGCGACCGCATCAGCCTGGTCCTCGCCGCGCTGATGGCCGTCGGCGTGCTGATCGCGGTCTGAAGGACATGCCTGACGCCGGCAGTTCCTGGGGTCGTTGGCCGCGATACGCGCATCGCACCGTCGCACTCGCGCACCGCGACGATCGTCTCGAAATCGACGCCTCGAGCGCCGTGCTGCCCTACGGCAATGGCCGCAGCTACGGCGACTCCTGCCAGAACGACGGCGGCGTGTTGCTGGCCACGCGTGGACTCGACCGCTACATCAGCTTCGATCCGCAGAGCGGCGTGCTCGAGTGCGAGGCCGGCGTGCTGCTCAGGGACGTCATCGAGCTCGTGCTGCCGCGCGGCTGGTTCGTGCCGGTATCGCCGGGGACCTGTTTCGTGACCCTGGGCGGTGCGGTGGCCAACGACGTGCACGGCAAGAACCATCACCGTGCCGGCAGCTTCGGCCACCACCTCCTCGGTTTCGAGCTGCTGCGCTCCGACGGATCGGTGCGCTGGTGTACGCCGGTGGAAAACGCGGAGTGGTTCGCGGCCACGGTCGGCGGCCTGGGCCTGACGGGACTGATCCGCCGCGTTCGCCTGCAGCTCAGGGCGGTGCCCGGTCCCTTCCTGCGCGGGCGCAGCACGCGCTTCGGCAATCTCGCCGAGTTCTTTGCGCTGTCGCGCGAATCGGATGCCGACTACGAATACACGGTGTCCTGGCTCGACTGCGCGGCGCGCGGACGCCAGCTGGGCCGCGGCGTGTTCATGAGCGGCAACCACGCGCCGGCACAGGGCAGGGTTCCGGGCGGGGCGCCATTTCGAGTGCCGTTCACGCCGCCGCTGTCGCTGATCAACCGCGTCTCACTGGGCGTGTTCAACAAGCTCTACTACCACCGACCCGCCGCGCGACAGGACGACGCCACCTGGCACTACCGCCCTTTCTTCTACCCGCTCGATGGCCTGCTCGAATGGAACCGCATCTACGGACCGCGCGGCTTCTTCCAGTACCAGTGCGTGATTCCACCGGCCACGGCCGAGCCCGCCCTCAACGAGATGCTCGAGGTGATCGCGCGCTCCGGTTCGGGTTCGTTTCTCGCGGTGCTCAAGATGTTCGGCGAACGCGCCTCGCCAGGCCTGATGTCGTTCGCGCGCCCCGGCACGACCCTCGCGCTGGATTTCCCCAACGGCGGGCAACCGACCCTGGCGCTGCTCGAATCGCTCGACGCGATCACGCGCCATGCGGCCGGCGCCGTGTACCCGGCCAAGGACGCGCGCATGTCGGCCGCCTCTTTCCAGCAGTACTTTCCGCGCTGGAAGGAGTTCCAGCGCTTCATCGACCCGCGGTTTTCCTCGTCGTTCTGGCGACGCGTATCGCAAGATGTACCGGGAGAAAGTTTTTCGTGAGACGGATCCTCATCGTGGGTGCGACCTCGGCCATCGCCGAGGCGGTAGCGCGTGAATTCGCTGCGCGTGGCGACAGCCTCTTTCTGGTGGGCCGGCGCGCGGAGGCGCTGTCCGCCATCGCCGCGGACCTGAAGCTGCGCGGCTCGCCCAATGCGCAGGTGCTGGTGCAGGACGCCAACGACCTGTCCGCGCACGCGGCGATGCTCGATGCAGCCGACGCCGCGATGGGCGGGCTCGACACCGCGCTGATCGCGCACGGCACGCTGTCCGACCAGGTCGCCTGCGCGGCCTCGGTTGAACACACGATGGCCGAACTGCAGACCAACGCGCTCAGCCACATCGCGCTGTGCACCCTGCTCGCAAACCGGCTCGAAGCCCAGGGCCGCGGGACGATCGCGGTGATCTCTTCCGTGGCGGGCGATCGCGGTCGACAGTCCAACTACGTCTACGGCGCAGCCAAGGCGGCGGTGACGGCGTTCACCAGCGGCCTGCGCCAGCGGCTGCACAAGAAGGGCGTGGCCGTGGTCACGATCAAGCCGGGCTTCGTCGACACGCCGATGACCGCGGCCTTCGACAAGAAGGGACCGCTGTGGGCGACGCCGGCACAGGTCGGCAAATCCATCGCGCACGGCATCATCGCCGGCTCGCCGGTGGTCTACACCCCGTGGTTCTGGTGGTGGATCATGCAGATCATCAAGAACGTGCCGGAGCGGATCTTCCGCAAGCTGAGCCTGTAAGCACCTCTTTCGCATGACCGCCGAATCCGACCGCATCACCGCCCTCGTCGACGCGCAGCGCAAGGCCGAGGCGATGTTTGAACGCATCGGGTGCGAGCTCGTCCGTCCTGGAATTCTCGAATCGCAGCTCACGCGCGAGATCGCGGAGCTGGGCCTGCGGGAATTCGGCATCGAGACCAACTGGCACAAGCGGCTGGTTCGCGCGGGGCCCAACACGCTCGCGGTGTTCTACGACAACCCGCCGGACCTCTTGATCGGCGAGGACGACATCGTCTTCGTCGATCTCGGGCCCGTTTTCGAGGCATGGGAGGCCGACGTCGGGCGCACCTTCGTGCTCGGCAACGATCCGCACAAGCTGCGCCTGCGCGACGACGCCGAGCGCGCGTTCGCGCTGGGCAAGCAGTACTTTCGCGATCACCCGGACATCACCGGCAGTGAGCTGTTCGCGTACCTGAAGTCGCTGGCCGCGCAAGCGGGCTGGGAATTCGGCGGCGTGATCGCGGCGCACCTGGTCGGCGAGTTTCCGCACAAGTCGCTGGCGGAGAACACGAGCACGGGCTACGCCAACGAAGCGCACACCGAGCCCATGCGCGGGCTGGACTCGCTGGGCCGCGAGCGGCACTGGATCCTCGAGATCCACTTCGTGGATCGCGCGCGCAGGATCGGTGCGTTCTTCGAGGAACTGCTGACGGTGGGGTAGCGCGTAGTCCGGATGAAGTCCGGGGTCGCTCGCCGGAAAGGAAAAACAACCCGACCTGTCCAGGCCAGGGTGGCGCGATCTTCAGCGCTTGCTCTGCCCGCCGAGCGCGGTCATGAGTCCATCCATGAGCTGCGTCAGCTCGCCCGACATCAACGCGAAGTCCGCGTCGAAGCGTTGCTCGGGATTGCCCTGTGGTTCGTTCTCCGCGCGGTCCTGTTCGATGGTCTCGAAGCGCACGCGACGCACGACGCCCGGATCCGCGAGCACGAAGCGAATGCGATCGTTCCAGGTCATGCCGAGCTTGGTCACCGACTTGCCGTCCTTGACGTGGCGGCGTACGTCGTCGCCTTCGAGCCCGTGCCGGGCGAAGCGCACCGCGGACGGATCGTCCCCGCCACTCTTCATCTCGCAGTCCTGGTCGAGCGAGAACTTGCCCGGCGCATCGCCCTTGGCGAGCCACGCGGTCATGGACGTCATTGGCGACTTCGCGGTGTCGAGCGGATAGAACGGGCACTCGCCCAGCGTGTCGCGCAGCAGCGTCAGGACCTCGTCGCCGCGCTTCTGGCTCGAGGCATCCACCAGCAGCCAGCCCGCTTCGGGATTGATCCACACGCGCGTGGCGCGCCGCTTGGCGAATGCCTTGGGCAGCAATTCCGAGGTGATCTGCTCACGCAGCTCGCGCAGCTGCTTCTTGCCCGGCTTGAAGCCCATGCGCGCTTCCATCTGCGCGGCCTTGGCCTTTGCCGCATCCTTGACCACGGACGCGGGCAGCAGCTTGGTCTCGGTGCCCAACGCGAACAGCAGCTGGCGTCCCTGCCCGTACACGAGCTGGTCGTCGTCGCGCGGCGAGACCCATCCCTGGGTCTGCGCGGTCAGGCCGGTGCAGGGCTGCAGCGTGCGCGCGCCGAGCTTTTTCTCGAAGGCGCCGGGCGACATGCCCCACGCGCCGTCGAGCCGGTAGGGCAGCAGGTTGCGAAACCACATGAGATGGAGCGGACGGGTAGCCGGAAGGGGCGGCGATGATAGCCGCGGTGCCGTCCGGCGTCCTTCGCGTCGCGATCAGGCCGCGACGTGCACGACCGTCTTGCCCAGATTGCGGCCCTCGAACACCGATTGCAGCGCTTCGGGCGCGTGCTCGAGTCCGTCGACCACGTTCTCGAGCGGCTTGATCTGGCCGCTCTCCAGCCAGCCGAGCATCTCGCGCTTGAACTCGGAGAAGCGGCTCTTCATGTGGTCGAACACCACGAGCCCCTTGATCTGCAGGCGCTTGAGGTTGATGTCGTTGAGCAGCAGCATCGTGCGATCCGGCCCGTCCGGCAGGCCCTGCGCCGCGTACAGCGACATGAGGCCCGCCACGACGACGCGCCCGCGCAGATTGAGCAACGGCAGCGCGGCCGCGAACGCCTTGCCGCCGAGCGTTTCGACATACACGTCGATGCCACGGCCGCAGGCGCTGCGCAGGTCGTCGGCGAACGTGCGCGAGCGCCGGTCGACGCAGACCTCGAAGCCGAAGCGTTCGACCGCCAGCCTGCACTTCTCCGCGCCGCCGGCGATGCCGACCGCGCGGTAGCCCTTGAGCTTGGCGAGCTGCCCGACGATCTGGCCCATGCCGCCGGTGGCCGCGCCGATCACCACGGTCTCGCCGGGTTGCGCGGCGCCGAGTTCGGTCACCGCGAGCCAGGCGCCGAAGCCCGAATAGCCGAGCGCACCCATCATGTACGAAGGCTGCCGCAGGTCGGCCGGCAGTTTGCGGATGTGCTGGCGATCGGAGATGGCGTGGTCGGCCCAGCCCCAGAGGCCGGTGACCAGATCGCCCGGCGCGTACTCAGAATGGCGCGAGATTTCGACCCTGCCGACCGCGGGCCCCACCATGACATCACCCAGGTCCACCGGCGCCTGGCCAGAACCGCGTTTCACCTTGCCCAGCAGGTAGGGCTCCATGCCCAGCCACTGCGTGCGAATGCGGACTTCGCCATCCCCGGGCTGCGGCATCGCGGCTTCTTCGAGCCGGAAACAGTTTGCCGTTGGAATGATGTAGCGCGGCCGTTCGGCCAGGACGATACGTCGATTGGTGTCCATGCTGGGCTCCTTCGGTGTTGCGTTGCACCTCGCAAAAAATGCGTGCCGTGGGTGAGCGGCCGAATGACTATACGCCCGCAAAAACGGCCGGGAACACCGGTGGTCGGACGGGCCCGGATCGTCCGCCGAAGGCCAGCCGACAGGCGAATCGGCTCAGGTTTTGGAAGCCTGCAGTTCCTCGACCAGCAGCGCGCGCGCGACCTTGTCCTGAAGGTCTTGCGGATGTCGCAGGTCCAGGCGCTGCAGGTCGGCATCGAGTTCCGCGGGTGGCGCACCGGCCAGCATCGCCCTGAGCGCGAGCTTCCACTTCGGCGTGCTCGCCGCACGCGCCTTGACGGCCTTGAGCGCCTTGGCCAGGCGCAGCTCCTGCCCGGTGAAATCGCTGCCGAAGGGGAACGCCGGCAACAGTCCGGCCTTGCCCGCCTCGTGCAGGCGCGCAGCAAGCGCTTCGGGCGTGTTCGAGCGGAACGCCTCGGGAATACGGTAGCCCGCCTCGATCCGTCCCGCTGCCTCCAGCTTGGCGAGCAGCGCGTCCTGGAAACGCGAGTCGGCCACGTTGAGCACGCGCTTGGCCACCTCGCTGTCGGTCTGCGCACGCAGGTCTGCGATGCCGTACTCCGTGATCAGCACGTCGCGCAGATGGCGCGGGATCGTGCAGTGGCCGTACTCGGTGACGAGGTTGCTGGTCGACGTGCCGCCATCGTCGGGCGTGCGCACGGCGCGCACCATCAAGATGGAGCGGCCCGTCGGAAGCTGGTGCGCCTGCGCGACGAAGTTGTACTGCCCGCCGACACCGGACACCACGCGCCCGTCGGCCAGGCCGTCTGACACCACGGCACCGTTGAGCGTCGCCATCATCCCGGTGTTGATGAAGCGCGCGTGGATGCGCTGCTCGCGGTACAGCCGCGGATTCAGGTCGAGTTGGTTGACCTTGTCGACGCCCGTCATGCAGATGAGGTCGCGCTGTTCCTGTGTCATCGCGCGCAGGCCCTCGTAGAAATCGCGCGGCCCGAGGAAGAAGCCGCCGTGCAGGATCACGCCCCCGCGCAGGCGCTCGCCGAGCGCGGCCTCGCCCATGAGCTTGCGCGCGTCGGGATCCGCGACGTTGGCCACGACGTGCCGGCCGTCCGCGAACAGGAGCCGCCCGTTGTCGTAGCGCAGGTCGTCGCGGAAGAAGCCGTGCCGCTGCAGCACCGCAAAGTCCTGGCCGCGAATCACGCGCACGCCCAGTCGCACGAAGCCATCGAGCACCTCGGGCGCGAGATGCGTCGGGTCGCAGGCTCCCTCGTTCACGAGCTGCTGCAGGGCCCAGAAATCGTAGACGTGGCGCTTGAGGATGCCCGCCTTCATGAGCTGCCAGAAACCGTCGACGAACATCTCGGTGGCGCCGTAGAGCCCGGCCACGAACGGCGTCGTGCCGCCCGTTTTCTCGATCAGCGCGCCATGTCGCTTCGTTGCCCCGAGCGCATCGAGCGCCGCCACGTAGTCCGCGTTCTGCTGTTGGCGCAGGCGCAACGCGTGGACGATGGCGTCGCCGAGGCTGCCGATGCCGATCTGCAAAGTGCCGCCGTCGCGGATCAGCGAAGAGGCATACAGGCCGATCGCGTAGTCGGGCGCGGCCACCGGTGTCTTGGGCGTGGAGAACAGCGCCGAGTGCGCGCGCGCATCGTCGACGACAAGGTCGAAAGTCTCCGGTATTACTTCTGCATCGAGCGCCATGTACGGCAGGCTCTGGTTGACCGCCGCCACGACCACCGCCTTGCGCTCGCCAGTGGCCTGCGCGGCGCGCAGCAGACCGATCAGCTCGGGGCCCGTGTCCGGGTTGCAGCTCAGGCTGTAGCGCGTGCCGGCCGCGGTCTCGCGCCTGGCCACGGCCTGCATGACGACGTTGCAGCCCTGCGCGAAGACGTCGCGCGCAGCGAAGGTGTAATTCGTGCTGATGTAGTCGCGCTGCGCGTCCGGGTTCGAAAGCCGGCTGCCGGGGCGGAAGAAGAACTCCTTCACGCGGATGTTCCGGGGCAGGCGCCGTGCGCTGACGTCCTTGGCGTACTCGAGATCGGGCACGCCGGCGAACACGCGGTCGAGGAAGGGCTGCATGAAGGCCGCCTCGAGCCTGGAGCCGGGGACCGGTTTCTCCAGCGACAGTGCCGTCAGCAGGGTGAGCGTGATCGAGGGGTCGGCCTTGGCGCGCGCGTACAGCGCGTTGACCAGTTCGGCCGGCTTGCCCAGGCCCAACGCCAGTCCCACGCGCAGGTCGCGACCCACGGCCTCGAGGATCGCGTCGACGCAGCTCTCGACGTCGCTGAGCAGGCGGGGCGGCGAGGCGGGCATCGGCATTCCTGATTCGATCGGGGGGGCGGCCGCCGCAGTGTGCCTGCAGCACACGCGCGCCAGAAGCGAGGCCCAAAGAAAAACCCCTCGCCTTGCGGGGAGGGGTTGTTCGGAGGAAACCGATCCGGAAAGGATCAGCCCTTCATCTTCACCTGCTCCCAGGCCGGGTGCAGGCTGCCCTTCGCGCTGGGGCGCGAATCGATGCGCTTGAACCAGGCGTTGATGTTCTTCAGCGACGGATCGAGCGGCTGGCCAACGCCCGCGGCGAAGTCCAGGCAGCAATACAGGACGAGATCGACCAGGCGGATCTGGCTGCCGGAGATGAAGTCACGGCCACCGATCAGGTTGTCGAGCCACTTCAGGTTGCGCTGGCCGCCCGCCTTCAGGCCCGGCGCCGCTTCGGGAATCACGTGCAGCCGGTCCTTGAACAAGTCGAGGCCTTCGGCGAATCGGAATCCGTTGTAGAGGTACTCGGTGATGTTCAGCTCGACTCGGCGCTGCCACATCCGCGAGATCGCTTTTTCTTCGGCGTTGTTGCCGACCAGCGACTTGCCCGGGTTCACCTCGTCCAGGTATTCGCACATGGCGATCGTCTCGCCGATGACGGTGCCGTTGTCGAGTTCCAGCGCAGGCACCTGGCCGGCGGGGTTCTTGTCGGTGTACGGCGGCTTGCGGTTCTCGCCGCCGAGCAGGTCGTGCTCCTGCATGGGGATGTTGATGCCCTTCTCGAGCAGGAACATGCGCACCATGCGCGGATTGGGGCCAAACGAATTCAGCAGTTTCATCAAGGTTTCTCCTCGTACCACGTGGGCTTGTTCTGTCCGCACGCGGGTCCGGCATCGCGGCGGATGTCGATATTCCCGCGAAGGCCCTCAGGCCGCCATAAGGAATTGCCCTAGTTCCGCCACGAAACGGCGCGGCTGCTCGAACGGGATGGCATGGCCGCAGTTCTCGAATTTCACGACCCGGGCATGCGGGACCATCGCCTGGATCGCGAGCTGGCCGGCAGCCGGGTACATCGTGGACTGCATGCCCACGAGCGCGGTCATCGGCACGCGGATGCCGGGAAGCGTGGCACGCCAGTCGTAGTCGTCGTTGAGGTAGGAACGCAGGCAGTCCATGTAGATCGGCCAGTTGGACACCGGCGCGACGTGGCGGATCAGGAATTCGTGGCGCGCGAGTCCGACCAGCCGGCGCCAGTGCGCCTGGTGGAAGGAGTGGCCGTAGAACGTGGCCAGGCTCTGCCAGAGTTCGCGGCGCAGGCCGCGTGGCACGCGGTGGTAGGGCTGGCCTCGATGGGCCTCCAGTCGCCCCATCAGGTTCGCCATGTCGGCGAAGCCCTTCGTCTGCGCGTCACCGAGCAGGCCGTGTGGCCATTCCGGCGTGTTGATCACGCGGGGCGACTGGTCGATGTGCAGGTAGGCCCGGACGCGATCGAAGCCGTACAGGCGGTGGTACTGCATCGACGTGCAGGCGCCCATCGACAGGCCGCCCAGGTGCACGTCGTGAAGGCCCAGTTGGTCGAACAGGTCGGCAACGTCGTCGGCGTGCTGCGTCAGCAGTGTCGGCTGCGACAACTTCAGGTCATGGGAACCGCCGAAGCCCCGCAGGTCGGGCAGCACGAAGCGGTGCCGGTGCAGCAGCGGCGCCACGAAGGGCAGCCACAGCGCGGCTGGCATCGCGAAGCCGTGCAGCAGGACGCAGGTCTTGCCGCTGCGTCGGCCGCGCCGGCCGACGTCGTGGTAATGCAGGCGTGCGCCGTCGCGCATCTTGGCGTAAGGCACCCACGTTCTCCCTTTCTTCGAACCGCCCCAGCGTGGCGGGTATTGCGATTGTCGCAAGCGCCCAGCGGCGCACTTGCACCGAGGCGCTATCCGCGATGTACCGCGACCGCGCCGAAGCCCTGGCAGACCGGCGTCAGCGACAGGGTGTTCACGTTGACGTGCGCGGGACGCGAGGCGACCCAGTGCACGGTGTCGGCCACGTCCTCGGGAGTCAGCGCCTGCGCGTTCTCGTAGACCTTGGCCGCCTTGGTGTCGTCTCCGCTGAAGCGTACGTTCGAGAACTCGGTGCCTCCCGCCAGGCCCGGCTCCACGTCGGTCACCCGCACCGCGGTGTTGTAGAGATCCGCACGCAGGTTCAGCGAGAACTGGCGGACGAAAGCCTTGGTTGCGCCGTAGACGTTGGCACCCGGGTACGGCCACTCTCCCGCGGTCGAGCCGATGTTGATCACGTGGCCGCGCTTGCGTTCGACCATGCCCGGAAGAAGTGCGCGTGTCAGCGTCAACAGGCCCTTGATGTTGGTGTCGACCATCTGCTCCCACTGATCGAGGGACGCACGGTGCGCGGGCTCCAGGCCCAGCGCGAGGCCCGCGTTGTTGACGAGCACGTCGATGGCGGCGAAGTTCTTCGGAAGATTCGCCACCGCCGCTTCGACCGCGGGGCGGTCGCGCACGTCCAGCACGATGCAGTGCGTCGGCACCCCGAGTTCTTCGGCGAGCTTCTCGAGCCGGCCGACACGGCGGCCGCAGATCACCAGGTGCGCGCCGTCGCGCGCGAAGCGGCGGGCAATGGCCTCGCCGAAGCCGGCGGTGGCACCGCTGACGAATACGATCACGTCCACTCCTGGTGCATTTTTCGAAGGGCAAGCCTAAGCGCTCGCTGTCACAACGGCCATCCGGACGGCGCCGTGACGGGAGTACGCTCGCCGCACAAGCAAGAGCGACGGGGAGACGCCATGCAGACCGCGGAATTCAACCACCTCGAAAGCACGTTCATGAACATGGACCGCCGCCCTGATACCTGGAGCGTGCAGGTCGAGGTGCGGGTCAGCGGTCGGATCGAGGATGACCGTTTGCGCGCGGCGATCCGCTACGCCACGCAGAAGCACCCGATCGCGCGGGCGCGCATCCAGCCCTTTGGCGAGGGAGCGGTGCGCTACTTCTGGGATATCCCGGACCAGATCGATCACCTCCCGCTCACGGTGTTCGAAGCAACCCGGGATTCGGATGTCGCGGCCGCGCGCTCGCGCCTGCAGAGCATCCAGGTGCCGCTGTCGATGTCGCCAGCATTTCTCGTCTACCTGGTGCATCACCCGAAAGGCGACTGGCTGATGCTCAACGTGAATCACACGATGGGCGACGGCCTGAGCACCTTCCGCATCATCCAGTCGATCGTGCGTCACTACGCCGGCGATCCGGACCCCGTGCCCGATCTCGATCCGCTGTCGGTACGCGACCTCAAGAAGCTGGCGGGCTCCAAGACGTTCACGCAGCGCCTGGAGCGCATCAAGCTGCTGGTCGAGCATCTGGACAAGGCGCGCAATGCGCCGACGCGCGTGGTCGGCAAGGGCGTCGACGTGAAGAACCCGGATTCGATGCCCGGTTACGGGTTCGAACTGCTCGCGTTTTCGCCGAAGGAAACGCAGCAGTTCATGGCACGGCGCGTGAAGCCCGCCACCGTCAACGACATGCTGCTCGCGGGGCTGGCGCTGACGATCAAACAGTGGAACGCGCGCCACGGTGGCAGGACCGGGCGCACCGCCATCATGATGCCGGTGAACCTGCGACCCGAGGCCTGGTGGTTCGAGGTGGTCTCCAATTTCTCGTCGTACGTGTCGGTGTCGCTGCTGGCCAGCGAGCAGACCGATTTCAACGCGACGACGCAGGCCGTCTGCAAGCAGACGGCCGAGTACAAGGAAGCGGGCGCGGCCGGGGTGCTGATCGACCTGCTCGAAGTGCCGCGCCTGTTTCCGGCGATTCTCAAGGCGCGCCTGAAGGAGTTGTTCCCGCTATTCGGCGCCAAGCTGATGGAGACCACCGTGCTCTCAAACCTCGGCCGCTTGGCGACGAGCCCGAACATGGGCGAGGCCGGGAAGATCACCGATCTCTATTTCACACCGCCCGCGCCGATGCCGGCCGGTGTGTCGGTCGGCGCCGCATCGATGGAGGACCGCATGTTTCTCACCGTTCGCTATCGCCTCGCGCATTTCGATGCGGCGGCAGCGACGCAATTCGGGGCGCTGTATCGCGAGGTGTTGCTGGGATAACGCTGCCTCGTCGCCCGTACCGCGTCCGGACCCGGGATCAGCGCACAAAGAAAAACGCCCCGGAGGTCCGGGGCGCTTTTCAAATCTACTACTGAAGCAGCTTGGATTCGACTTACAGCGAGTAGTACATGTCGAACTCGATCGGGTGCGTGGTCATGCGGAAGCGCGTGACCTCCTGCATTTTGAGCTCGATGTACGAGTCGATGACGTCGTCGGTGAACACACCGCCCTTGGTCAGGAAGCCGCGGCCCTTGTCGAGCGCGTCGAGCGCCATGTCCAGGCTGTGGCAGACGCGCGGGATCTTCGCGTCCTCTTCCGGCGGAAGATGGTAGAGATCCTTGTCCGACGGATCGCCAGGGTGGATCTTGTTCTGGATGCCGTCGAGGCCGGCCATCATCATCGCGGCGAAGGCGAGATACGGGTTGGCGGTGGAGTCCGGGAAGCGGACCTCGATGCGACGACCCTTCGGATTGGGCACGTACGGGATGCGGATCGAGGCCGAACGGTTGCGGGCCGAGTAGGCCAGCATGACCGGCGCCTCGAAGCCCGGCACCAGGCGCTTGTAGCTGTTGGTGCCCGGGTTGGTGAAGGCGTTCAGCACCTTGGCGTGCTTCAGGATGCCACCGATGTAGTACAGCGCGGTTTCCGAAAGGCCACCGTAGCCGTCGCCACCGAACAGGTTCTTGCCGTTGAGCGAGAGCGACTGGTGGACGTGCATGCCGCTGCCGTTATCGCCGACGATCGGCTTGGGCATGAAGGTGGCGGTCTTGCCGAACTGGTGGGCGATGTTCTGCACCACGTACTTGAGCTTGAGGACGTCGTCGGCCTTCTGGATCAGCGTGCCGAACTTGACGCCGATCTCGCACTGGCCGGCGGTGGCGACTTCATGGTGGTGCACTTCCACTTCCATGCCGACCGCTTCCAGCGTCTCGCACATGGCGGAGCGGATGTCCTGCAGCGAGTCGACTGGCGGAACCGGGAAGTAGCCGCCCTTCACGCCCGGACGGTGACCCGTGTTGCCGGCGTCGTAGGCCTTACCCGAGTTCCAGGCCGCGTTCTCGGCGTCGATCTCGACGAAGCAGCCCTTCATGCCCGAATCCCAGCGGATCGAGTCGAAGACGAAGAATTCGTTCTCGGGGCCGAAGTAGGCGGTGTCGGCGATGCCCGTGCTCTTGAGGTAGGCCTCGGCGCGCTTGGCGATGGAACGCGGATCGCGCGAGTAGCCCTGCATGGTGGTCGGTTCGATGACGTCGCAGGTGATGACCAGCGTCGGCTCTTCGAAGAACGGGTCCATGAACGCTGTGCCGGCATCCGGCATCAGGATCATGTCGGACTCGTTGATGCCCTTCCAGCCGGCGATCGACGAGCCGTCGAACATCTTGCCATCGACGAACAGGGCCTCGTCGACTGTCTTTGCCGGCACGGTGACGTGCTGTTCCTTGCCGCGGGTGTCACAGAAACGGAAGTCGACGAACTTCACGCTCTTGTCAGTGATGGTCTTGAGTACGTCTTTGCCCGAAGCCATGAGGTCTCCTGGAGGGGGTCTTTGTGTAGGTTCGATTGGGGGGACGCCGACGGGTTACCCAGCTGCCCCGGCGGTGCGCCGGTTTAACGCAGTAACCATGCCACGCCGGCTCGCCGCGGAGGCTAGCCTAGCCCATTCGCGCTCCGATTGGACGGAGGCCGGATCGGCATTCCGGCGTCGGGCATTTTTTCGCCCCCGCGCCGCGTCTCGTCGAGAAGCGGGTGCCCCGTTGTCTGCTTCCGAGCCTCGATGGAGGGCTCGGGCTAGGGGCCCGCGGCAGGGTCGTGGCTATACTTTGCGGCCCTCATCCCGCCCCCGCGCGACATGACCTTCCAGGACCTCATCCTCAAGCTGCAGATGTTCTGGGCCGGGCATGGCTGCACCATCGTCCAGCCGATGGACATGGAAATGGGCGCCGGCACCTTCCACTGGGCCACGTTCCTGCGCGCCCTCGGGCCCGAGCCCTGGAACACGGCCTACGTGCAGCCTAGCCGCCGTCCCACGGACGGCCGTTACGGCGAGAACCCGAACCGGCTGCAGCACTACTACCAATTCCAGGTGCTGATGAAGCCCTCGCCGCCCGACATCCAGAAGCTGTACCTGGAGTCGCTGACGATGCTGGGCTTCGATCCACTGACGCACGACATCCGATTCGTCGAGGACAACTGGGAGTCGCCCACGCTCGGAGCCTGGGGGCTCGGCTGGGAAGTCTGGTTGAACGGCATGGAAGTCACGCAGTTCACGTACTTTCAGCAGGTGGGCGGCATCGAGTGCCGGCCGGTGTCGGGCGAGATCACCTACGGTCTCGAGCGCCTGGCAATGTACATCCAGAAGAAGGAAAGCGTCTACGACCTCGTGTGGTCGGACACCGGCGGCCGCGTGGTGACCTACGGCGACGTCTACCACCAGAACGAAGTCGAGCAGAGCACCTACAACTTCGAGCACGCCGACACCGCGACCCTGTTCGAGCGCTTCAACAGAGCCGAGGCGGAGTGCCAAAAACTTCTGGCGCTGGAAAAGCCGCTGCCGTTGCCTGCCTACGAGCGCACCATCCAGGCCAGCCACACGTTCAACCTGCTCGATGCGCGCGGCGCAATCTCCGTGACCGAGCGGCAGAGCTACATCCTGCGCGTGCGTACGCTCGCGCGAGGCTGCGCCGAGGCTTACTTCAAGGCACGCGAAGCACTGGGATTCCCGATGCTGGGCGCGCCGAGGAAAGCCGCATGAACACGCGGCCGTTATTGCTGGCGACGTCGCTTCTGCTGGCCGCCTGCGCCACCGGTCCGACCTACGGGCCGAGCGACGACACAGCGCTGGAGAAGGTGCGACTCGCCCACCAGGCCTGCCTGCAGCAGCAGACCGTGGCGCTGATCAACGGTTCGGACGACGTCAACTTCCTGACCCAGCACATCGTGTCGCAGTGCGACGGCGCGCTGCAGCCGGCCTCCGAGTACCTCCGCGGTCGCGGTTTCAGCAGCTACTTCATCCAAAGCTTCTTGCAGGAGAAGCGCTCGCACGCGATGCAGGTGACATCCGATTTCATCCTGCGCGTGAAGTCGATTCAAAACGGCTCGCCGCCGGCCGGCGGCGCGGCGCCCTACTTCTAGTTCCTCGCGCAGCCGCGTCGTCCCTCGAAGATGATCTTGATCGGCATGTTCGATTCGCCCTACGTGCGCCGCGTCGCGGTGAGCCTACGACTGCTGGGGTTCACGTTCGCACATCGCAACTGGTCCGTAGGCCAGGATTTCGAACGCATCCGCGAGTACAACCCGCTCGGCCGCGTGCCGACGCTCGTGCTCGACGACGGCGAGGTGCTGGCCGAGTCCGCCGCTATCCTCGACTGGCTGGATGAAACAGTGGGTCCAGAGCGCGCGCTGCTGCCAGTGCGCGGCGCGCAACGACGGCGCGCCCTGCAGATCATGGCGATCGCCACCGGAGCGGCCGACAAGGGCGTGGCTCAACTCTACGAGGGCGCCTTTCGTCCGCCCGAGAAGCGTCACGGCCCCTGGGTCGACCGCTGCCGCACGCAGATGCTGGCGGCGCTCGGCGAACTCGACCGTTTCTGCTCGGGCGTGGAATCCGAGTGGCTGCTCGGCACGCGCATGAGCCAGGCCGACATCACGCTGACGGTAGTCTCCACTTTCCTGAACGAGGCGCTGCAGCTCGATGCGACCGAGCGTCCTGCGCTGGCGGAACGCACGGCGCGTAGCGAGACGCTCGCGCCTTTCCGCGAGTTCCACCAGCCGTTCTTCGTGCCGAAGTCCTGAAAGAAAGAGAGACTATTTCGCCGAGCGACGCCGCGTCGCCCCCGGTCCGCAGCGTCGCTGCGAGCTTGCTCCAAAAATATTCCCCGGGAGGGGTCGTGAAAACAGGAATGAAGCTGGTCCGTCGTCTGCTCGAATTCTCTGTTCTCGCCTGCGCCGCGGGGATCAGTGCGCCGGCGCGTGCGGTCGAACCGGTCGCCGAAGTGCGTCTCTACGCGATCGACTGCGGTCGCATACACATCAGGAATGCCGCGATGTTCTCCGACACCGGCGAGTACGACGGCAAGTCGATCGACGCGGTGGCGCCTTGCTTCCTGATCCGCCACCCCAAGGGCATGCTGATGTGGGATACGGGACTGAGCGAGGAGATCGCAAAGTCCCCTGACGGGATCGACGCGGGCGGCGGTAACTTCCACCTGTCGCTGAAGAAGACGATGACCGCGCAGCTCGCCGAGATCGGCATCACTGCGGCAGATGTAACCTTCGTCGCGTTCTCCCACCTGCACTTCGACCACACCGGGAGCGCCAACGCCTTCAGCGCCTCGACCTGGCTGATGAACAAGGCCGAGCTCGACGCGGCGCTCACCGAGCCGCCGTCGGCCGGCATGGATCCGAGCACGATCACCGCACACAAGACGGCGAAGGTCGAGCTGCTGTATGGGGATCGCGACGTCTTCGGCGACGGCAGCGTGCGCATCCTGCGGGCACCGGGTCATACGCCGGGCCACCAGGTGTTGATGCTGAAGCTGGCCAAGGCCGGCGCGGTAGTGCTGTCGGGCGACCTGTACCACACGCGTGCCAACCGGGCAGAGCGTCGCGTGCCGCTGATCAACACCAACCGCGCCGACACGCTGGCCTCGTTCGATCGCATCGAGAAGATCGTGAAGAACACGAAGGCGCGTTTCGTGATCCAGCATGCGCCGGAAGACTTCGCGGCACTGCCGAAGTATCCGGCTTACCTGCAATAGGCCCACCGAAGCGGGCCCGCCGTCACGTCGCGTGCCGGCGGCCTTGAGTCGGACGCTCGCGGGCTGACCTCAGCCGATCCTTCCGACGCGTCATGCGGCGGGGCCTGAGGATTGGCGGTATGCCCCGCATCGCCCACAATGGCGGACTATCGGCCCTTCTTTCAGTTTGCAGCCTGCCCCGAGTCCCATGACGCTTCCCCTGCTCCTGGAAATCGGCTGCGAAGACCTGCCGGCTCGCTACGTCGTCCCCCTGGCCAGCGCGCTGAGTCGGGGTGTTGTCGAAGGCCTCGCAAAGCGGGGTGTTTTGAACGTGGCCGCCGCGACGTTCGCGACGCCGCGACGCATCGCGGTCCAGGTCAGCGGCGTTGCGGAGAGTCAGCCCGACCAGTCGGTCGAGATGACCGGCCCGGCGTTGTCCGCGGCCCTGAAGGACGGTCAGCCGACGCCGGCCGCGCTCGGCTTCGCGCGCAAGTGCGGCGTCGAGTTCGCGGCGCTCGGGCAGAAGGACGGCAAGCTGTACTTCGCGAAGAAGACGCCGGGCCGCGCGACGCGTGAGCTGATCCCGGAGATCTTCCTGGACACGCTTCGCCAGATGGACGAACTCGTTCCCAAGCGAATGCGCTGGGGTGCGGGCGACGCCACGTTCGTGCGACCGGTGGAGTGGCTCTGCTGCCTGTTCGGCGATCAGGTCGTCCCGCTGCGGGCCTTCGGGCTCGAAGCCGATCGCGTCACCTACGGCCACCGTTTCCACGCACCCGCTGCGCTGTCGCTGGCTTCGGGCGCCGACTACGCGGGCACGCTGCTCAAGGCTCGCGTGTGGGCCGACGTGGCGCTGCGCAAAGCCGAGATTCGTCTGCAGATCGAGACAGCGGCTGCCAAGCTTGGCGGCCACGCCCGGATCACCGAAGACCTGCTCGACGAAGTGACGGCGCTTGTCGAGCTGCCGGTCGCGGTGGCCGGACGCTTCGAGGAGCGCTTCCTCGAACTGCCGCCCGAGGTGATCGTCGCAACCGTGGAGTCCAACCAGCGCTACTTCACGGTGTTCACCGATGCAGCGCTGACGCAGCTCACCAACCATTTCATCACGATCGCGAATGTCGACTCGCGCGACGTGTCGCAGGTGATCGCCGGCAACGAGCGCGTGGTGCGGCCCCGCCTGACGGACGCGCTGTTCTTCTACCATCAGGATCTCAAGCACCCGCTTGCCGATTACGCGGCGAAGCTCGATGCGGTGACGTTTCAGAAGGACCTGGGCTCGATCGGCGCGAAGGTGGAACGCGTGGCCGCGATGACGCACGGCATCGCCGCGCTCGTTGCGTCTCACGGCCAACCGGTCGGGCATACCACGTCGGTCAGTCGCGACGACCTGCGCTTCGAGGAGTGGGCGGCGCGTGCAGCCAGGCTGTGCAAGGCCGACCTCGTCACCAAGGTCGTCTACGAATTTCCCGAGCTGCAGGGCCTGATGGGCGGCTACTACGCGCGTGCATCACACGAGCACCCGGAAGTCGCCACGGCGATCCGCGAGCATTACCTGCCCACGCAGCAGGGCACAGCTATTCCCTCGTCGCGCGCGGGGCAATACGTGGCCCTCGCCGACAAGATCGACACGCTCGCCGGTATCTTCGCGATCGGCCAGAAGCCGACCGCGAGCAAGGATCCCTACGCGCTGCGGCGCGCGGCGCTCGGCGTTCTGCGCATCTGCGTCGAGGGCGGGCTACCGCTGGACCTGCACGTGGTGCTAGCCGAAGCCATGGACCTTCAGCCCGCCGGCAAGCGCGACGCCGGGGCGGTGACGGAACTGTTCGACTTCATCATGGAGCGGCTGCGCGCCTGGCTGGTAGGCCAGGTCCACGAGGGCCGCCCGATCGCCAGCGAAACCTTTGAGTCGGTCAGGGCGCTGGGCATCCGGCGCCCGCTCGACGCGCAGCGTCGCGTGCTGGCGGTGCACGGCTTCGCGGCGAACGAGGCGGCTTCCGACCTGGCGGCTGCAAACAAGCGCGCGCGCAACATCCTCAAGCAGGCCGGCGGCGTCGAGGCTTCGGTCGATCCGACAAAGTTCGAACACGCCGCCGAGGGCGCGCTGTTTGAAGCGATGACGGCACTGACGGTGCGCAACGCGAAAACCGCGGATTACACCGCCAAGCTCGTTAATCTGGCGTCGCTGCGCGCCCCGGTCGACGCCTTCTTTGAAGGCGTGATGGTCAACGCTGAAAATCCTGCCGTGCGGGCCAATCGGCTCGCCCTGCTGCATCAGCTGGACGTGATGTGCCGCGAGGTTGCGGACTTGTCCTGCCTGCCGGGCTGATGGACAGCCCGGTGAAACTCGTGATCCTCGATCGCGACGGCGTCATCAACGAGGACTCCGACGACTACATCAAGTCGGTGGCCGACTGGCAGCCGATTCCCGGCTCGCTCGAGGCCATCGCGCGCCTGTCCCAGGCGGGCTGGAAGGTGTTTGTTGCCTCCAACCAGTCGGGCATCGGACGCGGGCTGTTCGACTACGACGCGCTGGCCGCGGTCCACGCCCACCTCCACCAGGCCGTGATCGCACTGGGCGGACACATCGAGGGCATCGCGTTCGCGCCCGAGCACCCGGATGCGACCACCGAGATGCGCAAACCGAATCCCGGGATGCTCCGCGATATTGGCAAGCGCTTGCAGGTGGACCTCGAAGGGGTGTCCTTCGTGGGGGACAGCCTCACGGACGTGCTCGCGGCCCAGGCGGCCGGCGCTCGCCCCATTCTGGTGCGCACCGGAAAAGGGCGACGCACGGAAGCAGTGCGCGAAGCGGCTGGCGTGCCGGTCTACGCCGACTTGGCGGAATTCGCGGCCGCGCTGCTCGCCGGCTGAGACCTCAACGACCGCAGACCGCGTAGTCCTCACGGCGGCGCTCGATCTCGATGCCGATGCCCTTGACGTCCGGAATCGCGCCCGGCTTGTCGATGACCAAGCGCACGGTCAGCACGGGAAAACGCTCGAACAGCGTGCGGGCGACCTTTTCGGCGAGAGTCTCCAGCAGCTCAGGCTTCAGGGCGAGGGCGATCTCGCGAACCGTGTCACCGATCGCGGCGTAGTCGATGGAGTCGCGCATTCGATCGGAGGCGGCCGCTTCGCGCGTGTCGCAGCCCAAGTCCACGTCGAAGAGCAGCGGGCGTACCAGTGTGCGTTCCCAAGCGTGGATGCCGATGATTGTCTCGACCTTCAGGCCGCGGATGTAGATCTTGTCCATGGGGGCATTGTATTCGTGTGCCCCGCGGCTGCTTTCGCGTCCCGTGTCGCAGGTCTACGATGCGCGCCCCGTTTTGTTTTGGCCGGCGACGACATGCCACACAGCCCGCACCTGCAAGCTGCGCTCGAAGCCGCCGACGTGGCAGGCGAGATCATTCGTAAGGCCTTTCGCGGCAACTTCGCCGTCGACTACAAGGCCGACGCCAGCCCGGTAACCGAGGTCGACGTGGCGGCCGAGAAGGCAATACGGAGCCTGTTGTCGACCCGCTTTCCCGATCACGGCTTCTTTGGCGAGGAAACCGGGCGCTCGGCGATGGACGCGGAATATCTTTGGCTGGTGGACCCGATCGACGGGACCAAGGCCTTCGTTCGCGGCTACCCGATTTTCTCAGTCCAGATTGCGCTCATGCATCGTGGCGAACTGGTCCTGGGTGTCTCCAGCGCGCCCTGCTGGAACGACGGTCGTGGGGAACTGGCCTGGGCCGAGAAGGGCAAAGGGACGCATCTCGATGGCCAACAAGTCGTCGTCTCCGCGACCGACTTGCTGGGCAAAGCCACGCTTTCTACTGGCAACATTGCCCGGCTCGCGGCCTCGAAGGCCTGGATGAACCTGGGCGCGTTGATCCCCCGGCTGCACCGCATTCGCGGTTACGGCGATTTCCTGCACTACCACTTCCTGGCCAGCGGCAAGCTCGACGCGATCGTCGAATCCGATGTGAACATTCTCGACATCGCCGCCCTGGCGGTGATTGTTCGCGAAGCGGGGGGTGTATTCACGGATCTACGCGGGGAACCGATCGGGCTGGAGACGACCAGCGTGCTTGCGGCTGTCCCGGCCCTCCATTCCGAATTGCTGAAGTCGATCGAGTATTGACCCTTCGGCCATGCGGTTTTTTCGAATCGTGCGCCTATACTCGAACACTTGTTTAGTTACGTCGAGGAGATTCCAAACATGAATACAGCCGTGTCCTACCTGCCGTCCGCGCTCAATTCCGGAAACGCCAGCGAGATCGACATCCGGCGAGTGTTCGAACGTCAGCGCGAGACGGCGCTGCGACTGCGCACCTCGACGGTCGCCGAGCGCATCGCCAAGATCACGCGTCTTCGTGATGCGGTGCTCGCCCACCGCGAAGCGATCCGCGCCGCAGCGCTGAAGGATTTCCGCAAGCCCGCGACTGAGGTAGACCTCACCGAGGTCCTGCCGATCGTGATGGAAGCCAACGATGCGCGGCGTCACCTCAAGCGGTGGATGCGACCCAAGGGCGTGTGGCCCACGCAGATGATGTTCGGCACGAAGGGTTATGTGCAGTACGAACCCAAGGGACGCTGCCTGATCGTCTCGCCGTGGAACTACCCGGTGAATCTCACCTTCGGTCCGCTGGTGTCCTGCATCGCGGCTGGAAATACCGCGATCCTGAAGCCCTCGGAGATGACGCCCAATCTGTCGGCCGTGATGGTGAAGATCACGCGCGAGATCTTCTCCGAGGACGAGGTGGCCATCTTCGAAGGTGACGCCAACGTCTCCACCGTGCTGCTCTCGCTTCCGTTCGACCACATCTTCTTCACCGGCTCGCCGGCGATCGGCAAGGTGGTGATGGCAGCGGCCGCCAAGAACCTCACGAGTGTCACGCTGGAACTCGGAGGCAAATCGCCGACGATCGTCGACGAAAGCGCCGATCTGCCGCTCGCCGCCAAGACCGTGGCGTGGGCCAAGTACACGAACAACGGACAGACCTGCATCGCCCCCGACCATGTGTATGTCCACGCCGCGGTGAAGGACGAGTTCGTGCGGCTGGTGAAGGAGTACATCGCCAACGCATACGGCGAGGGCGCGGCGGCACAGCGCTCGCCCGCGCTCGCCCGCGTCGTCAACGAGCGCCATGCGCTGCGTGTGAACGCTCTGCTCGAGGACGCCAAAGCCAAGGGGGCCAAGGTGCTCACGGGCGATTCGGTCGATATCAAGGACTGCTTCATCGCGCCGACCCTACTGACCGATATCCCGCGTGACGCGAAGATCATGGACGAGGAGATCTTTGGACCGCTGCTGCCGATCATCTCGTTCACGAACCTTGACCAGGTCATCGGCGAGATCAACGCCATGCAGAAGCCGCTGGCGCTCTACGTCTGGAGCCGCACCGAGTCGAACATCGAAGCCGTCATGAAGCGCACCAGCTCCGGCGGCGCCTGCGTCAATCACGCGGTCGTGCAGTTCCTGCATGGGAATCTTCCGTTCGGCGGCGTGAACAACTCCGGCATTGGCAATGCCCACGGCGAGTACGGATTCCGCGCTTTCTCGCACGAGCGCGGCGTGGTGCGCACCCGCATCATGCTTGCACGCATGTTCTTCCTGCCGCACAAGAGCTGGACGCAGAAGATCATCAATCTCCTGATGAAGATGGTCTGAGTCGAGCGCTCGCGCCGGCTACACCGGCAGGATGCTTCTCAACGAAGAACGCCCTTCACATCCTGGAATGTGGAGGGCGTTTCGTTTTTTGCGGGCGCGTTGCGCCCGGTATTAGGTGCCGGTCTTACGCAGCGGTACGACCACGGCGTTCGCGTCGGGACCGGGCTGGCCGGGAATCAACGAGCGGATCAAAAAACGAAGGTAGTCGTTGAATTGCGGACCGCTGGGCAGCGCGTCCGGGTTATCGCGCCGCATGCGCACCGTGCCCATGAACGTGGAGTAGGCGAACGTGGCCCAGTTGCGCGCCTGCGCCGGTTCCATGCCCAGGCCGCGATAGCTGGCCTCGATATAGGCGCGCCAGGCCTCGGTCACTCGCTGCACGCAGGCGCGGGCTGCGGCGTGCTTGGAGCCCGACAGCGCCAGCAGGATGCGCTCGGCCCGGGCGTCGGTGTTCGCGGCCGATCGAAAGAAAGTGTGAATGCGCTCGCGTGGCGAGGGCTCCTGTTCCGCACGGGCAATCATGTCGACCGTTTCCTGTCGCTCCCAGACTTCGAGCGCGCGGGCCACGAGCGCGTCGCGATTGGTGTAGTGCCAGTAGAAGCTGCCCTTGGTCACCTTGAGGACGCGGGCGAGCGGTTCGACGGCGACCGCTTCGATACCGCCGCTGGCGATCACATCGAGCGCGGCTTCCGCCCAGTGCTCGGCGGTAAGGGTCTGGCGGGGGAGGGGGACGGACGGAACGATGGGTTCTACGGAGGGCATCGAACAACTCGTGTGTTGCGGCGCGGAGGCCTGACGTGCGCAAAGGTACGGGGCAGTATGGGATTAGTCCCTAGCGGTGACGCCGCAACGCGGTGTCTCGAAAGTGAGGAGAGCCGTCAGGTTCGGGTTGATCGCGAAGAGGGGCTGGCCCCAAGGGTCTGTGATATCGTCGATTTGACGTTCATTTGCCGGCCTTTTCTGGAGTCTGCAGCACCATGTCAACCCGCTTCCGCACTCCTCTGGCGCTGACCGCCGGCGTCCTCATTGGTGTCTGCGTCACGCTCGCCGACGGTGTGTTCGCCACGAAGGACAAATCCGCGGCAGAACCTCTTCCGTTCAAGGACTTGCAGATGTTCGTCGAGATCCTGAACCGGGTGAAGGCGGACTACGTCGAGCCGGTCGAAGACAAGGTACTTCTCGAGAACGCGGTGCGCGGCATGCTCACCGGCCTCGACCCGCACTCGGCCTACCTGGACGCGGACGAGTTCAAGGAGATGAACATCGCCACGTCGGGCAAGTTCGGCGGGCTGGGCATCGAAGTGCAGATGCAGAATGGTTTCGTGCGGGTCGTTTCTCCTATAGATGACACGCCGGCGGCCAAGGCCGGCATGCAGCCGGGCGACCTGATCGTGAAGATCGACGAGACGCCCACCAAGGGCTTGGAGCTCAGCGAGGCGGTGCAGAAGATGCGCGGCGAGCCGGGCAGCAAGATCGTACTCACGGTCGTCCGCGAAGGCCTGACCAGCCCGCTCGCGGTGCCCATGGAGCGCGCCATCATCAACGTGGCCAGCGTTCGCGGGCGCATGCTCGAGCCAGGCTTGGGCTACGTGCGCATTTCCAGCTTCACGACGGAGACCAGTGGTTCGCTCGACCGCGAACTCAAGAAGCTCAAGAAGGAAGCCGGCGGCCAACTGCGCGGCATGGTGCTGGACCTTCGCAATAATCCCGGCGGCGTCCTCGATGCGGCGGTGAAGGTCAGCGACGCGTTCATCGAGCGCGGGACGATCGTCAGCATCAAGGGACGCGACGCTGACGGCAATCGTGAATTCAGCGCGACGCCTGGCGACGACCTCGACGGGCACCCGATCGTGGTGATGGTCAACGGTGGTTCGGCCTCGGCGTCGGAGATCGTCGCCGGTGCACTACAGGACCAGAAGCGCGCGATCCTCATGGGCGACAAGACCTTCGGCAAGGGCTCGGTGCAGACGATCATGCCGCTGCAAAGCGAGGCTGCGATCAAGCTGACCACGGCGCGCTACTACACGCCGTCGGGCCGCTCGATCCAGGGCGACGGCATCGTTCCGGATATCGCCGTGAAGCCGCTGAAGGTCGCCAAGGCCGAAGCTGCCGAAGGCGGCTTCGATCCGATCAAGGAAGCTGACCTCAAGGGCAGCCTCGTCAACGAGAAGGAAAAGGTCCAGGCCGACAAGGACGCCGAGACGGCGCGCAAGAAGCTCGAAGACGATGAGCAGAAGCTCGCCGAGACCGACTACACGCTCTACGAGGCCCTGAACCTGCTCAAGGGATTGACGCTCGTCGGCGCGCCCACGCACAAGGGTTCGTAAGAGCGCTCGAGGACGCCTAGCGCGGCTCGCGAAGCCCGCGCCAGGCGATCCAGGCGCCGAGGGCACCCAGCACCCATGCCACGACCGGCACGCCGAACCAGCGCGCCAGTTCGGATGATCCCACCACCGCCAGGATCGCAGCGGCCACCACCACGGCGCTCCCCAGCGTGACCAGGCGCTGGCGTCGCGCGCCGTTTCGCATCTCCGCGTGCATCGCGTCGAGCGACTTCTTGCCGATACCCAAGCCTTCGCCGCGTTCGAGACTCTTGATCGCCTGACTGGCTAGTTCCGGAAGCATCTCGGCGATGTGCGGACCTTCGCGGCGCACGCGCGCGAACATCGCGGTCGGCCCCAGCCGATTGCGCATCCAGTCTTCCATGATCGGATGGGCCGTCTTCCACAGGTCAAGGTCGGGGTAGAGCTGGCGGCCCAAGCCCTCGACCTGCAGCAGCGTCTTTTGCAGCAGCACCAGCTGAGGCTGCACCTGGTATTTGAATCGCCGCGCGATCTGGAACAGACGCAGCAGGAAGAATCCGAACGAGATGTCCTTGATGGGTCGCCCGAAGATCGGCTCGCACACCGTGCGGATGGCGGACTCGAATTCTTCGACGCGCGTGCCGGCGGGAATCCATTCGCTTTCCACGTGGAGCTCGGCGACGCGCCGATAGTCACGGTTAAAGAACGCGAGGAAATTCTCGGCAAGGTAACGCTGGTCGCCCGGGGTCAGTGTGCCGACGATGCCGAAGTCGACCGCAAGATACACTGGCACTGCGGGATTCGATGCATCGACCAGGATGTTGCCGGGATGCATGTCCGCGTGGAAGAAGTTGTCGCGGAACACCTGCTTGAAGAAGATCTCCACGCCGCGCTCTGCGAGCACCTGGAAACTCACGCCCATCTCACGTAGGCGGTCGAGTTCGCGGATAGATATACCGTTGAGCCGCTCCTGCACCAGCACGTTAGGCCGCGTGTAATCGAAGAACACCAGCGGGTGATAGATCAGCGGCGAACCCAACCAGTTGCGGCGCAGCTGCATGCAGTTGGCGCCCTCGCGCATCAGGTCGAGCTCGTCGAGGATCGTCTTCTCGTACTCGGTGACGATGGCCTTGGGACGCAGGCGATGTCCTTCTGGATGCAGCGTCTCGACTAAGGACGCGAGCGTGTGCAGGAGTTCGATGTCCTTGCGGATCGCGACCTCCACGCCCGGGCGAAGCACCTTGACCACCACCGCGAAGCCGGGATCGTTCGGCGCCTCGGGCTTCAGGCGCGCGGTGTGGACCTGCGCGACCGAGGCCGAGGCCAATGGCGTCTCGTCGAAGTCCGAGAACAACACGTCGATCTTCTTCCCCAGCGCGTCCTCGACGATGCGCCGCGCCTCTTCACCGGGGAAAGGCGGGACACGGTCCTGGAGCTTGGCGAGCTCCAAGGCGATTTCCGGCGGCAGGATGTCGGGTCGCGTGGACAGGGCCTGACCGAACTTGATGAAGACCGGACCCAGTTCTTCGAGCGCGAGGCGCAGGCGCACGCCGCGCGGTTCGCCTCCACGCGCCTTGCCGTCCATGAACTCCCGCAGGCCGTAGCGCGAGACGACCCGGTGAATGTGCCACAGACGGGAGATGCGTCCGATCACGCGCCGTCGCGCCGTGGTGCGGCCTTCGAGTTCCCTTGCTCGAGACGGCGCAGGCGCGTCTCGAGACGGTCCAGCGAATCTCGCGCGTCGTCGACCTCGTTCATCCACTCGCCCACGTCACGACCGCGCGCGAGATCGTAGGTCTCCTCTCGTAGGTACTCGGCGCCGTGATCGGCCATCCGGCGCGAATTCCCGCGCGTCCAGTCGACGATGCGCTTGAGGCCGCCGACCACGCGATGGGCAGCCACGCCGCCGAACATCGGAGCCAGCCACTCTTCGGGATCGAAGCCGACACGCGCAACCATCGCGCGGAACTGCGCGAGCAGATCGACGTCGCCTTCGACGATCAGGCCGGTGGGAACGCCGGCAGCGCCGTTCGAACGCAGCGCCGCCATCAACGCCGAGGGCGTCGCGCATACTCGGACGTCGGCCGGTGCCGGCGGCGCGGGCATCACGCGCACGCCCGAAGGAATGAATTCGATCGCGAGGCTCATCGCGCCCGAGGGAAGTGTGAATTCCATACAACGCCCGCTCAGGCGCGCGCACTCCTCGATCACCGAAGTCTCGAGCCGCAGGAAACGGTTGAGCGCGATCTCGGTCGCCGCGCAGAGCACGGACGGCGCGGTCATTCGAGGCGGAAACCCCGATGCACGGCGACGACGCCGCCGGTGAGGTTGTACACCTGCGTACGCCCGAATCCGGCGGTATCCATCATCGACTTCAAGGTGGCTTGGTCCGGATGCATGCGGATGGACTCAGCCAGGTAGCGATAACTCGCTTCGTCGTTGGCCACCAGGCGCCCCATCAGCGGCAACAACTTGAACGAGTACTGGTCGTAGATCTTGGAGAGGGTGTCGCTGGTGGGCTTCGAGAATTCGAGCACGAGCAGGCGCCCGCCGGGCTTGAGCGCGCGGCACATCGAACGCAGCGCCTTGTCCTTGTCGGTGACGTTGCGAAGGCCGAAGCCGATCGTGATGCAGTCGAAGCTGCCCTCTGCGAAAGGCAACATCTCGGCGTTGGCCTGCACGATCGGCAGGTTGACCACGCCCTTGTCCGCAAGGCGGCGGCGACCTTCGCCGAGCATCGCGGCGTTGATGTCGGACAGCACGACCAGACCGCGCGGTCCCACCTGCTTGGAGAACTCCCGGGACAGATCGCCGGTTCCGCCTGCGACGTCCAGCACCTTCTCCCCGGCGCGAACGCCGGCGAGGTCGATCACGAAACGCTTCCACAGCCGATGCACGCCGAACGACATGAGGTCATTCATCACGTCGTACTTGGCGGCGACCGAATCGAAGACACCCGCCACGCGTTGGCGCTTCTCGCCCACCGGCACCTGCTGGAACCCGAAGTGCGTGGTCGAACCCGGTGAATTCTTGGACTTGGCGTCGTCGCTCACGATGCGTCAGTGCGGCTTGGGTGGGGTGTACTTCTTGGGCTGCAGCGCGGCGAGTTTAACCACCTCGCTGTCGCGGGACATGCCCATCTCGGCGAGACGCTGCTCGTAGGTCGCCCAGTATTGCAAGTGGTTCTGGCCGAGATCTGCAAGCACATCCCAGGAAAACAGGCCTGTGTCGTGGCCGTCGTCGAAGACCAGCTTCACGGCATAGCGGCCCACCGGTTCGACAGCGCGGATGCCGACACTCCGCTTGCCGCCCACCAACACAGGCTTGCCATGACCCTGCACCTCGGCCGAAGGCGAGTGCACGCGCAGGTATTCCGCGGGCAGCCTGTAAGTCGCGCCGTCCGAGTAGCCGACTTCGAGTTCGCGCGACTTCTGGTGCAGCAGGATCCGCGTCGGCCGGGGTGATTTCATGGGGGCAGCATGCGCGAGCGGCCGGCGTTCGTCATTTGCCGATGCAGAAGCGGGAGAAGATTGCCCCCAGCAGGTCGTCGCTGCTGACCTGTCCGTTGATCGCTCCCAGGGCGTCGTGCGCCAGCCGCAGTTCCTCGGCAGCGAGTTCCGCGGCTCCGACAACCCCGAGGCAGGCGCGCGCGGCCTGGAAGTGCCCCCGCGCCGTGCGGAGCGCGTCGAGATGCCGGGCGCGCGCGCTGAACACGCCTTCCACGGGCTCTTCGAGGCCGGCGGCGGCGCGGATCGCGGATCGCAGAGCGTCCAGACCCTCGCCAGTCAGCGCACAAACGCTCAGCGCATCGTGTCCCTCGAATGGGAACGCGCCGGGGGCTCGCCCACCCAGATCGCACTTGTTGAAGATCAGTAGTGGTTTCGATGTCGTCGGAATTTTGGCGAGCAGCGTCCGGTCCTCCGCGGTCAGCCCCGCGCAGTCATCAGCGACGAACAGCGCTAGCTCAGCACGTTCGAGCGCCTGCCAGGCCCGTCGGATGCCCTCCGCTTCGACCGGATCCGTTGTCTCGCGCAGGCCCGCGGTGTCAACAATTGTTAGCGCCAGACCATCCAGGACCAAGTGCTCTCGCAGGACGTCGCGCGTGGTACCGGCGATGTCGCTGACGATGGCGACGTCTGCACGTGCGAGGCGGTTGAGCAGGGTCGACTTGCCAACATTTGGCCGGCCCGCGATGGCCACGACCATGCCTTCGCGCAGTCGCCGGCCCTGGGTCGCCTGCGAGAACAGAAGCGCCAGTTCGACGTCGGCGCCCGCGAGCTTCGCTGCGAGTTCCGAATCCGAGAGCCAGTCGATGTCCTCGTCGGAAAAGTCGAGCGCGCCCTCCACGAACACGCGCAGGGCAAGGATCTGCTCCTCCAGTGCGTGGACGCGCACAGAAAATTCGCCTTCGAGCGAACGATTCGCCGAGAGGACGGCGGCACGGCTGGCCGCGTCGATCAGGTCGGCCACGGCCTCGGCCTGGGTCAGCTCCAGGCGTCCGTTGAGGAAAGCGCGCTCGGAGAACTCGCCCGCGCGCGCAATGCGGGCCCCATGTGTGCAGGTCGCAGCCAGCAGAAGGTCCAGCACGGCAGGCCCACCATGACCCTGCAACTCAACAACCGCCTCCCCGGTATAGGAGTGCGGCGCTTCAAAGCAGAGGACCAGGCCGCGATCGCAGCGTTCGCCTTGCGCGTCATGGAACGGCCTCAGCGCGGCGACACGCGGCGCTGGTAGCGCGCCGCAGATCTTTTCAGCGATAGAGAAAGCCTGCGGCCCTGAGAGCCTCAGGATGCCGACCGCGCCGCGGCCGGGAGCCGTCGCGATCGCGGCGATCGTATCGACGCCGCGATCGCTCATGGCCGACTGTTCACGCAGGCTTGGCCCGGCCCAGCCCTTCGCCTGTCAGCTTGCGGTTGATCAGCCACTGCTGGCCCATGCCGATGAGGTTCGAGACCAGCCAGTACAGCACCAGGCCCGCCTGAAAGAACGTGAAGAAGGCCGTCATCATGATTGGCATGACGTTCATGATCTTCTGCTGAGTCGGATCCATCGTCGCGGTCGATCCCGACCACTTCTGCTGAATGAAGAAGGTGATCCCGAACAGCAGGGGCAGAACGTAGAACGGGTCGGGCGCGGACAAATCGTTTATCCACAGCGCGAAGTCGGCCTGCCGAAGCTCGACGCTCTCAAGCAGCACCCAGTACAGCGCGATGAAGACTGGGAACTGCACGAGCAGTGGCCAGCATCCTGCGAGCGGGTTAAACCCTTCCTTCTTGTACAGATCCATCATCGCCTTGGACATGCGCTCGCGATCCTCGCCGTAACGCTCCTTGATGTCCTGGATGCGCGGCGCGAACTTCTTCATCTTCGCCATCGACCGGTACTGCGCTTCGGACAGTTTGTAGAACAGGCCCTTGACCACAAGTGTCAGCAGGATGATCGAGATGCCCCAGTTGCCCGTGAGCGAATGAAACTTTGCGAGAAGCCAGAACAGCGGTTCGCAGATGGGCGTGAGGATGCCGTAGTCCACGGTGTACTCGAGACCAGGCGTGACATCGTTGAGACCGGCGTGCTCGATCAGCTTTCCGTCGGAACCCATGAGCACCACGCTGTCCTGCAAGCGAGGACCTGCGTAGATGGAAATCGGGAATTTCTGCGTGGCGCCAGGCGCCACGCTGACACCGGTTTCCACGTATTGCGCGTTGAACTTGTGATCGGGGCCCGCCTTGGCCGAGAACACGCCCTCGGCTTCCAGCGGCGGGAGGATCGCGGCGACGAAGTAGTGTTCGAGCATCGAGATCCATCCGCCGGTCTGGCGCTTCTCGAACGCGCTCTCGCCGAGCTTGTCGAGCTTGGTCTTCACGAAGCGGAATTTCTTGCCGTCGCTCTTCCGCTCGTAGAAGCCGACACCGATGAAGGTCTTCGCGAATCTTGGGAGATCGCCGACCACGTGCTCGTTGCGGACGAACCGCGCATACGGGCTGACGACCAAAGGCTGGCTACCCGCGTTGACGACACTCTGCTCGAGGTCGATGCGATAGCTGCCGCGGGTGAAACGAAAAGTCTTGTGAACCTGCACGCCTTCGGTATCGACATGCTCGAGCGTGACCTCTACCTGGTTGGCGCCGTCCGCAAGGCGGTACTCGGTCTGAGCCGAGTTGAACACCGTTTCGCCGCTGGTGATCGGCCGAGCGGTTCCTGCTAGGCCCGACTGGAATGTGAAGGCCTGGCCGTCACGATCATTGAGAAAGGGTAGGGGCGCGTCCGGGATTTTCTTCGAGACCGGGTAGCGGCTCAGCTCGAGCCGTTTGATCTCACCGCCGCGAAGACTGATCTCCGCGACCACTACATCGGTGATCACCTTGATCTTCTGCTCGGCGACCGTTGCAGCGCCTGCGTCCGTGGCCACCGCTGGGACGGCAACAGGAACATCACCTGCAGGGGCTAGTGCGCCGCCGAGAGCGGGGGCAACCGCATCGGTAACTGGTCCGGTCTTCGCTACAGCCGCCGTCGGTGCGGACGTCTGCCGGCGTGAACCGTAGTCGTCCTGCCAAGCCTGGTAGAGGAAGAACACTACGACCGCGAGCAACGCGATCAGCATGAATCGGCGGTTTTCCATGTCTCGGGTCGTTGTTGTTCTATTGATCAGGCACTGGGTCAATGCCGCCGGGATTCAAGGGATGACAACGCGTGATGCGGCGCAGCGTCAGCCACGACCCTCGCATCGCACCATGCTTCTGCAGCGCTTCCACGCCGTAATGCGAACAAGTGGGATGAAACCGGCATTGGTTGCCAATAAATGGGCTGAGCACGCGCTGGTAGCAGCGGATCAGAAAGATCAGGAGGCTGGCCATCGCTCGCGCAGACGTCTCCAATAATCGTGCAACTCGGCCGCGAGTTGGCGAGGACCGATCGCGCGTGCGCCATGAGAAGCCATGATCACCACGTCGCAACTGGGAAGAGGCAGCGCAGCGCGAAAGCTTTCTCGTGCGATCCGTTTGAAGCGGTTACGGTCCACCGACCGGGGCATCGCCTTGCGCGAGACGGTGATTCCGAACTTCGCGCCATCGCCGATGCCCGCATGTTCGAAGGCGGTGAAGCTGCTGCTTCGCCGCTTTCGCCCTTCCGAAATAACCCGCTTGAATTCAACGGGGCGCAGCAAACGGACCGAACGAGGGAAACCCGTCAAACGATCCGCAGCCTACGCAAGTCGATCAGGGAATCAGGCGCGCGCGGCCCTTGGCGCGACGGCGGGCCAGGACCTTGCGGCCGCCTACTGTTGCCATGCGGGCGCGAAAGCCATGGGTGCGCTTGCGACGGAGCGCGTGCGGCTGGTAGGTGCGTTTCATCGTCGGAAGCTCGGCGCGGAAAAAAGGGCGCGGAGTGTAGCGGGCGGAATGCGGCGCATACAAGCCAGTCCGCCGCGTCACTCCTGTGGATAAGTGTTCTTTCGAGGTATAGACTCCCTCGTCTTCCCGCTTCGCAATCCGACCTCAAAAACAGACCCATGGCACTGGTGGAAGATCATGGCTGGGCCCAGTGCGTGCAGCGGCTCGAATCCGAGCTTGGAACTTCGGAACTCAATACGTGGATCCGCCCCCTTCAAGCTAGGCGGGAGGGCGATCGCCTCGTCCTGATCGCGCCCAATCGGATGGTGATGGAGCGCGTCCGAGTCGATTTCTGCGCCAGAATTCAGCGCGCTTGGCTGGCCAGCGGGGGGGACGACATCGAAGTCGACGTCACGGCCGCAGCCGAGTCACGTATCAACGGAGCTGGCGGCGGCGACGAGACCCCCGAAGTCGAGCGCCTGATCACCAGCAACCGCCTCGACCCTCGTTACACCTTCGAATCATTCATTCAGGGAAAGTCGAATTCTCAGGCGCGTGCGGCGGCCCAGCAGGTCGCCGAATCACCCGGGGTCGCCTACAACCCCTTGCTGATCTACGGCGGGCCGGGCTTAGGCAAAACCCATCTGATGCATGCGGTCGGCCATGCTCTGCAGCGTCGAAACCAGAACTCCCGCGTCGTTTACGTGCCATCCGAGCAATGGATGAACCAGTTCATCTCGGCCGTCAGGCACAACACCAGCGAGGAATTCAAGGCGGTCTATCGCTCTGCAGACGCACTGCTGATCGACGACATCCATTTCTTCGCAGGGAAGTCTGCGACGCAGGAAGAGTTTTTCCACACATTCAACAGCCTGATGGACGGGCGCAAGCAGATCATCCTGACCTGTGACCGTTTTCCGAAAGATCTTGATCGCCTGGAAGACCGGCTGAAATCCCGATTTTCCTGGGGCCTGACCGTGTCAGTAGAACCCCCCGATCTTGAGACACGGGTGGCGATCCTGCTCTCGAAGGCCGAGCAGTTCGGGCTGTCGCTATCGAACGAAGTCGCTTTCTTCGTCGCTCAGCACGTTCGTTCCAACGTGCGCGAACTTGAGGGCGTGCTGTTGCGGCTTTCGGCCGGCATGCGCTTGCAGGGCGAAGCGATCACGGTTGAATTTGCGCGTCAGACCTTGCGGGACATGCTCGCGCACTACGAGCGCAAGGTCACGATCGACAACATCATGTCCACGGTCGCTAAGTACTACAACATTCCGCTCAAAGACCTCCGCTCGCCGCGACGTTCGCGCATGCTGGCACGCCCGCGCCAAGTCGCGATGGCGCTCGCTCGCGAACTCACAGAGCACAGCTATCCCGATATCGGCGAGGCGTTCGAGAAGGATCATACGACCGTGCTCCACGCAAGCCGCAAGATCGAGGAACTTCGCCAGACGGATCTGCGGATCCGCGAGGACTACGAAAATCTGCTGCGTCAGCTGAGCTACTGAAACATATGCACAGGGGACGGGGATGACTGTGGACATACTGTTAGCCGCGCGAACGACAATTTTTGCCCACAGCTTGTGCAGTCCGTCTCCAGATTGATCGAGGATGCTTTCGAGCCCCTCCTAGTTTTCTTAGTAGACTGATATTAATCAAATTATAGGATCCATCCCCGTTTTAGTACGGGGCCTACTAATACTAAGTGGTCTTAGAAAAAACCAAGTAAAGGTCGGGTGACGCTATGAAGATTCAGGTGGGAAGGAACGAGTTGCTTACGGCGTTACAGGCCGTGGTGGGTGTCGTGGAACGACGCCAGACCTTGCCCGTTCTTGCCAATTTTCTGCTCGAAGCCAAGGAAGACGAGCTAATCGTCACCGGAACCGATTTGGAGATGGAACTGATTGCACGGGCAACCGTCCAGAACATTTCACCCGGTAAGGTCACGGTCCCCGCGCGGAAAATGTTTGATATTTGCCGCGGCTTGCCCGAGGGGGCCGAGATCACGCTTGAGTCGACGGCCGACCGCGTGACGCTTCGATCCGGTAAGAGCCGCTTCTCGTTGGCGGCGCTCAAGGCAGATGAGTTTCCGGCGATGGGCGCCGTTTCGGGTGGCCGCGCTCTGACTCTCAAACGTGTCGAACTCAAAGGTCTGCTCGAGAAAACTCAGTTCGCCATGGCTCAGCAGGATGTCCGCTACTACCTAAATGGCTTATTGATCGATGCCAACGCCAAACGATTACGTGCGGTGGCTACGGACGGGCATCGCCTGGCCTTTAGCGAGCGCGTGGGGGACACCGGTCTGACCGAGTCCGTGCAGGCGATTCTTCCGCGAAAGGCGGTTCTGGAATTGAACCGTCTACTGGACAACAGTGACGCCGATATTCGCCTAGTGATCGGGCAGGGCCAGGTCCAGATCGATATCGACGTAGTCCGTCTTACGACGAAGACCATCGACGGGCGCTTCCCAGACTATGAGAGGGTAATCCCGGAGCACGGGGACAAACGGGTTAGCGCGGATCGAGAGACGCTGAGACGTTCACTGGCACGCACGGCAATTCTCTCTAACGAGAAATTCCGGGGGGTTCGACTCCAATTGTCAGACGGCCTGTTGAAATTGCAGACCCACAATCCTGAACACGAAGAGGCGGAAGAAGAAGTCGAAGTTGGATACTCGGGCGGTGCCCTCGAGATCGGCTTCAACGTCAACTATTTGCTAGACGCGTTGGGCGCAATTCCTGGGGCAGAAATCATTCTGGAACTGAAGAATTCCGATTCGAGCGGCCTTGTCTACCAATCAGGCGATCCATCCAGCAAATACGTAATCATGCCGATGCGCCTCTGAAATGGCGGTCGCCCTCTTACGGGGCGAGAATTTCCGCCTTTACGAGAGCCTGGAAATTCGGCCTCATCCTGGGCTGAACCTGATAACAGGCGATAACGCTGCCGGGAAGACGAGCCTGCTCGAAGCGCTTTTCGTCGCGGCGCGAGGCCGAAGCTTTCGATCACAAAATCTGGCAGAGCTGTGCGGAGCGCGTCGGCCCAACTGGAATGTTTTTCTTGAGACACGGTACTTGGGCGAACGGCATCGCGTTGGGTTCGGCTGGAGCAAGGAGGGCTCCGAGGCGCGTTTGGACGATGCCCGCGACGCCAGGATCTCCGATGTAGTCCGTCTCATGCCGATACAGGTGATCGATCCGACTGCTCACCGGCTGATGGACGAAGGGCCGACGTACCGTCGGAGTTTCGTAGATTGGGGAGTGTTCCACGTGGAACATGAATTTCTGAAGACTTGGCGGCGATATCAGCGGGCGTTAAAGCAGAGGAATTCGGCGCTGCGCGATGGACTGGAAGATCGCGCGGTTCAGGCTTGGGACGACGAGTTGGTTACTGCTGGGGAATCATTGGGCTCAATGAGGCGGACCCACCTGAGTTCGCTCGCCCCCCACCTAGCCGCGTGGAGTGAGCGACTACTAGGCACAAACGACGTCCACGGCGAATGGCAGCAAGGCTGGCCGGACGGCCAGAGCCTTCGAGAGGTGCTTGACCGAAGTTTGGCCCAACACCGGCGTCTCGGCTCGACAATCCAAGGGCCCCATCGGGCCGAACTCAAAATTCGATTCAAGCAATTCAGAACCAAGGGACGAATCAGCCGCGGTCAGCAAAAGCTTCTTATCTGCGCAATGGTTCTGGCCCAAGCCGAATTACTCGCAAGATCGGGCAATCCCCCCCCGATTTTGCTGCTGGACGACTTTGCATCAGAGCTTTCGCCGGACTTTCAGGCGCACCTCGCCAGCGCGTTGGCTGACTATCCGGGCCAAAAATTCGTGACCGCTTTCGAAAAACCCTCGATCCCTAATTTCCGCGAAGCCGCGTTGTTCCACGTGGAACATGGGACAATTCGCTCGCTGGGTGAACTGCAGTGAATTGATGGATCCGATGACTGACGAAACCGAAGAAACCTCGAAGCCGACTTCCGCCATCCAGGGTAATTACGACTCTTCATCGATCCGGGTCCTGAAAGGTCTAGAAGCGGTTCGGCAGCGGCCGGGCATGTATATCGGCGACACGGACGACGGAACCGGCCTTCACCACATGGTGTTTGAGGTTGTTGACAATGCGATCGACGAGGCTTTAGCGGGGTGGTGCAGCGAGATTACGGTGATCCTCCACGGCGACGGGAGCGTCTCGGTTAACGACAATGGTCGAGGTATCCCCACCGATATCCACAAAGAAGAAGGCCGCTCCGCCGCGGAGGTCATCATGACCATTCTGCACGCCGGGGGTAAATTTGGCGGCTCTGGCTATAAAGTTAGCGGCGGATTGCATGGAGTTGGCGTATCCGTTGTGAATGCTCTTTCTGACCTGTTGCTACTGGATATCCACAGGGACGGCCAGCATCACCGTCAGGAGTACCGGATGGGCGATCCCGTGGCTCCGCTCGCTGTCGTAGGACCGTCGGAAAAGCGTGGAACGATCGTCCGCTTCCACCCCAGTCCGACGATCTTTTCCAATCTCGAGTTTCACTACGACATTCTGGCGCGCCGTCTCCGTGAACTTTCCTTCCTCAATTCTGGCGTTCGCATCGTCCTTCGCGAAGAAGGGAGCGGTCGGGAGGACGTCTTCGAGTACAAGGGTGGGATCCAGGCATTCGTTGAGTACCTTAACAAGGCGAAGACACCGATCCACCAGACGATCCTCAACATCTCGTCCGAGCACGATGGCGTTGTCGTAGAAGCGGCGCTTCAATGGAATGACAGTTATACCGAAAACGTTTTCGTCTTCACCAACAACATCCCCCAGAAAGACGGCGGAACGCACCTCACCGGGTTTCGAAATGCGCTGACACGCGTCCTCGGGGATTTCCTCGAGTCCGAAGGTGTGGCAAAGAAAGAAAAGGTGGCGATGATTGGTGACGATAGCCGAGAGGGCTTAACGGCCGTTCTGTCGATCAAGATCCGTGACCCCAAATTCTCGAGTCAGACCAAAGAGAAGCTGGTTTCCTCCGAGGTCACCCCTGCCGTGTCTTCGGTCATCGGAGACAAACTCAAGGATTTCCTGCTAGAGAACCCGCGCGAAGCCAAGATTGTCGCGGCCAAAGTTGTGGAAGCGGCCCGTGCACGTGAGGCAGCTCGAAAGGCCAAAGAACTTAACCGGCGCAAGAGCGTGTTGGATATCGCCGGCCTTCCCGGAAAGTTGGCGGACTGTCAGGAAAAAGATCCTGCAAAATCGGAAATCTTCCTCGTAGAGGGTGACTCGGCCGGAGGATCAGCGAAGCAGGGTCGCGATCGACATTTCCAGGCGATCCTGCCGTTGAAGGGCAAGATCCTGAATGTCGAGCGCGCGCGCTTGGAAAAGATGCTGTCGTCTGCCGAGGTCGGCACACTTATAACCGCGCTGGGATGTGGGATCGGCAAGGACGAGTTAAAACCAGAAAAACTCCGCTACCACCGCATCATCATCATGACTGACGCGGACGTCGACGGCGCCCACATCCGCACGTTGTTGTTGACGTTCTTCTACCGGCACATGTACGTACTGATCGAGCGCGGACATGTCTACATCGCACAGCCGCCGCTCTACAAGCTGAAGTCTGGCAAGCAGGAAGCTTATGTGAAGGACGATCGCGAATTGTCCGAGTGGCTTCTTCGTTCAGCGCTGAACGGAGCGGAATTGATATCGGCCGAGCAGGTCACCCCTGTCAATGGCGATCGCTTGAAAGAACTCGTGCATGACTACGCGGATGTGATCGGTGGAATCGAGCGCCTCGCACGTCGCTACGACGAAAATGTTCTGCAACATCTCTTCACGTTGCCTCCGATCCCAGCTGACGGGTCGCAGCTAATGGCTTGGAGCGATAGCCTGGCTAAGCGTCTGAACCAGAACAATCACTTAGGCGAACACCTAGTGCGCGCTGTCGAGGGCAGCGACGGACCGTTGGTGCAGGTCACGCGCCGGCTTCACGGAAGCGAGCACGTGGTCAATCTGGGCGCCGATTTTTTCGCGGGTGGAGACTACCGGCGAATGGTGGCTCTTCGGGCCGGCAGCTCGGCATTGATTGGCCCCGGATCTCAGATTCGCCGCGGAGAAAAATCTACTATAATTAATAACATAGACGAATTATTTACTTGGCTTTCTGCAGAGGCCCGGCGAGGCTTGGGAATTCAGCGATACAAAGGCCTGGGTGAAATGAACCCTGAGCAGCTTCACGAGACGACGCTGAACCCGGCGAACCGCCGCCTCGTGCGCGTGAGGGTCGAAGATGCCGTTGCTGCCGATCAGATGTTCACGACCTTGATGGGTGAACAGGTCGAGCCACGACGCGAATTCATTGAGCGATTCGCCCTCCAAGTCGGCAATCTCGACGTTTGAGCATTCCGGGCGGCTCGACAAGAGCCGAGGGTCTTTCAAGACACCACCATGCGGTCCGCGTTGCGAGTTACGCGACTACGGAACCTCCGGGCACGTAATTACGTGTTCCCATTATGCGACTACCTATGCTTCCGAACTGCTCCCGGGGCCGAGGTAGATCGTTACGCCTCTCCGGCACTGCTTCTTGACCCTCCTTCGCAAGATGTCGTCTCCAATTCGACCTAAGGTTGTCAGTATCCATGGTCCCTCCGCCAGTGAGATGGGAGCGCGGCGGCCGGCGATCGACCCAGTGACGGATGCCGAGCGAAGCACGGCAGGTGCGCCGATGCGTGACGGGCCGACGGGGCGACGTCGGGGGCGGCCGCGTTTGGGACGCGCCGTAGCTCGGGATCTGTCGCGCGACGAGGAAATCCTCCAGATCGCGGTCGAGGTTGTTTGGCGCAAGGGCTTTGCCGGCACCAAGCTCAGCGACATCGCCGAGGCCGCCGGCATCGTCAAGGGAAGCCTGTATCACTACTTCGATTCGAAGGAAGAGATTTACGCGCGTCTCGTCAACAACGTCCGCACGCTGTTCGAAGGCGAAGCCGACCTCGACACGAATGGCTCCGCCGTCGAGCGGCTGGAACAGTTCGTCCGCTCCCGTGTAGAAGTCATCCTTCAGCACCCCCTCGAGATCGCCTTGCTGAACCGCGACCTCGTTCGCATGAAAGGGACGATCGGCGACTGGGCCCGTGAGGGCCCGAAGAAGAACTTCTCGGTGATCCGCAAGATCATCCTGCAGGGCCAGAAGGATGGCAGCTTCCGCGCTGCCGATCCCGATCTCGTCTCGTCAATGATCCTGGGCGTCCTGGCCCACGTGCCCAACTGGTACCACAACGAGCATCCTTCACAGCCGGACGAACTGATGCGCGAAGTCCTGGAATACGTGCTTGGCGGCATCCGCGCGCGCGAGATGGGGAAGCTGCGCGCCTGAAGGGCGCTGGCGGGCCGGCCGCGCGCCCGCGTTCCTGCACTCGCTGAAGATGTATCGCTGCGACGCCGCGAGAGCGCGTCGGCTCCCGCGATAACGCACTTTCGTGATCGCGTTCGCGCGTCGCCGGCCTGTGCGTGACGCGAAGGGACATGAGGCCGCAGGGCTACACTACCGGCCCGTTGCGACCCGAAGCCCCGCGGAGCGATTCATGAATTATCTCGTTACCGGCGCGACCGGTTTCATCGGCAAGTACCTGCTCGAATACCTGCTCGCGCGCGACGATGCCAAGGTGTTCGTGCTCGTCCGAGAGTCGTCGCGCGCGAAATTCGAGAACATCGCCGAGCGCTACGGAAATGCCAAGAAGCGGCTGCAGATCGTCACCGGTGACATCACGACATCGGGCTTGGTCTCACCTGAGGATCTGCGGACGCTCAAGGGGAAAGTCCAACACCTGTTCCATCTTGCCGCCGTTTACGACATGAACATGGACGACGAGACGGCCGACCGGGTCAACAACGAGGGCACGCGCAACGTCGTGGCTTTTGCCAATGAACTGGGCGGCGACGTCGTCCTGCACCACGTATCCAGTGTCGCGATCGCCGGCAGCGAGTTCGTCGGAAAGTTCACGGAGAACATGTTCGACGAGGGGCAGAGCCTCACGCACCCCTATTACCGCACCAAGTACCAGAGCGAGGCGATCGTGCGCGGCGAAGCGCGCGTCCCGTTCCGCATCTATCGCCCTGGTGTCGTCGTCGGCCACTCCGAGACCGGCGAGATGGACAAGATTGACGGTCCCTACTACTTCGCAAAGGCCATCCAGCAGATCAGCTACCGCGTACCAAAATGGCTGCCACTGCTGGGCATCGACGGGGGGAAGGTCGCGATCGCGCCTGTGGATTATGTGGCCGCCGCGATGGATGCCATCGCGCACAAGCCGGGCTTTGACGGCAAATGCTTCCACCTGATGCAGTCGAATTCCCCGAGCGTCGGCGACCTGCTGCAGTCCTTCCTTGAAGCCGCGCACGGTCCCGAATTCGGCAAGCGCATCCCGATTCCACGCATGCCGCGCGCAATGAAGCCACTCGCGAAGCGACTACGGAACGCGGTTCCGGAAAGAACGAAGAAGCAGATCGCGGATGCCATCGGCGTGCCGCTGTCGGTCCTGGGCTACGCGTTCAACCAGGCCGTTTTCGATGACCGCCAAGCACGCGCTGCACTCAAAGACACCGGCGTGCGCTGTCCGGACATCGGTGACTACGTGGAAAAGCTCTGGCAGTACTGGGAGCTGTTCCTCGATCTCAAGGTCAAGATCACGCCGCGGCAGATGCAGAAGCTCTCGGGCAAGGTCGTGCTGGTCACGGGAGCTTCGAGCGGCATCGGGTTCAACACCTCGAAAAAGCTGGCCGCAGGTGGTGCCAAGGTGATCCTGGTGGCTCGCACCAAGGAAAAACTCGATGAGACACGCGCAATCATCGAGAAGGCCGGCGGTGAAGCACACGTCTATCCCTGCGACCTGTCCGACATGAAGGACATCGATCGCATGGCGGGGGAGGTGCTGCGCGACTTTGACCACGTCGACATCCTGATCAACAACGCGGGCCGCTCGATCCGTCGCGGCGTCATGGAATCCACGACGCGCTTCCACGACTTCGAACGCACGATGCAGCTCAACTATTTCGGCGCCGTGCGCCTGATCCTCGCGCTGCTGCCGGGCATGGCCAAGCGCAAAAGCGGCCAGATCGTCAACGTGAGCTCGATCGGTGTCCTCGCCAACGCCGCGCGCTTCTCCGCGTACGTCGCCAGCAAGTCGGCGCTCGATGCGTTCACGCGCTGCCTGTCGGCCGAGGTGCGCGCGCACAACATCCACACGACAGCGATCTACATGCCGCTGGTGCGCACGCCGATGATTGCGCCTACCAAGATCTACGACTACGTCCCCACGTGGAGCCCCGACGACGCAGCCAACACGGTGATCAAGGCCATCGTCGATCGGCCCAAGTCCATCGCGACCACGCTGGGCACGGCGGCATCGATCTCGTACGCGCTGTGGCCGAAGGTCAACGACTACATCCTGTCGAAGGGCTTCCAGCTGTTCCCCTCATCTTCGGCGGCCAAAGGACGCAAGGATGGCGGCAAGCCGAGCATCGAGCAGGTGGTGTTCGCCAACGTGTTCAAGGGCGAACACTGGTAGACCGTGGCCGGGTGAGGGCGGCAGGCGCGTGACGCCAAGCTGGTATTCAGCTTGGCGCACCACACTCGCCGTTGTTTCCGTTAGTCATCGTCCTCATTGTTCGTCGTGAAGCGTCGCGTCCCCTCGCCCGAGAGTCCGGTATTGAAGCCGCGCCGGCTGCCGGATCCCTCCGTGATTCCCAAGTGCACGCCCAGAGCTGCGCGCGTCGAACCTTCGCTGGATCGCGATGCGACAGTCGCCACGGAGGCGAGGACCGCATCGCCGCTCTTGCCAGAGCGCTCGCCCACGCCCGCATCGGCGCGAACCGCTCTGCCGACCCTGGAAAGCCTGGTGCCGCACGTCGACGCGAGCCCGCACCTGACGCCCGAAGAACCCGAGTTGGTCCGGAACGTGGCCGCGGGACCCGAACCGGAATTGCCGACAGGCGAGTCCGCACCTGCAGCGCGGCCTGCGCTGATGGACCATGACCACGAGGGGGTGACCGTCCTGTTCGTCGAGCCCGCCGCCGTCCCTCCCCGCATCCTCGCGAAGGCGCACTCGCCCGCCCCAGCCCATCCACGGGCGCGCGCGCTACCCGAGCTGCGCGCTTCGCGCCGCGGCGCCGCGCTGTCGAGACTCGACGCTCACCTGCAGGCCGCGAACCGCTTCCTCGATCGCTATCCCTGGCTCATGCCGAGCGTGAGCTTCTCGGTTGGCTGGGTCAGCTTCTTCCTTTTCCAGCGCGGCGAGAGCCTTGCGCGCGGCATCGCGGTGATCGCCCTGCTCGGGTGGCCCTGGCTGTTCGCCGAGAATCTGATCGGCCGCTGGGTCGTGGCGCGCTCGAACGGCCGCCTCAGCGTCAGCGCCGTTCGCTTCGTGACGCAGCAGATCCAGCAGGAGATCCTGTTCTTCGCGGTGCCCTTCCTGTTCGGCGCGATGGTGCTCGAACCGGGGCAAATGCTGTTCGTCGGCGTGGCCGCCGTGGTCGCGATCCTGGTCTCGCTCGATCCCATCTACCTGCATCGCATCGCACCGCACGCCGGCCTTTCGAGCGCGCTGCACGCGTACTGCACGCTGATCGCCGCGCTGGTGGTGCTGCCGGTGGCGCTGCACATTCCGCTCGACGAGGCGCTGCCGCTGTCCATGGCGATCACGGCGCTGAGCCTGCTGCTGAGCCTGCCGCGCATGCTGATCGCAGCGCCCAACAACCGCGCGCGCTTACTTGGCTGTGCGGTGCTCGCCGCGGTATTCCCGCTGACGTGGGCCTCGCGCGCGATGATTCCGCCGGCTGGCCTGTGGGTGCGGGAGGCGCGCATCACCGATCGAATTGACGGCCTCGAGCCCGGGCGCGCGATCCCGGTCTTCGGCACGGGCTCGCTGCACCTCAACGGCAGCGTCGCCTTCGTCGCGGTGCGTGCGCCGACCGGGCTGTCGCAGGAAGTGGTCTTCGACTGGCATCGCGAAGGCGAGCTCATCGATCGCATCCCGGCGCAGATCTCTGGCGGCCGCGAGGCGGGCTTCCGCACGTACAGCCGCAAGCAGAATTTTCCGGAGGACTCGCGCGGACATTGGCGGGTCGACCTTCGTACCCCGCAGGGTCAGCTGATCGCGCGAATGCGCTTCGAAGTGAACTGAAGACCGTCCGAACGGCGTCAGCTGGCCGTCGCGAAGCTCAGTTCAACGCGTTCGGAACCGCGAGCCGGAACGGCACGATTCGCGCGTCGAAGGCTTCGCGCGTATCGGCCAGCATCATGTTGAATTCTCCGTGCATCGTTCCCACAGGCGTGTCGAGCGGACAGGCGCTGGTGTATTCGAATGCCTCGCCCGCCGCGAGTATGGGCTGGTGGCCGACCACGCCGGGTCCGCGCACTTCCTCCACCTTCCCTTCGCCGTTGGTGATCACCCAGTGCCGCGACACCAGCTGCACGGTGTTCTCGCTCTCGTTGCGAATCGTGATGTGGTACGCGAAGAAGTAGCGCCGGGCCGCCGGATCGGACTGATCGGGAACATAGCGAGGCTGGGCCACGATGCGGACGCCGCGGGTCAGGGTGTTGGACATGGGGTCGATTCTATCCGGTCAACTGGCCGATCCGGCCATCCTGCGTCCGATACTCGTTCCGAAGCGCATGGGATGCGCACCGGCACGGTCGCGCTTTTGGCGCCGCATCACTGAAGGTGGCCAATGATTTCCAGTATCTCGATCCCAAGGACACGCAGAAGCTGCTCGAAGAAAAAACGGCATCAGCGCACCTCCACGCCCTGCGTGTTGCGCGCGTCCTTGAGCTGCGTGATGAAGGTGTTCCAGTCCACCCGGCGGGAATAGCCCACCACGTCGATGCGCGGCACGAGCCGACCCTTCACCAGCACGTAGCCGCCGTCCTTTGCCGGCTCGATGCCATCCATCGTGCAGACGCCCTGCGAGAGCACGCAGCTCCAGCCGATGCGGTCGTAGGCGAAGTCCTTGAAGAAGCGCAGCGCTCCGCGCGACAGCAAGCCCGTGGGGCCGCCGCCGATCGAGGAGATGTTGTCGATCGCGCGCTGCGAGATGCGGTGCCGCGAGTCGTCGTGCTTGGGCGTGGCCAGGCGTGCCTTGAACGAGATCGGCTTCCAGCTCAGCAGGCGCAGGTCATCCCAGTCGCCGTCCAGGCGCCCCTCGATCCGGCCGAACGAGAACGCACCTGTGACCGCCGCGAGATCCAGGTTGCGCAGGTGGATGTCGGCCTCCACGCGCGGCAAGCGACCGAACGCGTCGAGTACGCGCAGCCCGTCCACGGTGACCTCGCCGTCGAACGCACGTGCGGTCAGCGCGCCGCTCAAGGTCAGCTCACCGTTCTTCAGGCTCAGGCCCGGTAGCCGGCCGCCGAGTTGGCCGCCGAATTCGGGCCAGCCGAAAGCACGCGTCAGGGTGGGCAGGTCGAGCGGCTCGATCTCGGCGTCGAAGCGCGCACCCATGTCAGGCTGGCCTGCGTCCGTCACCGCCAGCTCGCGGACGTTCAGCGCACCTCCTGCCAGCGGCAGGCGCAGCGGTGCGAGCAGCTGCATGTCGCGGGCGGAGGTTCTGAAGCGCATGTCGGCTGCGCCAAGCTGCAGGTCCGCGAGATGCCCGCCGCTCCAGCGCAAAGCTGAATCCGGGCCCGCGCCGGTCGCCTGCCAAACGACGTCGCCGTTGAGGCCGCTTAGACCGACGGAGAACGCCTCGACTTCCAGGCCGGCGTCTTCCAGTCGCAGCGCAATGCGACCCGGTGCCGTACCCGCGGCTTCGACAGTGCCGCTCGCTCGACCGGAAACAGTCATCTTCTCCAGCTTCGTGCTGGCAAGAAACGGCTGTACATAGGTGGCGAACGCGGGTGCAAGCTGCATCTGTTCAATGTTCAGCACGAGTGAGCGAGCCGGCGAGGCGGCCTGGTCGACGTGGCCGGACGCACGCATCACGCCTTTCTGATCGAGGGCCAGGCTTGTGATGTCGAGCTGTCCACGCGCGCCGTCCAATCGCAGCGACGCGCCCAGCGTGGCCGGCGCGGATCCAAAGTCGACGAACACCGGTTCCACGTAGACCTGTCCTTGCAGCAGCGAGGCCTGCAGGGCCGCGTCGATTCGTTGCGCTTTCGCGGTGAGCTGCGCCGTCAGATCCACATCGAGCTTGTCGGTGGCATAGCGTCCCGTGGGTTCCGACAAGGTCAGGCCCAGCGCTTTTGCCTTGCCCCTGGCCTGCCAATCACCGTTGCTTCGGAGGCTTGCTTCGAGCTTCACCTCGACCGGATGGTCCTGCACGGACGCGCGCAGCGTACCGGCAGGGCAGGTGAGAACTTTCGCGGACGTTTCGAGCGCGCAGTCGAAGTGCAGCTTCGTGATCTGCGCCGGCAGCGCGGGGTGTTCTATGGAGCCCACGTCGATCTGCACGCGCAGCGCCACGGCGTGGCCGCTGCACGCCAGCAGCATCATGGCGAGCGCGATGCGGAACATGCCGCGATGGTCGCATGCTCAGTGAAAGTCGCGCGACGAGGTGACCAGCTCGCCGAGCCAGTGACTGCGGTCGTGGAAACGATGCGCCACGATGTGCGTGACGCCCTGCTGTTTCTGCAGCTCGCCGCTGACGATCAGGAAGCTGGCGCGCAAGGCCGGCACGCGCTGCGATTCGATCACCGACGCCCATACAATCAGATTGTGCGAGCCGGTCTCGTCCTCCAGGGTCATGAACACCGTGCCGTTGGCGGTCTGCGGACGCTGGCGGTTGATCACGAGGCCCGCTACGCGCAGACGCTGCCCGTCGCGCATGCGATCAACCTCCGCCGAGCTGCAGATGCCGAGCCCCGCGAGCTTGGTTCGTAACAGCGATACCGGGTGCCGGCGCAAGGTGAGGCCCGTCGAGGCGTAGTCTGCGACGATCTCCTGGCCCTCGCGCGGCGGTTGCAGCAGGTCGAGCTGCGCTTCGCGCGCCGCGTGTCCCGCCAGCATTCCGGGCAGGCGCTCGGCACCCAAAGCCGCCCAGCGTGCCTGGTGTCGATGGCCCGTGAGCGTGCGCAGCGCATCGGCATCGGCCAGCAGGCGCCGTTCGCGTGCGTCGAGCCGCGCGCGATGCACGAGGTCCTCGAGATCGGCGAACGCGGCGACGGCGCGCGCCTGCTCGATGCGCCGTGCCGCTTCCTCCGGGAGCCCGGCGACGATGCGCAGTCCCAGGCGCATCGTGGTCCGATCGTCCAGCGTGCAGTCCCAGGCGCTCGCCGTGATATCGGCTGGCAACAGCGTCACGCCGCTGCGCCTGGCCTCCTGCACCAGCTGAGCCGGCGCATAGAAACCCATCGGCTGCGAGTTGAGGAGTCCTGCGAAGAAAGCCGCGGGCTCGTGGCACTTGAGCCAGGACGAGGCGTAGGCGAGCAGCGCGAAACTCGCCGCGTGCGATTCGGGAAAACCGTAGGAGCCGAAGCCCAGCACCATCTGGTAGACGCTCTTGGCAAACGCCGCGTCCAGGCCGTTCTTCGCCATGCCCGACAGGAGCTTCTCGCGGAAATGCTCGAGTCCGCCGTTGCGCTTCCACGCCGCCATCGAGCGGCGCACCTGGTCTGCCTCGCCCGGCGAAAAATCCGCGCCATCGATCGCAATCTGCATCACCTGTTCCTGGAACAACGGCACGCCGAGCGTGCGGCTCAGTGCCTTGTGCAGTCTCGGCGGAATTCTGAAATCGACGTCCGGATTCTTCTCGAGCCGCTGCCGCGCTTTCAAGTAGGGATGCACCATGCCGCCCTGGATCGGCCCGGGCCGCACGATGGCCACCTGCACGACGAGGTCGTAGAACTTGCGCGGCTTGAGCCGCGGCAGCATCGACATCTGCGCACGCGACTCGATCTGGAAGACGCCGACGGTCTTGGCCTTGCAGATCATGTCGTAGGTGGGCTTGTCCTCGCGTGGAACGTCGGCGAGTCCGAACGGCTGATTCCTGATCGTCGACACCATCTCGAAACTGCGCCGCAAGCTGCTGAGCATCCCCAGCGCGAGCACGTCGACTTTCAGAAGGCCGAGCGACCCTAGATCGTCCTTGTCCCACTGGATGATCGTGCGGTCCTTCATGGAGGCGTTCTCGACGGGCACCAGTCGCGATACCGGCCCATTGGAGATCACGAAACCGCCCACGTGCTGGGAGAGGTGCCGCGGCATGCCGACCAGCTGCCCGACGAGATCCAGCCAGTTGCGGATCACGGGCGCCCCGGGATCGAAGCCCAGTTCCACGAGGCGATCGGGCAGCGCTTCCTTGCGATCCCACCACGCGAGCGACTTGGAGAAGGCATCGATCTGGTCTGGAGCCAATCCCAGCGCCTTGCCCACGTCGCGGATCGCGCGCTTCTTGCGATAGTGGATCACGGTGGCGGCGATCGCCGCGCGATCGCGCCCGTACTTGGCGAACACGTACTGGATGATTTCCTCGCGCCGTTGGTGCTCGAAATCCACATCGATGTCCGGCGGTTCGTTGCGCTCTTTCGAAAGAAACCGTTCGAACAGCAGATTTCCTTCCTCCGGCGTCACCGAGGTGATGCCCAGCGCGAAGCACACGGCCGAGTTGGCGGCGCTGCCTCGGCCCTGGCACAGGATCTCCAGTTCGCGTGCCTTCTTCACGATGTCGTGCACGGTCAGGAAGAAAGCCTCGTACTCAAGGCCTGCGATCAGTTGCAGCTCCTTCTCGATCTGATCGAGGACCGCGGGCTTGGCGCCTTCGGGCCATCGCTCGCGCATGCCCTTTTCGGTGAGCTGCCGCAGCCAGCTCGTGGGCGTATGACCCTGGGGTACCAGTTCGCCCGGATACTGGTATTTGATCTCCTTCATGCCGAAGGTGCAGCGCTCGGCGATGCGCAGAGTCTGATCGAGCAGATCCGGCGGGTAGATCTGCCGCAGTTCCTCGAGGCTGTGCAGGTGCCGCTCACCGTTGGGCAGCAGGCGATATCCGCACTCGCTGATCGGCAGGCCGTGCAGGGTCGCGGTCATCACGTCGTGCAGCGGCCGGCGCTCGCGCACGTGGTAGCGCACGTCACCGCTCGCGACGAGCGGCAGGCCGAAACGTTCGCCGAGACGGCGCAGTTGGTTGAGGCGCCTGCGGTCACCCGGACCGCGATGCAGCTCGACGCCGATCCATGCGCGTTCTGCGAAGGTGTCGCGCACCCAGGCCGCATGATCCGCGCAGGCCGCCGCATCGGGAATCCACACCGCCAAGGTCGATTGGGGATGCAGCGCGAAATCCTCGCGCAGCAAGCGGTACCCGCCCTTCTTGCTGCGTCGCCGCGCATGCGTGATCAGGCACGACATCGCTTCGTACGCCGCCTTGTCCGTCACCAGCAGTACCAGCTTGGGCCCATCCTCGATCTCTACTTCGCAGCCGACGATCAGCTTCAGTCCGTGCTTCACGGAGGCCTCGTGTGCTCGCACGATGCCCGCGAGCGAGCACTCATCGGTGATCGCCAGTGCGCTGTAGCCGAGCGCTCCGGCCTGCTCGAACAGCTCTTCCGCCTGGGAGGCACCGCGCTGGAACGAGAAGCACGACAGGCAGTGCAACTCCGCGTAGGCCGGCGCGCTCAAGACCACCACCCATGCAGGTACCAGGAACCCTGGACAAGATCGCGGTACGCCCAGACGCGTCCGCCGTTGATGTTGAGCGTGACGTAGTCGCGCCGGATCTCATGCCCGTCCCACCAGCCGGATTCGATGCGCTCGAACGCGGTGTGTTCCGGTATCTCGGGTGCCGGCATCGGCCAGGGCTCCGAAGCCAGGAAGCTCGGACGCGCCGGCGCTGAAAAGGCGGATGCGTCCTGTGGTTTTCCTGCGGGGATAGCGCGTCGCATCGCGAACTCGGGCCGATGGTCGGCGACGGCCTCTGGCGTCCACACTCTTTCTTCGCCCAGCCGGGCACGTATGCGTTCGATGGCCGCCGCCCAGGCTTGCGATTGCCCCGCCCGCGCATCGAACAGGTCGTTCTGCGGCACGGAAGCTTCCGCGAAATCCTCCGCCATCAGCACCAGCTCGCGTGCGGGCAGCGGCAGTCCGTCGCGCTCGAGACGCTCGTGCAAGGCATCGAAGATGCGCTTGGCATCGCGATGCGGATCGACGAACTGCGCGTGAACACGCGTTTCGCGCGCGCCCGCATGCATCACGGCCAGGGTCACGCCGCGCAGTCCGCGGTCACGCGCGCGAAGGTAGGACTGCAGCTCGCTACACAATCGCTTGAGCGGAAACTGCAGGCGTTCGACTTCCTCGATCTCCGCGCTCAACTCGAAGCGGCGGCGAAAGGTCTCGGGGGGCACGAGCGTGTCGCAGGGCTCGGGTGCGTGACCGAGCAGGCGGTCGAGTTCGAGTCGGTAGGCCGCGCCAAAACGTTTCGAGAACGCATCACGAGGAACGGCGAACAGATCGCCCAGCTGGCGGAAGCCGACGCCTGACAGCGAGTGCAGCAACTCGCCCGGCCAGTGCAGGGAAGAAAGCGGCAACTTCTCCAGGCATGCACAAAGCGTTTTCGAATCCGTGATCGGATCGAGGTGTCCCGCGCAGGCAAGCAGGGCAGCACCCGAGCGCGTGGGTGCGATCCCGATCTGCGCCGCGTGTCCGAGTTCCAGCAACTCGGTACACAGGGTTTTGCACAACGTGTCGAGTCCACCGAACAACGCGAGGCTGTGTCCGATCTCCACCCAAAGCAACGCGCGCGGACTACGACCGGGTTCTGCGAGATCCTGGATCTCGGCCGTGACCGGCTGCCCGAAGCGGTAGATCCAGTACGCCAGGCTGCGCAGCGCCTCCTGCTCCGCGCCGGGACGTCGCACCTGTACTTTCAGATCGGGATACAGCGACAGCGCGCGAGAAAGCGGCGTTCCCGCCGCGCAATCCGGCGTTGCCGTGATCAGCCAGCGTTGCGAGCCACGCTGGTCCACCACCGCGCTGCCGGCGTGCTGGGAACCCAGCGCCGACAGGGGCAGTTGCGGGAGATGGAGGCAGAGCCAGAGCATTGCGTGCGCGCAGACAGACTCATGCCGAGATCCGCATCACGGTGTCCGAGTGCAGCGAAGTGGGTGCGGACGCCGCCCCCGCCTCCCGCACCCGCTGCTGCGCAGGCACCGTGTCGGCGTGGGTCCGTAGAGGGAGCGGCAAAGGCCGTGCGCCGCGACACTTCAGCACCTCGACCTGCGGTGCCTCGTTCTGTCGCCACATGCGCAGCCGCAACGCGCTGGGCGTGGACTCCGCGGCGTAGCGATCGGATCGATAGAGCACAACGCAACTGTCGTTCTCCTCGGCCGCGAGCTGAAGACGACGCAGCGCGTGCGCGTCGGCGTTCTCGATCCACAGCAACACGGCTCCGGCCGCGGCGCGCAGCAACTGCTCGGCCGCCCACAACGCGTTCTGCTCGCTGTCGCGCTCCACGCGATCCACCACGAGCAGCCTTGAGAGCTGCACGCCAGCAGCGGCCAGGCGCGGTGCATACGGCAGCATCGGCGGGGCGACAAACGCGACCGGACGCCCGGCCTGCGTGAGCCGGGCAATCAACGGCAGCGCGAGGCTCAGCTCACCGACGCCGAGTTGCGCGTGCAGCACCTCGCTCACCGCGCCCAGCGGCCAACCGCCGCCGGGCAGCGCGCGGTCCAGCACTTCGAAGCCCGTGGGCTCGGTGCGGATCTGCGCCTGTTCGGTGGCACGCCAGACCTTCGGGCCCAGCAGGGCGCGCGGATCGAGGCGATCTACGCGTGCGGGAAGTGCGGATTCCATGCGACTTCCCAGATAAAGCCATCGGGGTCGGCAAAGTAGCCGGAATAGCCACCCCAGAATGCGCGGTGCGGCGGCTTGACGATCTTCACCCCGGCGGCGGTCAGTTCCGCCAACAACGCATCGACAGCTTCGATCGAGCCGAGGTTGTGCGCGAGCGAAAATCCTGCGAAGCCGCTGCCCTCGCCTGAAACGCCCGCATCCTTCGCAAGGTCCTCGTGTGGAAACAGCGACAGCCAGGTTTTCCCCATCTCGAAGAAGCTCACGCCCGCGCCGTCCGGCATCGGGATGCGCGGCAGCTTGAGCACATCGGCGTAGAAGCGCGTCGCGCGATCGAAATCGGCGACGCCCAGGGTGATGAAGCTGACGCGAGGTTCCATGTAGCGGGCTCAGTTGCGCGAGAAGCCACCGGTGCGCAGCAGGCCCACCGCGAGTCCTTCGATGTGCAGCGCTTCGCGCGACAGGTCCACGCGGATCGGTTCGAACTCGGTGTTCTCGGGCAGCAGGCGCACGACGTCGCCGCGCCGTTCGAAGCGCTTCACCGTGACCTCGTCGCCGATGCGGGCGACGACGACCTGTCCGTTGCGTGCCGTGGCCTGGCGATGCACCGCGAGCAGGTCACCATCGCGGATGCCGATGTCGCGCATCGATTCGCCGCTGACACGCAGGAGATAGTCGGCGCGCGGCTTGAACAGATTGGCCTCGACCGGCACGTGGCGCTCGAGATTTTCCAGCGCGAGCAGCGGCGAACCGGCGGCCACGCGGCCGATCAGTGGAAGCTGAAATTGTTGGGGTACGGCTTCGAGCAGGCGAATCCCACGCGCAGCCCCCGGGACCAGTTCGATCACGCCCTTCTTCGCAAGGGCCTTGAGATGATCGTCCGCCGCGGTGGGCGAGGCGAAGCCGAATTCGGTCACGATCTCCGCGCGCGTGGGCGGTGCGCCGCGGTTCTCGAGAGAACTGCGGATGAACGCGAGGATGTCGGTCTGGCGGGGGGTGAGCATGGGACCTGCCGAGGAGTCACTGTACGCATATACAGTAGTCCGACCAGCGTCCCGATCCAAGCCCCCAGCCCGGGATTTTTTCTAATCCGTCCTCAGGCGGCGCTATACCGGTTCTTGATCAAGCGCTTGAGCAGCTTCCCACTAGGCAACCGCGGCAGCTCCTGGTCGAACTCCACGCGACGCGGACACTTGAAGTGCGCGATGGACGCACGGCAGAACTCGATCAGCTCGGCCTTCAGCGCCTCGCTCGCATCGCCCGCCTCGCGCAGCTGCACCGCGGCCAGCACTTCCTCGCCCAGTTCCGGGTGCGGCACGCCGATCACCGCAACATCCATCACCGCGGGATGGCCGATGAGGACGTTCTCCACTTCCTGCGGATACACGTTCACGCCGCCGGAAATGATCATGAAGGCCTTGCGGTCCGTCAGGTACAGGAAGCCGTCCGGGTCGAGATACCCGATGTCGCCGAGCGTGCTCCAGCCCTGCGCGTTGTAGGCGCCGCGCGTCTTCTCCGGGTCCTTGAAGTATTCGAAGGGCGGCATGCCGGAGAAGTAGACCGCGCCGGTCTCGCCCTGCGGCAACTCATTGCCCTCGTCGTCGCAGACGTGCGCGACGCCGAGCACGGCCTTGCCGACCGAACCCGGGTGCGTGAGCCACTCGCCGGGCGCGACGGCGCACAGGCCGTTGACCTCGCTGCCGCCGTAGTACTCGTAGAGGATCGGACCCCACCACGCGAACATCGCGCGCTTGACCTCGGGCGGACAGGGCGCGGCGGCGTGCACCGCCATCTTCAGGCTCGACACGTCGTGCGCCTTCCGCTCTTCCTCCGGCAGCTTGAGCATGCGCACGAACATCGTCGGCACGAACTGCCCGTGCGTGATCTTGTGCTGCGCGACCAGGCGCAGCGCATCGGCTGCGTCGAAGTGCGTCATGCAGATCACGTGGCCGCCGGCACGCAGGATCGCCATGCACCAGCCCAGCGGCGCGGCGTGGTACATGGGTGCCGGCGAGAGATAGTGGGTGGTGCCATCGACGCCGTAATACGCGGCCAGGAACTTGTCGAGCGGCGCTGGCGTACCGAAGGGCCGGCCGTCGAGCGCTCGCTTGATTCCCTTGGGCTTTCCGGTGGTGCCGGAGGAATAGAACATCACCAGGCCTTCGGCGGGCTCGTGCGTCACGGTGACCGTTGACGAGGTCTCCATCGCCGCGCGCACCGAATCCCAGTCCGCGTCGTCGACGTTGATCGTGCGCGTGCAGCGGCTGCCTTCGGCGGCGCGGGCCGCGGTCTGCCGGTGCGCCGCCGAGGTGATCATCACGGAGGACTCGGAGTCGGCCACGATGTACGCGACCTCGTCCGGCTTCAGGTGCCAGTTGATCGGCGTGTAGTACAGGCCCAGGCGCTGCGCCGCCCAGGCCGCGACGAAATACTCCGGTCGGTTCTCCATGAGGATCGCGATCACGTCGCCGCGCCGCAGCCCGAGCCCGTGGAGCTGGTTGGCCAGGGCGATCGAGGCACGGTCGAGCTCACCGAAGCTCAGGCGGCGGCCGTCGCTCATCGTGATGGCGGGATCGGTCGGGCGCTGCTGGGCGTGGAGCGAGATGTGCATCGGTGGAGTCAGACCCTTGAACGTGTTGGGCAGGAAGCGGAGCAGGAGCGAACCGTAGCCCGGACCCAGCGGCTGTGAAAAATAGACGGGGTTACCGGGCCTCCGCAAACCGGCCTGGGGAGGGTCTATTGGGGGCTCTGTAGACCGCCCTGAATGTAAAAGCTCAGGCTTCCAGCAGCACGGCCTGCAGCGCCTCGCGGCGTTCCGTCGTGAGCGCGCACTCCTGTTCGAGATAGCGCTCGACACCGCCGTATTTCCCGCTCAGCGTTTCGTAGGCGGCCTCGAGGAATTCGGGCCGCACGGACGCCAGCACGCGCAGCGCGCTCTCGGCGTGCCGGGGCAGAGTGTCCACGTGCAGCACCAACCGCAGCCGCGAACTGATGAGGCGCTCGAAGCTGTAGCGTCCCTCGGTCGCCATGTAGTCCTGCACGATCGTCTGACGGGGCACGCCCAGCGCTGCGAGCAGCATGGCCGACACGAAGCCGGTGCGATCCTTGCCAGCCGCGCAGTGCACGAGCACCGCGCGTGCACCCGGCTTGACCAAGTGTTCGAACAGCGCGCGCAGGTCGCCCACGTAGCTCTCCGGCATGCGGCGATAGTTCTCGGCCAGCGCCTCGTGCGCGCGGACGCTGTCGAACGCCGGATCGGCCAGCTTGCGGCTCCACTTGTCCGGCTGTACGGCCGAGAGCCCGGAACCCAGGTCCAGCGCCAGCAGCTCGAACGGCGCGTCCTTCGGCCAGTCGTTGGACATGCGGCGGCGTTCGCCGGGACTGCGCAGGTCGCAGACCAGGCCGATGTCCAGGCTTGCGAGCGTGGCGAGGTCGCGCTCGCTCATCTCGAGCAGGAGTTCGGAACGGAACAGGCGACCGCGGCGCACGCGGCGGCCGTCGCTGGTGGCGTGGCCTCCGAAATCTCGAAAATTCGGCGCGCTCTCGAGCAGGATCTGGTGGGGCGTCATGGGCGAAGTTTAACGGGCCACGGCGGCTAGTCGGCGCGCAGAGGGAAGCGGATAGACTGGCCACAAACCGGCGCCGCCCAGACGCACCGGACACGAGCGCATGCCTGCGGAGACCTCGATGCGACGACTTTCGCCCACCGATGTTGCCTTCCTGTTGCTCGAGCGGCGCCACCAGCCGCTGCATGTGGGTGCCCTGTCGCTGTTCACGCCACCCGCCGGATCGCCGCCGGATTTCGCCGCGAAGCTCGCGGCCCAGCTGGCCGAGTCGAGCTCGGTCGCCCCACCCTTCGATCGCCGGCCGCTGTCGCGGCTGGGCGTCTTCTACTGGGAGGACGATCCGCACTTCGACCTTGCGCATCATTTCGTGCACATGGCCCTGCCCAAGCCGGGCCGCATCCGCGAGCTGCTGGCCATGGTCTCGCGCGTGCACAGCGCGCACCTGGACCGCGCCTACCCGCTATGGCGCGTGTACCTGATCGAGGGGCTTGAGGACGGGCGCATCGCCACCTACATGAAGATCCACCACTCCGTCGTGGACGGGGTGTCCGGAATCCGGCTGTTCATGAAGTCGATGTCCCCCGACGCGATCGAATCCGCCGGCATGCCGCCGACCTGGGAGATCGGCAGTGGCCACCGGCCCACGCCGGTGCTGCGCGAAGCCATTCGCAAGATCGACCGCCTGCGCGCGGCTGCGGTCTCTGCGCCCAAGGTGCTGCGCGAACTGCGGCAGACCTACCGCGACGCGCGTTCGCACAACCCCGACGTCGTCACCTCCTTGCGCGCGCCGCGCAGCATCCTGAATCAGAAGATCACGGCCTCGCGTCGCTTCGCCGCGCAGTCGTACTCGACCGCGCGCATGCGCGCGGTCGCCAAGACGCTCGAGGGCACGCTCAACGACGTGGTCATGGCGATGTGCGCGGGCGCCCTGCGTCGCTACCTGTCGAGCCTCAACGCCCTGCCTGACAAGCCGCTGGTCGCCGGCGTGCCCGTGTCGCTGCACCGCGACCGCGATAACGCCGAGCCCGGCAACGCCGTCACCTTCATGCTCGCGACCCTGGCGACGGACATTGCCGATCCGGTGAAGCGCTTCGAGGCCATCAAGGGATCGATGGACTACAACAAGCAGCGATTCCAGTCGATGAACCAGAACGAGCTGCTGGCCTACGCGGTGGGCCTGCTTGCGCCGGGCTTCGTGAACATGGCGGGCAACTGGGAGCGCATGCCCATCAACGTGGTGATCTCTCACGTGCCCGGCCCGCGCACGCCGATGTTCTGGCAGGGCTGCGAACTCGACGGTCTGTATCCGGTTTCGCTGGTCATGGACGGCATCGCGCTGAACATCACCTTGGTCAGCCGCGCCGAGCAGGTCGACTTTGGTCTCATCGCGTGCCGGCGCACGCTGCCCAGCGTGCAGCGGCTGCTCGATCACCTCGAGGAAGCACTCGTCGAGCTGGAGCAGGCAGCTTAGGAAACGTTGACAGCTCGGGCGCTGTCTTTACCATCGATACGTCCACGTGATGGCGGCGCTCATGGCTCGAATTCGGTTACTCGCAGTGATCGGCATGACGACGGCGATGTCGGGTCCCGTGGCCGCGACGGATGTCTACAAGACCGTCGACGCGGATGGCGTGGTCCATTACTCGGACACGCCGCCCAGCAAGAACGCCAAGCCGATCGTGCTGCCGCCGATCCAGGTGGTCGGGCCGGCCCGGGGCTCCGCGTCTTCGTCCTCGGCGCCGTCTTCGGCCGTGCCAAGCGGCCCCGACATGACCGGTGCCGCGCCGCTGAGCGTGAGCATCGTGTCACCCGCTCCCGACGAGACCTTCCGCGGTGACGACCGCACCCTGCCCGTCAGCGTGCGCATGAACCAGCCGCTGCCAGATGGCTACGGCTTGCTCTACCTGCTGGACGGCACCGCACGGAACGACAAGCCGACCCGCGCGCTGAACTACTCCATGGACGGCGTCGAACGTGGCGAGCACATGCTCACCGTGGTCACCATCAACGGCGGGGGCAAGGAGGTGGGCCGCGCGGCCCCGGTGATCGTCCACATGAAGCCGCCAACGGTGCAATTGACGCAGGAGCGGAAGGCGGAGCGCGATGCAAACCGTCCCAACCCGCGGCCGATGAATCCAACGCCCTGAGGAGATTGGAAAAAAGGCTGCCTGCGCGGGACTGGGGCGTGCGTACGAATTCGGAGCAGCTCGGTGCGTTCGGCGGGCATATGCACCACAACGGTGCGAAGACCGCCGGGATTCGATAGCCTTTCGGGGCGCTCGCGTGGCGCGTCTTTTGCAATTTCGGCTTCATGAAATTCGTGCCCCGCTCGCGCGTGGCCTCCGACGTGGTGCTCGACGGTCTGACCACGGCCGTGATCTGCCTCGACGCGAAGCTGTCCGTCGCCTCCATCAACTCCGCAGGTGAAAGCCTGTTCGAGGTCGGCCGCCGGCACGCGGTGGGCGAACCGCTGCTGCAGGCCATTCCTTCCTTCTCGCCGCATTCCAAGCGGCTCCAGGGCGCGCTCGATTCCGGCACCGGCTTCATCGAACGCGAGATGGGCCTGCGTAGAGCTGGTGAGTCCATCACGCTGGACTGCACCGTCACGCCGATCCTGCTGGGAAAGGGGAGCGGCCTGCTCATGGAGTGCCTGTCGCTGGATCGCCACTTGCGCATCTCGCGAGACGAGCTGCTGCTGTCGCAGCACCAGGCCTCGCGCGAACTGATCCGTGGCCTGGCGCACGAGATCAAGAACCCGCTCGGCGGCATCCGCGGCGCAGCCCAGCTGCTGGAAAAGGAACTGCCCGATAGCGGCCAGCGCGAATACACGGGCGTGATCATCCGCGAGGCCGACCGGCTGCAGAACCTCGTCAACCGCATGCTCGGCCCCAACCGCGCGCCGCAGAAGGCGCCGGTCAACATCCACGAAGTGCTCGAACACGTGCGGCAGCTTTGCGAGGCCGAGGGCGCGCTGGATATCCAGTTCCTACGCGACTACGACCCCAGCATCCCGGAGATCGTCGCGGACCGCGAGCAGATGATCCAGGCCGTGCTCAACGTCGTGCGCAACGCGATGCAGGCGATCGCCGGCGGTCGTGGCGAAGGCGCGGTGACCCTGCGCAGCCGCACGCGCCGGCAGTTCACGATAGGCGGCAACCGCTATCGCTTGGTGATCCAGATCGATGTCGAGGACAACGGCCCGGGTATCGCGCCGTCGATGATCGACCGCATCTTCTACCCGATGGTCACAACGCGGCCCGAAGGCACCGGCCTGGGTCTGCCGATGGCGCAATACCTCATCCATGCACACGGTGGCGTGATCGAGTGCCGCTCGCGGCCCGGCTGCACCGTGTTCTCGATGTACCTGCCCCTGAGTGGGGAAGCCGGCTGACGACGGATGAAGCAGAAGAAAATATGACCAAGGCATTGGAAATCTGGGTCGTGGACGACGACGAGTCGATCCGCTGGGTAATGCAGAAGTCGCTGATGCGCGCCGGTATGAAGGTGCAGACCTTCGAAGGCGCGGCGGAGCTGTTCGACGCGTTGTCCGAAGACACCCCGGACGTGCTGATCACCGACATCCGCATGCCCGGCGTTTCAGGCCTGGAGCTCATGGAGCGCGTGCGCCACGAGAAGCCCGGCCTGCCGGTGATCGTGATGACGGCGCACTCCGACCTCGACGCCGCCGTGGCCAGCTACAAGGGCGGTGCGTTCGAATACCTGCCCAAGCCCTTCGACGTGGACGCGGCCGCCGAGCTCGTGCGACGCGCCGCCGCGCGACGGGTCGCGCCGGAGCCGCTGCCGGAACTCGGATCGACTGCAATCATCGGCGAGGCGCCGGCGATGCAGGACGTGTTTCGCGCGATCGGTCGCCTGTCGCAGTCGCAGATCACGGTGATGATCACGGGCGAATCGGGTACCGGGAAGGAGCTCGTCGCGCGCGCCCTGCACGTCAATTCCCCGCGTGTCTCCAAGCCCTTCATCGCCGTGAACACCGCGGCGATTCCGAAGGACCTCATGGAGTCGGAATTCTTCGGCCACGAGCGCGGCGCCTTCACGGGCGCGCAGACGCAGCGCAAGGGCCGCTTCGAGCAGACCGATGGCGGCACGTTGTTCCTCGACGAGATCGGCGACATGCCGGCCGACCTGCAGACGCGCCTGCTGCGCGTGCTGCAGAACGGCGAGTTCTACCGCGTGGGCGGCGTCTCGCCGGTGAAGGTCGACGTGCGCGTGATTGCCGCTACGCACCAGGACCTGGAAACCTTGGTGAAGGAAGGACGTTTCCGCGAGGACCTCTATCACCGCCTCAACGTCATCCGCGTCCGCATCCCAAGCCTCGCCGAGCGTGCCGAGGACATCCCGCTGCTGATGCGCCACTTCCTGGTGTCCGCTGCCAAGGAACTGCAGTCGGAGACCAAGCGGGTCACGCCCGAGGTCATGGAACGGCTGCAGGGCTTCGCATGGCCCGGCAACGTGCGCCAGCTCGAGAACGTGTGTCGCTGGCTGACGGTGATGGCGCCCGGGCAGGATGTGCACCTGAACGATCTGCCGCCAGAACTGCGTGAACCCGCGGTGCGCGTGTCGATTTCCGAGGCCGTGGCAGCAGCGCCTGCACCGCCGCCGTTCACGCCGCCGCCGATGGCAAGGCCGACGTCCACGACGGGCGAGGCCGCGGCGACACCAGCGTCGATCCCGCAGCCATCGGCGCTCAGCCCGGCGCGCGACGAATCCTGGTTCGACACGCTCAGGGCCTGGGCCGACGGTGAATTCGCAGCCGGCCGCAGCGCGCTGCTCGACGAGGCCATGCCGGTGTTCGAGCGCACCCTGATCCAGTCTGCGCTGCAGGCCACCAAGGGCCAGCGCCAGGAAGCTGCCCGCCGCCTCGGCTGGGGCCGCAACACGCTGACGCGCAAGATCCAGGAACTGGGCATGGACGATTAGGCGCGCGCATGGTCGTGAGCGTTTTGCGCTCGCGCCTGCGCGAGGACGGACGCCCCGACTACTTCCAAGTGGCGCCGAAGATGGGCGAACCGGCCCGCACGATGCCGGACGACGTGTCACACAAGGTCTTCGTCGCGGAGGACGGCGGGCGCGTCACGGTCGTGGAGTTTGCCGACGAGGCGTCGCAGCGCAACTGGGCGACGAACGCTGAGCACGTGACGGCCGAGAAGATCGGTCGCGAGTCTTTCTACAGCGAGTACAAGCTGCAGGCGTGTTCGGTGCTCAAGGAGTCAGGGTTCCCTTCGCACCAGCTGCTGGCGGTCGAGCATGGAAAAGGCCGGGCATCGCCCGGCCTTTTTTTGTTTTCAGAGCGGGAAAGAATCAGCCGTCCTTCAGGGCCTCGACCTGGATCTGCAGCTTGACCTTGCCCAGTTCGCCGTCGGCCGCTTTGGTCATGCCGAAGTCCGCACGGTTGAACTCGCCCTCGGCATCGGCGCCGCAGACTTCCTTCTTGTAGAACGGGTGCTGGATGCACCTGAAGCTCTCGATCTTGAGCTTCACGGGCTTGGTGACGCCCAGCAGCGTGAGCTGGCCGTCGACCTCGCCCTTGTCGCCGTCGAGCTTGATCGTGCCCTTGTAGGTGATCGTCGGGTACTTCTTCGCGTTGAAGAAATCCTCGCCCATTGCGTGCTCGTTCATCTTGTCGTGGCCGAAGTCGACGCTGGTTGCGTCGATCGAGATGTCGACCGTGCCGGTCTTGGCGTCCTGGTCCAGCACCAGCTTGCCGGACGACTTGTTGAACTTGCCGCGCCAGAACGAGATGCCCATGTGCGGGGCCTTGAAGCTCGGATACGTGTGAGCGGGATCGATGCTGTAGTTCACCGGCGCGGCGAGGGCGGGCAGTGCGAGCCCCGCGGCGAGCGTGGCGGCTGCAAGGAGGGAAAGACGCATGACGAAAGACTCCAGTGGTAGAGAAGCTTGATCAAAAATGCCGAGAAGACGACGTCGGAAATTCAGCCCGCTGGCGTCACGATTACGAACTTCACGACGACCTTGTCCTCGAGCACCTCGTTCCACTGGGGATCGCCCATGCCGAACGCGGTGCGCGAGATCGGCAGCTCGCCTTCGAAGCGGCGCCCCTTGCCTTCGGCCTTCACCGACACCGGCACCTTCACGGTCTGTGTCTTGCCCTTCAGGCTGAGCGTCCCGGTGGCTTCGAAGCGGTCTGCGCCCAGCGGTTTGATCGCGGTGGACTTGAACGTGGCAGCCGGGTACGTCGCGGTGTCGAACCATTCCTTCTTGCGCACCTCGGCGTTGTAGTCGTCGTCGCCGATGTCGAAGCTCGCGGTGTCGATACTCAGCTCGGCCGACGACGCCGCGGCGTTCTCCGGATCGTAGGCGACCGTTCCCTTGTAGGTCTTGAACGTACCGTCGACGCTGACGCCCATCTGCGTGAACGCCACCGTGAGCTTGCTCTTGCCCACATCGATCGGGCTCGCGGTGGCTGCCGCGAGCAGCGTGGGCGTGATGGCGAGCAGCGCGATGGACAACAGACGTCTCATGTCAGGAAGCACTCCGTCGACGCCGCACCCAAGGCAGCATGCGCGCGAGCGTGTCGTCGCGATGGAAGAGATGGTGTTGCAGCGCGCCGCCGATGTGCACGACGACGACGGCGGCCAGCGCCCAGGCGAGCAGCTCGTGGGTTTCCTTGAGCAGGTTCGCCAGTTCTTTGTTCTTGTCCACGAGGTCGGGCAGCGGGATCAGGCCTAGATATTTCACCGAATAGCCCGACGCCGAGCTGAACATCCAGCCGCTGAGCGGGATCGCGAACATCAGCGCGTACAGGCCAAGGTGCGCAAGTTTCGCGGCCAGGCGCTGCCAGGCCGGGTGGGCTGGGTTGGGTGGTGGCGGTACGTGCGTCACACGCCACGCGGCGCGAAGACAAGCGAGCAACAGCACGGTGATCCCGATCCACTTGTGCCAGGAGAACAGCTTGAGCTTCTCGGGCGACAGCTTGAGGTCTGCCATGTACAGGCCCATGCCCCAGCCGGCGAAAATCAGCAGCGCGATCAGCCAGTGCAGCGAGATGGCCGTGTTGGAATAGCGCGGGTTCATGACCGGATCAGGTGGGCGAAGCGCTGGCGGCGGGTGCCGGCAAAGCGGGTGTGGCGGCGTCCGGCGTCTTCCACCCGCAGCTTTTTCCCTGGTTCTGCTCCTTCATGTAGGCGATCAGCGGCGCGAAGTACTCCATGATTGCCGACGCGTCCATCTTGCGCGTGCCGGTTAGCTTCTCGAGCGTGGCGGGCCACGGCTGTGAGGCGCCCAGTGCGAGCATTTCGGCGAAGCGCTTGCCGGCCTCGGCGTTGCCGTAGACGTCGCACTCGCTGAGTGGACCCTTGAAACCGGACGCGTCGCACAGTGCCTTCTGGAACTGGAACTGCAGCACGAAGGAAAGGAAGTAGCGCGTGTACGGCGTGTTGCCGGGAATGTGGTACTTCGCACCCGGGTCGAAATCTTCCTCGCTGCGCACGTTGGGGGGCGACACGCCCTGGTACTGCTCGCGCAGCTTCCACCATCCCGTGTTGTAGTCCTCGGGCTTGATCTCACCGTTGAAGACCTTCCAGCGCCACTGGTCCACCAGCTTGCCCCAGGGCAGGAACACTATCTTGTCGAGCGCCAGCTTCATCTGCGAGTTGATCGTGGCTTTGTCGTTCTTCTTCACTTCGCCGACCAGGCCGATCTTCTTCAGGTGTTCGGGGGTCAGGCTCAGGGTGATGGTGTCGCCGATGGCCTCGTGGAAGCCGTCGTTGGCGCCGCTCTGGAAGACCGGGCGCAGGTGGTTGTACGACAGGTAGTAGTAGACGTGCCCGAGCTCGTGGTGGATGGTCGTGAGTTCTTCCTCGGAGGGCTCGATGCATTCCTTGATGCGCACGTCGCCCTTGAGGTTCATGTCCCAGGCGCTGGCGTGGCAGACCACTTCGCGGTCGCGCGGCCGAACGAGCATCGACTGACTCCAGAATGAGTCCGGCAGCTTGGGAAAGCCCAGCGAGACGTAGAAATCCTCGGCGGTCTTAGCCATTTTGACGGCCTGCGCGGCGTCGGCCTTATGATTCAGCTCGGCGATGTCGATCGGCGTGGGCTTGCCCTTGAACGCCGCGAGAAGGTTTCGGTACTCCTCGTCGCGCTGCTTCTGGAGCGCGCTCGACACGTCGAGATTGTTCTGGCCCGGGTAGGGCTCGAGCAGCGGGTAGAGATTGCTCCACTCCTGCGCCCACATGTTGCCAAGCAGGTGTGCCGGGATCAGGCCATCCTTGGGCACGATGGCGTCGCCGTACTTCTTGTTGAGCTTGTCGCGCACCAGGCAATGCAGGTCGTCGTACATCGGCTTGACCTGGGTCCAGAGGCGCTCAACTTCGGCTTCGAACTCGGTCGGCGTCATGTCGTAGCCGCCGCGCCACAGCTCGCCGGTATCCTTGAAGCCGAGTTCACGCGAGCCCTCGTTCATGAGGTCCGCGAAGCGCTGGTAGTCCTTGCGGATCGGCCGCGAGGTCTGGTGCCAGCCGTTCCATGCGGCCTCGATCTGCTGCGGCGTGTTCTTGAATCCGACGTTGTCGACGATCTTCTCGATCTGCTGCAGCTTCAGGCATTCCTCCTGCCCCGCCGCATTGGGTCGGCACCATTGGCCGGCGCCGTAGTTGGCGTCCATTCTGGCCGCGAGCTGGGCCAGTTCCTTGCGCTTGGCGGGGTCGGACGGCGAGGGCATCGTCGGCCCGAGCTTGATCAGGGTCAGCGCGCGCGCGGTTTCGGGTGACAGGCCCGGCGTGTCGTTGAAGCGCTTGGCCTCCTCGGCCTTTGCGGACTCGAACTCGGCCTGCTCCTCGGTGGCCTTTGCCGCGAGAAGCTGCGCGTCGTCCGTGATGTAGGTCTGCGCGATCCAGAAGGCGGCGCCCATCGTTGCCGCGTTGTCGGCGCGAAACTTGTCGACGCCGGCGACGAAGGCGTCCGCGTCCGCAGCGGTGGGGCCCGCTTTCTGGGCCGGAGCCTGCGTGGCCGGCGGCGCGATGGCGGGCGCCGCCTGTTCGCTGGATCCCCCGCAGGCGCCTAGCATCAGCACGAGCACGAGCGCGGAGGATCGACGGGCGGGCGACGCGGGGCGGAGGACCTGCAGGTTCATCTGGACGTCTCTCTCAAGTAACGCCGCGCATCATCCGGCGGATCACGGGGCTCAGTACCAGCATCACGGCGCCGCAACCGAGCCCGAACAGCAGCATGTTTGAAAAGTAACCCGGCATCTCGACCGCTTCCGACGCTCCCGCGTGACCGCCCAGGATGCCGGCCGCGAGGTTGCCAATGGAGGCGCCCAGGAACCAGGTGCCCATCATCTGGCCGACGAACTTCGGCGGTGCCAGCTTGGTGACGAAGGACAGACCGACCGGGGACAGGCAGAGTTCACCCGTCGTGTGCAGCAGGTACGTCAGCAGCAGCCACTGCGGGCCGACCTTGCCGCCGCTCTCCACGATGAGCTTCGCCGCGAAGATCATCACGCCGAAGCCCAGGCCCAGCTGCAGCAGGGCCAGGCCGAACTTCACAGGCGCCGAGGGGTTGAGATTCTTCGCGCCCAGCCGGATCCACAGCCAGGCGAAGAAGGGTGCGAGCAGGATGATGTAGATCGGGTTTGCCGACTGGTACCAGGACGAAGGGTGCTGGCCGTCGGGGAACCAGCCACCGAGCAGGCTGCGGTCGGTGTTGCGATCCGCAAAGAGATTGAGCGTGGTGCCCGCCTGTTCGAAGCCGGCCCAGAACACCGCGGCGCCGAGGAAGAACACGGCGATCACGGCCACGCGCTGGACCTGCTCCGGGCTCAGGCCACCGAACAGCATCACGTAGCCGAAGAATGCGAGGGCGAACGCGACTTCGAAGACGAACGTCGCGTTGGCGATGGTCTCGCGATTGATGTCCACGCCCATCGCGCGCATCGCGAAGCCCGCGAGCACGATCAGCGCCACCAGCAGCCCGATGCCGATGGCGACCTGCTTCCAGGCCTGAGCGCGCAGAGCGGGCGTGTTGGCCTCGATGTGCGTCCCGGCTTCGCCGAGGTAATGACGCGTCATTCGGTACTGCACCAGGCCCAGCACCATCGCCACGCCCGCCGCTGCGAAGCCGTAGCGGAATCCCAGCGTCTGGCCCAAGGTGCCGGCAATCAGCGGCGCGATGAACGCACCGAGGTTGATGCCCATGTAGAACAGCGAGAAGCCCGCGTCGCGGCGCTCGCCGGGCTGGTCCTTGTAGAGCTCGCCGACGATGGCCGAGATGTTGGGCTTGAGCAGGCCGGTTCCGACGATGATCGCGAACAGGCCCGCATAGAAGGCGGTGACGATTGGCGTGGCGACCAGGAAGTTGCCGACCGCGATGAGAATTCCGCCATACCAGACCGCGTTCTGCTGGCCGATGATGCGATCTGCGATCCAGCCGCCGGGCAGCGCGACCAGATACACGCAGCCCGTGTAGAGGCCGTAGACGGCGCCCGCGGGCCGATCCGCGAAACCCAGTCCGCCCGCGGCGATCGGCGCCGACATGAACAGGATCAGCAGTCCGCGCATCCCGTAGTAGGAGAAGCGCTCGAACATCTCGGTGAAGAACAGCGTCGCGAGTCCGCGCGGATGGCCAGCCCAGGTGCGCTCGGTCATGTTGTCGATCGAAAGGCCGAAGATGTGGAGAAGCGGATCGTTCCGACCATGACGCGGAGCAGGAAGCCCGTCAATGCTGCTTACGCGCCCGTTTCAGGTGTGGACGCACAGGCCGCCTGGCCCAGACGTTGCGCGCGCCGGCGCGTTTCCCACGGATTCGCGAATTTCCTTCAGGGACTCAGCGGTGGAGCAGCCAGGACCAGGCCCACCACAGAAGGCCGATCGCGGCGCCCAGGAAGACGGTCACGAGCAGAACGGCGAGCAGACGCGATCCGCCTCGCGCAAGCTCGGGTGCGGGCAGCGCGTCGATCGAGTCGAGATGGTCGGCCAGCAGCGCGGCGTTGCGCTTGTTGGACTTGAACGCGAAATCGAAAAGGTCGCCGATGCCCGGCACGAGGCCGCCAACCGTGTCGATGACCGAGTTGCCGACCATCTTCGCGATGATGGCGCGCGGCGCGCCGACGCGGACGCTCTCGTACAGGATCGCGGCGCCCAGCAGCAGGCCTATGGCGTCGCCGACTCCCGGGATCAGCCCGATGATCGAATCCAGGCCGAAACGGAACTTGGTTCCGGGCACGGGCAGTGCGCCGTCGAGCAGCCACGCAAGTTTCTCCATTCGCGCACGCGTAACACGGGCACGGACGGCGTCCGGAGGTTTTTCGCGCATGGCTTCGATCGGGGGTGCGGGAAGCGAATTCTTTTACACTCGCTCCCCAGACGCCACAACAAGGCGCACAACGTTAGGGAGAGTCGCCTCACGATGAGCGTGCTTTACGCCGCTTTCTACTGGATCGCGTGGTGGCTTTTCCGGCCGCTCAACGCCGCGATCCACTATCGCGTCATGCCCGAGGCGCCGCGCGAGAAGCTTGCGCTGGATCCCAGCCGGCCCGTTGTCTATCTGCTGCCCACGCGGTCCTGGGGCGATTTGTTCGTGCTCGACCGCATCTGCCGCGACCTCGGCCTGCCAGCGCCGCGGCGCACCGGCACGAGCCTGCCGACCGTGGACCGCCCCGGTGTGCTGTATCTGCCCGCGTTCCTGGAGACCCGTATCCGCCAGACCGAGCTGTCGGGCGTGATCGAAGCCGTGGCGGCCGACCTGACCTTCGATGCCCAGGTGGTTCCGGTGTCGGTTTACTGGGGACGCGATCCGGGGCAGGAGACCTCGCTGTGGAAGCTGTTGTTCGCCGACAGCGTGCAGGCGGGCATGGTGCGCAAGCTCTTCATCATGCTGGTCAACAGCCGCAACGTGTTCGCGAACTTCGCCGACCCGCTGCAGTTCCGCGAGTTCGTGTCCAAGGAGATTTCGCCGGAGCTCGCGGTCAACAAGCTCGGACGACTGCTGCACCTGTATTTCCTGCGCGCGCGCACCGCGGCTCTGGGGCCGCGGCTGCAGACGCGTCGCGTCGTCTTGGACCAGTTGATGGCCTCGATGCCGGTCAAGACTGCTATCGAGCAGGAGGCGCGCGACGCCAAGATCACGCTCGACGAAGCCACGCGCCGCGCGCGCAAGTGCGCCGACGAGATCGCTGCGAACTACTCGTCGGCGACAGTGCGTTTTCTCGAGATCGTGTTTCGCTACGTGTGGAACCGCGTATTTCGCGGCGTGCAGGTGCACGGCGTGGAACGCCTGCGCGAGTGGGCACAGAACCATGAAATGGTCTACCTGCCGTCGCATCGTTCGCACGCGGATTACCTGCTGGTGAGCTACGTGCTCTACCAGGCGGGGCTGGTGCCGCCGCACATCGCGGCCGGCGTGAATCTCAACTTCTGGCCGGCGGGCGGGCTGCTGCGGCGCGCGGGTGCGTTCTACATCCGCCGCAGCTTCTCCGGCGATCGTCTTTATACCGCCGTGTTCCGCGCCTACGTCGACTCGTTGATCGCACGCGGCTACTCCATCAGTTACTACCCCGAGGGCACGCGCAGCCGTACCGGCCGACTGCTTCCGCCCAAGACCGGGATGCTCGGCATGGTGGTGGAGAGCGCGCTGCGCCAGACCACGCGCAAGGTCGCGCTGGTGCCGGTCTACATCGGCTACGACAAGGTCTGGGAGCTGGGCAGCTACTTCAAGGAGCTGCGCGGCGGTGCCAAGAAGAAAGAATCCGCGGGCGAACTGCTCAAGGCCGGCAAGCTGCTGACCAAGTCCTTCGGCCAGGTGCAGATCAATTTCGGCGAGCCGCTGCTGTTGCAGGAGTACGCCGACAAGCACTTGCCGGATTGGCGCGAGGCGCTGAAGAACTCGCCGGACAAGGCGCCCACCTCGTTCAAGCCCTTCGTGCAGCGGCTGGCCTTGGCGAACCACCGGCGCATCAACGCCGCAGCGGTGGCCAACCCCGTGGGCCTGACCGCGCTGGCCCTGCTCGCGAGTCCCGAGCGCGCGGTGTCGCAGGCGGAGCTGATCGAACAGGTCGGGCACCTGATCTGGCTGCTGAAGGGCCGGCCGTACAGCGACACCTTCGCGATTCCCGAGGCCTCGCCCCAGGCGGCGGTGGAGTGGGCCATCCCTATCGTGCGCGCAGTGACGGTTCCGCATCCGTGGGGTGATCTTTACGCGCTGTCCGATCGCGACGCCGTGCTGCTCACCTACGCGCGCAACAACCTTCAGCACCTGTTCGCGCTGCCCAGCCTGATCGCGAACTTCTTCCGCACCCGTGGTGCGCTGCCCGAGGAGCTGGTGATCACCGGCTGCCGTGCGCTCTACCCCTTCCTGCGCACCGAGTTCTTTGTGCGCTGGGAACCGGCCGAGGCCGAGAACGTGGCGCGCGAGACCCTGGGCGTGATGCTCAACCTGGGCCTGCTGACGCGGCGCGAGGACGGCTGGCTCGTGCGCCCGGACGTGACCGCCCGAGAGTTCTCGATCCTGTCGATGCTCGGCCGCGTAATGGGCGAGACGCTGGAGCGTTACTGCATGACCACGTGGCTGCTGGCCCACGAGCACCGTAGCCAAGCCAGCATCGCGCGCGGTCGCTTCGAGGAGGACTGCCGGCTTCTGGCCGAGCGCATGGCGGTGCTGACCGGCCGCGATTCTCCCGAATTCTTCGACAAGACGCTGTTCCGGGGCTATCTCGACACCCTGATCGACGTGGGTCTGGTCAGCATCGGCGAGGACCAGAAGCTGGTCATGGACGAGCGGATCCTAAAGATCGCCGAGCGTTCGCTGGAACTCTTGTCCGACGACTCGCGTCAGACTCTGCTGCAGCTCATTTCCCGTCGTCCGACCGCGCCCGCGGTAGGGTCCGTTCAGACTCCTTCGCTATAATCTCGAAGGTTTACCCGTTTTCCGGCCCCGCCGGCTCCCCCGCAAACAGGAATTCTCATGTCAAAGACTTTTCGCCTCCTGGCCCTCAGCGCCTGCGCAGGCCTGCTGTTCGCCTGCGCCAAGAAGGAAGAAGCGCCCAAGCCGGTCGAGCTGACCAGCGACGCCCAGAAGTTCGGCTACGCGATCGGCATCGACCTGGGCAATTCGCTCAAGCCGGTCTCCGCGCACGTGGACATCGCCGCGCTCAAGCAGGGTCTCGATGACGTGACCGCTGGCGCCACGCTGAAGATGGACGACGCTGCGCGCGAAGCCATCAAGACCACGGTGTCGCAGAAGATGCAGGAGGAACAGGTGAAGCAGCGCGAGGAAGCCGCGACCAAGGCCACCAGCGAGGGCGAGAAGTTCCTCGCCGAGAACGCCAAGAAGGAAGGCGTGAAGGTCACCGCCAGCGGCCTGCAGTACAAGGTCATCACCGAGGGTTCGGGCACGCCGCCGACCGCCGCCGACGAGGTCACCGTCCACTACAAGGGCACGCTGATCAATGGCGAGGAGTTCGACAGCTCGATCGCGCGCGGCCAGCCGGTCACCTTCCCGCTCGGCAACGTCATCGAGGGCTGGACCGAGGGCGTGCAGCTCATGAAGCCGGGCGCCAAGTATCAGTTCTTCATCCCCTCCAAGCTCGGCTATGGCGAGCGCGGTGCGGGCGTGAAGATTGGTCCCAACCAGACGCTGATCTTCGAGGTGGAACTGCTCGAAGTGAAGAAGGCCGGCGCCGCACCGGCGGACAAGCCGGCGGACAAGCCGGCGAAGTAAGCCGGCGACACCGCAGGCGCGCGCCAGAACGGCCGGGGAGACCCGGCCGTTTTCGTTGGCGAAGCCGTCAAGGTTTGCGCCGCCCCTTCAGTCCGGCACGTCGCCGGGAAGCAGAGGACTGGCCCCGGCTCTCTCGCTTCGCGAAATTGAGCGCTTGGGCTAAGAGACCACGGGGTCCCGCTCAGCGCGCTGCCAGCTCCAGGCCCTGCCGGTGCAGCTTCGCCGCCTCGTCGAGGTTCTGCGTCTGCTCCGCGAGTCGCGCCAGTTCCAGGTATGCGGCGGGTGTGGGCTTGAGACGGATCACCGCCTCGAGGTAGCTGCGCGCCTTGCCCCACAGCTTGTTGGCGAGGCAGGCGCGACCGGCGGTGATCAGCAGCTCGGGCTTCTCGCCGTACTTGCCGAGCCATTGTTCGATGCTCGCGAGCTGGCCGAGCGGATCGGATGCGTGCAGCTGGCCGTAGAGGTTGGCGAGGTTGCCGTCCCACTCGGTTTCGAGCACCGCGGAAACCAGCGCCACCGCTTCCGCATGTGCGTTGAGCCGCGAAAGGCCGCTCGCGTATTCGAGCCGCAGGGCCGGGTCGTTCTTGAGGTCGGCTGGCGTCTGCGACCACAGCTGCTTGAGCGACTCGAGTCGGGCGTCGGTCACCGCCGCGCGCATGCGCTCGAGCAGTGCCCGATTCAGCAGTTCGCGCCGGCGCGCCGGCGGTGGCGACTCCAGCTTTTCGGTGAGAACGAGAAGGCCGTGCAATTCGGCCCATTCGCCCAGCGCGGCGTAGCTCTCTGCGAGCAGTTCGACTGGATAGGGGTGCAGCGGATCGGATTCGCGCAGCTTGAGCGCGGTGACCTTGGCCTCGGCGACTTCACCGCGCTCACGCTGTAGCTCGGCTTTGGTCAGGCCGGTGGCGAACGCGAGTTCGGGCGCGTCGCGCGCGGCCAGTTCGAGGTAGTGATCGCGACGGTCCGCCGCGCCCAGGCGCTGCGCCGCGCGTGCCGCGGCCAGGTAGTTGAGGTGCGAGGCGTGGTGGTCGGCGGCGCGGCGCACGAGCTCGATTTCGGCCCGCTGCCAGTGACCCTCGAGCAGCTTGAGCAGGCCGGCTTCGAAGGAGTCGCGTGCCCGCTCGGCGCGCTTGCGTACGCTCAGTCGCATCAGGAAGGCGGGCAGGCGCAGCAGTCCGATCAGCGCGCGTAGCACGGTCAGCACCAGCGGCGTCGCCAGCACCACGACGCCCAGAAGCACGAGCACGGAGGTCTCGATGGTCCAGCCACGGTAGTGCACGAGCACGTAGCCGGTGTCGGCGCGCAACCAGTAGGCGGCGGCGGCGCCCGCGGCGAGCGCGAGCAGGACGAGGGCCCAGGACCGGATCACGGCGGCGCGAGCGGATCAGCGACCGGCGTCGAGCCGGACGCGCAACGCGGTCAGGCTGCGGCTGATGTCGGGAAGGGGCGGCCTCAGGTCCAGGGTCTGCAGGCGTTCGAGCTCGGCCTTCATGGCCAGGGTGCCCGGGTCCTCTGCCTTGAACTGCGCGTCGAGCCACTCCGATGCCGACCGTGCCTCTTCGCGCAACGCCACCGAGTTGCCGGTGAGCAGCGCCACGCGGGCGCCCTCGAGCTTGAGCGTGAGCACCTGGTAGACGATCGCCTCGGACTCAGGCGGCAGCAGTCGCAGGGCGCGGGCGTTGTCGTCGCGGCGGATCGTGAACAAGCTGCGTGCGGCGGTGCGCACGGCGCTCAGCATTCGGCGCCAGCCGCTCTCGACGCTGTCGGGGGCGCCGTCGCGCGCGTCGTCAGACTCGAAGTGCGCCGGTGCGTGCGAGAGCAGCGGCAGGCTGTCGACGCGGTCGATCAGGCTGGCCAGGGTCAGCGATGCCGAGGCGAGGTCGGGCACCGGCACGGCGCGAAGCGCAGTGCGTTCCTGCGCGAGCGCCTCGCGCACCGGGAACAGCTGTGGATCGGAAAGCCTCGCGAGGCTGGCGTCGGCGCTGTCGAGCGCGGTCAGCGCCGACTTCACGTCGCGCTCGAGCTGCAGGCGGTCGTTGGCCAGCACGAGCAAGTGTTCGACGGAGGCGAGCTGGAAGCGCGTACGGCCGCCCGACAGGTCCTCGCTGATGCGGCTCATGAGGGCGAGCGTGCTCTCGATGCGCGACTGCAACGCCGCGATATCGGTGCCATTGCGGTCGGACAGCCGCGACTGGTCGGACAGGCGCGTGGCCTGTTCGCCGCTTGCCGTCTCCAGCGAGGCGAGGCGAGTGTCCAACCTCTGAAGCAACGCGTCCCGTTCGGCGGCCTGCTGCGTCACCTGCTCTCGTTGCTGCCACCAAACCCAGCCGAGCACGCCGGCGCCAGCCAGGGTGAGCATGACCAGGAGCAGGAGCCCTACCCGGCCGCCGCTCGCGGCGGGCTTCGTGGGCGCGGAAGTCGCCGCCACGGGCGGCGGAAGCGACGTGGACGAAGCGCCCGTGTCGCCGGATTCCAGGCTGGGTTCGACGTAACTGGCGTTCATCGTGTGCGCGGACGCGAAAGGCGGAATCTTCGACCTGCGTCACGCAGGCGGGAAGAGGCATTCCACCAGGGATTCGTCCGAGGTTCTTTGCGGCGCGCGAACTTCGGCGAAGCCCAGACGGCGGGCGAGTTCTAACACACGCGGGCTCGGCACGACCAGCAAGCGCGAGCGAACGGCGGAACGCAGATCGTTCGGCAGTAGCTGGCACAGGCGTTCGAGGCTCTCGCCGCTGGTGCAGACGATCGCATCGCTGGCCGCGGCCGCGGCGCGGACCGTCGCTGCCGGGTGCTCGACGGCCACACGCCGATACAGCTCGAGGCGCCGAACCTGGGCGCCGCGCACGCGCAAGCCCGGGGCGAGCAGGTCGCGGCCCCCCTGTCCCGTGCACAGCAGGAACCGCTGGCCGTCGACGCGCTGCAAGTCTGCGTGCGCGAGCAGATCCTCACTGCTGCTGCCGGTCGTGGCGTGTCGCGCGCCGGGATGACCGAGCCCGGCGAGAGCCCGCGCAGTAGCTTCGCCGATGGCGTAGAGCGTCGGCCAAATGCCGGTGTCGAGCCTCGCGGTCTCGCGTGCGGCGTTGGAACTCGTGAAGAGCCAGCCGTCCCAGCCCCGCGCGGTGTCCAGCAGGCGGGCATGCGAAGCCGCGTCGCCCACTGACTGGATCTGGAACAGCGGGAGGGCGAGGACCTGGGCGCCGTGCCGCCGCAACAGGGCTTCGATCTGCACGCTTTGCGCTGCCGGTCGCGTGATCAGCACGCGCAGGCCCGCGCGCATGCTCAGGCCTGTATTCCGAGTGCGGCGAGGATTTCGCGGCCGCCCTTTGCAAGCAGGCGCTCTGCCAGCCGCGTGCCGAGGGCGGCGCCCTCGTCCGCCGCGCCGGCGATCTCGTCGCGCACCACGCGCGAACCGTCGGGGGCGCCGACCATCGCGCGAAGCCGGACCTGGCCATCGGCGATCACGGCGTGGCCCGCGACGGGCACCGTGCAGGCGCCGCCCAGGCGTTCGTTGAGCGCACGCTCGGCAGCCAGGCGCGTCGCCGAGGTCGGGTCGTGCAGTACCGCCAGCAGGCCGCGCGTGCGCGCGTCGCCGGCACGCGCTTCGATGCCGATCACGCCCTGCCCGATTGCCGGGATGAAGCGCTCGATGTCGAGCGCTTCGCGGATGCGGTCGGATAGTCCGAGGCGGTGCAGGCCGGCACAGGCGAGCAGGATGGCGTCGAACTGGCCTTCGTCGAGCTTGCGCAGGCGGGTGCCGACGTTGCCGCGCAGCATGCCGATCTGCAGGTCGGGTCGCTGCGCGGCGAGCAGCGATTGCCGGCGCAGGCTGGCAGTGCCGACGCGCGCACCCTGGGGCAGGTCCGTGAGCCGTGAACAGGTGTTGGAGACGAAGGCGTCGCGCGGGTCCTCGCCTTCGAGGAAGGCGACCAATGCCAGACCCTGGGGCTGGTGGGCCGGGACGTCTTTCATGGAATGGACCGCGAGATCCGCGCGGTCTTCGAGCATGGCCTGCTCGAGTTCCTTCACGAACAGGCCCTTGCCGCCGGCGCTGGACAGCGTGGTGGACAGGAACTGGTCGCCGCTCGTGGTCATGGGCACCAGGCTGACCTCGAGGCCGGGATGCGCGGCCTGCAGGCGCGTACGGACGTGTTCGGCCTGCCAGAGCGCGAGCGGCGACTCGCGTGTTGCGATCCGCAACGTCACGCCCAAGCCCGATTAGGGGTCACGAGTTCTCGGTCAGGAAGCGTCGTACTTCGGCGAGCCGTCGGCGTGAAACCGGCAGCGGGTCGCTGGCATGCTTCATCGTGAGCCAGTGCAGCTGTTCGCCGCCGCGATCGCGCTCCAGGCCTGCGATGAAGCGTGTGGCCACGAGCGCCTTGCGGTGTACGCGCAGGAACCAGGGAGCGAAATCCTCTTCAAGGGTTTTCAGCGATTCTTCGATCAGGACCTCGCCGTGGAGATGGCAGACAGTGGTGTATTTCTGGTCGGCCAGGAAATAGACGATGTCTTCCGCAGGCACGCGCACCAGGCCTTCACGTGTGGTGGCGGTCACGAATTCGCGCTTGGGCTTGACGTCGCTGCTCCCCCCGCCGCCCTTGGTCTTCTGCGCGCGCGTGGGACGACGCGCGTTCTGCAGGGCTTCCTTGAGCTTCTCCAAGCGGATGGGCTTGAGCAGGTAGCCAGAGGCCTTGGCGTCGAACGCCGACAGCGCGTGCTCCGAATATGCGGTCGTGAAGATCACAGCGGGCGGTGGGTCGTATTCCGCAAGGCTGCGCGCGACGTGCAGGCCGTCGACGCCGCCCATGCGGATGTCCAACAGCACCAGATCGGGCTCCTCGTTGTCGATGACGTCGAGCGCGGACTCGCCATCCGCCGCCTCGCCTACGACCTCGTAGCCAGGAAATTCCTGCAGCAGGCGTTTGAGCCGCTCGCGGGCCAGCGCCTCGTCATCCACGATCACTACACGCATGGACAGGTCCTCATGACGTCTCTCCTCCCACCAGCAGGGATTTCTCCGGGATCGACAAGCGCGCGCGCCAGATGCCGTTGTCGGGACCCAGTTCAAGCCTACCGCGTTCACCGTAAATGAGGTTGAGGCGGCTCGCAATGTTGTCGATGGCGATCTGGTTGCCGCGCGTCTTCAAAGCCTCCGCCGGCGGCATCGGGTTTTCGACCTCTACGATCAGCACCTGCTGTGCGGCGTAGATGTTGATGCGGATCACGCCGTGTTCCTTGAGCTTGGACACGCCGTGATACACAGCGTTCTCCACGAGCGGCTGAATGATCAGCATCGGGACCGGCCAGTTGAACAGGTTTTCGGGCACGTCCCACTTCACCTCCATCTTCTCGCCAAGGCGCGCTTTCTCGATGCGCAGGTAGGCGTTGCAGACGCCGATCTCGTCCACCAGCGGCGCCATGCGTCCAGCCTTCTCGAGGCTGGCGCGAAAGACGTCCGCGAGATCTTCCACCATCAGTTCGGCCTCGGCCGGCCGGATCATGATCAGCGCGGCCAGGCTGTTCAGCGCATTGAAGAAGAAATGCGGGCGGATGCGCGCGGTCAGCGCCTGGAAGCGGGATTCGCCCTCGGCTTGCACCTGCTCCTGCCATTGGTGGCGGGTCCAAAAGTAGCGCAACAGCATCAGCGAGACGATGGCGGCGATGCAGGTGTGGCTCAGGATGAAGACGACGCGCTGCGTAGCCGGGTCGAGCACCGCGAAGTTAGGACTGGTTCCCATGTGCCAGGCGACGTTCGAGAGGACCATCACGATCAGGATCAGCGTGATCCAGCAAGCGACGAACACGACCTCGGCCCTGGCTACCGTGAACAGCCGGCGCAGGCCGCAGAGCGCGGCGCCGCCGCACAGTCCGATCCATTGCAGGTAGAGCGAAAGCAGGGCCAGACGACGGATGAGGTCCGTGTTCGGATCGGCGCTGGCAAGCGTGAAGCAGACGGCGACCAGCTCCATGACCACCGCCATGAACAGCAGGGCCGGCCCGGAACAGAAATCCGGGATCAGGCTGGGCGGCTTGGTGCGCTGCGGGTGGATGCGCTTCATGGCGACCAGTTTAGGCGCGCGGCCGGGTGCGCTGCGCGAGGGGTGGAGAGAATAGAATCGGCGCTTGTCTCGCACTTAGAACCACGATGACCAGCGGCGGCAACAGCAAGCTTTGGGGTGGAAGATTCACGGAGTCCACGTCCAGCCTGATGGAAAGCTTCAGCGAGTCGGTCAGCTTCGACCGCCGGCTCTATCGTCAGGACATCGCCGGCAGCCAGGCGCACGCGCGCATGCTGGAGAAGGTCGGCGTGCTCAGCGCAGTCGACACGGAGGCGATCGTGAAGGGACTCGACGCGATCCGCGCCGAGATCGAGGCGGGCCGATTCGATTGGAAGACCGAGCTCGAAGATGTGCACATGAACATCGAGTCGGAGCTGACGCGTCGCATCGGTGAGGCGGGCAAGCGCCTGCACACCGGGCGGTCGCGCAACGACCAGGTCGCCACGGACGTCCGGCTGTACCTGCGCGATGCGATCGACGAGCTGGTCGTGGTTATCGACCGGCTCGCGCTGGCGTTGCTGGACCTCGCCGAACGCGAGGCGGACACCGTGATGCCGGGCTTCACGCATCTACAGGTCGCGCAGCCCGTGACGTTCGGCCATCACATGCTGGCCTGGCGCGAACAGATGCTGCGGGACCGCGCGCGCCTGGGCGATGCGCGCCGGCGGGTAAACGTGCTGCCGCTCGGATCCGCCGCGCTGGCCGGCACCGTCTATCCGATCGACCGCGCCTTTGTCGCCGAGCAGCTGGGCTTCGACAGCGTTACCGAGAACTCGCTCGACGCGGTCAGCGATCGCGACTTCGCGATCGAGTTCTGCGCCTGTGCGAGCCTGGTCATGGTGCACCTTTCGCGCTGGAGCGAGGAGTTGATCCTCTGGTCGACGCCAATGTTCGGATTTGTGAACCTGCCAGATCGGTTCTGCACCGGCAGTTCGATCATGCCCCAGAAAAAAAATCCGGATGTGCCGGAGTTGGTGCGCGGCAAGACCGGTCGCGTGATCGGGGACCTCCAGGCCCTGCTGGTGCTGATGAAGGGCCAGCCGCTGGCGTACAACCGCGACAACCAAGAGGACAAGGAACCGCTGTTCGATGCGATCGACACGGTTTCCGCGTGTGTGCGGATCTACGCCGAGCTGGTGCCCAGCATCACGGTGCAGCGGGAACGTTGCCGCGCGGCTGCTGCTGCAGGCTATTCGACCGCAACCGACCTGGCTGACTACCTAGTGAAAAAGGGACTGGCGTTCCGGGATGCTCACCACGCAGTGGGTGCGACGGTGGCGCGCGCGGTCGAGAAGGGCTGCGAGTTGTCGGAGCTTTCGCTGGACGAGCTGCGGGGATTCTCCCCGCTGATCGAGGACGACGTGTACGCGCACATCACGCTGCAGGGATCCCTCGCCGCGCGCAATCACATCGGTGCGACGAGCCCTTCGCAGGTGCGCGCAGCAATCGCGCGCGCGCGCGCCAAGGGCGCTGGCTAAGCCCCGCGCCCTACTCTTCCATCAGGCGCAGTTGCACCGCCTTCGTGGCGCCCGTCGCCGGCACTTCCGCGCGCACGTAGCTGCCGTCCGTTTGCAGCAGCCAACTCTGGGCCGTATCGGCGATGTAAGCCTCGAGATGCTCCATCACGCGCCCCCGCAGCTTCTTGTCCTTTAGTGGGAACGCCACCTCGACGCGACGGAACAGGTTGCGCTCCATCCAGTCGGCGCTCGAGAGCCATACCTCGGGAGTGCCGTCGTGGTGGAAGCAGAAGACGCGATGATGCTCGAGGAAGCGGCCGACGATCGATCGAACCCTTATATTTTCGGACAGTCCGGCGACGCCGGGCCGTATCGAGCACATCCCGCGCACGATCAGATCGATCTTCACACCAGCCTGCGAGGCGGTGTAAAGGCGGCTGATGATCTCCGGCTCCACGAGCGAATTCATCTTTGCCACGATACGCGCGGGCTTGCCTCGGCGTGCGAGCTCGGTCTCGCGTTCGATCCGCTCGTGCACGCCTTTAACCAGGGTGAAGGGTGACTGCAACAGAGCGTGGAGCTTGATCACCTTGCCGAGCGATGTCAGCTGCAGGAAGACCGCGTGGACGTCCTTGCAGATTTCGTTATCAGCGGTGAACAAGCTGTAGTCGGTGTATTGCCGCGCGGTCCGGGGGTGGTAGTTGCCCGTTCCGAGGTGCACGTAGTTCTTCAGACCCGTCTCCTCGCGCCGGATCACCAGGCACATTTTCGCGTGAGTCTTGTAGCCGACCACGCCATACACCACGTGCGCGCCGACCTCCTGCAGCTTTTCGGCGAGGTCGATGTTGTCGGCTTCGTCGAATCGGGCACGCAGTTCGACGACGACAGTGACTTCTTTTCCGTTCTTGGCGGCCTCGACCAGCGCGTCGACCACCGGCGACTTCGCTCCGGTCCGATAGAGCGTTTGTTTGATTGCGAGCACGCGCGGATCCCTCGCCGCCTGGCGCATGAACTCGACCACCGGCATGAAGGAGTCGTACGGGTGATGCAGCAATTGGTCGCGATCGCGGATGGCGGCGAACAGATCGCCGGTCAGCGCCTTGGGAGTTTTCTGCGTGAAGGGTGCGTACTTCAGGTCCGGCCGATCGACCATCTCCGGAATCGCCATCAACCGCATGAGATTCACCGGGCCGTTCACTTGGTACACGTCCGCGGTGGTGAGCTGCATTTCGTGCATCAAGTGCTGCCACATCACCTCGGGGCAGTTGTGCGCGACCTCCAGTCTTACGGAGTCCCCCCATTGACGCTGCGAGAGCTCGTCTTCAAGCGCCTCCGCAAGATCCTTCGCTTCCTCCTCGTCGACGAAGAGCTCGGAGTTGCGCGTGACGCGGAACTGGTAGCAGCCGCTCGCTTCCATTCCAGGGAAGAGTTCGTCCACGTAGGCGTGAATCACGCTCGACAGGAAAACGAAGTCGTGCGGCCCCGAGCCGGGAATATCGCGCGGCAGCTGGATCAGGCGCGGTAGAGCTCTAGGCGCCTGCACGATCGCCAAGCCGGTGTTGCGCCCAAACGCATCCTTCCCAGACAGCGAGACAATGAAGTTGAGAGACTTGTTGAGGATGCGCGGAAACGGATGTGCCGGATCGAGCCCAATCGGAGAAAGAACCGGCGCTAGTTCATTTCCGAAGAAATTCTTGAGCCACGCGTCCTGTTCGGAAGTCCACTCGGCTCGCCGAAGAAATCGGATCCGCTCTTTGTCCAGCGCGGGAACGATGACGTCGTTGAACACGCGGTACTGCTCCTCGACCAACGCGTGAGCACGAACGCTGATCGCGGCCAACAACTCCTGCGGTGACATGCCATCGGACCCGCGTTGTGGGGTCGGCAGGTCTGCCATCTGCTGGGTCCCGGCGACCCGGATCTCGAAGAACTCGTCCAGGTTGGAACTCGAGATACACAGAAACTTGAGGCGCTCAAGCAAGGGAATGGTCTCGTCCTTGGCCTGATCGAGCACACGCCGGTTGAACTCGAGCAGTGAGAGCTCTCGATTGATGTAAAGGTCAGCAGGTTGAAATTCGTGCTTGGCCGGTGAGTCCATGCGGCCTCCGCCATCAGCTGGAACAGGAAGGAGGCACCTTAGCGCAATTTGCGCGTCAGCCCTATTACGAAGGTGCGGCGCAATTTGTAACCAGATCGCAATGCTGTTCGGGCATCTTCGTGGTTACGAACTCAGTTGGAACAGGGAGATGGGCGTGAAAATGTTCGATTCGGCCGCGATGATCGCGGTGGTTGGCTTGTGCTTGTCCGCTTGCGCGACACCTGGCCGTTGGATGGGCGCTGACGCCGAAAAAAGCTACGACAAGGACCTTGAAATCAGGCGCCTTGCGGAAGTGTTAAACAACGAGGACTACTTTGAATTCGAGAAAGACGGTCGGATCTACGTCTTGAGCGATGCCAAGGACTACAACACTTATCTGAAAACCGACGAGATTGCGCTCACCACCAAGAAGATTGGTGGCGGGCCCGGCGGGAAGACGATCGTCTATGGCCTCACGAAGAATGAGGCGAAAATGATGGAGAAGGATCCGAAGACCCAAGGGGCTGCTCAAAGAATGTACGAGGGCAAACTACGGGGGATGGACAAGGACTTCTTCGGCGTGGTCCTGAGTAGCGATACTTACTACGTCTTCTCGTCGTGGAAAGACATCGAAGCTTTCAAGGGCACGGGCAACGCGGCGGGATTTAGAGACAACGGCCCTGACGGCCGCGGTGTTGTCTATGTTGGGGCGTCGACGAAACCTGAATGGCTCGCCACGCGTTTCGCAAAGGCGCAAGCCAAGTAATGCCGAGGCCCCTCGTTTTGCGGACAGCGATCAGCGAAAGGCGATCACGCGATCTGGATAGTCGCTGAAGACACCGTCTAAGCCGGCATCGCGCAGGAGGGCTATCTCGTCCGGATGGTTGACGGTGTACGCATACACCTTCAGCCCTCGGGCGTGCGCGTCATGGATGAGTTTGGCATCCGCGAATTCCGCGGAGATATTGAGCGCACTCGCTCCAATCTCGGAGCCGCACGCTGCCCAGTCGAGCGGTACACCGCAAACCAGTGCAGCGATCGGGATTTCCGGAGCGATTTGTTTGAATTCGTAAAGTTCTGGCAGGTGGAATGAAGAAACAAGGAATTGGCTGGAGGCCCATCCGTCGGTGATCGCTTCGCGTAATGCGGTCGCGACGCACGCGCCGGTGCCGGCAGCGCTCTTGATCTCCACATTGAGCGGTACTCGTCCCTCCGCCAAGTCCAGCACCTCTCGCAGGGTCGGTATTTGCTGCCCTTGACCGGCATCAAGACTGCGCAAATATTCAAAGCGCACTCCATCCACACGACCTTTCCCGTTGGTCGTGCGCTCGAGTCGCGGATCGTGCACGACCACGAGTTGGTCATCGCAGAGCTGAACATCGAATTCGATCATATCGGACCCTAAGCGGATCCCGGTGTCGATCGAGAGCAGGGTGTTTTCGGGCGCGTGGCCACGTGCGCCGCGGTGGCCGATGCAGAGAAAGCGTTTGGTGTCGCCCATCGTAAGCCTCCTACTCGTCCGGCAAGTCGCCCACCACCACGATCTTCATCGCATTCGTCCCACCGGGGCCAGTGAAATCGCCCTTGGTTATCAGGACGCGGTCGCCAACCGCCAAGACGCCTCTCTCCACGAGGCACGACACCGATTCGCGTACCGGCGCAAGTGTGTCGAGCCGAGACGGCGTGAACGCGATGGGATAGACGTCGCGACATAGGCTCATTCGGCGCCTCGTCCGCTGATGCTGTGTCATGGCGTAGATCGGTATCTCCGTTTCGGTGCGCGACATCATCAAGGCGGTGGAACCGGACTCGGTCAGCGAGATGATTGCTTTGGCGTGCATCTGATCGGCCGTCCACGTGGTGGCCATGGCGATCGCCTCGTCGGTGCGCTCGAAGTGACCGCCCGATCGGCGGCGGAAGCGGTCTGGTCGAAGGTGGAGGTGCGCCTCGGCCCCGATGCAAACACGCGCCATAGCTTCCACCACCTTTACCGGATGTTTTCCCGAAGCAGTCTCGGCGGAGAGCATCACAGCGTCTGTCCCATCGAGTACAGCGTTCGCGACATCGAGCACTTCGGCACGCGTCGGAATTGGACTGACGATCATCGATTCCATCATCTGGGTCGCAGTGATGACAAGGCGATTTCGCTCCCTGGCTGCAGAAATGATCCGCTTCTGCCATCCGGGCAGCTCGGCATCACCGATCTCCACGCCAAGATCTCCGCGGGCGACCATGACGGCGTCGCTTGCGTCGATCAGTGAGTCCAGGTTTACCAATGCTTCCGCCCGCTCGATCTTTGCCACCATCTGGGCATGCCCACCCGCCTCACGGACGAGCCTGCGAGCTTCGGCCATGTCCTCCGCAGATCGGGGGAACGAAACTGCAATGAAGTCTGCATCGAGCGATACTGCGTGCACGATGTCCGCGCGATCCTTGTCGGTCAGCGCGCTGGCGGATAGCCCACCTCCCTGTCGATTGATCCCTTTGCGGTTGCCCAGGGCCCCACCTACTTGGACGATGGTTTCAACGCGAGTTCCCTCGACGCGATTGACCTTCAAAACGATTGCGCCGTCGTTCAGAAGCAGCACGTCGCCCGCCAACACATCGCGCGGTAAATCGACGTAAGCGCACCCGACGATGGTTTGGTCCCCAGAATTTCGGTCCAGAGCCGTGTCCAACGTGAAGCTCTGACCCTCCACGAGTTCCACTGGCCCGGCCGCGAAGCTCTCGATTCGGATCTTTGGACCCTGCAGGTCGCATAGGACCGCGATGTCGCGCCCAAGCACCTCCCCGTGTTCGCGCACCGCAGCCGCGCGGGCAACGTGGTCTTCCGCCCGACCGTGGGAGAAGTTCAGACGAACGACGTCAACCCCAGCTCCGAGAACGCGGCGCAAGACTGCAGGAGGATCAGTAGAGGGGCCCAGCGTTGCCACGATCTTGGTGCGACGCATCTTCGTATCTCCGTTATCGGCGGAAGCTTAACCATTCGCCAACAGGGGTTCGGTTGGGTATCGCAGGCGGCAAAGACAAAAACGACCCTTTCCAGATTGCTCAGGCGCATTGCCTGCCGCAGATCGCGCGTCCATGAACAAGAATAATCTACATATCAATGACCTACCAACTCTCAAGCAACTCGGTGTTGACACTCAACTCCCCCTACGTAGAATGCGCCTCCCTGCTGACGGCCCCGAAGAAAAGCGAAGCCGCTCAGCCAGTTCCTTAAAAAGACAGCAAGTGATTTGTGTGGGTGCTCCTGTGTACGTGGCGAAGCCATGTGACACATGAGTATCAACGTGAGCCCAAATCCTGGTTATTCAGGAGGTTGTACACGAGCTCAGTTTGATAACTCTCAAAGTTTCGGAAGACGCGAAAGCGTTCACGAAACGATCCATTGAAGTCTTGTTTTTCAATTGGAGAGTTTGATCCTGGCTCAGATTGAACGCTGGCGGCATGCCTAACACATGCAAGTCGAACGGGTTGTAGCAATACAACTAGTGGCGGACGGGTGAGGAATACATAGGAATTTGCCTTTAGGTGGGGGATAGTCCGGGGAAACTCGGTTTAATACCGCATGATGTCGCAAGACCAAAGCAGGGGATCGTAAGACCTTGCGCCTTTAGAGAAGCCTATGTCGGATTAGCTAGTTGGTAGGGTAATGGCCTACCAAGGCGACGATCCGTAACTGGTCTGAGAGGACGATCAGTCACACCGGAACTGAGACACGGTCCGGACTCCTACGGGAGGCAGCAGTGGGGAATATTGGACAATGGGCGAAAGCCTGATCCAGCAATGCCGCGTGTGTGAAGAAGGCCTTCGGGTTGTAAAGCACTTTAGGCTGGGAAGAAAAAGCTTCACCTAATACGTGAAGCCTTGACGGTACCAGTGGAATAAGCACCCGCTAACTCTGTGCCAGCAGCCGCGGTAATACAGAGGGTGCGAGCGTTAATCGGATTTACTGGGCGTAAAGCGTGTGTAGGCGGTTCGCTAAGTCGGATGTGAAAGCCCTGGGCTCAACCTAGGAATTGCATTCGATACTGGCGGGCTAGAGTACGGTAGAGGGCGGCGGAATTCCGGGTGTAGCGGTGAAATGCGTAGATATCCGGAGGAACACCGATGGCGAAGGCAACCGCCTGGGCCTGTACTGACGCTGAGACACGAAAGCGTGGGGAGCAAACAGGATTAGATACCCTGGTAGTCCACGCCGTAAACGATGAGAACTTGACGTCGGTTTGCTCTGCGAATCGGTGTCGTAGCTAACGCGATAAGTTCTCCGCCTGGGGAGTACGGCCGCAAGGTTGAAACTCAAAGGAATTGACGGGGGCCCGCACAAGCGGTGGAGTATGTGGTTTAATTCGATGCAACGCGAAG